>CAJUHJ010000001.1 GCA_910586355.1 uncultured Lachnospiraceae bacterium
GTAACAAAAAGAATCCCGTATTTATGTGGGTTCTGGCGTTTCGCAAACGCCTAAACAAAATATCAAGAAGAAAGGAGCGAATGCTGAAACATGGGTTGCGAATACCTAAAAACTGAAACACCTGAATACCTGAATACCTAAACACCTGAATACTTAAATACAAAAAACTCATTACAGCGGAGTATATGGAAGAAAGAAAAAATTACAGCAGGGAGGATTTTTCCCGGCAGGAAAAATTAAACGCCTTGCAGAATGCACTGTTATGCAGTAATATTGATTTAGATGAAGTGCTGGATAACATAGACGCTATGACAAAGAAAAAAATATTGGAATAGCACCCATACACGATTACGGAAAACAAAGACGGCAGGTTTTCAACTTATGTAACGGATGCCACAAAACCGAATAACCGCCGTAAAATCGTAAAATCTTTGAAAGAACTGCTGGAAAAAGAAATCATAAAATTTTACAGGGAGCGTGAAAAGAAGAATAAAGAGAAGAAAATATGTTTAAAGGATTTTTATGCAGAATGGCTCAATTACAAATCGTTACGGACAAATTCAAGCGCCTATATAAGGACAATAAACGAACTTTGGAAACGCTATTATGCCAATGATAAAGTTTCCGATATTCCCCTTGTTGATTTAGACAAATATACGCTTGATGTATGGGCGCATACGCTGATTAAAGAATGCAGGATGACAAAAAAGCAGTATTATAATATGGCGGTCATCATGCGCCAAGCCTTGGAACTTGCAGTGGAAAAGAACATCATACCGGAAAATCCGTTTTCAAAAGTAAAGATTGACCGGAAATTATTTACCCCTGTAAAAAAGAAGCCGGACGAAACGCAGGTGTATCTTTTGAATGAGCAGTCATTAATTGAAAAAGAAGCATATACGGATTTTGAAGCAACTGGAAACGCCGCTTGTCTTGGAATCCCTTTTGCGTTCCAGACGGGAATGAGGATTTCTGAAATTGTTGCGTTGAAATGGTCGGATATTGGAGAAGAAAAAGAAAACTGCATCCATGTCCAGAGAATGGAAACGAAAGATTATAAGCGTTTGCCGGACGGAACTTTTGGCAGTCCGGAGAGAGTTGTAATTGAGCGGACAAAATCTCTTGCAGGAACAAGGAATGTATATTTGACCTCAAAAGCAAGGGATATTCTTGAACAGATAAGAAAAAGCAATTTAAAAAACGGTTACGACGATTCGGGATATATCTTCCTGAATGAAAAGGGACGCATGAACACCCTCTGTCTGGATACAAGAATCCGAAAATACTGCCGTCACATCAATATATCTGAAAAAGGAATGCATAAAGTCCGAAAAACATATATTTCAACTTTGATTGATTCAGAGAATATCAATATTAATTATATCAGAGAGCAGGTCGGGCATTCAGACGAACGGACCACGTTTGGAAACTACTGCTTTAACCGGAAACCAAAAGACCAGACCGCGGAAGAAATGGAAAAAGCGCTGGTTTTCGGCTTATAAGATTTGTTCTCAAATGTTCTCAAAAAAACGGACAAATTCAGAACAGCAAAAAAGTCGGGAAGTTCTGGAAAATCAAGGCTTCCCGACAATTTCAGCCAGTGCGGGTAACAGGACTTGAACCTGCACGGTCTCCCACCAGAACCTAAATCTGGCGCGTCTGCCAATTCCGCCATACCCGCTTACAATGTTATTATCATATACATTTTTGGGAAAACTGTCAAGTGAAAACATTTAACTTTGCAATTATTGTGTTGTGTGATATACTATTTACAAGTATGCGATTTGGAAAAATATTCTAGGGGGAACATATGGTAAATCAGGAAAGAGTGTGTGAGATGACCCGGCTTGCAATTTTTGATCAAAATGAGGGGGAAACCTGTAAGCCGATGATTCAGTATTTTCGAAAAGACTATATAGCAAAAGAATTATTAAAGAGTTTTGTCACGGGAACGATTGCATTTGGCCTGCTTGCGGCAATGTTTGGGCTGTATTGCGTAGAAAATTTAATAGAGCAGATAAATACGATTGATATCCGGGAGATGATAACTGGTATTTTAATATGTTATGCGGTGTATCTTGCAGTATATTTTGTCATTACGTATATTGTATATTATGTACGCTATTCGAGGGGACGCCAGAAGGTGAAAAAATATTATTTGCATTTGAAAAAGGTGAACAGGCTTTATCGCGAGGAAGAACAGATATGAGTCCGGCTGCCTGATACAGCACAACAGGAGGGATAGAAAGTGACTGACTTATTGGAAATAAAAGAAAAGATTAAAAATATTTATGGAAAATTTGATATTTATATTGTGCCATTGTTTAAATTTGTGTTGGCATTGTGTGTTTTTTCTATTATAAATGGTAATATTGGTTATATGGGAAGGATTGACAGTCTTCCGGTAGTTTTGGTATTGTCGTTAGTCTGCGCAATACTTCCGATGAATGTAATGATTTTACTGGCGGCGGTTGTGATTATGCTTCATTTATACGCATTGGCATTGGAAGTGGCAGTCGTCGGCCTTGTTTTATTTTTACTGATTTTATTTTTGTATTTTCGTTTTGTTCCAAAAGATGGTATTTATACTGTATTGATGCCCCTTTGCCTGCATTTTCAGCTGGGTCCTGTTATGCCGGTTGTTGTTGGACTGAAAGGAAAGATATATTCCGTATTATCTCTGTTATGCGGTATTGTAATCTGGTTTTTCCTGGATGGAGTAAAACAGAATGCAGCGGCTTTGGGCAGTAAAAGTGAAGATGCTTCTTTTACTTCAAAATTTGCAGCGGCATTAAATCCGATATTGAATAATAAAGAGATGTATCTGGTGCTTGTTACCTGTATGCTGGTGACGGTTATTGTGTTTGTGATTCGCAGGCTTTCCATAGATTACGCTTGGACAGTGGCAGTTCTTGTTGGCGATTTGCTGTATTTTATTATTATTTTTGCCGGATATATGTTGTTGGAAATTTCGGGCAGGACAGTGGGACTTATTATTGGTTCTTTGGTATCTTTGGCAGTTGCCCTGATACTGGAATTTGTGTTCTTTAATCTGGATTATTCCAGAACGGAGCGCGTACAGTTTGAAGATGATGAATATTATTATTATGTCAAAGCTGTACCTAAGATGTATGTTGCAGAAAAAGAGAAACAAGTAAAAACATATGCTGCGAAAAGAAGTGGTCATGCTTCAAAGAGGTAGTTGGTAAAAGAAGAATGGCAAAATGACTGTTGACGCAGAAAGGAAGTGGAACGATTGGAAGATATGCTGTCAATGCTTAGCATATTTAAAGATAAATATTTGACGTGGATAGATTTACCGGTAATGACTGTTATTGACGTTGTAGAAATCATTATCATAGCATTTCTGTTTTATACCATTTTGCTTTGGATTAAAAGTACGAGGGCATGGATGCTGTTTAAAGGCCTGATGGTAATATTAGTATTTGTTATGGTTGCCGCAGTATTCCAAATGACAACGATTTTATGGCTGGCTGAGAAAACGCTGAATGTAGGCGTGATTGCACTTGTGATTATATTTCAGCCGGAACTTCGGAGGGCTTTAGAACAGCTTGGCAGAAAAAGTTTTTTAAAAGGCGTGACGGTGCTTGATTTTGGAAAAGATCAGGTTGAAAATGTCAGTGAAAAGACAATTAACGAATTGGTCCGAGCCTGTTTTGAAATGGGAAAAGTAAAAACAGGGGCATTGATTGTTATGGAAGATACGGTTGTGCTGACGGAATATGAGCGGACGGGTATTCTAGTGGACGCCATTTTAACAAATCAGTTATTGATTAATATTTTTGAAAAAAACACACCGCTTCATGATGGGGCAATTATTGTACGCGGGAACCGCATTGTATCTGCGACCTGTTATCTGCCGCTTTCTGATAATATGGAACTTAGTAAAGAACTTGGTACCAGACATCGTGCGGCAGTGGGAATTAGTGAACTCAGTGATTCTTTGACAATTGTGGTTTCGGAGGAGACGGGCGGAGTTTCTGTTGCCACCAGCGGCAGATTGATCCGAGGACTGGATCAGGAAGGTTTGCGTACGCAGCTTAAGGCGCTGCAGAAATATGAACCGGAAACCAAACGTAAAGGCTTACTGAAAAGGAGGCTGAAAAATGCTAAAAAAGATATTCCAGCGGATCACAAATAATTTTGGCTTAAAAATTTTGGCGTTGATTTTTGCTGCGGTACTTTGGCTGGCAGTTGTCAATATTGATGATCCAAATACGACAAGGACATTCACCACGACAGTGAGTATTGAAAACAGCGATTATCTTGCAGGTATTGGAAAATATTATGATATTGTCAATAACAGCAATACCGTTACATTTAAGGCAAGCGGAAAACGATCTTATTTGGAACGTATGAGCAATAGTGATTTTAAAGCAGTCGCCGATTTGGAAATGATTGAGAATCTAAACCGTGTTCCAATTGAAATAACAGCGCAGCGGTATGGAAGCTCTATCACAGTTGCCAGTAAAATTTATTTTTTGGAGTTAGAAGTAGAGGATTTGATTTCAAAACCGTTTGTGATTTCCATGCAGGCAGAAGGGGATGTGGCGGATCGCCATGCGCTTGGAGAGATGAAAGCATCTCCGACGCTGATTCGTGTTTCCGGGCCGGCGTCCGTAGTAAATACAATTGAAAAAGCGGTCGCTACGGTAAATGTAGAAGGAATTTCGCAAGATATGACGGATAGTGTTATACCCGTTTTATATGATAAAGATAATAATGAAGTTGATACAAGAGAGCTTTCTTTTAATATACAAAACGTGATGGTCTCCATGCAGATTTTAGATACAAAAGATGTAACTTTAAATTTCCAGACGACAGGAACTTTGCCTGAGGGATATGAATATCTTGGTATAGAGTATAGCCCTCAGACAGTGGCAATTAAAGGAATGTCTGCTGTCCTTAATACGATAAACAGTATTATAGTGCCAAAAGAAGTGCTGGATTTGACGGATGCGACTGGAGATATTGTAAAAGACGTAGATATTTCGGCGTATCTTCCAAATGGAGTTTCTTTGGTAGATAGTTCACAGGCGAAGATTGCTGTGGATGTAAAAATTGAGCGGCATGAAGAGAAAACATTTAAAATGCCTACTGCAAATATTACAGCAAGTAATTTAAACAGCAGATATGCAGTAAAATTTTTAAAAGAAACGATTGATGTGGAATTAGAAGGCCTTACGTCTGATTTAGATGCGCTTGATGCAGGGACTTTGACCGGAAGTATTGATGTGGCTGGAATGACTGAGGGCGAGCATACCGTCAATTTGGAATTAAATTTGGACAGTAAATTTAAAATGGTAAATACAGCGACTGTGACCGTAGATATTGTTTTGGCAAACAGTATACAAAATTCGAATTCGAATAAAACGGATACGGATAAGCTGGATACAGAAAAAGAGGATGCGAATAAGGAGAACTCCGAAAAAGAAGATTCGCAGGAGCCGGATTTGGAATAAATAAATGAGTTTAGGAGGTTGCGTTATGAGCAGAATGTTTGGAACAGACGGAGTACGCGGTGTGGCGGGAATGGAATTAACGATAGAATTGGCAATGAAATTGGGGCAGGCAGGAGCATATGTCCTGACGAAAGAGCAGGAACACCAGCCTACAATTATTGTAGGATGTGATACCAGAATTTCGGGAGGGATGCTTGCGAATGCAATGATGGCAGGAATATGTTCTGTTGGCGCGAATGCAATTTATGCAGGCGTTGTCCCGACTCCGGCAATTGCCTATCTGACAAGAAAACACAAAGTGGATGCAGGAGTTGTAATATCAGCTTCCCACAACCCTATGGAATTTAATGGAATTAAATTTTTTAATGGAGCAGGATATAAACTTTCCGACCAATTGGAGGATGAAATTGAAGCACTGATTGTAAACAATATGAAAGACGTTCCGATACCGACAGGTTCCGGTATTGGGCGGATTGAATACCGATTGGATATTAAAAATGAATATATTGCTTTTATGAAAAAACAGGTTCCGGTAGATTTGAGCGGCATGAAAATCGTTGTGGACTGCGCGGAAGGAGCATCGTATGAAACATCTGTGAAAACACTTCGTGAAATGGGTGCGAATCTTGTTGCAATCCATGTACATCCGGATGGAACCAATATCAATTCAAACTGCGGCTCTACACATATGGAAGAGCTTCGGGCACGCGTTGTATATGAAAAGGCAGATATTGGAATTGCGTTTGACGGAGATGCAGACCGTATGATGGCAGTCGATGAACTTGGAAACGTTGTGGACGGCGACCAGGTAATGGCAGTGATTGGCAATCATTTGAAACAGCAGGGAAAATTAAATAAAGATACGATTGTAGTCACTGTAATGAGTAATTTAGGGTTTACCCTGATGGGAGAACGGGAAGGACTCAATATTGAAAAAACAAAGGTTGGAGATCGTTATGTATTAGAGCATATGGTGGCGAACGGTTATAATCTCGGCGGTGAACAATCCGGCCATATCATCTTTTTAGATGATAATACGACGGGCGACGGCCTTCTTAGCGCGCTCCATCTTTTAAAAGTTATGACGGAGACAAAACGCAAGCTTTCTGATTTGGCAGAAATTATGGAGGTTTTGCCGCAGGCGCTTATAAATGCAAAAGTCCCGAATCATAAAAAAGAACACTATATGGAATACGCAGAAATTGCAGAAGCAGTAAAAACTTTAGAAGAAAAGTTCCATGGGGAAGGCAGGGTGTTGATTCGTCCATCCGGAACAGAACCGATGGTACGTGTGATGATAGAAGGAAAAGATCAAAAAGTAATTGAAGAAGAAGCAGAAAAATTGGCGGAGCTGATTACGAATATTATGCTCTGATTATAATTTGTACGGAGGAAACGCATATGGTAAGCCAAAAAATTACGATTAAGAATCCTACCGGTCTGCATTTGCGTCCGGCAGGAATATTATGCAAAGAGGCAATGCACTTTCAATCATTGATTACATTTAATTACAGAGGAAACACAGCAAATGCGAAAAGTGTGTTAAGCGTACTTGGAGCATGTATAAAGACGGGAGATGAGATAGAGCTTGTCTGTGATGGAGCAGATGAAGAGCAGGCGCTTTCGTCATTAATTAAAATAATAGACGAAGGATTTGGTGAATAGGAGGTACTTCCGGATTATATGCGTAAGTTAAACAGGAAAAACTGGCTGGAAATAGGAGCAATAACTGTTATCTTTGTCATTGCTGCCATTCTTGTATATAAAACGACAATTTTAACAAGAATGATGCTTCCGCGCACAGCAACACAGGTAAAAGCAGAAAAAGGCATGTTTTACATGCTGTCAGATGGCGATTGCCTGAAACAGTCGTTTCAGTATCCTTTGGATGAGCTGCTTAGTGCAGGAATTTCAATTTCTCTTGATGAGGATGTATTAGAAGAAATGACAAAAAAGGATAAATACAGAGACCTTGGCACACTGCATTTATCCGTAATAGATACGAAGGACGCTGTTTTGATGTCTGAGGATTATCCTGTCTATGCCCTGGCAGATGAACAAAATCTGGTGGCTTCTTTTCTGGGAACGCAAAGAGGCTATCAGGGCGCAGAACTTACGATTGTACTAAATGCAGAAAATATCAATCCGGATATTGAGCTTGCGATTGCCTATACATCCAGGCAAATCGAACATACTAAGCTTTTGGTGAATGGGGAACGTAAACATTTTACGTTAAATATTCAGACGGCAGACCGCCAGTTTCTCTATTGGAAACAATGGGCGGTTTTTGGCGCGGCGATTATATACCTGCTTTTGATTGGGACATACCTGTCTTTGGCAGTAAAAAAACAAAAACCGGAAAAAGTATTTTTATTTGTTGGTGCGATGCTTGCAATGTTGTATCTTCTTCTTTTGCCGCCGCTGACAGTTCCAGATGAAGAAATACATTTTAAACAGGCCTATTCTTATGTGAATCAGCTATTCGGGCAGAATTCTCCAAAAGAGGAGATTCTTGTGATGGATAAAGAAGATTTCCAGGCGCTTCAGATGTTTGAAACAACGCCGTCCTTACCGGAATATGACACAATCAAAACAGAAATATTAAAATCAGGCCGGGAAAAGGGGACGGTGGAAATTCCACATTCGGATACAAGAGCGCCGTTTGTAACATACCTGCCGGGTGTGATTGGAATATTTTTTGGGCGTGTTTTGGGGCTCAATGGATTATTGGTGATTTATCTGGGCAGAATAGGTTCCATATTATGTTATTTGTTTATGATGTATTGGTTTATCCGCACGATTCCTTATGCAAAATCGGCGGCATTTGTTATGGCAGTTTTGCCAATGACGATTCAGCAGTGTTGTTCTTATTCTTATGATTCGGTTGTGATAGAAACGGCGTTTTTATATATTGCAGTGCTGTTTCGCCTGATTTATGAAAAGGGAAAAATCAGCAGGCTGCAAATACTGTTATATGCAGTATTTATGATTGTGCTGTCTATTTGTAAGGGCGGCAGCTACATGCCCCTTTGCCTTTTGACGCTTTTGATACCTGAGGAAAGGTTTGGAGAGAAGAAAAAGAAATGGATATTTACTGGATGTATGGCGTTTCTTGCAGTAGTATCCTTTTTGGGTGGCACTTTAAAAAGCGTGCTGTTTGTGGTAAGTCCCACGGCAGAGCAGGCGCAGGGCGCGTATCTTGCCGGAGAAACGTATGGGACTTCCGGGCTTTTGTCCAATCCAATGGAATTTATTTTGCTGTCTGTCAGGACATTGTTTTTGTCGGGAGACGGATTTTTAGAAACCATGTTTGGTATGCAGTTAGGTTGGTTGGATATTACAATATCAAGAATTGTCATATATGGAATGATGCTGCTTATATTTTTGGCGGTTCTTAAAATAGAAGATGAAAAAGAGCGGTTCATGCCGCAGGTGACAACAGTTCATAAATTATCCTATTTAACAGTAATTTTGTTTTCAGTCGGAATGATATTTGTTACTATGTTTATCAGCTGGACGCCAAGGGAATCGAAGGAAATATTTGGAATTCAGGGAAGATATTTTCTGCCGCTTCTGCCGCTTTCTGTCATGTTGTTTTACAGTAAATATATCACGATTCAAAAAGAGATTGGCAGAAAAATTATTTTTGCTGTGGTATGCCTGCAGTGCGTGGCAATTTATGGAATATTGATGTCATTAGAGAGGATACTATGAAAAAATTAGTCATTATTCCTGCTTATAACGAGCAGGGAGGAATTGAGAAAACAGTACATGATGTGCTAAAATATGCGCCGGAGTTTGACTATGTGGTGATTAATGATTGCTCTACGGACGATACTCTTGAAATATGCAGGAAAAATGGTTTTCATGTCATAAATCTTCCGGTCAATCTTGGAATTGGAGGAAGTGTTCAGACGGGATATATATACGCATGGAGGAACGGGTATGATGTCGCCGTTCAGTTTGATGGAGACGGCCAGCACAATGCCAGATATTTGAATGATATGGCGGACAAGCTTTATGGCGAGAGGCTGGATATGGTGATTGGTTCCAGGTATATCAAAAAAGAAGGATTTCAGTCTTCAGGGATACGCAGAATTGGAATTCGCTATTTTACAGGTTTAATAAAACTTGTGACAGGAAAAAAGATTACCGATCCAACTTCTGGTATGCGGATGGCCGGCAGAGAAGTGATAGAAATTTATGCAAAAAATTATCCAAAAGATTATCCGGAGCCGGAGAGCGTTGTTGTAGTTTTAAAAGAGGGAAAAAAGGTTGGGGAAATTCCGGTGCAGATGAATGCAAGAGAGGAAGGCGTTTCATCAATTTCTCCAAGAAAATCGGTATACTACATGATAAAAGTATCTCTGGCGGTATTAATCGCAGCGGTTCGGAGGTAAAAATATGAGCCTGAAAATACAGATTATTGTAGCAGTAGTTATTATACTGGCGATTGCCGGAATTGCAAATATGGTGCGAAGAGAACTTTTGGACTTGAAATTTGCGCTTTCGTGGCTGACAGTAGGGATTATTGTTCTTGTTTTAGATATTTTTCCGGGAATTATGAATTATCTGGTACATTTACTGGGAATTGAACTTCCGGTCAATATGATGTTTTTCTTTGGATTTTGTTTTACTTTATTTTTAGTATTTATTCTGACCGTAAAAGTTTCCAGGCAGTCAGAACAGTTAAAGCATTTGACGCAGGAAGTGGCGTTATTGGAAGAAAAGATCATGAAAGGAGAAGATTTTAAGAAAGAAGATGAATAGCGATATATGTGGTGACGCGAATTGTGATAATGAAAATCAGAAAAAAGTTCAGATTTTACTTTCAACGTACAATGGAGAGGAATACATCAGGGAGCAGTTGGATTCTATATTAGCGCAGACTTATCCGGATGTGGATATTCTAATCCGCGACGATGGTTCGAGTGACGATACATTTGTAATTTTAAAGGAATATGAGGAAATGCACTCAAATATCCGTGCATATCAGGGAGAAAATATTGGTGTCAATCAAAGTTTTTTTGAACTTTTGAAAAAAAGTAATAAAGAAGCCGCATACATAGGGTTCTGCGATCAAGACGACTATTGGCTGCCGGAAAAAATAGAAAAGGCAGTAGAGCAGTTAAAACGCCTGAAAGGACCGGCATTGTACTGCAGTGCAAAAACCTTAGTGGATGAGAATCTTGAAGTCTTAAAAAATCAGCAGAATCCTCATGTCAATCCCGGTTTTGGAAATGCCGTGATTGAAAGTATCTGTTCTGGTTGTACAACACTTATGAACCGTGATTTGACAGAAATTATTGTAAAGCGTCTGCCAAAAGATGTCATTCACCATGACTGGTGGTGCTATATGGCCGCCACTTATCTTGGCAGTATGTATTATGACGAGAATTCGTATATCTATTATCGTCAGCATAGAGGGAATGAAGTCGGCGCGAGTGGTTCGGCGTTTGCGCAAATCAAAGCAAAAGCCAGAGATTTAAAAAAACGCCGTGGAGATTTAAAAAAGCAGCTGTCCGATTTCAAACATTTCTATCATTCAGCTGCCGAAAAAGACGCGTTGGTAGACGCGATTTTAAAAGCAGAAAAATTTCCAAACCGGTTTACGATACTTTTTGACAAACGCTGGTATCGGCAGAGTGGATTGGATAACTGGGTAGTCAGAGTTTTATTTTTAATAGGTCGAATGTTATAAAAAATGTGCAGCAGAAAGGAATGCGATATGAAAAAATTATTGTTGACAGGCAGTAACGGTCAGCTTGGAAGAGCGTTGAACAAAGAATATGCCAAAGATGATGTGGAAATTATCAATACAGATGTAGCAGAGGGAGAAGGAATTTATGCGTTGGATATTACCGATGTGGAGGCAGTTAACGATTTCGTAATGAAAACAAAACCGGATGTGATAATCAACTGCGCTGCTCACACAAATGTCGACGCTTGCGAGACACAGTGGGATCTGGCATACAAAATAAATGCGATTGGCGCCAGAAATTTAAGTATTGCGGCAGAAAAGGCAGATGCGAAACTCATTCATATTTCAACGGATTATGTATTTGAAGGAAATTGCCCGGACCCATTGACAGAATTTGACAAAACAGGGCCAATCAGCGCATACGGCAAAACGAAGTTTGAGGGAGAGAATTTTGTAAAAGAATTTTCAAGCAAACATTTTATTCTGCGTACTGCGTGGCTGTATGGAGACGGTAAAAATTTTGTAAAAACAATGTTAAAACTGGCGGAAAGCCATGATACGATTACGGTTGTGTCCGATCAGTTTGGTTCTCCGACAAGCGCGTCGGAATTGGCAAGAATGGTTCATTTTCTGGAACCGACGGAAAGCTATGGAACGTATCATGCGACTTGTGAAGGACAGTGCAGCTGGGCGGATTTTGCCGTAGAGATTTTCAAAAAAGCCGGTAAAAATACAACTGTAAAATATGTCACAACAGAAGAATATAATTCTCCGGCGAAACGTCCGGCATATTCTGTTTTAGATAATTATATGCTGCGCCTTGCCTTTGGAGACGCATTTCAAATGGCGGACTGGAAAGATGCCTTAGACGAATATATGAAAGAAATACTTTAAACGAATACAAAGGGGAGATACTATGGAACCGCTTGTCAGTGTATGTATTCCGGCTTATAACAATGCCGCTTATATCAAAGAAACAATAGATTCTATTTTGGGACAGACGTATTCTAATTTGGAGCTTGTCATTTGTGACGACAGGTCAAAAGATGATACGGTTAAAGTAATCGAAGCGATAAAAGACGACAGGATAAAACTATTCCAAAATGAAAAAAATCTCGGTATGTCCGGGAACTGGAATCATTGTTTGTCGAAATGTTCGGGAGAATTTATCAAATTAATCTGTGCCGACGATATGCTGGCGCCGGATTGCCTCAAAAAAGAAGTGCAGGCTTTGATAGATCATCCTTCTGCAGTATTGGCGGAAAGCGATACGAGGCTGTTCGACTTAAATGGGAAACCAAAGGGATTTTATAAAAGATATAAGACAAGCGGCCTGACAGATGGAAAGAAAATAGCAAGAGCCGGTTTGTTTGTCAAGAATTATTTTGGGGCTCCTCTTGCAAATACGTTTCGAAAGAGCAGTCTAAAAAAAGCGGGCGGATTTGATTCGTGGTATACGTATATTTTGGATTATGATTTTTGGGTAAAATTAGCGTGTATGGGGGACGTTTACATTATTCATGAACCGCTGAATTATTTTCGGGTGCGGAATGATTCGAATACCGGAGAAGTGATGGCGGGGGATAAGACGGACGACTATGTGAAGGAGCATATTCATCTGTTGAAAAAGTATCGGGAAGAATTGCAGTTATCAAAGGCGGATATGAGAAGAAGCGTGCGTATCCGCAAGCTCCGTAATTTTGCGGCTGGGGTATATTTGAAGATATTTGTTAAATAATAGGATTGAGCAGGTTGAATTTTCAATCGGCTACAATTTTAGAAACATTTGGTGAAACTTGTAATTTTTGGTGGATAGTGCTATAATATCGTATCTGTTCAGAAAAAACAACAGAAGGAAAGGAGAGTGCTCTGATATGAGAACTTACTTGGTAACTGGCGGGGCAGGTTTTATTGGGTCGAATTATATCCATTATATGTTCCGCAAATATGAGAATGAAATCCGCATTATTAATGTAGATGCGCTGACGTATGCGGGTAATTTGGAGAATTTAAAAGAAGTTGAGGACAGGGATAATTATACCTTTGTGAAGGCTGATATTACAGATAAAGATGCGATGATGAAGATTTTTAAAGAAAATGATATTGACCGCGTTGTGCATTTTGCAGCAGAAAGCCATGTTGACAGAAGTATTGTAGACCCGGAAGTGTTTATCAAGACGAACGTGCTTGGGACGGCCGTTATGTTAAATTGTGCGAAAGAGGCATGGGAGAAGGAAGACGGTACGTTTGCCGAAGGAAAGAAGTTTTTACATGTTTCTACGGATGAAGTTTATGGGTCTTTGGACGATGAAGGCGGTTATTTTTATGAGACGACGCCGTATGACCCGCACAGTCCGTATTCTGCAAGTAAAGCGTCTTCGGATTTTCTGGTAAAAGCATATATTGATACGTATCATTTTCCGGCAAACATTACAAATTGTTCGAACAATTACGGGCCTTATCAATTTCCTGAGAAATTGATTCCACTTATTATTAATAATGCGCTCCATGGCAGAAAACTGCCTGTTTACGGGGATGGGAAAAATGTCCGTGACTGGCTTTATGTGGACGATCATGCAAAAGGAATTGATATGGTCCAGGAGAAAGGACGGATTGGCGAGACATACAATATCGGCGGACACAATGAAAAGCAGAATATTGAGATAATTGAAATTATTTTAGAGACGCTTCTTGAAATGCTGCCTAAAGATGATGAGAGAAGAAAGTTTATCAGTAAGGATTTGATTACCTATGTGACGGATCGCAAGGGACATGACAGAAGGTATGCGATTGCGCCGGATAAGATAAAAGCGGAAATTGGCTGGGAACCGGAGACAATGTTTAAAGACGGTATTAAAAAGACGATTGCATGGTTTTTTGAACACGAGGATTGGATGGAAAGCGTTACAAGCGGAGATTACCAGAAGTATTATGATGAGATGTATCAGAACCGATAAAGATTGGCAGTTAAAATCGGAGAGAGGGGTTATGTGGTGAAAGGGATTATTTTAGCAGGCGGTTCGGGAACAAGGCTTTATCCGCTGACGAAAGCGATTAGCAAGCAGATTATGCCGATTTATGATAAGCCGATGATTTATTATCCGTTGTCGACCCTGATGCTGGCTGGAATTCGGGATATATTGATTATTTCTACGCCAAGGGATTTGCCGGTATTTCAAGAACTTCTGGGATCCGGGGAACAGCTTGGAATGAGATTTGCTTATGCTGTTCAGGAACAGCCGAGAGGACTTGCCGACGCATTTATTATTGGCGCTGATTTTATTGGACAAGATTCAGCTGCATTGGTTTTAGGCGATAATATTTTCTATGGGCAGAGTTTTTCTAAGGTTTTAAGGCGGGTGGCAGAACGTACGGAAAATCAGCCGGGTGCGACGATATTTGGTTATTATGTCAGGGACCCGAGAGAGTACGGCGTTGTCGAATTTGATGAAAATGGAAAGGCGTTGTCTATTGAGGAAAAACCCAAGCATCCCAAATCAAATTATGCGGTACCGGGACTTTATTTTTATGACAACGACGTAGTGGAAATTGCGAAAAATGTCAAACCTTCTGCTAGAGGGGAAATTGAGATTACAAGCGTCAATAATGAATATTTAAAGCGGCAGACACTTTCCGTTGAGACATTGGGACGTGGCTTTGCTTGGCTGGATACGGGAAACCATGATATGCTTTTAGCGGCGGCAGATTTTGTATCTGCATTTCAGAAACGACAGGGACTGTATATTTCCTGTATTGAAGAAATTGCATATAAACAGGGATTTATTGATAGAAAACAGCTGGCTGACCTGGCTCAGCCGCTTCTGAAAACAGAGTATGGACAGTATTTAATTGAGGTTGCAGAAGGGCTTTAATAGAGTAGAGAAACAGTAAGAGGAGAATTTGACATGGGAAAAATTGAAGTGATGGCGGACTGTAATGGAATTGCCGGATTAAAGGTGATAAAACTGGCTGTTTTCGGCGACGAACGCGGATATTTTATGGAAACATACAATTATAACGATTTTAAAGAAGCGGGAATTGACTGTGAATTTGTACAGGATAACCAGTCGGCATCGAAAAAAGGCGTGCTGCGGGGACTGCATTTTCAGATTCAGTATCCGCAGGATAAGCTTGTACGTGTCATACATGGAGAAGTATTTGATGTAGTTGTGGATTTGAGGAAAGATTCTGAAACGTTTGGCAAATGGTTTGGGGTGATACTTTCAGAAGAAAACAAAAAGCAGTTCTTTATTCCGAAGGGATTTGCCCATGGGTTTGTCGTGTTAAGCGATTATGCAGAATTTTGTTATAAGGTTACAGATTTTTATCATCCAAATGACGAGGGCGGATTGTTGTGGGAAGACCCTGATATTGGTATTGACTGGCCGATGCCGGAAGGAATGTCTAAAGCAGATTTAACGCTTTCGGAAAAAGACAAGGTCTGGGGCAGTTTCAAAGAGTATAAAGCAAAGATTGAATCATGAGGGAATTTATGGCAGTTTCAAAGAAAACGAATGCTGTAAGGCAGAATCAAAAGTTATCATTGGCGGGAATCTATGCGGGCAGAAAGCTGATTACCCGCCTTTCTGTCAATGATTTTAAAACAAAATTTGCAGGTTCCTATCTTGGGATTATATGGGCGTTTGTACAGCCGGTGATTACAGTTTTGGTATATTGGTTTGTATTTGAAAAAGGTTTTAAGCCTGTGCCAATAAACAATGCGGCAGGCGTAGAAACGCCGTTTGTGCTTTGGCTGATTGCAGGAATGGTGCCCTGGTTTTTTTTCAACGACGCCTTAAGCGGGGGGACGAGAGCCCTTTTGGATTATTCTTATCTTGTCAAAAAGGTAGTGTTTCAGATTGATATACTTCCGATTGTCAAAGTAATTTCCTCTGTATTTGTACATCTTTTCTTTTTGGCGTTTGCAGTTTTGCTGTTTGCCTTATATGGATATTTTCCAGATCTTTATACCTTGCAGATTCTCTATTACTCTGTCTGCCTGTTTGCATTTGTACTGGGACTTTCCTATTTGACAAGTGCAGTCGTGGTATTTTTCCGAGATTTGAATCAGGTGATTAATATTGTACTGCAGGTAGGCGTATGGGTAACGCCGATTATGTGGAATATAGAGACAATGGACATTAGCCCGGCATTAAAAGGGATTATAAAATTAAATCCTCTGTTTTATGTTGTGCAGGGGTATCGGGATGCTTTCATCGGCAAAATAGCTTTTTGGGAGCGATGGGAACTTACCATTTATTTTTGGGTGGTAACGCTATTGTTTTTCTGGCTTGGGATTCACGTATTTAAAAAACTGCGGATGCATTTTGCGGATGTGTTATAAATACCCCTCCTGCCATATGGCAGAAATAAGGAAAGGTTTAAATCAATGAGCGATATTGCAATTAAGGTTGATAAAGTGAGCAAAGTGTATCACTTGTACGACCGTCAGCGCGACAGGTTAAAAGAAGCGTTGAATTTGACGAAGAAAAAGTGCTATCGGGAGCATTTTGCGCTGGATCAACTGGATTTTGAAATAAAAAAAGGCGAAACGGTAGGTATTATTGGGACGAATGGTTCCGGGAAATCTACGATTTTAAAAATCATAACAGGAGTGTTAAACCCAACTGATGGAGAAGTTACGGTAGACGGCCGGATTTCCGCGCTTTTAGAGTTAGGCGCAGGGTTTAATATGGAGTATACGGGGATTGAAAATGTATATTTGAATGGCACGATGATTGGTTTTACAAAACAGGAGATAGACTGCCGTTTGAATGATATTTTGGAATTTGCCGATATTGGAGACTTTGTCAATCAGCCGGTAAAAACTTATTCTTCCGGTATGTTTGTGCGTCTGGCGTTTGCAGTCGCAATTAATATCGATCCGGAAATTTTGATTGTGGATGAAGCGCTTTCTGTCGGGGATGTTTTTTTTCAATCAAAATGCTATCATAAATTTGAAGAATTTAAGAAAATGGGCAAGACGATTCTCTTTGTCAGCCATGATTTGGGCAGTATAACAAAATATTGCGACCGTTCGATTCTTTTAAATAAAGGACATAAGCTGTTTGAGGGAACGCCGAAAGAAGCGGTTGATTTGTATAAGCGTGTGCTGGTAAATCAGTTAGAGGATAATGAGGAAGAAAATGGGAAAATTGTATGGGAGCATGGAAATGCCGAAAATCTTTGGAGAAAGTCGCTTCCAATTAACCCGGAAGTCTTAGAATATGGAAGCAAAAAAGCAGAGATTATTGATTTTGCATTTGTAGATGCGAATGGGCGTTACAGCAATGTCATTGAAAAAGGCTCTGAAATGACAGTAAAGATGAAGGTGCTGTTCCATGAAGATATTGCAGAGCCGATATTTGCATTTTCTTTTAAAAATTTGCTGGGAATTGAACTGTGCGGAACGAATACCATGTTTGAAAAAATAGAAATTACGCCGAAGGTGGCAGGGGATATTCAGGTGGTATCGTTTCGGCAGCAAATGGATTTACAAGGCGGAGAATATTTGTTGTCATTGGGATGTACCGGATATCCGCATGGAGAATTTACTGTATATCACAGACTGTATGACGTCTGCAGCCTGACGGTTGTATCTACAAAAAACACAGTCGGGTATTATGATATGAATACAAAAATTACTGTGGAATAGCAGAGAAAAAGCAAACTGGGACAAAAGGAGGTCCTAAGATGGATGTTTTTACAGATTCTTATTTGAGGGCAAATATAATTGCCTGGCTTCCAATTAAAAAAAATGATTTTGTATGTTATATCGGCAATGATACGGATACCGCTGCAAAAAAATTAAAAGAAATGTCAGACCATGTGACCTGCGTTTCAAAAACAGAGACGCCGCAAAAGGGCAGATATGAATTTCTGGTTTGTCTGGGAATGGCGTCGAAAGAGGAATTGCAGGTTTATAGCAGTTGTTTGTCTGAGTCGGGGAAGCTTGTTTTGGCTGCGGAAAATGCGTATGGGCTGAAATATCTTGCAGGGGCAAAGGAGACTGGTTCGGGAGAATATTTTGGCTCCGTTGAAGCATTAAAAGAAGCCGACGGAGTGACAAGAGAAGAGATTATAACACGTTTATCAGATGCAGGTTTTATGTGGCAGACATTTTATTATCCATTTCCAGACTATTATTTTGCTATGAGTATCTATTCAGATGATTATCTGCCCAAGCCAGGCGAACTGATTGACCAGATTGGAAATTTTGACGCAGAACGTCTCGTGCTTTTTGATGAATCAAAAGCAATGGATGCTGTGATTGCAAGAGGCAGGTTTTTTGAATTCTCAAACTCTTATTTGGTGATTGCCGGCAGCAAAACTTCTGCTTGCTGTACGAATGAGAGAGGTGAGACAATCTCTTTTGTAAAGTTTTCAAATGACAGGGGAAAGCAGCATAATATCTGCACTCTGGTGACAAAGTCAGCAGACAAAAGATTCCATTTGTTAAAAACAGCATACGGCAAAGAAGCATTGCCGCAGATTGAAAAATTAAAGCAGTCGTACCATGCGCTAAAAGAACTATATGAAGGTACAAAAATTTCGGTCAACGCATATCGGGAACGGGAATGTGGGATTGAACTGGAATTTTTGAACGGCCATACTTTAGAAGAAGAGCTGGACTTGCTGTTGGAACAGGGAAAACTAGAAACAGCTTATTTGAAAATGTCTGATGTATTTGAAGTGATACGTTCCTGTAAACATCAAAAAGAATTTGAGATGACAGAAGAGTTTTGCAGGGTGTTTGGCAATCGAAAACTTCCGTCAGGACTTAAGGCGGCGCCGGTTTGTGATATTGATTTTATTATGCCGAACATTTTAGTTGGGGCAGACGGCGGATGGACGCTTATCGACTATGAATGGTCGTTTCAGTTTCCGGTACCGCTTAATTTTATTATCTACCGTAATATTCGTTATTATGCGGATACGACCGCGGCAAGAAGAGTTTTAAATCCGCAGGCGCTGTATGAAAAAGCAAAAATTTCAGCGCAGGAAATCGTGGAATATGCAGCAATGGAAGAGGCGTTTCAGGCATATGTTTTGGATGGGCATACGCCGCTCAGACAGTTGTACCGGGAACAGGGAAAACCGGCATACCATGTCAGCAGTGTGCTTCACGTCATAGATGATATGGAACGCAGGCGTGCGCTTATGGTTTACTTTGACCGCGGCGGCGGATTTAGTGAAAAGGATACGGAGACTTATCATAGTAAAGCAATGGACGGTACGTATCATTTGGAAATTCCCGTTGGCGCAGAAGTTAAGAAACTGCGGATTGATCCCGGAAGCCAGGCATGTACGGTAGATATTGAAAGAATGTCATGGAAAGGCAGCCGGAATACCGTGTTAAATTTTATCAGCAATGGGCATAAAATGTCCGGCAGTATATATCTGTTTGATACAGAAGATCCCAATATATTATTGGAAAACTTACCGCAAAAAGATAAAACGCTGCTGTTGGATTTACGGATAGATTCTATGAGCCTTTCGGCTGCAGAATGGATAGCCCCAAAGATTGATACAAAATATAAACTGAAAAAAATGCTGAAGAAATAGAGAGGTTTCTATGAGAATATCATCATCATTAAAAACAAAGCGTATGATAATGTTCTGGTCGAAAATGTTTATTGTGCTTCTGCAGACAGGGATGTATGGATGGCTTTGGTTTCATCATTATAAAGACATGATGCCGGTGGAATACTGGAGGCGGGGGAACTGGGTCATTATTGCACTGTACGCATTGTTTATTATGGTATTTTCCAGAGCGTTCGGCGCGTTAAAAGTAGGTTATTTAAAAACATGGGATATTATGTATTCCCAGTTTTTAACTATTTTGTGCGTCAATGGAGTGACATATCTGCAGTTATCCCTAATCAATGGTGACTGGAAATTTTTAGAGAACAGCAAAGAGATGTTTCTATTATGTTTCTTAGATATTATCCTTGTGTTGCTGTGGGCGATTTTTATGCGATGGATATATGCTTTTATTTATCCGCCGCATGAGATGCTGCTGATTTATGGAGATATTAGCCCGGATTCGATTATCCGGAAACTGGAATCCAGAAAAGATAAATATCATGTAAAAGATAAAGTCGCCCTGAGCGCCGGCATTGAGACAGTATATGAGAGAATCCGGCAGTATGATGCGGTTTTAATTGGCGATATTCCAGTGCAGGACAGAAATCAGTTTATAAAGTATTGTTTTGAACAGGACATTCGGTGCTATGGGATACCCAAGATTTCAGATATAATGATTCGGAATTCAGAAAGTATTGATTTGTTTGACTCACCGCTGCTTTTGTTTCGCAATAATGGGCTGACTTACCGGCAGATGTTTGTGAAGCGGGCGATGGATATTGCAATTTCGCTGGCCGGGATTCTTATCTCTTCTCCGGTAATGCTTTTGATTGCAGCTTTTGTAAAGTGGTACGATCATGGCCCTGTATTTTACCGGCAGAAACGGCTGACAAAAGACGGGCAGGAATTTGAAATTTTAAAATTTCGGAGTATGGTAGTAAATTCAGAAAAACACGGCGCCCGTCTTGCAAAGAAAAATGACAGCCGGATTACTCCAATCGGAAGGGTGATACGGCGGCTTCATTTTGATGAACTGCCACAGTTATTCAATATATTAAAAGGGGATATGGCGTTTGTAGGCCCAAGGCCGGAACGGAGGGAAATTACGGATGAATATGCAAAAGCAATTCCAGAGTTTCCTTACAGGCTGAAAGTAAAAGCAGGTCTCACCGGTTATGCACAAGTCTATGGGCAGTATAATACGGTTCCTTACGACAAGCTGAAAATGGACTTAACGTATATTACCAGTTATTCGGTCTGGCTTGATATTAAATTGATTATCCTAACGGTAAAAATATTATTCCAGAAAGAAAAATCAGAAGGAGTAAAGGATACGCAGAAAACCGCACTGAAAAAATAGAAAAGAGGAAAGATATGATTTCTGTTATTATTCCGGCTTATAATTGCGCACAATATATAGAGCAGGCGGTAAATTCGGCATTGCAGCAGACAATTGAAGAAGAGGTAGAAGTTATCATTATTGATGATGCTTCCACCGACCATACGAAGGAAACAGCCGGAAAGATAGCTGTGAAACATTCGAACCGAAGCCTTATATATCACCAATGTGAAGAAAACGTTGGCGTGGCAGAGGCGAGGAATATAGGAATCCGTATGGCGCGGGGAGAATTACTTGCTTTTTTGGATGCGGATGACTGGTGGGAAAAGGACAAGCTGGGAAAACAGGCGAAATTGCTTCGGGAAACAGACGCGCACCTCGTCTATTCCGGCAGGGAGCTTATGTATCCGCAAGGCCATTCGTCGGGGAAAATAGTAGCTGTACCAGAAATGACGACATATCGGGATTTGCTGCGCACAAACTGTATTCCCTGTTCCTCAGCGCTGATGAAAACAAAGACAGCAAGAGAATTTTATATGTGCCATGACGAGCTGCACGAAGATTATATTTTCTGGCTGCGAATCTTAAAAAAATATGGAAAAGCTTACGGTATCAATGAACCGCTGCTAAAGTCAAGATTATCTGACGGAGGGAAATCCAGAAATAAATTCAAATCAGCCAAAATGCACTATGGAGTTTATAAATATATGGGGATTCCGGCATGGAAATCTGTCTGGCTTTTTTTCTGCTATGCAGTTAATGGCGTCAGGAAATACCGATAAATGTGGATAATATTGAAAAATAGTAGAAAAATGGTAAAATATGTGATATACTCTTTCAGATTTGAGGTTCAAACGGAGGAAAGTGAATGAAAAGATTTTGGAGCGATTTAAAAAAGCACAATGGATATGCGCTGTACGCAGCGAAAGCAGAATTGAAAGCAGAAGTAGCCAGTTCCTATTTGAATTGGATCTGGTGGGTGCTTGAGCCGCTCTGCTTTATGATTATTTATTCTATTGTGTTTGGTTACATTTTTAATGCAAGAGAACAATATTTTTCAGTATTTATTTTTATCGGTATTACTGCATGGGATTTTTTCAGCAGAAATTTGCGCAACAGCGTCCGTATGGTGAAAAAAAATAAAGCGATTGTATCAAAAGTATATATTCCTAAGTTTATACTGGTGTTATCGAAGATGTACGTCAATGGGTTTAAGATGCTGATTTCTTTTGCTATTATTATAATCATGCTGGTTGTTTACAGGGTTCCCATTACAATAAACATTGTGCTTGTCATACCTTTATTGGCGATACTGTGGGTGTTGTCATTTGGATTGATGTGTATACTGCTCCATTTTGGCGTTTTTATTGATGATTTGTCTAATATTATAAATCTTCTTTTAAAATTTGTTTTTTATATGACGGGTATCTTTTATAATATCGAAACGCGTATTGGTAAGAAAAATCCTATGCTTGGCAGTTTGGTCGGCGAGTGGAATCCGATGGCGTATTTGATTATCAGTTTTAGAAAAGTAATTTTGTATGGGGAGACGCCCAAACTGATATTAATTGCAGTATGGTTTGCGATTTCCTGTCTGATTTCCATATATGGCGTCCATTTAATTTATAAAAATGAAAATAGTTATGTGAAGGTGATTTGATGAGTGAAAAGGCAAGTGCAATCAGTGTAAGGAACGTAAGTATTACGTATAAGTGGATTAAGGCGTATTCCATAAAGAAAAACTTACTGCGTTTGAAAAAAGCAGATAATCAGATTGTGGAAGCTGTGAAAAATGTTTCTTTTGAAGTTCCGGAGGGGTCCATTTTAGGTATTATAGGAAAAAATGGAAGCGGAAAATCCACAATTTTAAAAGCGCTGGCGGGGATTTTTTCAGCAGATGAAGGTGAGATTGACCTTCATGGACATTCCGTATCTTTATTGGCGATCGGCGTAGGATTCCAAAAAGAGCTGACAGGACGTGAAAATATTTTATTATGCGGAATGCTGCTTGGATTTAGTGAAGATTATGTCAGGGAAAAAATGCCTGAAATTATTAAATTTGCAGAAATCGGAAAATTTATCGATATGCCTGTACGGACGTATTCAAGCGGTATGTATTCGAAACTTGCATTTTCCATTACTGCAATTTTGGAAACCGATATAATGTTAGTGGATGAAGTTTTGAGCGTTGGAGATCATAAATTTAAGAAAAAAAGTTTTAAGAAAATGCAGGAATTGATTAGCGACAGTCATAGGACGGTAGTAATTGTGTCCCATAGTATTCCTTCTTTGCGAAGCCTGTGCCAGAATGTGATTTGGATGCATGACGGCGAGATTAAAAGAATGGGTGAAGCGAATGAAGTGCTGGATGAATACACAGAATTTATGAATTAAAATTCGGATTCCTATGAGGGAGGAATTCTTTTGAAAAGATTTTTAAAAAAGCTTGGGCAGGTAAATATTCGGGACGTCGGACATTTGTTTTTATTTCTTCTAGCCATTCTTCCGGCGAAGAGGCTTAGAAAAAAACGTCCGCATCTGTGGCTTGTCTGCGAGTATGGGCAGGAAGCCAGAGATAATGGATACTGGTTTTACCGGCATGTCAGGCAAACCCATAAAGAGCAGGATATTGTTTATGCAATTGAAAAAAATGCACTGGATGAAAAAAAAGTAGTGCATCTTGGAGAAACGATTCCTTACGGCAGTTTTACGCATTGGGTATATTATCTGGCGGCAGAGGCCAATATTAGTTCTCATAAAGGAGGAAAGCCCAATGCGGCGGTTTGCTATTTACTGGAAGTATACGGAATTTTGAAAAATAAACGTGTGTTTTTACAACATGGGATTATAAAAGATATGGCGGAAATGTTTTTTTATCCAAATACAAAAATGCGTTTGTTTATCTGCGGAGCAAAACCGGAATATGATTATGTGTCTGAAAATTTCGGCTATCCAAAAGGGTATGTGAAATATACGGGGTTGGCCCGGTTTGACCGTCTGCTTGTACCGCATAAAGTAAAAAAACAGGTTCTTATCGCGCCCACCTGGAGACGCTGGCTGTACCGTACATCCAGCGATCCATATGAGAATGTGAGTCATGGTTTTGACAGCAGCGAATATGTAAAAACATATTGCGAGCTTTTAAAAGATTTACGATTAGAGCAAATATTAGAAGAAAATGGTTACGAACTCGTGTTTTTCCCACATCGGAATATGACGTCTTTGTTTGAAAAAGAAATAGAAACCGGAAATCATATTTATATAGAAAATTGGAAAACGAAAGATTTGCAGGAGCTTTTAATGGAATCTGCCTGTATGATTACTGATTATTCCAGTATTGCTATGGATTTTGCCTATATGAATAAGCCGTTGGTTTATTATCAGTTTGATGAAAAGCAATTTCGCAGCGAACATTTTGAAGAAGGATATTTTCAGTATGAAAGAGATGGATTTGGCCCGGTAGTAAGGACGAAGGAAGAATTGCTAAAATATTTGGAACAGATGTTAAAACAGCCGCAGTCAGTGTTGGAATCTTATCAAAAGAATATAGAAGCGTTTTTCCCATCAAGGGATACAAATAATTGTGAGAGAATTTTTGAAGCGGTAAAAGAAGTGGTGTGAAACGTGTGAATGCTTGACAAGGAAAAAGGCGGTTGCTATACTTGACACAGACTGCAAAGAAATAATATTTTAAAGGAGAAACAATTGAAAGAATATTCGACAAAAGCAGTTCAGGCAGAAGCGTTAAAGATTTTAATTGATTTTGCGGCTTTTTGTGATGCGAACGGATTAAAATATTATTTGGCAGGCGGTACTATGCTTGGGGCCGTCAGGCATCATGGGTTTATTCCCTGGGATGATGATATAGATGTTTTGATGCCAAGGCCTGATTATGAAACGTTTATTTCCATTACGAAGGGAAAACTTTATGATAAGTATCTCGTGTATCACGATGATACGTTTCCGAGTAACATGAGTCCGTTTTTGAAGGTTATGAACCCTGAATTTATCGTATATGAAAGGGTATATAAAAAAGAAGAGGCAGTATGGATTGATGTGTTTCCCATTGACGGTATGCCGGATACATTAAGAGAACAGAAAAAACATGCGAAGAAGATTGCAATGTATGATTACCTGTTATGGCAATCTAAGTCCATAGAGCAGATTACGGGAAACGAATTTAAGATGTTTATAAAAAAAGTTTGTTTTTTTCCATTGATTTTAATTGGAAGCAGCTGGTTTGTAAATAAAATTACGAAAATTGCGAAAAAATATAACTATCAGGATTGTAAGATTATTGGAAGCGCAGTTGGGAAATATGGCGCGCGCGAGTGTATCCCAAAAGATGTATTTGAGCCAAGAATCCGTATGTCTTTTGAACAGCAGGAGTTTTATGTGTCTGCTGGGTATGATACGTATTTGACTAATTTATACGGCAACTATATGGAGATGCCCAAAAAACGAAAAATACATTTGAGATAGAGAAAATCTTTCAGATATAAGGAGGAATGGCAATATGAATATTGCATTATTAACTGCAGGCGGCACAGGAACCCGTATGAACAATAATATTCCAAAACAATTTTTAAATATCGAGGATAAACCGCTTATCGTATATACGATGGAAAAATTTCAGAAACATCCTGGAATTGATGCGATTGTGGTAGTCTGTTTAGAGGGCTGGCTGGAGATTTTAAAAGCTTACGCAAAACAGTTTGGAATTACAAAGTTAAGATGGACAGTTGTAGGCGGTGCAAATGGACAAGAATCTATTCATAATGGTTTGATGGAGATTGCAAAAGAATGCAGTGAAGACGATTTGGTTTTAGTACATGACGGAAATCGTGCGTTAGTTTCCCATGACATAATTTCAGATTCTATCAGTACGTGCCGGGCAAAGGGCTCTGCTGTTGCGGCAATTCCATGTACAGAGGCAATTTTCCGCTGTGAAGATGAAGAAAATTTACAGTCTACCATATCAATTCCAAGAGAGTCGGTTGTCAGGACGCAGACGCCGCATACGTATCCGGTTGGAAAGCTGTTGTGGGCGCACAGGGAAGCGAAAAAGCGCGGGATTACAAATACCGCGGCATCCTGCGTATTAATGCAGCAGCTTGGTGAGACGATTTATTTTGCATCAGGTTCTGAGAAAAATATTAAAATTACAACAAACGATGATATGCAGATTTTTAAAGCGCTGCTTCACGTAGAAAATTAAAATGGAGGATATATGCTGTTAGAAAATAAAGAATATTTAGCTCAGATTACACAAATGGTAAATGAATCAGAAGTGGATTGGCAGAAATTAAACGGCAGGTCTGTTATGATTACAGGCGCAGCGGGCATGATTGGTTCTGGAATGGTTGACGTGCTTATTTCATTAATTGAAAACAATGGATTTCAAATTGAAATTTTTGCCTTGGGAAGGACAGAGAGCAAACTGCGCGCACGTTTTGGAAGCTATATAGATAAAGCGTATTTTCATATTCTTCCGCTGGATATCAGCAAAGAGATGAAACTCGACGAAAAAGTAGATTATATTGTCCATGCGGCAAGCAATGCAGACCCGGCTATGATGGCAAAATATCCTGTGGACACGCTGCTTGCAAATGTCGTCGGCATGAACCATGTACTGGAGTTGGCGAAAAACTGCCAGTCGAAGCGTGTGTTGTATGTTTCTTCGGGCGAGATGTACGGGCAGCCGGATGATTCCTTAAAAAATGGATTTTATGAGGGATACTGCGGCTATGTGGATTATGCAAACCCGCGTTCCAGTTATCCGGCTGGAAAGCGTTCCGCAGAAGTATTGTGCCAAAGCTATATCAGCCAGTATGGTTTAGATGCAGTGATTGTGCGTCCCTGCCATTGTTATGGTCCAACTATGACGGCGACAGACAGCAGGGCAATGTCCCAGTTTTTCCGTAAAGTATTAAATGGAGAAGATATTGTATTAAAGAGCGACGGAACCTTAGAACGGTCGCATTGTTATGTGGTAGACGCCGTACAGGCAATGTATCTGGTTTTACTAAACAGCGATACGGGCGAGGCATATAATATAGCAGAGCGCAGGTCTGTGGCAAGTATTCGTGAAATTGCCTCAATGATTGCCGCGCAAAAGGAAAAGCAGGTGCTTTTTGATCTTCCTAACGAGATGGAGAAAAAAGGATTTTCAAAAGTAGTCCGGGCAGTATTAGATGGAACGAAGTTGGAAAAATTAGGCTGGAAACCAATGTATCCCATTCATGAGGGAATACGTTTGACAATGAAGATATTAGAAGAAATTCAATAAGAGGATTTTGAAGATGAGTGGATTTGGAATCGATGCATCAGAAGGAAAGTTTTTCCAATCACTAGGAACTCGGTTTTGGAAATATGTGGACCGTGTGATTGCATATATTTATAATTATTTTAAGTTTCAGACAAAACCAATTGACAATCATAAAATTATGATGCTGACGTCACGCGGCAGTTATAACTGCAATCCGAAAGCAGTTGCGGAGGAAATCAGGCGTCAAAAGCTGCCTTATAAAATTGTATGGGTTGTACGAAAAGAAAATCTTATGAACCATGAAAACTATCCTAAAAATTTGAAGCTGGTGCAGAGGGGGTCGTATGATTTTTATAAAGAAGCGGCAACTTCAAAAGTTTGGATTGATAATTCTGTCACTTTTACTTATTTGTTTACCCATAAGAGGAAGAAGCAGGTATTGATTGAAACATGGCATGGTTCATTTGGGTTAAAGAAGTTTGATGAAACGGTAAATAATAATAAATATTGGGTGAAAAAGGCATATCAGGAAGGAAAAATGACAGATTATTGTCTGACGAACTGCAAGTTTGAAGAAGAGCTTTTCCGAAGCACTTTTTGGAAAAACGCAGAAATGCTCCCATATGGGCATCCCAGAAATGATATGTTGTTTCAGATGGATTCAAAAGAAAATCAAAAATTACAGAATTCCATCCGCAAAAAATATCATATAGACAAAGATACGCACATTCTTTTATATGCGCCTACTTACCGGGAGCAGTCAGGAGCAGCTTTAGTTGAGCTGGCGTATGACGATGTGGTAGAGGCTTTAGAGAAACGGTTTGGCGGCAAGTGGTTAATTATGGTGCGTTATCATTTTCTGGACCGTCTCTATGCAAATTTAGATAAGACAAACAACAATATTGTAAATGTGACGAATTATCCGGATATTCAGGATTTAATGCTTGTGGCAGATATTGGGCTTACAGACTATTCCAGCTGGATTTATGATTACTTTTTTACAAAAAGGCCAGGATTTTTGTATGTTCCGGATATTGATTTGTATACGGAAAAAGATCGTGAGTTTTTATTTCCAATTGAGACTACGCCGTTTCCGATTGGTAAGACAAACAAAGCTTTGTGTGAAAAGATATTAAATTTTGATGAGGAACAGTATAAAAAGGATTATCAGGTTTTTTATGATAAAATGCAATGTTATGAAGAGGGACATGCTTGTGAACGTTTAGTAGAAAAATTGAAAGAAATTATGAGTGAGTAAAAGGGGGATACAAATGAAGTTTCAAAAAGCGGTATTGGTTGGCTTAAGTATGCTTATGATGGGTGGGATTTTAGGCATTGCAGAGCCGGTAAAGGCGGCAAATATTACCGTAGATGTTACCAGTTATGGGGCAAATGGGGCTGATATGGCGGCAGATACAAAAGCGATACAGGCTGCATTGGATGAAGTTGCCGAGGCTGGCGCTGGAACAGTAACAGTTCCGGCTGGAAAATATTATTTGGATGATTCCTTGGTTATATATTCCAATACAACATTAAGCCTGGCGGCAAATGCGACTATGATACGCAAAGACCCTGCGAAACCGATGCTGCGTGATTATAAAGGATCTGTGGATACGGTTTTGGCTGGAAAAGGCTACGGACATGCAAAAGGTATTAAAATAACCGGAGGAGTCTGGGATGGGAATATCAAAGGAGAGTCAGCGTCTACTCCGGAGGGAATTATGCGTATCTATTGCGCAACAAACGTAACCATTTCAGATTCTACGCTGACAGGGGTGTGCGGTTTTCACCATATTAATTTGGCAGCCGTTGATACGGCAGTCATTACAAATGTGAAATTTACAGGGTTTGTGAAATATACTGGAACGAATTATAAAAGTTTAGAGACTGGTGAAGGAAATTCAAATGAGTTAAATTCAACCGCTTCTATTACATCAGAGGCTTTACAAATCGACTACTTTGACAAAAAGGAATACTATTGCAAAAACGTTACTGTCAGCAATTGTACATTTGACGGTGTGCTAAGCGGCGTTGGAAATCACCATAAAGAAAGCATGGCGACAAATATTACAATTAAGAATAATACATTCCAAAATATTCAAAATACGTGTGTAAATTTATACTCTTTTCAAAATGTAACGGTAAGTAATAATAAAGCGGCAAATGTCCGCGCGTTTGCCAGAGTCTGCGGAGGGAAAGATTGTACCATTTCAGGTAATACAATAAGTACTTATACAAATGCAAGCAAGAATAAATTCAATATGTTCCGAATTAGTGATAAAGCAGTTCTGACAATTGAAAATAATGTGATTTCGGGTGCTGGCGTTTCGGCTGTGAAGTTAGATTCGGGATCGTCAGCAAAAATAAACAACAATACGATAAAGTCTCCAACATTAAATGGAATTATGGTAAATGATTCTTCTGCGGATATATCCGGCAACGCGATTAGTGCAGCCGGCAATGATGCTGTCTGGTACAGCGACGGCAGCGGAAGCGTGAAAAACAACAACATTAATACTACGAAAAGATTTGGTGTTTTTACAACGAAGTCTAAAGTAGATATTGGGAATAATGTAGTTACGAATTCTGCAGAAAGCGGTATTTATATGAAAAGCGGTTCTGGAAATATTGCAGGAAATTCGGTCAGTTCCAATCAAAAAGGATCTGGTATTTATGTGACGGATAAAGCAAAGACAGGACAGATTAACAATAACGTGGTAATGCAATCTGGCGAGAACGGCATTTATGTCAAAGGCGCATCCGCAGATACTGTTTCAGGAAATACAGTGCAGTCTTCAAAAGGAAAAGGAATCAGTATTTACAGTGCGACAGCAAAATTATATGGAAATGTTGTAAAATCTTCTAAAATGCACGGTATTTATATTTTTAAAGGAAAGGCAACTGTTTCAGATACAAATAAAGTATCCGGTTCAAAAGACCGCGGACTGCGCGTATCCGGCGGAAAAGTGTATGTTGAATCTGGAAATGCGAAAATGCTGGTAAATGAGAAGGATTTAATCGTCAGCGGAGCAGCGGATAAAAAGATGAAAGTAGTTACTATTCCGGCAAAAGTAAAATTTGACAAAGAAATCTTTCGGGTAACACAAATCGGAAATAATGCGTTTAAGAATCAAAAGAAGCTTACGAAGGTTGTGATTGGCAAAAATGTATCGCAAATTGGAAATAAAGCATTTTATAAATGTAAAAATTTAAAAAACGTAATTATTAAGAGTGATAAATTGTCAAAAAATTCGGTTGCAAATGATGCGTTTTTAAAAATGTCTAAAAAATGCAAATTTAAACTTCCGGCAAAGAAATCAAAAGAATATCAGTCAATTTTAAAAGCAGCGGGTGTGTAGAAACGGTTTTAATGTAATTTTAATATTTCCTTACCATAATAAGAAAATGAATTTGTATGTATAGAATACATGACAAAGATTTACAATAGCCATTATTATGATGAGGAAAAAAGGAGATTGAAATGACGACAGTATATTTATGTGTAGGGATGCAGAAAACCGGGACATCAGCATTGCAAAAGTTTTTGAGGGACAATGAAGAAGAATTAAAGAAACAAAATTGCTGCTATCCGTATTTAAAATTGGGAATTGATAAAAAATATAATAACAGAAATGGACACTTTTTAGTTTACAGAGCAATCGAACTGGAAGGAGAGGCGAGAAAACAGCGTGAATTAGAAGTACAGTCAACGGCGTTTGAGACTCTAAAAGAATTGGCAAAAGAATATAAGACGATTATTCTTTCCGATGAATTAATCTGGCATCGCTGTCAGAAGATTGAAGATTTTTGGATACAGACCGTAGAGAAATTTAGGAAAATTAACTGCGAAGTGAAATTCCATGTGTATTTAAGAAGGCAGGATTTATTTATTCAGTCCCTGTGGAACCAATCAATAAAGGCTATGCCAAGGATTGATAAAAGTTTTAGGGAATGTATGGAAACCAATCATTTTAAGTATTACCCATTGGATTTTTATGAGCATTTGCAGCATATCTCAGAAAAAGTTGGAAGAGAAAATTTAATTGTTCGCGTGTATGAAAGAGGACAGTTTGAAGGTGAAGAACATTCATTGTTTTCTGACTTTTTCAAGAGTGTTCATTTAAAGCTGACAAAAGATTTTGTAGAGGAAGAGAATGAGCGCAATATCGCTTTAGATGGGAACTATTTAGAGATAAGGCGCTGGATGAATTCAATACCGAAGTATAAAGAAATGGAAGACTTTATGAGGTCGGCGGTATACAATGCAAATGAAGATCTGGTTTTAAAAGGAACATTGAAAAAGACGGGGATGTTTTCGTATGAAGAACAGTTAGAATTTCTAAAGCGGTTTGAAGAAAGCAATCGTAAAGTTGCAATTGAATATTTTGGAAGGAAAGACGGGATACTTTTTTATGATTCGGTCAAAAAGATGACACAATGGCAATTAGACCCGGAGAATATGTATCGCGACATTATATTGACGATGGGAAATGCGTTTTGTACCCAGGAAAAAAAGATAGAGTATTTGGAAGAAAGATTAAAGCTGGTTGAGGATGTATTAAAAGCAATAGACAGAAGTGCAATCTTCCGCGGGTATCGGTTCCTTCAGCAGAAATTAAAGAAATAAAAACAACGAAGAGAGTACAGGATAAAACAATTTGGCGCATGTAATACACGCGTTTTAAACTGTATTCTCTTCGTATATTGGCGGCAGGCGTTTTAAAAGAGGAATATGAAGTGAAAAAAATAAATAGATGGTTATGGGCAGTCTTAGGGATTATTTTTTCATTTTCATCAGCAATGATGTTGATTGGCGGCAGGTTCTCTCTGGAAAATTTTTATGACCAGGGTGAAGTCTGTGAAATTGTTGGTATGGATCTGGAACTGGAAGGAACAAATCTGTTGTATTTGAATCCTTCCGATACATTTTTTACAATTACAGATGATTTAGCAGTCAAAGATTATATTTTTTATGAAAATAAGTGGAATTATCTGCTCTTTGAAATTTCGGATTTGAGTGTTTCTGCTCTGCCGGCTTTCATTTCTTATTTTGATGAAAATGGAACGGTGAAAGCAGAACAGCAGATTACGTTTACAGAAGGCTGGAATGTGATGGAACCCATAGAAAAAAAATTTACGTTCGCGCGTTTAAGCTTTTTAAATTGTAAAGGGGAACACTTGCGGATACGCTCTGCGCTGACGCGAAGTGAACTTGGAAAATTTTCAGGAAAAATATTTGTGTTTTATAGTGGCGTTTTTTTGCTGCTCTATTGTATAATGTCCATAGTTGTTGTATATTGTTTCAGGAAATACCATAAAAACAGAAAAAAAAGACATAGCCATTGGTGGATGGATTTTTATCTTCATATTTTGGAAATGATATATTCTAAGATGCAGCGGATTCCTGTTGTAAATCTTTCGAAAAAGACTAGACAGTATTTACGTATTTTTTGTATTTTGACTGAGATTCTTTATACCACGGCGGCAGTAAATGCAGACCGTATGAAAGCATGGTATCCTATGTCTATGGGCTTTCATATTCTTTTTTTGCTTGTGCTTTCAGTTTTGCTGGTGGAACCTGTCAGGAAAAAAGTTCATTGGAATACGAAGTTATGTTATATATGGGGTATCTTATGTATTACAATGTGTATCAGTGATTTTGTTGTTGGAAGAGTATTCATTGGCGTAGGATACGTATTTTTATTTGTATTTGGTGTATTCTATTATTGCTGGCGGCAAATGGAGCGGCCGACACAGCTGTTGAAAGAGACAGGTATTGCTGTACAAATTTCATTTGTCTTTATTTTACTATTTTGTCTATTGTGCAGGCCTCCAGTGGAGGGAATTCGCTATGCAGGATGTTATATCAACCCAAATCCTTTTGGGAGATATTTAATATCCGTATTTGTCGTTGTTTTTGTACAATTAGAATACCTTATCAGAAAACGGTCGCTTACCTGGAAAAAAGGAATTCTTTTTGGGATAGAGATAGACGTACTCTGTTATTTTCTTTGGCAGTCTCAGTGCCGTGGGGCAATGTTTGCATTTGTATTACTGGTTTTGGCTGTTTTTATCCGTTTTATTAAAATTCGTATTTTGGCGTCGGTCATACGTGATTATCTTCGGGTTATCTTAATATCTGCAGTCTGCTTGTTTCCGGTTATGTATACGGTAGAATGGGGATTGTATCATATACCATATTTTTTGGGGACGCAGGTATATTGGAAAAAAGATGCGCTGTATGCAAAAGAAATGAATTTGTTTTTGAACCCATTTGTAGAACAGGTATATGCATCGGCTTCCAGGATTCTTGAAACGTTAAGAAGAAGGTCGCTTGATTCGGTCAGCAGCGGGCGCATCACTTATTGGAAAGCGTATTTGCGCAATATGAATTTATGGGGACATGAATTTCGGTGTCAGGTAAACGGCGGAAGCCATTCGGCACATAATATGTTTTTGGATATTGCATACCGCTATGGCGTGGCGGTAGCGGGAGTATATATTGTATTTTGGGGGACTTTCATAAAAGAAGTATGTTCCAAATTGAGTCTTAGGCATCCATATAGTTTTATGGCGGCCGGCTGTGTGATTAGTTACGTAGGGATGGCTTTGTTGGATACTTTAGAGCAACCATGGGTATATTTTGCGTGGGTGCTGGCTTATATGAGTTTGGGATATTATCTGCTTAGGACAGATACAATAAAGGAGAACGAAAGATTACATGAAAAAAAGATGTTCCATAACTAAATTCATAATTGCAGGGTTATGTATTTGTCTGGCATATGTGCTGGCATGTTGTATCGTTTTAGGCAGCTGCCATAAAAAACAATTGCTTCAGCAGGGCAGAATTTATGCTTTTTCGGAACAGGCACTGCAGCAGGACGGAGAAGGAATACACTTTGATAAAGAACGACAGTGTATGCAGGTTACGGAAGACGAAGCCGCAATTGTTTTAAATGAAGTAAAAAAAGCTAAGATTTGGAACTATTTATTTGTAGAAGTTTCGGGCAGTACTTCCAGCAGCATTCCAGTACAAATTGAATGTTATAACCGGGGCAAAATGGTGTTTCATACGGTTGATTCACAATTGGCAACAGGGGACAATTATGTTACGTTAAACAGCAGTCAGGCAACGAAATATATTGTAATCCGGTTATTAAATGGAAAAGGTATGGAGTTTTCCATTGGAGAAATACAACTTCGGACAAAGCTGCCGGCATCCATGAAAAAAATTGCATGGATTACACTGCTGCTGTCGATTGTATTTTGCCTTTTAGCAGCAATTTTGCTTCGTTCTTCCAAAATCAAATCAGTTTTTATGGCGTTTGATGTATATTTTTTTCAGGCTCTAAAAGAGGTATTGGAATATATTTATTCAGAAGTGGGAATTCATTTTTATCAGAAAATAAAAAATACAGGGTGGTATCAAAAAAGGAAAGAGGTACAGATTTTTCTATTTACGCTGTTGTTTCTTTTGCAGTATGCAGCTTTAACGAGCGGGATATATGCGAAAGCAGATTATTATAACTATTGTGTTCTTGTATGCTGTATCATTTTACTTGTGATAACAGTATTCTTCATAGGGGATAGGGCAGAAAATAAAATTAAGAACAGACAAAGTAATTGGGTATGGACTGCATTTTGGCTTGTGACATGTATATCTGATATGCTGGTTGACAAATACTATCAATATACCGGCTGGGTAATGCTGATTGTGATTGGATTTTTCTTATATTGGTGGAGACAGATGCAACATCCCGGACAGTTGGTTTTGAATATGATTTCTGGTCTTCGAATTACTTTTCTTTTCATTGCGGCCTATTCATTCGTGTATCGGCAGAGCATGGCAGGGTATGCTGTTTTGATGGTTTTTGTGTTTGGGTATTGTTTTTTTCAAAAGAAAAAATGGTGGGATGGACTTGGAATTATTTTTTCTTTTTACATGCTTTATCAAGGCGTGTTCCAGGATTGGTCAAAAGAAAGTTTTGCCATAACCAGAAGTTTATATGACCAGCGCTTAATCTGGTCGGGATATATGCGAAAGCTGAATTGTTTTGGACATCAGGAAAGAGCGTTGTTTTTCTGGGGGGAAAAATGGTATCCGAATAATGGGATTTTAGAAATCGTATTTCGATACGGCATATTTGCAGGCGTTTTTTATCTTGGACTGCTTCTGCAAAGCGGAAAGATGCTCATAGATAAATGTAGCAGACGATATGAAGCAAAAGAAATCCGGATAGTTTCGAAAGGTATCATTGTCCTATTTTTCGTTTTGAATTTACTGATTAGTTTAGAAGCGCCGTTTCTTTCTCCAATTTGGCTGATATTTTATCTGTTTCTGGGAAGAGGGTCTATACAACAAGAAAATTTTTGAGCAATGGAGATGTAGAATACATGAAACAATTGTTTATAGATAGAAAACTTTGGGCGAGAAGGGTATTTTTGGTCTGTTATGATATTTGCGCAGTTTTTATTGCGGCTCTTTTGGCGCTGATTGCAAGATTTGATTTTTCATTTGATGAAGTGCCAGAGCATTTTCTGGAAAATATGTGGAAATCTATGCCGGCTGCAGTCGTTACAACGCTCCTTATTTTTGGAATTTTCCGTCTGTACAGCAGCCTTTGGAGTTATGCAGGGGGAATGGAGATGATGTATCTTGTTTCTGCCTGTATCATTGAAACAATCGTAAATATGATGCTCTTACTCTTGTCACATCCAGAAACGGGCTACCCTGTACCAAGAAGCTACTATGCTTTTTTTGGAATATTTTTGTTCGGGCTGATTTTTTTCTGCCGTTACAGTTATCGTGCGATGCGCGCGGTACGAAATATGCTGCGGGATGCGGAATATACGAGAAATGTGCTGATTATCGGCGCTGGTGAGTCTGGAAATACATTGATTAAAGAGATTAAGAACAGCCGTTATCTAAAAAAACGTGTCATCGGTGTGATTGACGATAATAGAAGTAAGGTGGGCGGATATATTCATGGCGTAAAAATCGTCGGAAATCGTGATGATATTATAGAAAAATGCCAGGAACTGCATGTGCATGAAATTATTGTGGCTATGCCGAGCGCCTCTCCAAAACAGATGAAGCAGATTTTAGATATTTGTAAAGAAACGGGATGTGAATTGAAGAGGCTGCCGGGGATTTACCAGCTTGTCAATGGAGACGTCAGTATCAGCAGCTTAAAAGAAGTTGACGTCAACGACCTTTTGGGAAGAGAGCCTGTGGAAGTAGATTTGGATTCAATTATGGATTATGTTTCTGGTAAAACTGTTATGGTAACTGGCGGTGGAGGTTCCATCGGAAGCGAGCTTTGCCGCCAGATTGCCGGGCATAATCCCAAATTGCTGGTAATTGTGGATATTTATGAGAATTCCACATATGATATACAAAATGAATTAAGAGCCAAGTATCCTGAATTGAAGCTGAACGTTTTGATTGCATCTGTGCGGAATACAAACCGCATGAATGCGATATTTGAAAGCTGCCGTCCGGATATTATTTATCATGCGGCGGCGCATAAGCATGTGCCTCTGATGGAAGACAGCCCAAATGAAGCAATTAAAAACAACGTGCTTGGTACTTGGAAAATGGTCCAGGCGGCGGATTTTTATCAGGTGAAGCGTTTTGTGATGATTTCAACAGATAAGGCCGTTAATCCAACGAATATTATGGGGGCTTCCAAACGTATCTGTGAAATGATTATTCAAACCTATAATAAACGTTCCAATACGGAATATGTAGCGGTTCGATTTGGAAATGTGCTTGGAAGCAACGGAAGCGTTATACCGTTATTTAAAAAACAAATTGAGCGCGGAGGCCCGGTTACAGTGACACATCCGGACATTATCCGTTATTTTATGACGATTCCGGAAGCGGTTTCTTTGGTACTGCAGGCGGGCGCATATGCAAAAGGCGGAGAAATTTTTATTCTTGATATGGGGGAACCGGTAAAAATCGTTGACCTTGCCAAAAACTTAATTTTACTTTCCGGGCATAAGCCGGGGGAAGATATTCAGATTGAATTTACGGGGCTGCGTCCGGGAGAAAAATTGTATGAAGAAATGCTGATGGATGAGGAGGGGCTTTTAGATACAGCAAACAGAAGAATTCATATCGGAAAGCCGATTGAGATGGATGACGATTGGTTTTTGGATCAGCTGGAAAAACTTAGTAAATATGTTGTTACGGAACCGGATGATATTCGGACATGGGTGCAGCGCATTGTGCCGACATATCATCCCAAGGAGGATTAAAAGTTATGAATACTGGGCTTACAGCCAGTCAAAAGAGATATGTTCAAATCAAGCGTTTTTTGGATTTTGCGCTTAGCCTGGGAGCGTGTATCCTATTGTCGCCCATACTGCTTCTTTTGTGCATTGCCATAAAACTAGACAGCAGAGGGCCGGTTTTGTTCAAACAAAAGCGCGTGGGAATTCATAAAACATATTTTCCAATTTATAAATTTCGGACCATGCGTATGGATACGCCGAAAGACATGCCAACGCATATGCTGTCAAATCCAGAGCAGTATATTACGAAGACGGGACATTTTCTGCGGAAATCTTCTTTGGACGAACTGCCCCAGCTTTTTAATATCATAAAAGGCGACATGAGCTTTGTCGGCCCGCGTCCCGCGCTTTGGAATCAGGACGATTTGGTAGCGGAGCGGGAAAAGTATGGAGCAAACGACGTTTTGCCGGGACTGACTGGCTGGGCACAAATTAACGGCAGGGACGAGCTGGAAATTCCGGTTAAGGCGAAACTAGATGGAGAGTATGTCAAACGTATGGGCTTTTGGTTTGACGTACGATGCTTTTTCGGTACATTTACCTCTGTGCTGCGTGCAGACGGCGTTGTGGAGGGGGGAACTGGGGAGATGAAGAGGAATCGAAAATAGGTTGGGACATGAAAAAAATTTTGATTACAGGGCAAAGTAGTTATATAGGAACGTCAATTCAAGCTTATATTGGAGAGCATTGCAAAGACTGGAAGGCAGATACGGCAAGTGTGCGCAATGGAGCGTGGAAAGATATTGATTTTGGTTCATATGACTGCGTACTGCATATGGCGGGAAAAGCGCATGCAGATGTAGGACATGTATCCAAGGATGTTAAAAGAGAATATTATGAGGTCAATTATGAGTTGACGAAAGAAGTGGCGAAACAAGCAAAAAAAGCTGGGGTAAAGCAGTTTATTTATCCTGGAAGTGTTATTGTTTATGGTGAAAGCGCTCCTTATGGGACAGAAAAGAGAATTACCGCCGATACAAAGCCCGATCCGGCTAATTTTTATGGAGACAGTAAATGGCGCGCGGATGAAGCAGTGCAAAAGCTAAATTCTGAGAATTTTAAAACAGTTGTACTGCGGCTTCCAATGGTATATGGGAAGGGCAGCAAAGGGAATTATCCGCAGTTATCTAAAATTGCAAAAAAAATTCCCATATTCCCAAATGTTTCGAATACAAGGAGTATGATTTATATTGAAAATTTATGTGAATTCATTTGCGAAATCATTGAATATGAAGACGGAGGTGTTTTTTTTCCGCAGAATGAAGAATATACTTCAACGGCACAAATGGTAAAAACAATAGCAGAATCGGCTGACAGAAGAATCATTTTGACAAAGGCATTAAATCCAATTGTCTGGCTGATGAGTAAGATGCCGGGAAAGATAGGAAGATTGGTGAATAAGGCGTTTGGGAATTGTACATATGAGAAATCCTTAAGCGATTACAGGGGAAACAAGTATCAGGTGTACAATTTCAAAGATTCCATTCGCAGAACGGAAGGACAGTAGTTTATATGAAAAAAAAGGCGTTAATGACAGCTTCCGTAGCGTCAATGATAGATTTGTTTAATATGGATAACATTCATATTCTGAAGGAGGCAGGGTATGAGGTTCATGTTGCAAGTAATTTTAAATTTGGCAGCATTACCAGTCAGGAAAGGGTGGATACATTTCGCAGAGAACTTACTGACGCTGGGATTACGACGTATCATATCCCCATTCCGCGCAGTATCAGTGATGTAAAAAATATTATTCTCTCTTATCGGCAGATGAAGCAGCTTTGCGAAACAGAAAAGTTTGATCTGATACACACCCAGTCGCCGATTGGCGGGGTTGTAACACGGCTTGCCGCCAGAAATATCAGAACTCAAGGCAGCAAGGTAATTTATACTGCGCATGGGTTTCATTTTTTTCAGGGCGCGTCGAAAAAAAACTGGATGTTGTTTTACCCGATTGAAAAATTTTTGTCACGATATACCGATGTATTGATTACAATTAATCAGGAAGACTATCAAAGAGCACAGAAGTTTTATGCCAGGCAGGTACGTTATCTTCCTGGAATTGGGATTGATATACAGGAATTTTCAAAGGATAGATCAGACAGGGCGCAAATTCGGGAAAGTTTCGGTATCACAGACCAGGACTTTTTGCTGGTAAGTGTAGGGCAGATTTCAAAGCGGAAAAATCAGGGGACGTTCATAAAGGCAATGGCTGAAATTTCAGATGTAACTGTAAAGTATTTAATTGTGGGTCTGGGAGAATATGAACAAACAGACCGTGAATTGGCAAAAAGTCTGCATGTGGATAACAGAGTGATTTTCGCCGGATACTGTGAAAATATCAATGCGCTTCTTCATGCAGCAGATTGTTTTGTTTTTCCATCTTTGCAGGAAGGGCTTCCGGTATCACTGATGGAAGCTATGGCCGCAAAAGTTCCGGTAGTATGTAGCAGAATACGCGGGAACACAGATTTAATTACAGATGGTTTTAATGGCCGTCTTGTAGAGCCAATGGACGTGAAAGGATATGCTAAAGCAGTCATGGAATTGAAACTGCATAAAGAGCAGGCTGCAACGTATCGGGAAAATGCGTTTGATAAAATCAAAGAATTCAGTATACAGGCGGTGCATGGGAGGATGGAGGGAATTTATCGTAAGATAAGATAGTTATCTGAATATTATAATAAATTCTAAGGAGGAGAATCAAATGCCAAAAGTATCTGTTATTATGGCTGTTTATAATCTAGAAAATGTGGAAATTCTTGGAAAATCAATTGCTTCTATACAAAATCAGACGTGCTCTGATATAGAATTTATTATTTGCGATGATGGTTCAACTGACAATACAAGAGAATTGTTAAAAAAATTTGCTAAAAAAGATCGTCGAATTAAACTTATATACAACTCAAAAAATAGGAAAGCAAGTTACGCCAGAAATAAATGTATTAAACATGCCAAAGGGAATTATATTGCAGTTATGGATGCGGATGATATTTCTGATATTAGAAGAATTGAAAGATTATCAGAATTTTTAGATGAACATACAGAATATGATTTTGTAGGATGTAAAGGAGAATTTTTTGTTAATCAGATTGGTGATGATGGTGAAATATACTGGTATTGCAGAAAACCAGAATCAAAAGATTTTTTGTTTTCTCTACCATATGTACATGCTTCTATGTTATTTCGTAAAGAGTCGTTAAAGCGTGTGCAAGGATATGATATATCAAAAAATGTAATTCGTGCGGAAGATTATGATTTATTATTGCGATTATATGGGGAAGGGATGAGGGGATATAATATAAATGAAGTTTTGTATTATATAAGGCGTGACAAAAATCAGTATCATAGAAGAAAATATAGGTATCGTTTTCATGAAGCGTATATAAAATATCGTGGTTTTAGAAAGCTGGGATTATTTCCAAGCGGTATTATATTTGCAGTAAAACCATTAATTGTTGGATTGATTCCATTACATTTTATGGCAGTTCTACAAAAGAAATATTATAGTAAAAAACAGGAAGCAGGAAAATGACAGGGATTATAGTTTTAAATTATCAGACATGGGATATTAGTTTTAGATGTGTACAAAATATAATAAAAACACAACAAGATCTTATATATCATATATATCTGGTGGATAATGCTTCACCAAACCCGATTCCAATAAAATTTTTGGATTTTTTAAATAAAAATGAAGATATAATTACATTTTTAAAATCTTATAAAAATAGTGGTTATGCAGCAGGAAATAATATTGGAATTCTTCAGGCGCTGAAAGATGGTTGTGATAATTTGCTAATTACAAATAATGATATTTTGTTTGATAAAGATTCTATTTATGAATTATTAAAAGTTCTGGATGATAAAAAAAAGATTGGGATTGCAGGCCCTAAGGTTGTGAATAATAAAGGTGAGGTACAGATTAGCAGATGTTCCATGAAAACTGAAATTAAGGAAGTATTTCAAATATTTACTGTTGCAAAAAAAATCTTTCGGAAAAAATGGGACGAGTATTATTGCCTGAATCAAAATGCGGATGAGCCATCATTTGTTTATTATGTTTCTGGTTGTTGCTTTGCAATTTCAAGGACATGTGCATTAGAAGTAACACCATTAGATGAAGGAACTGTGTTATATGATGAAGAATTGATTTTGGGTATTCGGATGGAAAGCCGGGGATATAAAACATATTATAATCCGAAAAGTATTGTGGTGCATCAGCATGGAGGGACAACGAAACAAATGCAGCCTTTTATGCATCAATGTATCTGCCAAAGCGAGTTATATTACTGCAGTAAATATCTTAAGGCTAAAAAATGGCAATTACGATTATTATATTATTATCGCCGTGGATTATATTGGATTAGGAGCAGAAGAAATTATAATTTTAGAAGATATTGGACAAAATTTGAAAGAGAAACATATGAATTTTATAAAAGTATAATAATGTAAATACTATCTATATGTTATTGCGTTGATAATATAAGGAAATAAAAAGTTGATATTTTGTATAAGGACTGTTATAATTCAATAAATACTTATATTTGGAAAGTTTTCTCAGTGGAAAGTGATATTTATGGAAAAAGGACAACCATTAGTATCAGTGCTAGTAAGAACTTGCAATCGCCCTCAAGTTTTACGTACAGCATTGAATAGTATACAAAAACAAACGTATTCTAATATTGAAGTTGTAATAGTGGAAGACGGAAGTAATCAGTCTGAAGAAATGTTGAGATCGGAATATCAACAATTAAACTATATTTATGAAGCGACAGGTGAGAAACAAGGGCGTTCAAAAGTTGGAAATCGTGCAATGCAGCTTGCCACAGGAAAATATCTCAATTTTTTAGATGATGATGATGCCTTTTTTCCGGATCATATAGAAATTTTGGTAAATGAGATTAAACATAGAAAAGAAAGAGCAGTTTATAGCATCGCAGAAGAACATCAGATAATCGTAGATCAGAAGGATTATGGGGCATCTAAAGTCAAAAAATGTATTGTTCGATATAAACAGCCGTTTAATCGGGTTTTATTATATACAATGAATTATATTCCTATTCAAAGTATCATGTTTGAAAAAAGTCTTTATGAAGAGTTAGGTGGTTTTGACACTGAAATTGAAACATTGGAAGATTGGGATCTTTGGGTACGCTATTCCACAATTACAGATCTTTATTTTATAGAAAAAATAACTTCTTATTATCATACCCCTTATGAAAGAAAAAAGAAACAGAAAAGAGCGGTGGGTTTAAAAGATTATACACAGACTATACATGAAAAATTTGAGACATATCATGTGGAACTGTCAGTAGAACAGGTGAGTCAGGAAATGCAGTATGTGATTCGGGAATATAAGAATAATGGATTAATTCGCTATATAAGAATATTTTTTCGCGCAGTATTTTTTGGAGAAAGGTAGGCAGAACCAATATGGGAAAAAATATATTTGTTACACGAGCATCGATGCCTCCATTTGAAGAATATGTTGAAGAAATCAAAGAGTTATGGGATACTCATATTTTGACAAATATGGGAGTAAAACATAAAGAATTAGAAAAAAAGTTAGAAAATTATCTGCATGTAAAAAATGTGTCATTGATGGTAAATGGTCATATGGCGTTGGAACTAGCAATACAGGCAATGAATCTAACAGGTGAGGTAATTACTACGCCATTTACTTTTGCATCAACTACACATGCGATTGTGAGAAATGGTCTGACCCCGGTATTTTGTGATATTGATCCAGAAACTTATACAATGGATCCGGATAAAATCGAAGAATTAATAACAGAAAGAACTTCTGCTATTATACCAGTGCATGTGTATGGAAATATATGCAATACAGAAAGAATTGAAGGAATCGCAAAAAAATATGGATTAAAAGTTATTTATGATGCGGCGCATGCTTTCGGAGAAGAATATAATAATATTGGGGTGGGAAATTTTGGAGATGCGTCTATTTTCAGCTTCCATGCAACAAAAGTATTTAATACAATAGAAGGTGGAGCGGTTTGTTTCCATGATAATGAATATGGAAGAGATCTATATCGTTTAAAAAATTTTGGAATTCAAGGCCCTGAAACAGTTGATTATGTAGGTGCAAATGCTAAGATGAACGAATTTCAAGCTGCAATGGGTATATGTAATTTGCGTTACGTTGATAAGGAAATTGAAAAAAGAGAAAAAGTATATCAACATTACGTAAAAAGATTACAGCGACTATCGGGAGTACAGCTTATGAAGTTACAAAAAAATATAAAATATAATTACGCGTATTTTCCAGTTGTTTTTCATGATGAAGTCTTTGGTGTAAATCGGGATCAAGTTTTTAATATGTTGGCGTCGGAAGGATTTTATACAAGAAAGTATTTTTATCCATTGACTAGTACGTATGAGTGTTATCGGGACAGATTTGATGGAAATACGACACCGATTGCATTATCTATATCTAAGAAAATATTAACTTTACCTATATATGCAGAATTGAATTTGAGTATCGTTGACAGAATATGCAATCTCATAGTAGGTATAAAAAAAGACTATGAATAAGGGGCTTAAGTTGAAATATATAATTCTTTTTTCAGGGTATAATCAGAGAGCAGTGATAGCGTTTTTGCGTACTTTAACTCAGAATCATGTGGATAATTATATTATCTTTGCAGCTTCTGAAAAAGATAGCATTTTAAAAACAGAATATAGGTCGCGTGTGTTTGTAATTAGAAAAAATAAAGTGTTAGATTATAATGAAATAGAGAGTTATATTCATGATGCAAAATTGAAGTTGGGTTTTGAAAAATTTCTGATTCCGCCTACTACAGAGGCATTAAACCGCTTTTTGATAGAGTATGAGGAAAAGTTTAATCTTACTGGATATATTTCATCATTAGTTTCTAAAAGATTATATGAATTAGTTTCTGATAAATTAAAATTTTCGGAATTATGTTTTGAGCAGAATATTTTAATTCCAGAAAGAATTCAGTTTCCACAGGTGTTTAGAGAAGAATTTGTTGCGAAACCCTTAACGTATTATGATAAGGAAGGCAGAGTGTTTTCTCCTATTTTGATAGAGACAAAAAATGATTTCAGGATTTTTGATAAAAATTATCCTAAAGAGTCATTTTATTATCAGCGTTATATACATGGCAGAAGCATATATTTATTATATTATTTTCCACTTAATTCGAATAATTTAAAAATCCTGAAATTTTCTCAGGAAAATTTTATGCAACAGCCATATGGAAAGTCTATTTTAGTTGCTAAACCAAGTGATTATCACTTGAAACACATTTCAGATCAATTTGAGAGGTTATTTCAACATGTAGGGTATACTGGTTTTGTTATGGTTGAATTACGCGTAGATGGGGACAAGCCATATATGATAGAGGCAAACCCAAGATTTTGGGGTCCATCTCAATTATTTGTTGATGCGGGATGTAATTTTTTTGAAGTTTATTTAAATGATTATAAGTTTATAAACAAGAAAATTGATACTAATAATATAAATATGGATGTAAAATATTTTTGGCATTCAGGGACTGTTACAAAAGAATCTGTAAATAATTGTTTTTTTAATGATTACAAACAAGAGTACTTGGAGGAGTTTTGCGAATTAGTTCAATGGGACATTTATAAAAGGAAAGATACAAATCAGTTGTTTTTAGAATATGAATAGTCGGAGGAGTTTAATTTGTTGATAGAGAAACAGTCTAATGTAAGAATAAAGGAGTTAGTAAGGTTATATGAGCAGACAAGTAAACATTCTAATTATCAAATATTACCGTCTCAACTTCAAGAGCTTATTCCAAGTGAACAAATACATGTAAAGACTAGATATGAAAAAGAAAGAATGAGTTATATTAAGAAAAAAATAGATTGGAAAGATAGTTGTTTTTGTGATATTGGATGTAACTGTGGTTTTTTTTCATTTGAAGCATTAGAACTTGGAGCAAAAAAGGGTACTTTATATGAGGGAAACCAAGTTCATGCAGATTTTGTAAAGTTAGCAGCAAAGATTTTAAACGTAGAGTCACAAATTACAGTTCACAATGATTATTTTTCATTTGAATGGAATACAGCAGAAAAATATGATGTTGTTTTGTTACTTAACGTATTACATCATATTGGGGATGATTATGGAAATGTGAAAAGTATTGACAATGCAAAAGATTATATCTTAAAAATGTTGAAATGCATGACTTCTTATACAAATAAATTGATAGTACAATTGGGATTTAATTGGATGGGTAATAGGACTCTTGGTTTATTCAAGGGAGGAACAAAGGAAGAAATGATTCGCTGGATTAAAGAGGGTACAAAAGATAATTGGGTTATTTCTTCGATAGGGATAGCATGTGAAGATGACGGAAAAATATGTTATCGAGATTTAAATGAAGATAATGTTAAACGAAATGACGAGATGGGAGAATTTTTAAATAGACCAATTTTTATAATGGACAATGTCAGTATGTATAGATTATAAAATTTGACAGATAAAATAAAATGACTATTGTTACATTAAAAATAGGGAGATTATAAACTATGATTAGAGGATTTAAGAATTTTTTTAAGTGTTTGTTTGAAGAACGAAAGGTGATTATTGATTTAGCAAAAAATGACTTTAAATCAAAATATACGAATTCTTTATTAGGAGTAATATGGGCTTTTTTACTTCCATTAATGATTATTATGGTTTTGTGGTTTGTTTTTCAAGTAGGATTTCGTTCTACGCCGGTTGATAATATACCGTTTATCTTATGGTATATACCAGCTTTTTTATCATGGAATTTTTTCTCTGATGCATTAGGGGCAGGGGCAGGCTGTATATTTGATTATTCCTATTTAGTGAAAAATATGCAGTTCAGAGTCAGCTCATTGCCCTTGGTTAAAATTATTTCTTCTAGTTTTGTTCATTTTTTCTTTATAGGGGTCATTTTTTTGTTCTATTTGATATATGGTTGGTTTCCCAATATTTATAATATTCAAGTAATTTATTATTATTTTTGTACGGTTGTGTTGCTTTTGGGTACAATTTGGGTTATGTCTTCGCTTGCAGTTTTTTCTAGAGATATTTTAAATATAATTTCATTAATTGTCCAAGTGGGATTTTGGGCTACACCGTTAGTTTGGGATCCAAGTTCAATGCCCAAAACAGTTCAGATGGTTGTAAAAATCAATCCAATGTATTATATTTGTATGGGGTATCGGGAAACATTTTCAGGTAAGATTTGGTTTTGGGAGCACCCAATTTTGACTATTTACTTTTGGATATTTGCGTTGACGATCTTATTTATAGGAGCATATGTGTTTCATAAATTAAGACCACAATTTGCGGATATGTTATAGAAAAGAGGTAAGTATGAGTGAATACGCTATAAAAGTTAGTAATCTGACTAAAACATATAAATTATATGAAAGTAATAAACGACGAATTATTGAAGGGCTATTTCCTAAAGCAAAACCACATTATCAGGAATTTCATGCTTTAAAGGATGTAAGTTTTAATATAAAAAAGGGTGAGATTGTAGGTATTATTGGGAAAAATGGTAGTGGAAAGTCTACATTGTTGAAAATTATTACAGGTGTATTAAATTCAACAAGCGGAAGCTTGGATGTAAACGGAAGAATTTCTGCATTATTAGAATTAGGAGCAGGATTTAATCCGGAGTATACAGGAATTGAAAATATATACTTAAATGGTACACTAAATAAAATGACACGAGAAGAGACAAGCAGACGAATTGATGATATCGCAGATTTTGCAGATATAGGGGATTTTATTTATCAGCCTGTAAAAAATTATTCAAGCGGTATGTTTGTTCGACTAGCTTTTGCAGTTGCGGTTTATTCAAACCCGGATATTTTAATTGTAGATGAAGCATTGGCAGTAGGTGATGCAGCATTTCAAGCAAAGTGTATGGCAAGAATGAACCAGATTATGAAATCTGGAGCAACAGTTTTATTTGTAACCCATGATATGAATACCGTAAAACGACTTTGTCAGAGATGTATTTACTTAGAAAATGGAATGAAAATTATGGAAGGTTCTGCAGAAGAATTAGCAGATATATATTTAAAGAAAATTCGGGCTTCTATGAATGATGAGCATTTAAAATTAGAGGAAAACAGAAATGATAAAGTGGATACAATAAAGGAATGTTCTATTAGCAAAAAGGATAATGAAATTTACAAAAATAAGCAGTTTATAGAACGTACAAAAATGTTTAAAGAAGGAACCGGTGAGATAGAATTTATAGATCTTAAACTATTAAACGAGAAGGGAAATGAGACATTTTCTTTTTCATTTAATCAGAATATGAGGATATGTATCCGATTAAAGGTTAATACAGAAAATATGTTTACGATTGCATATCATATACGTGATGATAAAAATATGGAGTTGTTAGGTAATTCGGTTCTTAGGGAATTGGATACGATGATTCAAGGAGAAAAGGGAGACATATTTGAAATTAATTTCGTAACACCATTACCTTTGATCGAAGGTAATTATAATATAACATTGGTAGCTTCTAAACCTGTGATAGAAAATAGAACTGCATTATTTCTTTCATTAATTGATAATGCGGGAGTCTTTGCAGTAGAAGAAAATTTGGAAAATAAACTTTGGGATAAGGTATATCTTAAAAATGAAGTAACATATAGAAAAATAAGTGTTTAATTGGGAGCTAATATGAAAGTTACAGTGATCTTAACTTCTTATAATCATGAAAAGTTTATTCGGGAAAGTATAGACAGTATTTTGTCTCAAACATATAAGAACTTTGAGTTTATAATTGTCGATGATTGTTCTTCGGATGCATCTTGGGATATTATTTGTAATTATAAAAAAGAACATCCAGATATTATTACAATACGTCATACGTATAATTGGGGGAGTGGAAGTATAGAAGATACAGTAAAAAAGTATGCAAATGGAGATTATATTGCAATTCATCATTGTGATGATATTTGGGAAAAAGATAAACTTCAAAAGCAGGTAGAAGCTATAATGAAAATTCCTAATTGTGCAGCAGTTTTTACAAATGCAATTGCAATTGACGAAACAGGAAAAGAATATTTAGATAAAGAAGGATTTTATTACAATCTATTTTCTGTTAAAAACCGATCAAGGCATGAATGGCTGAATCATTTTTTTTATAAAGGGAATTGTCTGTGCCATCCAAGTATTTTAATTAGAAAAGATGTTTATATGGACGACGGTTTTTTTCGAAAAGGGTTACGTCAAATTCCTGATTTTGTCAAGTGGATTCAGGTTTGTAAGAAATATGAAATATATGTTTTATCAGAACCGTTAGTAAAATTTCGCGTCCATAATGCGGGAAAAAATACAAGCGGAATGAGGGCGGATACTCAGATTCGTTCAACAGTTGAGCTGTTTCTAATGTTGAATGAATATGCAGATATAAAAGAACGTGTTGAGCTTTTAAAAATTTTTCCGGAAGCGGAAAAATATTGCTCAGAAAAAATATTTTCTTCAGAGTATGTGTTTGGAAGAATTTGTACAGAGGAAGGTATGCCTTCCTATACAAGGTTATATGGAAATCAGTTACTGTATAAAGTTTTAAATGAACCTGAATTGGCAGATTTAATAAAAAAGCAAAATCATTATGATTATAAAGATTATATAAAAGAAAATGGAAAATATGACATATTTGGAGTATTACCAAGTGCTTTTGAGCAAAAAAGAACATTGTATTTTGACAAAGGAAGAGGATTTTGCAGTACAGACTGTGTAGTTGAAAAATTTGTTTTAAAGGATAAAGCGATTTTTGAAATGAATTGTCAGTTGTCATTTGAAGAGGACGAAAAATTGTTTGGTTTAAGATTTGACCCTGTTGAGGGGGTAATGATTCGGGCGCAGCTTAATAAAGTCACATTGAATGGAGTAGAGCTTGAACATATGGGAGAGAATGCACTTTGCCATAATAATGAAATGGATATATTTGTAAATTTGGATCCTATTTATAGTATTAAAGTTCCAGAATTGATTGACAATGAATGTAGTATGGAAATTGTTATTACAGGGCAAATTGAACGATTGACAAATGAAGAAATTGATAAGGCTGTGACAACGATTGTGTATGAAAAAAGAACGGCTTTGGAATCTTTGCAAATATGTGAAGCAGAATGTGAAAGGATGTCGTCAGAACTTGAAGCAATAAAAAGTACAAGGCTTTATCGTGTTGCAAATAAAATTCATCCAAAATCAAGTAAGTGATTGAGAGGGTTACGTGCATGGAATTGGTAAGTGTAATTATGCCATGTTATAATGACGGACAATATATTGAGGAAGCAATAGGATCTATTAAGAATCAGACATATTCTAACTGGGAATTAATTATTATTGATGATGGTTCTGATGATGAAAAAACAATAAATATTATTGATAATATAAACGATGAGAGGATTACCATTCTTAATACAAATCATTTGAGACCTGCTGGAGCAAGGAATTACGGGATAAGTCAGGCCAAGGGAAAATTTATATTACCAGTAGATTCTGATGATAAAATAGAACCAGTATATATAGAAAAAGCAATAAAAATTATAGAGTCAGATTCAAAAATAGGTGTTGTTTATTGTGAAGCTGATTTATTTGGTGAGAAAAGTGGTAAATGGGACTTGCCAAAGTATTCTTTTGAAAAGATGCTTTTAGACAATATTGTTTTTGTTACAGCATTATTTTATCGGGAGGACTGGGAAAAGGTAGGCGGTTTTAATACACAGATGCTTGCAGGCATGGAGGATTACGATTTTTGGCTGGCAATTCTAGCTTTAGATAGAGAAATTTATCAAATTCCTGAAATATTATTTCATTATAGAATTAAACCGGTTTCGAGAACTACTGGTTTTCAATCAGATTATAAACAAGTTCAGGCAACTTATAGGAAAATTTATGATAATCATAAAGAATTTTATCAAAATTATAGTGAGTTATATGCGAAGGTATTAAGAGATGCTTTAATTGAACAGATTGCAATACGGACAAAATATGAAAAGGTTTTCGAAAAAGTTCAGAAATTATATAGATTCCCAATTATAGGAAGAGTATTAAGAAAAATATTTTTATCTTAAATTAAGAATAGGAGAAACATATGATAGTATTTACATCAATTTGTACAAATTATGCACATAAAGCAAGAACATTGGCTAAATCGGTGAAAGAAAATATTCCGGATGCAAAATTTATTGTTTGTTTGACCGAACGTGAAGTGAAAGAATCTATGGACTATCCATATTTTGATGAAGTTGTATTGTCAAAAGATATGTGGGAAGGTAACTTTAATCGTTATATTTACAAACATGCTATTGTAGAAGCATCAACTGCAGTAAAAGGCCGTTTTTTTCAATATTTAATAAAAAATTATCAAGATGAAAATAAGTTTGTATATTTAGATCCGGATTGCTACGTATATTCAGATTTTGTGGAGCTGCGGAAGTTACTGGACAGTAGGCCAATTGTATTGTGTCCACATTTACTACAGTCAGGGAATATTGATATGGAATTATCTTCAACTGCACATGGGGTATATAATCTTGGATTTTTAGCTGTAAATAGAAGCGAAGAGGCAGTGAAATTTATAGATTGGTGGGCAGAACGTTTATATTTGTTTTGCTATGATGATATACAAAGAGGAATTTTTACAGATCAGAAATGGATAGATTTAGCTCCATGTTTTTTTGATGTAGAAATATTAAAACATCGGGGATATGATTTTGCAACATGGTCGTTGCTAGATTGTGGAATGAGAAAAGAGGATGGGATTTATTATGTAAAAGGAGATGCGTTGCGATTTATTCATTTTTCGGGTTATGGGGCGACAATAGAAAAGTGTATGAGCGACTGGCTTCCGGAGGGAGAACATCCTTTTAAGGAATTATATAAAGAGTATTGTATTTTGCACGAACAGAATAATGCAGATCAAGTTTCCAAAACGCCATGGAGTTATGGAATATATTATTCAGGTGAGACAATAGATGATAGTTTAAGAGTTAAATATCGTGATAATAGTGAGGTTATGTTTAGTTTAGAAGATCCTTTTTCATTAGACAATGCTCAGATGAAGCGAATATTAAATAACAAAATTAACAGTAAGAATTATCAAAAAGTAATTGAATCATTTAAACGCGATGGAGCAAAGTCCACATTTTTGAAAATTATTAATCATTTGAAATAATAATGAGCTTTTTCTTGGATTGAGAGGAATTATGAAAAAGAGATTATTAAATTTAGACTATGAAACAAAGCTGTATGTAATTATTACAGGTATTATTTTTGGAGTTGTATATGGAACAATTCTTCTGTCAGGAAAAATTTATATGTATACAGATATAGGGGCAGACACATTTGGGAGTTATTGGCCAAGTATAGCCTATGTTAAGAATCTTTTGTTGGATATGAAACCTTGGGATATGAAATTAGGTTTGGGGGCACCAACTGCAACCTATATTTCAATGTTTTTATCCGATCCGTTTAATTGGATTTGTTTTTTGTTTGATAATCAGCATATAGATGTAGGTTTATGGATTGGTCTTGCTTTAAAATATCTTTTCTTATCGTATTATTCATATCAATACATTAGAATTAAAAATATAACTGGACGATCAAGAACGATTTGTTCACTTATGCTTACTTTTTGTGGTTGGTTTGTAGGTTGGGGGCAGCATTATCATTTCGCAACAGCATTTTTACTTTGGATTGTTCTTTTATATTATTTTGAATGTTGGCTGCATTATGGACAATATTTTAAATTAATTTTATCTGTTATGCTTTTAACAATGATAATGCCGTATTACTCCTATATGTCGTTATTATTTTTGGTTTTTTATTATTTCATTTCTTTGTATTTTTTTCGTTGCAAAGAACATGTTTCTATTAAAAACTTATTCTTTCATTCTATGAAGACAGCTGCTGTTATTGTTACAGGCATTTTATGTTCTGCTGTTATATTTTTTCCGTGGGTTGGTGATGCGTTTTCTAGTCCAAGAGTAGGGGGACGATTGAAGCCGTCCTTTGTATTAGGGGAGACACAAGAATATCTATCAATTGTAATGCGCTTATTTTCAAATTCTATACTAGGAATAAACGTAAACTTTGCTGGATATAGTAACTTTTATGAATGTCCCTTTATGTATATTGGCATATTATTTATATTATTGATACCATTTTTTTTAATTAATAAAAAATATTTAAAAAAATATTGGTTTATTATAGGTGGAATATTTTTTGTGTTTTTATTTGTCAATATAAGTTCGATTGTTTTTAGTGCTTTTAGTGATAAAGTTTATCGTTGGACATATTTATTTGTACCGATTTTTGTGTTAATGTGTGGTAAATGTATAGATTATAATAAAAACAAATATGATAAGCGAGTAGTTATAGCTGAATGTATTTTTTGGAATGTAGTATTGTTGTGTTATGGTTATTGGTATTATCATAAGTTTGGTCTTAGCAGGTCAGTAGTAATAAGTTTGGCAGTTGTTTTTTGTATTTTAAATTCATATATCATACTTATGCTGTTTATGAAAAATAAGAATATATTTTATAATATTCTGTTGGTTATAGTTGCTATTGATTTATGTTCGAATGCTTTTATTACAGTACATGGAAGGGGCATTATTCGGCGAAGTGATAAACAATTAATGGGATATTTTGATGATTCTAATGATGCAATATACTATCTTAAAGATTATGATAAGGAATTTTATAGAATTAGTAAAAAATATAATTTAATTGATCTGAATGATAGTATGATACAAAACTATAATGGGGAAAAATTATATAGTTCTGTATTAACAGGAGAAATTTGGAACCTAATGTATTTATTTGATTTAAGAATACAACAATCTTCCTATTTTTATGGTTTTGATGATAAACAGATATTAAGGGACTTATCTGTTGGAAAATATAGATTAACAAAATCACCAAATGAATATTTTGGGTATGAAAAGATTTATAATACAGGTAATGTCTATATTTATCAGAATAAGAATTGTTTTAATTTTGGAACATTATATGATAACTATGTATTAGAAACAGATTTAGTAGGAAAGAATCAATTTGATAAACAAACATGTTTATTATATAATTGTGTAATTAATGATGATGATATTGACAAGGAAATACAAGATTTTAATAGAAATACTAAGTATAAAAATATCGATAATAAATTAGTTTATGAAGTAAATACTATTCGGCCAAATAAAAATACCATAAAATTAAAAGCAGATAATAGAAGTCCATTATTATTAGAAATTACTGGAGAAAATGCAAAAGGAAGTATAGAAATTATATCAAAAGGAACTGAACAATATGAACCAGATAATTTAGAATTTACAATAGGAGATGAGGTAAAAACATTTTATATTGACAATTTAAATGTAAAAAAACTTATTATTAAAAATAATGAAGGTAATGTTAAACAGATTCGTCTTTATCAAATAGATGGAAAAGACTTGGAAGATAAAATTGAAGATTTAAATCAGGAGAGTTTGCAAGTATCAAATTTTTCCGACACAAATATTAAAGCTAATATAGAATGTTTAGAAGAAAAAATATTATTCATACCGATTCCTTTTAATAAGAATTGGAATGTTTTTATTAATGGGGAAAGTACAAAGGTTTATAGGGCTGATGCCGGATTTATGGCAGTTGTTCTTCCAGAAGGGAATTCTGAAATAATAATAAAGTATGAGGCGAATTATTTTTATATTGGTTGTTTTGTTTCGTGTATATCATTTATAGGTTTAATATCTGTATCTATATTTACTAAACTTAAGAAAAGAAAGACTCATTAGAAACAGAATGGAGATTGATATGAGAAAAGTTAGTGTAGAATTACTGGAATTTAAAGAACAAGGTGATGATAGAGGCCATTTGGTTGTAGTGGAAGGCAATAAAGATATTCCTTTTGATATAAAGAGAATTTTTTATATTTATGGTTCCAGCCCTGAGGTGGTCAGAGGGCAACATGCAAATAAGAGAAGCGAATTTGTACTAATAAATGTTGCTGGAAATAGTAAAGTTAAAATTGATGATGGAAAGGGAAATGAAGCAGTATTTTCTTTAAACCGTCCTCATACAGGCATATATCTTCCCAAATTAATTTGGAAAGATATGTATGATTTTAGTGCAGATTCAGTTTTACTTTGCCTTTCCAGTGAACACTATGATGCAGAAGAATATATACGTTCTTATGATGAGTTTATTGAATACATTAAAAATGAGGATAAAGTAATATGAAATTGTCTATTGTTATTCCAGTATATTATAATGAAGACAATCTAATACCGCTGTATGAGGATATACAGAAAAAGATTATTCAGGTAATTGATTATGAATATGAAATTGTTATGGTAAATGATGGTTCAAAAGATAATAGTTACGAGGTTATGCAGGAATTATCAAAAAAGGATAAAAATATTAAAATTATTAGTTTGTCTCGTAATTTTGGTTCTCATGCAGCAATTTTGTGTGGATTGTCACATTGTACAGGAGATTGTGCAGTAGTGAAAGCCGCAGATTTACAAGAACCAACAGAATTGATTTTAGATATGGTTAAGAGTTGGAAAAAAGGTAGTAATGTTGTATTAGCTGTTAGAAAAGATAGAGATGAAGCTGCAAGCCAAAAATTATTTGCGAATTTGTATTATTTTATTGTTAGAAAGACTTCTCTACCATCTATGCCAAAAGGGGGATTTGATGTATATTTGCTAGATAGGAAAGTGATTCGTGTTTTGGAGGCTTTTGATGAAAAAAATAGTGCTTTAACAGGACAAATACTTTGGAGTGGTTTTAAAACAGATATAGTTTATTATACACGATTGGCAAGAGAGGTTGGCAGTAGCAAATGGACGTTAAGAAAAAAAATACGTTTGGTGATGGACACGTTATTTAGTTTTTCTACATTACCTATTTCTATCGTATTATCAGTGGGAATTTGTTCGTTTTTAGGAGCAATGATTTGGGCGGTTGTGGTTATTGTATTTAAGTTGGCTGGAAATATATCAGTTAGCGGATGGACAACTTTATTTATTTTTAATTTAGCTAGTTTTGGTATTATTATGCTCACACTTGGTATTTTAGGAGAATATTTATGGAGAACGTTTGATGCTTCAAGAAATCGTCCTCCATATATTATAGAAAATGAAAATAATATAGGAGACAGTAAGGATGATTAAATATAATATTTCGGATAGTGCAAGTATGTCAAAGACATTTTCTGAAAGTGATGTTTATTTGTTTGCTGGGATTACAGGAGATTTTAATTCAGTGCATATAAATTCTGAAGTTGCTAAAAGAGGTATTTTTGGAGAGAGAATTGCGCATGGTATTTTAGTATCGGGATTAATTTCAGCTGTAATCGGTATGAAACTTCCTGGAGAGGGAAGTATTTATATGGAACAAGATTTAAAATTTTTAAAACCAGTTAAGATTGGAGATACTGTGACGGCAACAGTGAGAATTGTGGAAATTATAAATGAAGCTAAAGGGATATTAAAGCTCGATACAATAGTCAGAAATCAGAATGAAGAAACAGTTATTGATGGTTATGCAGTCGTAAAAGTTCCAGTAGTAAAGGAGTGAAAATATTATGAAGAAAATAAGTCAAACAGCTGAAATAGCTAAAACAGCAATTATACATGAAGGAGTAGAGATAGAAGATGATGTAATCATTCATGATTATGTTGTAATTTATCCAGGAAGTGTAATAAAAAAGGGGACTGAAATTTTTGACCATTGTGTTTTAGGGAAATTGCCGACTTCACCAGGTATTACTTCCAGAAAGTTAAAAACAGAGTACTCAGAATTGGTGATAGGGGAAAACTGCGTTTTATGTCCAGGAGTTGTTGTTTATGCTGGGACTAAAATAGGTAATCATAATTTGTTGGGTGATTTTTGTTCTATTCGTGAAGAATGTGTGATTGGAAACAATTGTATTATTAGCCGAAATGTTAGTGTAAATTATAATACAAGTATAGGAAATGATACTAAAATTATGGATAATACTCATATTACAGGCAATATGAAGATTGGAAACCATGTATTTATTAGTGTATTAGTGGCTACTACAAATGATAATACAATGGGTAGGGAAGAATACGATGAAGATCATGTGCAAGGCGCTATTATTGGCGATGATGTAACAATTGGAGCTGCTGCTAATATTTTGCCTGGAGTTGCAATAGGAAAGAATGTTATTGTAGGCGCGAGTGCATTAGTAACAAAGGATGTACCAAATAATAAAGTAGTCATGGGCGTGCCGGCTAAAATAGTCAGGGATGTGAAATAGGGAGAAAAAATCATGAAAATCATGCCAAACTGTCTTGATAGAGGGTTTTACATGTACCAGAAAGAGTTTGAGGAAAAAGCATTGGAGGTACTTCGATCTGGATGGTATGTTCTTGGAAATGAAGTGAGATGTTTTGAAAAAGAATTTGCTGCGTATACAGGAGCTAAGTATTGTGTTGGCCTAGCTAGTGGATTAGATGCTTTGTGGATTGCATTTCGTGTCTTGGGAATTGGAGCAGGTGATGAAGTAATTGTCCAAGGAAATACTTATATTGCAAGTGTAATGGGGATTACGATTAATGGTGCAACACCTATATTTGTTGAACCAGATGAATACAATAATATAGATGTCTCAAAAATAGAGGAGAAAATTACAAATAAAACAAAAGCGATATTAGTTGTTCATTTGTATGGACAAGCATCCAACATGGAGCCAATTGTAGGTATTGCGAAAAAATATAATTTAAGACTTGTAGAAGACTGTGCTCAATCACATGGAGCTTGTTTCCAAAATCAGATGACAGGAACTTTTGGTGATATAGGATGCTTTTCTTTTTATCCATCAAAGAATCTAGGCGCTTTTGGGGATGCAGGCGCTATTATAACAAATAGTACGCAGATTGCAGAGGCAGTACGGATTTTTCGGAATTATGGAAGTGAAAAAAGGTACTATAATAAAGTGGTTGGGGCAAATTCAAGATTGGATGAGCTTCAGGCAGGATTATTAAGAGTTCGGTTGAAACATTTGGATGAGTTGTTGGAAGAAAAAACACGTATTTGTCAAAAATATTTACTTGAGCTATATAACGAAAAATTTGAGTTGCCAAAGATAAGAGAAGGCTCAACACATATTTGGCATCAGTTTGTTATTCATTGTAAAGATAGAGAACGGTTGATTGAATATTTGGATAAAAGTGGTATAGGCAGTATTATTCATTATCCCATTCCACCACATTTATCTGAAGCATATTCATACCTTGGAATAAAAAGAGGAAGTTTGCCAATTACAGAGCAATATGCAGATGAGGTATTGTCTATACCATTGTACAATGGAATGACAGAAGAAGAACAGGATTATGTAATTCAGATTATGAATTCTTTTGAGTAGTGTGAAACTTTAAAAAATGTCTCTTATAGAGTTGTATATAATTCAATAAGAGACGTTTTTCACTTTCTGAGATAAGTTAAAGTCTAGTAATACATATAAACAAAACCATTTCCAGCATGCCCAGAACCATAAATTCCTAAAATAATGATTGCTAATATTCCGGCATAATAAATGCTCCAACGTAGTACAAGTGGGTAAGAGGAAATTTTATCTCTGACTTTTGTGCCTTTTTCCTGCATGGAGCTGATTTTCCAAAGAACTAAAACTGCTAAAATTCCTACCGAAAAATCTTTTCTATCTAAACCAATGTCATATAAAGATTCATCAAATAATACCCATATGTTAAATTTTGCGAATATTCTTTGAAGTATTTCAAAACTTTTATTTAACTCTCCGGGAGCTGTCAAAAGACGACTGCATACATACAAGAAAAAAGTTCGTATAATTTGAAATAGATGATACCATTTTGAGGATGTATTAATATTAAGCGTTTGTGTAAGTTTTTTAAATTCCGGCGCAAATACTGTTGATATAATAATAATTAAGCCCCAGTAACATCCCCAGACAACGTAGTTTGATCCGGTACCATGCCAAACACCTGTTAATATCCATACAGAGGCTAATGGTATAACCGACATTAAAGATCTGGCAAAACGACTCCCAAATGTCTTTTTGGCCTTTTGGCATGTTTTGGATAAAAAGGAACTACTAACAATTGGCATATAGATATAGTCTTTAAACCACGTACCAAGTGTAATATGCCATCTATGCCAAAATTCTGCAGCGCTTTTGGCGTAAAAGGGTCTTCGGAAATTTTCATCTAAGTGTATAGACATTATTTCTGAAAAACCCAATGCTATATCCATACAGCCAGAAAAATCACAATATAGTTCAATCGCCGATAATAGAATGGCGATAACTAGTATAAATCCTTCATAAGAAGAATAGTTGTCAAATACTTCACTAGTAAATATTGCAAAACGGTCAGCAATAACCATTTTCTTAAAATATCCCCATATCATTCTTTGTATGCCAAAACATAAATTTTTGTAATTAAATGGATGACCTTCGATTAACTGAGGAGCTAATCTTCTATAACGTGGAATAGGTCCTTGAATAATTTGAGGAAAATATATCATGTACAAAAAGAATTTTAAAAAATTATGTTCAACTTTTTCTCTTCTCCAATAAACGTCTGTTATATAACCGATAACTGAAAAAGTATAATAAGATATTCCAAGTGGTACAATTTCACGAAATCCTATTGATTTAAGACTGAGAATATTAGTTAATGCCTCAAAAAAAGAATTTCCAATTTTTGCATACAAAAGCATGGTTAAAATGAGTAGAATACCTATTATAAGATGTATTTTGGCTTTTTTTCGATTGGGATTACTGTTGTTATAAATATCTTCTATATTACGGGCCGTAATATATGCAGTTATGGCGGCATATATTACAAAGACAAAAGATTCAATTCCCGTATTAAGATAAAAAATTGTACTGGATGTTAATAAAATAAGCCACCGATATTTTATCGGAAACAGAAAATATAATAGTAATGTTATACTTGCAAAAACTAAAAATTGAATTGAAATGAAACTAATCATAATTATTCCTTATTCTACATTTTCCCAAATGTTGGGTCCTGTTTCCTGTTGTAATGTGGTTGTTGAGGTTGCTTTATATCTGCTTTGAGCAGGATTAACAGAGCCTGAAGTATCGAAAAAACAAGAAATCATAACTTGTTCAAGCTGCGTATTATATATTACAAAATTAAACCCTCTTCCAGATAAAGAGGCTTCTTTTTCATCAATCATAATGCTTGACCGCCCACCGCTTTTTAATCCACCACTTGTAATTTCATAGGATAAATTATCAATTTTTCCTTCACAATTTATATCACTAATATAGGAAAAATCTTCCCAAATTTTATCAGATGAAATTATGGCAGCATAACTGCAGCCTTGTTTATTGGTTAAAGTTGTTTTCAAACCAAGTTCGTGGAGTTGTTTTTGTTCTAATGTTGTTAAATGCTTTATTGCGTCATTGTAAATTGAAATAAAGATAAGATTATGATTAATGTCTAGGTTATTTAATTCTGTTAGAAATTTATTGAAGTTAGTCGCTGAAAGCAAGTCTTGTTTTGTGTATATAAATTGTTTTTGAATATCAAAAAGAGATTTCTGTTGTTCAAAAACCTGCTGAACGGATGAGTTTGGTAATTCAAAATTATAATTTTTCTGTAAAAATTCTCCTATAAAATCGGTAATTTTAATTGCGCCTGAGAGATTACAATGAGATTCATTTATTAAATCTAAATTATGTTGAAAATTAGTTTTTAAAGTAAATTCATTAATATCCAAATATTTTAAATGAAACTTATTTGCTAATGTTTTGATTGCATGATGTTGAGATCTGGTAGAGCTTGTATAACTGGTAAAAAGGACTAAATCGGCGCCCGCAGTATCACACAAATCAATCATTTCGGATAAGTATTTTTCTTTTTTTAATGTTATAGGAGTAATAAAATTATTATTACTGGTGGAATAAGTATTTATGATATCGTCTGCTACTTCCATATAAGTTATATTTCCGTTCATACCTATGGCAGCTTTAGGATCATAGCCTAAAAAATTTTTCTGAGTTAAATTTTTCCAATTTTCGTGTGTATTATATAATTTAGAATAATAGTCCCATACGTCGATTTCTTTATTAAATTTCTGGATAGTCTTTAAAGCCTTTTGTTTAATTGATAATGTTTTTATATTATCGAGCGAATGATGAAGGTATGATTCGTCTTGATAGTTTAATAATTCTATTCTGTCAGAATCTAATATAACTTTTGTATCAAGAAATACAACTTTTGGTGATTGGTAATTTAAAACTTCTTCTAATGTATATAAAGTCATAGGAAATGCTTGGCCAGACACACCGGCTGACACGCTTGTTATTCCATATTGTTCATATAAATGCTGGCTAGATATGTTTGAGATAATAGGACTGCGTCCAACAAAACATACATCATAAGAATTAGGGTAATTATGGATATTATTGAATCCTGTTTGTTCATTGACTCCTAATTTAGGTACAGATAAAATAGTTCGAAATTCTAATAATAAGAACATCAGGATTAAAATAAAAAGCAAAGATTTTAGTAAAATTTTTAAATATCTTTTATAAATAAAATATATAAAATATAGAATATATACAACATATTTAAAATATTTGTTGGTCATATATTTTTGGAATTTTTCCATAACATTATCCGCCTATGATAGAGTTAATTGTAATAGATTTAGAATACTATATTTCTTTTATACATGCAAGATTTTTTTGTTTGATTTTAAAGGGATTTATTGGTTTATCTCAAAGGGGTTGTAATCAGCATATTTTTTATGATAAAATACAGTCATTATAGTTTGTATTTAATAAATCTATAATATCACAATTTGAATACTGAATAATTGTTATACGTCTAATAGAAAAATGAGAAAAGGAGATTTTAATTTTATGGAAGAAAAAATTTTAAGCTTATTACAGGCGGAGTATCCGGAAATTGATTTTAATGCATCAGATGAATTGGTAGATGACGGTATATTGGATTCATTGACGCTGACGGGAATCATTGCAGTTTTGACAATTGAATTTGGCATTACCATTCCATATGAAGAAATTGTGGAAGATAATTTTAATTCTATTTCAGGTATGGCAAAAATGGTTGAGAGGTTAAGCTAAAACTTTGGTGAAAGCGGGGGCGCTATGTATCAGACGATTGTGGAGGCAGTGCTTGCTCATGCGGGAAAAGACCCAGATAAGCTGGCAGTAGGATTTAAAAAGAATAGAATTACGTATGGATTATTAAAGGAACAAATGGTTACATTTGCAGCCAGTCTTAAGGATGTTTATAATATAGAAAAAGGCGATATAGTGATGTTGTCTGCAGTGTCAAAGCCAGATTATATTGTAGCATGGCTGGCAATACAGTTTTTGGGTGCAGTTTCTGTCCCTTTGGATAAAACGGCAAAAGAAGCAAATATTCGGGATATATATGGATTTATTGTCCCGAAACTGCTTTTGACGGATAGTAAATTTAATATGGAGCAGGCGGCAGGGATTCACAAAACTTCTTTAAAAGCGCTTTATTCTAAAGCGGTACAGGCAGCAGAGGACAAAGAAGGAACAGAATTGGCGTATCAGCTGCCGGAGATGGAAACAGTTGCTGAAATGCTGTTTACGACAGGTACGACAGGGAAACCAAAAGGAGCTATGCTGACGTATCATAATATTTATGCGAGTACACATAATACATGGAAAGGGATAAATATGCAGAGTTCAGACAGGGTTCTGATTCCCCTTCCGCTCAACCATTCAGTCGGAATGAGAGTTTTGAGAACGATTCTTTATATAGGAGCTTCCGCCGTCATACAAAATGGATTTACGTTTGCGAAGGAATTGGAAGTGAATATTACAGAGTATGAGTGTACTGGCTTGGTAAGCGTACCAGCATCAATAGAAGTTATATATCGTCAGATGCAGGATAAATTTTCAGATATTATGGGAAGATTAAGATATATGGAGTTTGGTGCAGGTTCTTTATCTTATGACATGAAAAAGAAACTGGTGAAAGCGCTTCCCAATACAATCATTTACAATACATGGGGTTCTACGGAAACTGGAGGGGCGATTTTTTTAAATGTATCAGAATATCCGGATAAGCTGACGTCTATTGGAAAGCCAATCAATGGGGTAGAGCTAAAAGTTGTGGACGAGAATGGAAATACAATAGAGGCGCGGGACATCAATACAGCAGGCAGAATGGTATTAAGAGGCCAAATGCAAATGGCAGGATATTATCATGCGCCTGAGCAGACAGCAGAAACGCTTGTGGATGGATGGCTGTACACAAATGATATTGTATATACAGACAGAGACGGTTATGTATATATGCTGGGCAGAGCAGACGATATTATTAATGTTGGCGGAGAAAAAGTTTCTCCGGTTGAAGTGGAGAATATTGCAGCTGAGTTTGAAGAAATCAGAGAATGTGCTTGTATCGGAGTGGATGATCCGGAAGGGATACTTGGCAAAGTTCCAGTTTTGTACGTGGCTCTGGAAGGCGCTGAATTTCATAAAGAAGAATTGATAAAATTTTTGGCAGAACGTATGGAGCGGTATAAAATGCCTCAGCATTATGTTCTGATTCAAAAACTTCCAAGAAACAGAATGAATAAATTAAATCGAAAAGAATTGTATCAGCTATGGAAAAATAACGGTGCATTGGAGAGGATGAATGATACAATACGGACAATTTTGAACCGAAGAAGTATCAGAGAATTTACAGATCAGAGTATTTCAAGGGCTGATTTGGAAATGATTGTACAGTGTGGTATCTATGCTCCGAGTGGACACAATCTTCAAACATGGAGATTTACTGTAATTCAGGATCAGAATCAGATTTCTCGATTAAAAGAAACTGCTGCCAGAGTAGCAAAAGAAAAAAATGTTTATTTTTACGGATTTCAAAATCCGAACACTATGATCCTAATATCCAATGATAGGAAAAATAAAAATGCAATTCAGGACAGTGCATGTGCAGCGGAGAATATGATGTTGGCAGCACAGTCATATGGAATAGGTTCGGTATGGCAGAATACACTCCATCAGATTAGTGATGAACCTAAAATAAGAGAGTTGCTGCGGGAATATGAAATACCAGATACGCATATAGTTTGGACAGCTTTGCTGTTGGGCTATCCGATGCAGCCGGGCAAACTTTTAGCGAAAAAAATGGATGTTGTAAGATGGTATCCTTAGGAAAAGTAAAAACTGAAGTAATGGAAAGAATGGTATCTAAAAAGAAATATATAAATACTGTTACAGAAGTATTGCCAAAATATGGTTTCTGATGTATGATATTTTACATTGTGAATCATAATAAAATGGAAATTAAGTATGTATTTAGAAAACTTTGAAACGTAAAATAATGAATATGTATAGAAAATTGAAGAGGAGATCTATGGATTCTCCTTTTCTTTTCATCTAGTTTTAATAGTGCTTCTTTATAATATCGCTTTGGAACCGTAAAATTGTCTGGTGAAATAGAAATTATAGCGTCAACGGTTGGACAAGAGAAGAAATAGGCAAATAAAAGAGAGGTTTGTATATGAATTACTTAAAAGAATACCAAAAATGGTGTACAGATGATTATTTTGATATAGAAACAAAAGCAGAGCTAAAAGCAATTGAAGGAGATGATAAGGAAATCCAGGATCGTTTCTATCGTCAATTGGAATTTGGCACAGGGGGACTCCGCGGTGTGATTGGAGCGGGAACGAACCGGATGAACATTTATACTGTCCGTAAAGCAACGCAGGGGCTTGCTAATTATATTATTTCTCAAAATGGGCAGGAAAAAGGTGTTGCGATTGCATTTGATTCCAGGATTATGTCGCCGGAATTTGCAAAAGAGGCGGCGCTATGCTTAAATGCAAATGGAATAAAGTCCTATATGTTTGAAAAGCTTCGGCCGACCCCAGAACTGTCCTTTGCAGTCCGGCATTTGGGATGTATTGCTGGAATTGTGGTGACGGCAAGCCATAATCCAAGGGAATATAATGGATATAAAGTATATTGGGAAGACGGAGCGCAGATTACTCCGCCCCATGATAAAAATATTTTAGCCAAGGTTGCAGAAGTGACAGAGTTTTCAATGGTAAAAACAATGGCTGAGGAAAAAGCGGTCGAAGAAGGTCTGCATCAGATTATAGGAGAAGAAATAGACGCTCTTTATATGGAAGAGTTAAAAAAGCAGTCAATCCATCCGGAAGTGATTCGTAAACAGGCGAAAAATATTAAAATCGTATATACGCCGCTGCATGGGACGGGCAACATTCCTGTACGGCGCGTATTAAAAGAATTGGGATTTGAGCAGGTCTATGTGGTGCCAAAACAGGAGCTGCCCGATGGTAATTTTCCAACGGTAGCATATCCAAATCCGGAATCTGAAAAGGCTTTTGAACTGGCATTAAAGCTGGCAAAAGAGGTGGACGCAGACATTGTTCTGGCGACAGATCCGGATGCAGACCGTCTTGGCGTATACTGTAAAGATATAAAATCTGGTGAATATATCAGTTTTACCGGCAATATGTCCGGTATGCTGATTGCAGAATATATTTTAAGCGAGAGAACTGCAACAGGGACTATGCCCGAAAATCCGGCATTGGTTGAGACAATCGTTACTACGGACATGGCAAAAGCCATTGCCGAGGCATATCATGTAAAATTGATTGAGGTTTTGACGGGATTTAAGTATATTGGCGAGCAGATTAAGTTCTTTGAAGAACAGGGGACATATCATTATGTATTTGGTTTAGAGGAAAGTTATGGTTGTTTGGCAGGGACATATGCAAGGGACAAAGACGCCTGCGTAGCTGTTATGCTGTTGTGTGAAGTGGCTTCCTGGTGGAAATCAAAGGGTCTGACATTGTGGGATGCTATGCTGGATATGTATACGCGGTATGGATATTATATGGAAGGGCTGGAAACGATTACATTAAAGGGAATGGATGGCGCTAAGCAGATTCAGTCCATGATGAAAAAAATGAGAAATCATCCGCCGAAAGAGCTGGCAGGGCTTACTGTTTTGGCGGTGAGAGATTACAGTTTAGATACCAGAACAGATTTAATAACCAAAGAAGTAACGAATACGGGGCTTCCTTCTTCAAATGTATTATATTATGAACTCTCAGAAAATTCGTGGTGCTGTGTCCGTCCATCCGGAACTGAGCCGAAAATTAAATTTTATTTTGGAGTGAAGGAATCCTCTTTAGAAGAGAGTAAAGAGAAATTAGAAATGTTGAACAAAGCTATGTTGGAATATGCACAGGAGTAGATAATTATGATAAAAACAACACTACTAATCATGGCGGCCGGAATTGGCAGCCGTTTTGGAGAAGGAATCAAGCAGTTAGCGTCTGTTGGGCCGAGCGGTGAGATTATTATGGATTATTCTATTTTTGATGCAATAGAAGCTGGATTTAACGAAGTAGTTTTTGTCATCCGCCATGATATAGAGCAGGATTTTAAAGAAATTATTGGGAACCGGATTGAAAAAGTGATTCCGGTAAAATATGCTTTTCAAGAGCTTGGCGATGTGCCAGAAGGTTTTTGCGTACCGCAAAACCGTACAAAGCCATGGGGGACGGGACAGGCATTGCTTGCAGCAAAAGGGTTGATTGAAAATCCTTTTGTCGTCATTAATGCAGACGATTATTATGGAAAAGAAGCTTTTGTCAAGCTGCACGATTATCTTGTTTCTCATTCAGAAAAAACGACTGACAAATATAATATTTGTATGGCTGGTTTTATTTTAAAGAACACGCTAAGTGAAAACGGGGGTGTGACGAGAGGCGTCTGCGAGGTGGATGGCAGCGGGAATCTGTCTAAAGTAACAGAGACTTACGAAATTCAATGGAAAGACAGCAGATTGTCGGCATTAGATGAAGGGGGTAATCCGGTAAATGTAAATGAAAATCAGATTGTATCTATGAATATGTGGGGTATACAGCCGGAATTTTTAGATGAATTGGAGAGGGGATTTAAGGATTTTCTCTTACATTTGGAAAAGGAAAACCTCAAATCAGAATATCTTTTACCAGCGATTATGAATCAACTTTTGCAGGAAAATCGTGCTTCTGTCAAGGTTTTAGAGACAAACGACAAATGGTTTGGCGTGACGTATCAGGAAGATAAAAAAAGCGTGACAGAGTCGATTCAAAAGCTGATAAAACAAAACGTTTACAAAGAAAAATTATTTTAGAAAAAATTTCCTCTAAAATCTGTTTTACAGTAAAACAGGATTTATGTTACACTTTTATTGAAAATGGAAGAAAATTATTGTTTGTAATAATATCGCAGTAGAAAGAAGGCAGAATATGCAAAAGAAAAATTGGTGTTTGCAAAAGTTTTTTGCAGTTGTATTATTATTTGCAGCAGGCATACTGGTGTTTTTGGATGCTCCGGCGTCTGTGAAGGCAGCAGATCAGCCCGTGTCTATGACGTCCTGTAAATTAAACAGCAGCGCAAGCAAGATTACAGTGAAAGCTAAGGTAAAGACAAAGACAAGCGCAATGGGCAGTAAATTGTATTTGCTCAATTTAGATGCCAATGCTTCAGAGACGGGGCAGACTAGCGTAAAAAGCATTGCGTCTGTCAAGGCAAAAAAAGGAACGATTACGTTTAAAGTGAAATATAAGAGTTCCATGTTGTTTCAGAAGTTTGTAGTGGCATATAAAAAAGGCGGAAAATATACAATCGTAAGTAATGCAAAGTATATTACAAATCCGGAAAAGCTTGCCACATTCAAAGGAAAAGGGCCGACTGCGGCGTCTAAAAAAGGGCTTCAGGTGGAAGATTTGGAAGATTCGCTGGAGCTTGGCACAAAACATGCGGTGGTAAACTGGACATTGAACTCACTGTTAAATGACAAGGCAGTCAATAAAACATCTTTTACATATAAAAATAAAACGTATTATCTGGATGCAGACCAGCTTCAAAGAAACGATGATGTGGTTCGCAGGTTTAATGCAGAAGGCGTGCGTGTGACGGTGATTCTATTGCTGGCAAAGGACGCATCTTCTACCGGTACTAAGGCTATGCAATTTGGCGGATATACATATACGCTGTATTCTTCATTTAAAACGTCTTCGGCTAAAGGATGCCGGACATTTGAAGCGGTTATGTCCTATTTGGCAAAACGTTACGGGACAAAGGAAAATCTAGTATCCGGCTGGATTTTGGGCAATGAAGTCAATAGCGCCTGTATATGGAATTATGGCGGAAATAAGAGCTTAGACAGTTATATGGCTAATTATGCAAGGGCGTTTCGGATTTGTTACAACGCAGTTAAGAGCGTCAGCAAAAATTCGAATGTCTACATTAGTTTAGACAATAATTGGAACAATGATTCAGATGGTTCGGGGAAACGCTATTTTACAGCGAAAGCAACATTAGATAAATTCCATGAAAAGATAAAAGCACAGGGAAATATCACGTTTCAGATTGCATACCATGCGTATCCGCAGGGAATGTCAGACCCGATTTTTTGGGATGATACACAGGCAACGAATTCTGTTAATTCAAAAATTGTCAATTTTAAAAATCTGAATGTTTTAACGAACTATGTTAAGAAAAAAATGGGAAAAAATTATAAAATTATGCTGTCAGAGCAGTCGTTTAATTCCAGCAGGGGACAAGAAGTGCAGGCGGCTGCTTATGCTTACGCCTATTATATTAGTGAAAGCAACAGCATGATTGAAGCATTCATTTATGGAAGGGAATTTGACCATCCTTCTGAGATGAGCTTGGGTTATCGTTGGGGATTGTGCGATAACTGGCGTGCAAAGCGTTTGATTTGGAGCGTTTACCAGTATATTGATTCGAAAGATTCACTGAAATTTACAAATCCGCTTCTTTCTTATACCAACCTTAAGAAATGGGCTAAAATCAGTGGTTTTAAGAAGTCAAAATATACCAGTATGCCTTCAAAATTTGCAAAGGCTTCCATAAAAGAGATTGAATCTGTTTCTACTTCAAATGTAAGTATCAGTTGGGACAAGTTGAATACTGGAGATGGATATGAGCTTTATCGGAATGACAAATTGATTGCGACACTGAAAGAGAATACAAATGTATCTTATGAAGATAAAGGGCTTACTGCAGGAAATACGTACCAGTATCGGGTTCGTATGTACAAAGAAGCGCCAAAAGATTCAGATGCTAGTAAGAGGGTAAAATTGTATGGTGCTTTTTCGGATGCTGCGTCTGTAACAGTCTCAGCAGGACAGGTGGTTTTAAATAAGGATAACTGCTCAGTCAGCGGAAATCAGATTAAAACAGCATGGAAGAAGCAGACGGGTGTGTCAGGATATGAAATCAGCCGTTCTACTCAGGAAAATGGAACCTACACTGTTGTAGGAAAAGCGGATGGGGCAGCGACCTCCTATACAGATACTGCTCCGGCAGCAGGGACGACATATTATTATAAAGTGCGTGCATTTGTTACAATAAACGGAGTAAATTATTATGGCAAATATTCTGAACCAGTTTCACAGCTTGCACATATACAGCTGACAGTAAAAATTGAGAATGGAAAAGTTGTATTGAGCTGGACAAAATATCAGAATATTACAAGGTATCGTTTATACTGTAAACCACAGTCTCAGAGTAATTACGTATGGATTCAGACTGTCAATAATGCTTTGACGTACAGCTGCGATAAATATAGCGCGAAGGGCGGTACTGACAGTGTGATATTAAACTTTATACCTGGAGTAACCTATGACTTCCGCGTCAGGGCGGTACTGTCAACTTCTCCGAATGTTTATAGTAAGTATTCCAATGAACCGGCGCTTGTAATAGATAATACAGTAAATCCGGCTGAAAGCGGAGTAAAAGAATTGATAGAGCCTGAGATTTTGGATGCAGAGACAGAGGATACCGAACTCACCGACACAGAAACAACAGACACACAAGACGTAGAAATCACAGAGTCGACCGACACAGAAACACAGGATACCGAAACGGCAGACAACAAAACACAGGATACCGATACGGCAGACAACAAAACAGAGGATACAGAAGCGCAAGAAACCAAGACGTCAGATTCAAAAACGCAGGATACCAAACCGGCAGAACCGTTAGATACGCAATTGCCGGAGGTGAAAGAAGCGTCAACAGAATAGGTATCGGACGTTAAAAAGCCGGAATCGAAAGAAAAGGTACAATAAGCCTGATACTCATATGCCAAGGCAGGTAAAATTACAGAATGGGAAAAAGCTATTCAGTATGTTTGCTGCACTCTTTTTCCTGATTGGAATTTTAGGCGTTTATCCAATACAGATTCCTCTGGAAGGTGAAACAGAAAGCGTATTTATACAGTCTGAAATTCAGACGAAACTGCAGGCTGTGGATATTTTATCAAAAATTGCTGATTTTATAAGCGCTGCAGATTCGGGCGTCATACATTCCATAGTGCAGGATATGGTGCGCCAGACGTCGCTGCTGCTGTTTGCAGCAGTATGGATGATTTATTTTCTGTTTCGCTCTATGGAGCAGATTTGGGGACCCTATGCGTCGTTAAACAATAAAAGCCTTTGTGTAAATATGACAAATATCCGCCGGAAGAGAAAGGACAATCCGGCGGATCCAAAATACATATTTACAGAGCCGGGCGTAGGCTGCCGAATGGCAGAATCGGAATCTTCGGAATGAGTATTTTTGCGTGCTTTTCGAATAAAAACCTCATAAATATTCCATATGAAGCTTACTGCGAGAATGAGAATACCCGCGACTGCAATAAAATAATCTAATGTGCTGCTTAAGTTCATAATATTAATACCCCCTGAGTTATAGTGTTATCATTATATCTCAGGGGATTTTTATATGTTCAAAAACACGCAAAAATTCATAGAATATTTGCAGAAAAAATAAAAAAATAACAATTTTTTAGCAAAGAAGAATTCTTAAATTCATTTCCTGAATTTGACATCCCTTGTATTTGAAGGTATAATAAAATAATTTCAAGGGGATAAGTACAGTAGAGGATAGAAAATGAAATTAACAGCAATTATTCCATGTTATAATGAAGAAGCAGTGCTTCGTATTTTTTATGAAGAAATGAAGCGGGTCATGTCTGAGATGAAAGATACGGAATTTGAATTGTTGTTTGTCAACGACGGTTCAAAAGACAAAACACTTGCGGTTTTAAAAGAAATGGCGGATTTGGACAATCGGGTGAAATACATTTCGTTTTCAAGAAATTTTGGAAAAGAAGCCGCGATTTATGCCGGGCTGCAGCATGCAGGCGGAGATTTGACAGTGATTATGGACGCAGATTTACAGGATCCTCCTTCACTGCTGCCTAAGATGTACCAGGCGATTGTAGAAGAAGGATACGATTCTGTAGCGACAAGAAGGGTGAACCGGAAGGGAGAGCCGCCTATCCGCTCTTTTTTTGCGCGCCGCTTTTATCGCTTGATGAACCATATTTCAAAAGCGGATATTGTGGATGGCGCGAGGGATTTCCGTATGATGAACCGCAATTTTGTAGATGCGCTTTTATCAATGGGAGAATATAACCGTTTTTCCAAAGGATTGTTTGGCTGGGTTGGTTATCAGACCAAGTGGCTGGAATATGAAAATGTAGAGCGGGCAGCCGGGGAGACGAAATGGTCTTTTTGGAAATTATTCTTGTATTCCATCGACGGAATCGTGGCGTTTTCTACCCTTCCGTTGTCAATATCTGCGTTTTTGGGCGTCTTGATGTGTATATTGGCTGTCTTTGCAATCGTTTTTATCATAATTCGGCAGCTTTTATACGGAGGTTCTGCTTTTGGATGGCCGTCTATGGTCTGTATTATGATATTTATCGGGGGAATTCAACTTTTATGTATGGGAATATTAGGCTCGTATCTGGCAAAAACTTATCTTGAAGTAAAAAAACGCCCGATTTATATTTTGAAAGAGACAAATGTAGAAAATTTTAATGGAGAAGATAAATGATAGGAATAGGAGCAGTCTTGTGGAATTGGACAAAAGCGGCTGCACTTTGGGTTTTTGGGATTTTCTGCCGGATACTGCATATAGAACGGACGAAAAAGGCGGACGAGGCATTTTTGCAGTTTGTAAAGTTTGGGATTGTAGGCGTCAGCAATACAGTTGTGCATTACGGCATTTATGCAGCAAGCCTTATGTCGATACAGTCAGCCGGATTGTTTGAAAAATGGGATTATATCATAGCGACTGCGGCTGCATTTTTCATAAGTGTATTATGGTCCTTTTTCTGGAATAATAAGTTTGTGTTTACAATGGAAGAAGGGGAACGCCGCTCGCTTTTTCCGGCGCTTATTAAGACATATGTATCTTATTCGTTTACGGGATTGTTTTTAAACAGTCTTTTGATGTTCTTATGGGTGCGGGTGTTTCATATATCGGAGTATCTTGCGCCGATATTTAATCTTTTGATTAGTGTTCCTATTAATTTTCTAATCAATAAATTTTGGGCGTTTAAAAAAGAAAGGTAATAGAACATGATAAAAAGTATGGCATTGATTGCAGTAGTATTGGGAGTAGTTCCGTTTTTACTTGGGCTTTTATTTACGAGATTTGTAGAAGAGGAAAAAAATAATCTGTTGTTGCATATGGCGTCCGGCTATATGATAATGTTTGGATTATTTGAAGTGATTGCCTTGCCGTTAATCTGGCAGAGGCAGTCGTTGTCCCTGCTGATTGGGATTTATGGAAGTATGTTGATTGTATTGTCAGTGGTATCGTTCATTTGGAACTTTAAAAGGCTGCCGGAAATTTTAAAACAGGCGGTTGACGCCGTTAGGCATTTTACGTTTTGTATTTGGGCGCAGTTTGCTGTGATAGCCGGGCAAGTCTTAATTTATAGCCGGTATCAGTATGCAAATGCGGACGATTCGTTTTATGTGGCTGCTGCGACGACGGCGCTTTCTACGGATACGATATTGGCGTATAAACCCTATACGGGAGTCCTTTATGAACATCTGCCGTCAAGATATGTGCTGTCGCCAATTTATGCGTTTACGGCGGTCGTTAGTAAAGTGACGGATACGCATCCGGCCATTTTGACTCATTCTGTGTTTATGATTTTATTTTTATTGCTTTCGTATACCGTTTATGCGCTGCTTGGGCGGGCTTTATTTTCTAATGACATGGAGAAAACAGGTTATTTTCTAGTATTGGTATCGGCGTTAAATATTTTTGCTGCGTATAGTGAACAGACAAGCGGATTGTTTCTTTTGGTCCGTCTCTGGCAGGGAAAGGCGATTCTTGCCGGAATTTTACTTCCGATGATTTTATACTTGGGGATACGGATTTTTTTGCTGGAGGGGAAACGTGCGGACTGGATATTATTAACTGTCGTCTTATGTGCCTGCTGTATGGTGTCGTCAATGGGAATTATGCTTGGGGCGATTACGCTTGGCATACTTGGAATTTTGTTCGCGTGGCGTCAGAAAAGTATCCGTCTGTTAATGTATTCGGCTCTCTGCTGTCTGCCGAACCTGCTTTGCGCTTTTATTTATCTGGTAATTCGATAGGAGGTCTGGTTTGAGAGAAACATTTCATGTAGTCATGTCAATGTATGATTCCTACAACGGTACTGGTATGCAGTTTGCGCTTTGTTTTGCCTGCCTGATATATCTGATAATTTACAAAAAAGAAAAAGAAAAACGATTTTTGTTTTTGGGATATACACTGCTGTTTTTTATTATTTGCTTTTTTCCTGTTACAGCCAAAATTATTATGCGGGTGTGTATTGGGGAAGAAGTATACTGGCGAATGTTCTGGCTGCTGCCGTCGACGGTCATTATTGCATATACGGCGGTTGTTATTTTAATGCAGCTGGAAGGAAAGATAAAAAGGCATTTGATGCTTACTATCATGCTGCTTGTAATTGTGATGACCGGTACAAACGTATACAACAGCACAGTTTTTGAGCATAAGCAAAATCACTATAATCTGCCGCAGGCAACCGTAAATATTTGTGATATGGTAGAACAGGATGCAAAGGCAAATGGAATTACCCATAAGAAACTGATTACAGTCAATGAGCTTTTATCTTCCATCCGCCAGTATGATGCAGATATTTTACAGCCTTATGGATATGACGTGCTCCGTGGGGACAAGACGGAGACAGAAGCTGCGTTTCAGATATACAGGATTATGAGCGGCGGAGAGAAAAACTGGGAGGCGCTTAGCTGGTACGCGGCGTTAGACGACTGCAATTATCTGGCTTATCCGGCCGCGGAAGGCGTCATTGAAGAGCTTTTGGACAGTGGATTTGAGATTGTCGGGGCAAATGAAGAATATCATATTTACCGTCGGGACAATGTGAAAGACAGGTATGAAGGAGAATGGCTGATTACACAGTATGGATCGCCTGAAGGACAACAGCTGATGTTTTATACTATGCAGGATTCAAAAGGGCACTTAATCGTAGTCGATGGAGGCTGGACAAGCGACGCTGAATATGTTAAAGCAACAATCAAAGGACTTGGCAAGCATGTCGACGCATGGATTCTGACACATCCGCACCAGGATCATTTGGGCGCTTTTACGGAAATATATAAAGATTTGGGAAAAATAAAAATAGATAAAGTCTATGCCGTAGATATGGCGGAACCGAAAGACTGCCTAAATTCGGCACCGTGGGATGAGACTGCTGTATATGAAGAATTTAAAAAGCTGGATATTCCGCAGCTTACGTATGTACATGCAGGAGATACTTTTGAAGTAGAAGGACTTGCGTTTGAGGTGCTAAATGCGTATGATGGTTATGTAAAAGATTTATCCAAAGATTTACTCAATGACGGATCAATGATGTTTCGGGTTACAGCAAAAGAAGAATCTATGCTTTTTTGTGCAGATGTGGGACAAAATATGAGTGATTATCTGTTAAAGACATACGGCGATGCGCTAAAATCGGATTATATTCAGATGGGACATCATGGAAATGGTGGATTAAAAAGTGATTTTTACGAGATGGTGGAAGCGAAGGGCGCATTTTTCGATGCGCCGGACTGGTTGATGAATGATACAAGCGGGCGGTATTCAACTATGAAAAACACGTATCTTATGGCGTCGGCAGGCGCTAAAATTTACAGTTTTTCGACAACTCCGAATCAGATTGTATTGAAATAAGCAAAGGAGAACGTTATGTTACACGGAACAATTGTTGGGACAATATGTTATCCCGCAGCGCTGACTGCGTGTGTGGTGAACTTATACCGATTCCGGAAATCCCATAAACCTTTGAATGGATTTGTATGGCTGATGGTATCTTTTTTGTCAGCTATCTGTATGGGCAGTATCTGCGCAGGTATTTTGAGTCCGCTTCATATTCCGGTGAATGTTTATTCTATGGCCGCCATATATGCGCTTTTGGCGCTGGGCATGGCTGTTTTGATTCGAAAAGAGGGAATGGTACAGGAATATGTCTGGGAAAAATATGACGCTGTTATTTTTGTGTTGGTAACTGTTGTTGTGGCTGCAATCAGTATCAAGATATTTTCACCGCAGCTTACTTACAGCTACTATAACAGCGACGCGGGGCTGCATTTAAAGGAAGCTACGGAAATCGTGCGTTCGCAGCAGGTTACCAAAATGTATTTTCTGCATCTGCAGAATGCAATGATTATTGAAATGATACAGCCGTTTGTGCGGATTGCAGACTGGTATAAAGGATATATTTTGGGCGATTGTTTTTTTCTCTGGGTGGAAAGCCTGTTCTTTGCCGCGTTAATCCGCCGGTATGCCAAAACAAAGGCCTCTAAGACTGCGGCAGTGATTCTTCTTGCCGGATATTTTATGGGGTATCCATTTTTTAGTTATTACTATTCTTTTGGTTATTGGGCAGTCGGCAGTATGTTTGTCGGGTTTTTGGCAATGGTTATGCAGTTTTATGAAGAAGCGCAGGTGGAACGCAAGATTACAGTATTCCTTCTGATGTTAGGCTGTTTTGGCGTTATGACAAGTTATATGATGTTTGCGCCTGTGGCATTTCTTACGGTTTTTATATATCTGGTGATTGTTGCAAAGAGAGAAGGAAAGGTTTTTACACGCAGAAATCTATTGCTTGCATTTGAGGTGTTTTTGCTTCCCGTTGTAATGGGATTTTTCTACTGTATGTATGGTTTCTTTATTTCTTCCGGGACAAGTATTTCAGGGGCGCTTAGTAATCCGGGCGGAATTTATACAGAACTGTATATGGATTTCTTTTGGACAATTTTTCCGGTGCTTTATGTATTGGTTTATACATTGAAAAGGCGGAAGTTTACGCCGGAAACTTTATTTTTCTGCGCATTTTTTGGGTTTACGGGGATAATGCTTTTGTTGACGCTGACCCATCACGTTTCTACCTATTACTATTATAAAACATATTATCCGTTGTGGATGTTCTGCTGGTTTTTGGCGGCGAAAGCAGTTTCTATTATGCTTCAGGAAGCAAAGGAGACGCTGGCGGCGTACAGCTTGATGGTTGCGTTGTTTGCGGCGCTTTGTTTTGGTAAAATTGAGTATAAGATTGTAACTTCTACGGAGAAAATTACGGGCGCCATGCACAGTACGGCGTATTTTACACTGTATCAGCAGAATTGGTCGTTTATTAAGGGGGAGCATGTAGGGCTTAAGGATAATGTGTTTGATTTGTTTCAATATGTAGAGGACAATCTTTCTGGTGAAAAGATGGTTCCGCTTATGACGGAAACAAATGATTATGGGCATACGTATTTGTATGAAGGCGCCAGCGGATATGATTTTCCGGATTTTTATGAGTGGAGGCATACGACGGAAGATGTGCGTCAGGCGTATTATGACTGGGAGATTCATTATACTGTTATGATGAAAGGCACACAGTTTGAGAAAGAACATGGAAAAGCGGTGCTATCAGAGGATAATGTAGAAATTATCTTTGAAAATGAAGCGGGTTATGTATTGAAAATTGATTTGTGAAAATGAGGTTTATGCAGATGGCGCTAGATCAAGCAATGCGAAAGCAGATGGAGCAGGAAAAACAAAATATTTCTACTGAGTTAGGCGATATGAGGAAGTTTCTTGCCTATACCCATGACGATGGACCGGATGATGTAGAAAAAGAGCCAGAACGGCATGGAATACGAAAGTTAAAAGGAACTCCTGTATGGACGGCGTTATATCCGGCCAGAAAAGGGTATCAGGCGGTAAAATTTCTTCATCAAAACGGAGTGTTGGGCGTCTGGCAAAAGGCAGAACATGCAATAGAGAATAATCGTTTGCAAAGGAGAAAGGAAGCAAGGAAGTATTTGACAAAGATTATGCCGACGGAAGAAGAAAAGATGCGGCAAAGAACAAGGGTATTTCGTGAGGACATTAAAATTAGTGTCTTAGTGCCTTTGTATAATACTCCAGAGCAGTTTCTTAGGGATATGATTACATCTGTTACAGAACAGACGTACCAGAATTGGGAACTTTGTCTGGCAGATGCGTCGGACGCGGCGTATGGAACTGTTGCAGAGGTTGTCAGGGAATATGCAGACAGGGATTCTCGGATAGTATATCAAAAATTAGAGAAGAATTTTGGTATTTCAGAGAATACGAATTGCTGTATCCGTATGGCAACAGGGACGTATCTGGCATTATTCGACCATGACGATATGCTGCATCCGTCTGCGTTATATGAATGTGCAAAGGTTATTGAAGAAAATGGCGCCCAATTTGTTTATACGGATGAAGTGACGTTTGAAGGCAGTTCGCTCGAAAATATTATTACGTATCATTTTAAACCTGATTTTTCCGTAGACAATTTAAGAGGAGTCAATTATATTTGTCATTTAAGCGTTTTTCGGAAAGAGCTGGTAGATCAGGTCGGTATGTTTCGTCCGGAATATGATGGAAGCCAGGACCATGATATCATTATGCGCCTGACAGATGCGGCAGAAATTGTCTGCCATATTCCCAAAGTGCTTTATTTTTGGAGGTGCCATGCCCAGTCTACTTCCATGAACTTAGACTCCAAATCATATGCGATTGCTGCGGGGAGGAATGCAGTCAGAGATGCGGAATTGCGCAGAGGCTATCCGGCTAAAGTGCACAGCGCGCAGATTTGCAAGACGCACTACCGTATGAAGTATGAAATTGGGAAACCCAAAATTTCTGTTATAATAGATGGAAGCGGAAAAAGCAAATCAAGCGCTGCATATACGGCAGCGGGGGTGGAAAAGTGTTCTTCTTATCCATGTTATGAGCTGTTTTATGCAGCTTCACAAAAAGAGATTACGGGAATATTAGAACAGTCGGATGGAGAATATGTTTTGATTCTTGCGGCAGGAATCCTTCCGTTGACTCCGACATTTTTGGAAGAACTTTTGATGTTTATCCAGCGCAAAGATGTTGGTATGGCGGGTATGCAGATATTAGATGATAAGGATCTTATATTTAGTTCGGATATTGTCATTGGAAATGGGGCAGGTCATCTGGCGTTAGAAGTAAACCGGGGACAGCGTTACGATGCGCCGGGGTATATGGGCAGAAATTATTATGCGCATAATGTATCTGCGGTGTCCGGTTTTGCATGTATGGCAAAGAGAAAAGAGCTGCTGTCGCTCTGGGCTAAAGGAAAGACAAAGTCTGTATCCGCACGAATATTGGAAGTGTGTTTTTTGCTGAGGCAAAAGGGAAAGCAGATTGTGTTAAATCCATATGCGCTCTGCAGAATGTCAGAGACCGACAGCCGGGAAATACTTTTAGAGACCGACAGGCATATTTTGATGGAAACGTATCAAGAACAGATTTTGGCAGGAGATTCGTTTTACAATAAGAATCTTTCATTAGAAAATTATTGGCGGAAGAAATAGGAGAGATGGTATGATTAGCGATTTTGATTTAGAGGGAAAAAATAAACTGCAGAAAGCGGTTTATTATATGCAGTATTATGGAGTGAGTTATACAGTAAAAAAAGCGCTGCGTAAATTTGGGGTTTCGGTGAGCGATGAATCGGAATATATGACCTGGTGCCGGAGAAATACGGCTTCTAAAATTGAATTGAAAAGCCAGAGAAAAGATGCGCTTTCAAAAAGGCTTTCTTTTGTGGTTGTATCTGAAATCGGAACAAACCCAGAGCAGGAAGGATGGAAAAAGCAGACGTGTAAGCAAGTGACGTTTGCCACTTTGACACAGGAGACAACGCTGGCAAAACTGTTAGAGCAAAACAGTGGAGAATATTTTATCTTTTCCGGAAAGAATATCAGGGTGCTTCCGGAGTATTTGTATGAGTTGTCGCTTGCTGTATTTGGACAGCTGACGCTGCATAACAGCAGAATATGTCCGACAAATATGGAACAGGCCGATTTGGTTTATACAGATGAAGATAATCTTGCGGATAATAAACGTTACCGGCCGTTTTTCAAACCGGATGCAAGCCAGAATCTGCTTTTAAATTTTCCATATCTTGGAAGATGTTTTGCCGTTCGCCGAAGTCTTTTGGAAAAACTGGCGGCAGGCGGGGAAGAAATTATGCTGTTTGGGAATGGATGGTATGATCTTTCGCTGCAGGCGTTTCGGTTTGCAAAGCATGTAATGCATATTCCAAAACCGCTGTTTTCAAACGTTGTGCCTTATGAAAAAAGAAATATGTTTATTCACAGCATGAATGAAAATAATGCAGAATGTCTCAAGCATTATTTAAAATCCGAAAATATTTCAGGGAAGGTGACGCAGTCGGATGTGGAAGGGTTTTTCCATCTGTCTTACGAGCTGGAACAGGAACCGCTTGTGAGTATTATCATTCCGACCAAAGACCATATAGAGGATCTGAAAAAATGTCTGGAATCACTGAAAAAAAGCAATTATTCAAATTATGAAGTGATTCTGGCTGAGAATAACAGCGAAAAGAAGGAAACATTTGCATACTACAAAAAAGTCATAAAAGAAGACAGAAGAATCCGCGTTTTAGTTTGGGAAGGCGATTTTAATTACTCTGCAATTAACAATGCAGCCGTAGAGTTAGCGAAAGGAGATTTGGTTCTTTGTTTGAATAACGATACGGAGTTTATGCATCCGAATGCGCTTCGCGAACTGGTGATTTCAGCAGTGAAACCGGGGGTAGGGGCAAGCGGCGCTATGCTTTATTATGGTGATAAGACAATCCAGCATGCAGGCGTGATAATCGGCATGGGAGGATTTGCGGCGCATGCGCTTTGGAGCTTAACAGACAGAGATGAAAAATACTATCCGTTTTCTCTGTGCGAAAGGGAAGTCTCTGCCGTAACGGGCGCCTGTCTGATGGTAAGGAAATCGGTATATTTAGAAGTTGGGGGTATGGGAGAAGATTTTGTAGTTGCTTTGAATGATATTGATTTTTGTTTGAAAATACGCGCAGCCGGATATAAAATTTTGTTTAATCCTTATGCGAAGCTCTTTCACTATGAATCAAAATCGAGAGGCTATGAAGATACGGCGGAAAAGCAGGAGCGGTTCCAGGCAGAAATTACAAAGCTTCAGACGAAATGGGAAGAGGAGATCAAAGCCGGCGACCCATTCTATAATCAGAATCTGACACTGCATCGGGCAGACTATTCGATGGATGTTTAAAAGAGGAAAATGAGTTACAATGGAGAAAAAATCAACAATTGCAAATATATTTTACAATAGCTTCGGTATGATGTTCTATTATGGCTGCCAGTGGCTGACGACGATTTTAGTCGTCAGGCTGTCAGGGTTTTCGGACGGCGGCGTGTATGGGCTTGCAATGACCTTTACGGCAGCCTTTGGAATATTGGCGCTGTTTAATACGAGGCAGTATCAGGTTTCCGACGTCATTGGAGAATACTCAGACAGAACTTATATATACTCGCGCTATTATGCAATGGCAGTATCGTTTTTGATTTGCGCGGCAGGTTTGCTGCTGAATCATTATACGCCGTACCAGTGGGGCGTTATCCTTTTGTATATGCTTTATAAATGCGGGGAAGCGTGGATAGACGTTTATCATGGCATTGAGCAGAAAAATGGGCGGATGGATTATATCTGTTATTCCTATATTGCCCGCGGTATTTTGATGTTGGCGTCTTTTTGCATTGTATTATATCTGACAAAAAATCTGGTGTCTGCAGTAGGCTGTATGACGTTTACAACATTTCTTGTTGCAGTTTTGTATGATAAACGGATGGCGGGGCGTTTTATACAAGAGGATGCAAAAACGGACGGCGCGGCTGTTAAGAAGCTGATGTTTGCAATGGTTCCGCTTGTAGTTGTAGCGGTGACGAACAATCTTTCGATTTCACTTCCGAAATATTTTTTAGAGCGGTATTATGGAGAAACAGTATTGGGCTATTATTCTTCTGTTGCAACGCCGAGCATGATTGTGCAGGTTGGGGCGTCTACGATATTTGTACCGTTGATTCTCCCGCTTGCCGACTGTTTAAAAGAAAACGATAAGCGCGGTTTTAAAGATATTTTGAAAAAAGTGACGGTAGTTTTTGTGCTGTTGTCTATTTTGGCGCTGGCTGTTTCCGCATTGCTTGGAGAATGGTTTTTAACGCTTGTGTTTCAGGAAGAAATACGTCCGTATGCGTATTTGTTTGTCCCGATTATTTTATCTACGCTGCTGATTGCTGTAAATGCGTGTCTGTTTCCGGTTTGTACAGTCTTAAGGGAAATCAAAGGGCAGGTATTCGTTGGAATCGGCGGGGTAGTTTCATCATGGATTGCCTCAATCATTTGTGTCAGACAGTACTCCATGGATGGAGTGGTTGTTTCTTTATTGATTACGCTGACTGTACAGATTATAATAGAGGTATACTGTGTATACCGTAAGATGAGAAAATGGAAGGAAGTCTGACATGGATAAAATAGCAGTATTGATTCCCTGTTACAATGAAAGCAGGACGATTCAAAAAGTAGTAGAAGATTTTAAAAGAATATTGCCGGAAGCCGTAGTTTATGTTTATGATAATAATTCAACGGACGGGACGGACGAGATTGCAAGAAGAGCCGGAGCAATCGTGCGTTACGAATACAAACAGGGAAAAGGCAATGTTATCCGCAGGATGTTTCGGGACATTGACGCGGAATGTTATATTATTATTGACGGCGACGATACCTATCCGGTGGAGGCGGCGCCTCAGATGATTGCGCGCGTGTTTGAACGCAATGCGGATATGGTTGTTGGAGACAGGCTTTCTTCGACTTATTTTACAGAGAACAAACGGGCGTTTCATAATTTTGGCAATTCCTTAGTGCGCAAAAGCATTAACGTGCTGTTTGATGCAGATATTAAGGATATGATGACAGGATATCGGGCATTTAGTTATCTGTTTGTAAAATCGTTTCCGGTATTGTCAAAAGGATTTGAAATTGAAACGGAAATGAGTATTCATGCCGCAGATAAAAATATGCAGGTAGAAAATGTAATCGTAGACTATCGTGACCGTCCGGAGGGCAGCGTATCAAAATTAAATACATTTTCTGACGGATTTCGCGTACTGCGAACAATAGGCAGAATGTACCAGACGTACAAACCGTTAAATTTTTTTGGAATGTTAGCGGCTGTATTAGTTGCGCTGTCAATTGGATTTATGATACCTATATTAATTGATTATTCAAGGACTGGCTTAGTACCTCATTTTCCGACTTTAATTGTTTGTGGTTTTGCGATGTTGGCGGCGATGCAGTCATTTTTTTCAGGCCTGATTTTGAATACGCTGGGCCAGAAAAACCGTCAGGATTTTGAGACGGCTCTTGGGACCATTCGTATACACAGAGATGAATTATTAGAGGATAAAAATAAATGAAAGTTTATATTTGCCCTGGATGCGGCTGGATTCGTGTAGTATCAAGAAGAAAAAATGTAGAGTGTTTTAAATGCGGGGAGCATGAAATGGCGCTTACAAAACTTTCTTATAAGAAAGTTGGACATATGTCAGAGGAAGAACGTAAAGACTATGCAAGATCGTGGCTGTATCTTCACAGAGCCAAACATAAATGAGGTAGTGCTATGTATAAAAGGGAACAGAAAAGCTGGCTAAAGCATTTGGATTTTACAATTTTAGATATTGTATGCACGCAGATTGCTTTAATTATTGCATATGTGCTTCGGTTTGACTGGCATCTGCCATATTCCAGCGAACCATATGAGAGACTGGCGATTGTGATGCTTTTGATTGATATTTGCGTGGTATTCTTTTTTGAGCCGTATACTGGGATTTTAAGAAGAGGCCATTTTCAAGAAGTCAATTCCAGCATTACGTTTTGTACCATTATTTTTGCCGGAATTCTCGCATTTGAAACGGCGACGAAACAGACAGAAATTTATTCCAGGAAGGTTATTTTCTCATATTGGATTATATCAATTGTATTGATTTTTTTATCAAGGCTTATATTAAAACATATCATTCTAAAAAGAATGGCAAATGAGAAAAATCTTTCCGTTATGATTTTGCTGACTACGGAAAAATATGCGCTAGAAGCGTTACATGAATTCAACAATCTTGTATATCGCGATTTTATTGTGGCTGGAGTCATTGTTATAGACCGGGATATGAGAGGGGAAAAAATATGTGATGTTCCCGTCGTTGCCTGTGCGGACGACTGTTATGAATATCTGCGTAAGAATGTAGTTGATGAAGTATTTATCAATGGAAATACAAGGGAAAGTTCACAGGAATTGTCCAATGAGCTGTTGGAAATGGGGCTTACCGTTCATTATAATCTGGTGCATATGAATTCGCTCGCACCAAATAAGGCGGTAGAAAAATACGGCAACTATCTGGTTTTGACTTCAAGTATGAAAATTGCTTCTCCCAGGCAATTTTTTGTGAAACGGCTGATGGATATATTTGGCAGCCTGTTTGGGTTATTCGCGTGTAGTGTAGCATTTCTTATTTTTGCGCCGATTATTAAATTACAGTCGCCCGGTCCGGTGTTTTTTTCTCAGGAGCGTGTGGGCAAAAACGGAAGGAAGTTTAAAATTTATAAATTTCGTTCTATGAATGTCGATGCAGAGCAGCAGAAAGCGTCTTTAATGGAACAAAATGAGATGTCCGGTTTTATGTTTAAGATGGAAGACGACCCCAGAATTTTTCCGATAGGAAAATTTATGCGGAAGTTTTCGATTGACGAGCTGCCGCAGTTTATAAATGTCTTAAAAGGGGATATGAGTTTAGTTGGGACAAGGCCTCCTACGGTAGAAGAGTTTGGACAGTATCAGATACATCATAGGGCAAGGCTTGGAATTAAACCGGGCATCACAGGAATGTGGCAGGTCAGCGGCAGAAATGATATTACAGACTTTGAAGAAGTAGTAGCGCTTGATACGCATTATATTTCACAGTGGAGCATTGGCTTAGACTTTAAGATTTTGGCAAAAACACTGCAGGTAGTGATTACAGGAAAGGGCTCAAAGTAAACGGGATGAATGTCGCATATCAGATACGTTATATCAAAAATCTCCTGAAACGATATGGTATTCGGGGACTTTTCTATAAGACCTTAGAACGAAGCAAATCTCCTATGTTGGAATATACAAAGTGTTACGCGCGTTATCTGCCGTCAGAAGAAGAATTGGCAAGCCAGAGGATGCAGACGTTTTCTTATATGCCGTTAGTTAGTATTGTGGTTCCAACGTATGAGACGCCAAAACAGTATTTAAAAGAGTTGTTGGATTCTGTGGAATCTCAAAGTTATGTGAACTGGGAGCTTTGCCTTGCGGACGGAAGCAAGACAGCGGCAGTAGAGCAGACAGTGGCAGAATATGCCGCAAAAGATATAAGAATCCGTTATCAGAGGCTTAAGAAAAACGGCGGTATTTCTGAAAACACAAACAGCGGGTTTGCAATGGCAAAAGGAGAATATATCGCGCTTATGGACCATGACGATCTTTTGGCGGCAAATGCGCTGTATGAGATGGTAAAATGTCTCAATACTTCTTATTCCAAAGAAGAACGTATGTGGGCAATGATTTATTCAGATGAGGACAAAATCAATGGAAACGGTTCGGTGCACAGCCGGCCGCACTTCAAACCGGATTTTAATCTGGAATTTTTAAGGCATAACAATTATTTTTGCCATTTTCTATTGTTTTCTTCAAAACTTTTGCAGGAAACAAAAGGCCTTAACAAAGCAATGGACGGCGCGCAGGATTATGATTTTGTGCTTCGCTGCATTGATGCGGGGGCAATTGTTAAGCATGTGCCGAAAATACTTTATCATTGGAGGATTCACGAAGGTTCTACGGCGGGCAACAGCGAAGATAAGGCGTACGCATTTGATAATGGCTGCCGGGCGATAGAAGCGCATTTAAAAAGAAGCGGGGAAGAAGGGCATGCAAAGGTAACGGAAAATCTTGGAGTTTACCGCGTTTCATACAGGCTCAAAGGCAGGTATGATATTACTGTTTTCGGGGAAGACGAAAAACAGCTTCTTTCCATTCGGCGTTATTACCAGAATTTATCTTTTGAAAAAAAAGAATATTCTTTTCATATTTGTTATAAAAAGGTCAATTCTCTTTTGGATGGGATAGAAAAGGATCGTATGGGCGATTATATATTATATATCCAAAAGGGCATTAAAATAAAGGCTGAAGGTTTGTTAGAAACACTGGTTGGAAACTGTCAGCATATGCGTACGGCTGCTGTCGGAGTAAAAATCCTTACACGAAAAAAACGTGTTGCTTCTTGTGGATATACTTATGATGAGAATGGCTGCCTGATTCCTTTTAACAGCGGGATACCAGCGCAATATAAAGGGTATTTTCTTCATGCGGCCATTCCAAAAAATGTCAGTGCAATTTCTTTTGGATGCGTCATGTTCCGGCGGGACGCATTGGAAACTGTGGGCGGATTGGACCCTGCTTTGACTGGAATTTATCAGGAGGCAGATTGTTGTTTTCGTTTGTCGGAGCATGGCTATCAAATTGTTGTGATACCAGAGGTAACTGCGGTGCAGTATGGCAAAGAGAAGACAGAAGAGAAAAAGGAGCCTTTGCAGTTGTTTTTTGAGCGGTGGAAGCAGAAATTTTTAGTGCCAGACCCTTGTTATAACAGTAATTTGAGCCTTAAAGTAAATCATACTTATGCAATGAAAAAAATGTAACGGGAGATTACCATGCGGGATGTATTTATTATTGGAAGTAAAGGGATTCCAGCGAGATACGGCGGTTTTGAAACATTTGTAGAACAATTGGTTCGATATAAAAAAAGCAAAGATATTAAATATCATGTGGCCTGTATGGGAGACACATTCCATGAATTTGAATACAGGGGCTGCCATTGTTTTCAGATAAAAGTTCCCAACATTGGATCGGCAAAAGCAGTTTGGTACGATATTGCAGCGTTTTTGTTCTGTCTAAAATATATCTGCCGTCATACGGTAGAATCACCGATTATTTATGTGCTGGCATGTCGGATTGGCCCGTTTGCAGGTTTTTTAAAACGCAGAATTTACCATTTGGGAGGCCGTCTTTTTGTAAATCCAGACGGGCATGAATGGAAGCGGGCAAAATGGAATAAATTCATTCGAAAATATTGGAAATATTCTGAAAAGCTTATGGTAAAACACTCGGATTTATTAATATGCGATTCGAAAAATATTGAATCATACATTCAAAACAGTTACAAATGTTATAGGCCAAAGACGGCGTATATTGCTTATGGGGCGGATGTAGCAAACAGCAGGATTTTAGATGAAGACGAGACGCTTTTAGCTTGGTATGGAAAATGGAATCTGACGCCGCAGGAATATTATTTGATTGTGGGAAGATTTGTGCCGGAGAATAACTATGAGACGATGATACGTGAGTTTATGCGTTCAAAGACGAAGAAAAAACTTGCGATTATCAGTAATGTAGAGGAAAATCCGTTTTATCAGAATTTAAAAGAGAAAACAGGTTTCGATAAGGATAAACGAATTGTCTTTTGCCAGACGGTATATGAAAAGCAGCTGTTAAAGAAAGTAAGGGAAAATGCCTGGGGTTATCTGCATGGACATGAGGTCGGGGGGACAAACCCGTCGCTGCTTGAGGCGCTTGGAAGCACAAAAGTCAATTTGCTTTTGGACGTTGGGTTTAACCGCGAGGTTGGGGAAGACGCAGCGCTTTATTGGACAAAGAAAAAAGGGAGCCTTTCTTCTTTGATTCAAAAGGCAGAGGAACTTGATGATACAGAGCGGGATGTTCTTGGCTCGAAAGCAAAACGGAGGATACTGACGGCTTATAGTTTGGAGCAGATTGCAAAGGACTATGAAGCGTTGTTTTTAGGATGAAAGATATGAATGAGGTTCGGATTTCAGTAGCCATGGCGACTTACAATGGAGAGCGCTATTTGAAAGAGCAGTTGGATTCGATTTTAAAGAATTTAAGCGGGCGGGATGAAATTATTATATCAGACGACGGATCTACGGATGGTACGCTAGATATTGTGAAAGACTATCAGAAGGGTGAAATTCCCATTCAAATCGTAAAAGGCCCCCAAAAAGGCATCAAGCAAAATATAAACGAAGCGTTGAAACATTGCAGAGGACGTTATATTTTTCTGGCAGATCAAGATGATGTTTGGACAGAAAATAAAGTAAAGACAGTGATGCATTATTTAGGAAAAGATGGTTGTAACCTGGTCTGCCACGATGCAAAAGTGATGGACGCAGCGCTCATAAAGCTCATAAAACCTTCTTTTTTTGACTACCGAGGTTCAAAAGCAGGAGTTTTGAATAACTTTTTAAAAAATCGGTACATGGGCTGCTGCATGGCGTTTGGCAGAAGTCTTCTGCCGTATGTTTTGCCTGTTCCAGATGAAATTGAAATGCACGACCAATGGATCGGGATGATTAACGACATCAAAGGAGGGCGCAGCAGGTTTATTGAAGATAAGCTGTTGTTTTACCGCAGACATGATACAAATGTCTCTGATTTTTCCCATGGGACAATACTTGAAATGATTGGCAAAAGATACCGTCTTTTCCGCGCTTTGGTAAAAAGATTGTGGTTTCACAGATAAATTTGACAAGTCTGTGAACGGCATTTTGTACAATTTGCATAAATTTAATTACCTTCAAAAGATTGACAGATGTGAAAAAAAGAGATATATTTATTGGTGATTGTTAAAAATACTTTAGGCTTATGAACTTTGAAAGAACGGAGAGCATATGAGTACGAAGAGAAAAAAGAAAAAAAGAAAAAACAAAATAGTATTATTTGTCGTTGAAATCATTATTTTAGCAGCGCTTTTGGTAGGGCTGTATGTTTATTCCAGAATGAATCAAGTAGACAGTACCGGGGAAATTGAACAAGAAGAAGTAAACGTTGAATTGGATTCTGAAACGGCAGAAGTGTTAAAAGGATATACGAATATTGCATTATTTGGTCTGGACAACCGTGAAGTTGGAAAATATACTTCGGGCAACAGCGATACCATTATGATTGCAAGTATCAACAATGATACGAAAAAAGTAAAATTGGTGTCTGTATACCGCGATACATTTTTAAATGTAAAAGATGACACTTATAGAAAAATTAATGCAGCGTATGCTCTTGGCGGACCCAAAGGAGCGATAGCAGCGCTGAATAAAAATCTGAATCTGGATATTGTGGATTATGTTTCTGTGGATTTTGGGGCGGTTGTAGACGCTGTGGATTTATTGGACGGAATCGAATTAGAGCTTACCAATCAGGAAGTCCAGATTATGAACGACAACTATATTGATGAGATTAATAAAGTGACAAACCATTCGTCCAGTAAGTTAAGCGGCGGAGGCACCCATACCGTAGACGGCGTACAGGCGCTTGCATACTGCCGTATCCGTTATACTGCCGGCGACGACTTTAAACGTACCGAGCGCCAGAGGACGGTTTTAACAAAAATGATAGAAAAAGCAAAAGGCTCCAGCCTGACTACAATCGGCGGTATGATTGACAGTATGATGGATGAGATTTCTACCAGTTTGACAAGCAAGGATTTACTAAAGTTAGCCGGAGATGTGATGGGGTATGAATTAGCCGGCACACATGGCTGGCCGTTTGAGTTGTGTACTGGAAACTATGGTTCCCAGTCGTCCCTTGTGGTTCCGACAGATTTAGAGACAAATGTAGAAGAGCTGCATGAGTATCTCTTTGATGAGAAGAATAATGTTTCAAATACAGTGACGGGCCTTAGCGATTATATTAGAAATTATACAGGCTGTACGCCGGAATCGACGACGAGGTTTGATAATCCTTTGACAGATGATGATAATACAAGTACTGTTGATACCGGTTATGTTTTACCGGAAGATGGAGACGACGGATTATCCGATTAAAATATCAGGATATAATTAAAAAAGTGAAAGATGAATTTTCATCTTTCACTTTTTTTGCACTTTATTTTCACAAAAGCAACACAAATTCGCGGTAGACTGATGGAAAGTAACAGAGATACACAAAGTAATTGAGAGGAGATGGATGAGTGTATGGAAGGATTTGAAAATCAAGATGGATATCAAAACCAGACAGACTACTATTCCTATGGACAAACGAAAGATACAGTAACGATGGATGCGAGTGGCGAAAAAGACCCAAAAGACGGTTCATACAGGCCGTACGAAGAGCCGGAAAAGAAAAAAAGACAGAGCAGTGGATGGGGAAAGAAATTGTTAAAAGCTGCGACATTGGCGGCTTCATTTGGATTGGTTACAGCAGTTTCTTTTGGCGGTATGATTTATTTTTTTGGAATTGTTACTGGAAGCGGTCCATTGGTGAAATCCGAGAAGATCCATAAGTCTGGAGATGATTTATATATTGCAGAAACAACGGAAATGCCGGAGATTATTTCAAATCAACCAGATTTGGAAGAACTGCCTGTGGGAGCCGTTACAGATGTATCTGATATTGTAGATCAGGCGATGCCCTCGATTGTATCCATTACTACGATTTCAAGATCGCAGATACCTGGTTTTTTCTTTGGCGGAGTACAGGAATATGAAAACGAAGGTTTTGGTTCTGGAATTATTATCAGCCAGGATGAAGAAAATTTGTATATTGCTACCAATAATCATGTAGTGGAAGGCGCGCAGACATTGACAGTTGTTTTTGCGGATTCTTCTACGGTCAGCGCAAAGATAAAAGGAACAGACCAAAGCAGTGATCTTGCAGTGATTAGCGTAGCGTTAGAGGATATTGAACAGGAGACGAAAGACAGTGTCCGAATGGCAGTTTTTGCCGATTCATCCAAGCTTAAAATGGGACAGGAAGCAGTTGCAATTGGAAATTCGCTGGGATATGGGCAGTCCGTTACAACTGGCGTAATCAGCGCTTTGAATCGGGAAGTGAGCGTTACGAATGAGAGAGACGGCAGTATTATCACAAATGAGCTTTTACAGACATCAGCGGCGATTAATCCTGGAAACAGCGGCGGAGCGCTTTTGAATATGAATGGTGAAGTCATCGGCATTACATCTGTAAAGTATACGGAAACGAGCGTTGAGGGCATGGGCTATGCCATTCCTTCCCAAATGGCAATCCCAATTGTGAAACAGCTGATTACCAGAGAACTCGTGCGTGGTTCGGATACGCCTTATTTGGGGATTTCGGGAGTAGATGTTACAGATAATGTGTCGGATAGTTATAGTATGCCAAAAGGGGTATACGTAGCCCAGGTCGTAGAGGGAAGCAGTGCAGATGAGGCTGGTTTGATGCGCGGGGATATTATCACCAAATTTGACGGACGGAATATTAAATCTATGGAGGAAATGCAGGAATTGATGCGGTATCTTCCGGCCGGTTCCTCGGTAGAGGTGACGATTCAGCGTGCAAAAAACGGCAAATATGAAGAACAGACATTAGAAGTGCTGCTTGGAGCAAAAAAATAGTAAATTTTGAGAAAGCTGGTATTAGATTCTTTATGCCGGCTTCTTTCTTTTTTTGAAAAAATGTTTTATAATGGGGGACATATTTAAGATAAAAGGGTGATAGGATATGAAACGATATATGGGAATGTTGATATTCTGTGTCTGCCTGTTTTTTTCCAGCGTTGTCTATGCGCAGGAAATTTTACATAAAGAGTGGGAAGAAGAATTTGAAGTTCCGGAAATATCGGAAGAAATAGAAGCTTTGATTGGAAGTTTGGAATATAACAGCGCAAAACAGAAAGAACAAGAGAAAATAGAGTTGTACCGTCTTTTAAATAAGGATATGGCGTTATCTTCTTATAAAAATGGAGCTCTGGCAAAAATTTATGATCCAAGGAATTTAGGAGCCGTCACACCGGTGCGTAATCAGCGTTATAATACTTGCTGGGCATTTTCTACACTGGCGGCTGGAGAGCAGTCTCTTCTTTTAAAAGGCTATTCAGATGTGGATTCTCTTGACTTATCCGAAGCGCATTTGTCTTATTTTTTCTATCATCCGGTTTTAGACCCTTTAGGTAATACAAAAGGAGACGGCAATTTTAATATTTCCTTGGCGAATTTTTTAAATGTAGGTTCCAATACGATATTTTCCACGTTTGCATTGGCAAACTGGGTTGGCGCGGCAAATGAAGCGGCAGCGCCTTTTGAAAATTTGAATGAGAAGACGGTCTATAATGAGTCATTGGCGTATGCGAATGAGGCTCACCTTCAAAATGCGTATTGGATTAACTTTAAAGATATTGACGCAGTAAACATTATAAAACAGATGATTTTAAAGTATGGGGCGGCGGCGATTAATCTTTATTTTGATTACAGCTATTTTGACGGAAGCCGCGCAGCATATTATTTCCCTTTGGACAGCAGCCAGGCCAATAATCATTCGGTAACGATTGTGGGCTGGGACGATACGTATTCTAAAGAAAATTTTAAAGAAGAATTCCGTCCGTCCGGGGATGGCGCATGGATTGTGAAAAATAGTTATGGGGAAGACTGGGGAGAGGAAGGATATTTTTATTTATCCTATGAAGACAGCGCCGTAAATTCTGGAAATACCAGCAGGAATCGTGCCAGGGCATATGTGTTTGATTTTGAGCCGGCGGACAATTATGATTATAATTATCAATATGACGGATCGGCCGGGGCATATAACGCTACGAATTCCGCAAGTACGCTGACTAAAATTGACAGTAAAGAGTCGATTGCCAATGTTTTTTCGGTGAAAAAGAAAGAGAATGTTCGCTGCGAACAGTTACAGGCGGTTTCTTTTGCTCTGTTTGATACGGCAGTTTCATATAGTATTCAGATTTATAAAAATCTGACGGATATATATAATCCAACTTCCGGAATCAAACAGCTTTCGGTTCCGGTGACCGGGAGTACCAGTTATGCGGGATATTATACAATACCTCTTCCGGTTTCTGTGCCGTTAGAGGAAGGGGATACATTTTCGGTTGTCATTACATTAGAAAAAGAAAGCGGTGGCCAGGTAGAATTTTTTATAGATAAGAGTTATCAAAATGGAAGTTGGGTTGCTTTTACAAATGAGGTCGAGGCAGGGCAAAGTTTCCGTTCCCAAAAAGGAATATGGGAGGATATGGCAGGGCATGGGGCGACCATAAGAATGAAAGCCTTTACCGTTGCAGAAGCAGAACCAGCCGCAGAGTGGATTTCACTGAATGATCTGCAAAAAGATGCAGATGGATATTATACCGTAACTCTTTGGCTGGACGATACATATACTTTAAAACCTTCTGTTTTTCCGGTTTCAGCAAAGCAGACGCTAAAGTGGGATACATCGGATGCTTCGGTTGTCACTGTGGATGCGTCGGGCAGTTTACATCCGGTTTCTGCCGGGACTGCTGTTATTACAGGCAAGGCAGAAGATGGCAGCGGTGTTTTTGTAAGCTGTAAAGTAACCGTCCGCCAGAAGGCCGGACAGATTGCCTTAAGCGTATCTTCTTTGGAATTGGAAAAAGGAGAGAAGGCGGCGATTGGCGTAGAGTTTTTGCCAAAAGGATCAGAGCAGCAGGAGATTTTATGGAAATCAAGTGGTAAAGCGGTGTCCGTAGATTCCTCAGGAGTAGTAGAAGCGCTTCGGAAGGGAAAGGCAAAAGTAACAGCGGTTTTAAAGTCAGACGAGAGCATATTTGCAGTTTGTACTGTAAACGTAACAGAAAACCGAAAGGAATTAAAGCAGGAAAAACCGACCGCTGCTTTAAACCAAGAAGAAAGGGAAGCGATTGAGCCGAACGGCGTATCGCATGTGACAGCAGCAAAAAGTGCAAAGACTCTAGATGTTTCTGGAATTAGAATGGGATTTTGGTTTTTGATACTTCTGTTTGGTTTTTGGCTTTTAAAAAAGGGGCGCGGGCAGAATTAGGGAAAATTAAGGAAATCCTAAAAAATAGCGGTATTGTGGAATAAATTAGTTTGTGATACAATTTTTATATCTAGGTCAAATCTGAGGAGGAAATATCCATGAGAAAGAAAAGGATTGTGATTGCATTAGGACATGAAGCATTGGGAACAACATTGCCGGATCAAAAGACTGCGGCACGAAAGACAGCCAAAGCTGTTGCAGATTTGATTGAAGCAGATTATCAGGTAGTCATATCGCACAGCAATGGGCCGCAGGTAGGCATGATTCATACGGCAATGTCGGAATTTTGTAAATTGTACCCAGAATATACAGCGACTCCGATGTCCGTATGTTCTGCTATGAGCCAGGGCTATATTGGTTATGATCTGCAAAATGAGATTCGCACAGAATTATTGAACCGGGGTATCTATAAAACAGTATCTACCATATTGACGCAGGTGTGCGTAGATCCCTATGACGAGGCATTTTATCATCCTTCAAAGGTCATAGGACGTGTTTTGACAAAAGAAGAATCAGAAGCAGAAGAAAAGAAGGGAAACCATGTAGCAGAGGCGGGAACTGGTTACCGGAGAATTATTGCGGCGCCAAAGCCGATGGATATTGTGGAAATTGACGCAGTGCGGGTATTAAGCGATGCAGATCAGGTAGTGATTGCATGTGGCGGAGGCGGAATTCCCGTTTTGATGCAGGCGAATAAACTCAAAGGTGCAAGCGCAGTAATTGAAAAAGATCTTGCAGCGGGGAAATTAGCAGAACTTTTAGATGCAGATATGCTTGTAATACTGACTGGAGAAGATAAAGTGTGCCTTCATTATAATACTGCGGAAGAGCAGCCTTTGGATACGCTGACGACAGCGCAGGCAAGGGAGTATATAGAATCAGGAGAATTTGAAGAAGGTACGATTCTGCCAAAGATACAGGCGGCAGTAGATTTTATTGGAGATTCAGCAGTGAAAACGGCATTGATTACCAGATTAGACAAGACGCGGGAAGCAATGTCAGGCAAAACAGGAACGATTATTCATAAGTAAAGTAAGTAGGAAGGGATTTCAATGAGAAAGATAAAAAGATTGATTGCATGGGCGCTGACCTGTGTACTTTTTCTGACGACAGGAAACAGCCATGTATTTGCAGCATCATTAGAAGGAATGAATCAAACGAAAAATCCATTGATTAATTATCTGACGATAGACCAGCCTTTTTTGACGGCTCCGGGAACGCAGATGGTTATGATTGGAATTGGAGACGGCAGCGTTGCGATAGATTCAGCGGCGTTATCCTATCAAAATCAGGAGACAGGCGAAATTTATGAGGTTCAGACAGAAGAGATTTTGGATGATTTTGTTGTGTTTCAGATGGAGTTTACAGATGAAAGCCAGGAAGGAACATATCAGTTAGAATCTTTTTCTTATACAGCAGAAGAAATTTGGGAGGAAGTGTTCTTTGACGAAATCGGAATCCAAGCGGCGTTTGGTGTAAATAAAAGAGCAGATACGGAGCCGGATGATGTATTTTTATCTGAGGAAGACGTAGAAGCGCTGGCGGCAGAAACAGAGATGAGTATTGTATCTTTAGACGGAGAGGGCAATCCAACTTCTGGAGAAACAATCGAAGAAGCGATGGAAAGCGCTGGCTGCGATACTTTAGATGAAGGACTTTCTGTTTTAAAAAAGGGAGCGGGCAGTAATGGAGTAGATGCAACCGGCATGAGCAGCCTTGTCGTTGTATTAGATCCAGGGCATGGCGGTTCCGATCCCGGCACCCAGGCCAACGGAGTCGTTGAGAAAACGGTAAATTTAAAAATTGCGCAGTACTGCCAGGCAGAATTAGAAGAATATGCCGGCGTTACCGTTTATATGACTAGAAAAGACGATACATATCTTTCTTTAGCGCAGCGCGCGCAGGTGGCAATTAATAAAAAGGCAAATGTATTTGTCAGTCTTCACAACAATGCCAATACAAGTCCAATTCCAAATGGAGCGAGCGTGTATTATCCGAACTCTAGTTATAATGCCAATTGTGGGGCGACAGGGCAGGCATTGGCGTCTGTGATACTTTCTAAACTGACAGCGCTTGGCCTTGCAAGCAAAGGAATATTAATCCGCAATTCGGAAAACGGCACAAAATATCCGGACGGCAGCCTGGCAGATTATTATGGTGTAATTAAAAGATGTAAAGAAAATGGGATTCCGGCATTGATTGTAGAACATGCTTTTATTACAAATGCGAATGACGTCAAAAATCATCTGAGTACAGAGGCGCAGTTAAAACAACTTGGCGTTGCGGATGCAACTGGAATCGCAGAATATTACGGTTTAAAAAAGGGACTTGGGTTTAACAGCGTCCAATCAAAAAGCAGTACGACAATGGAACTGAAATGGACGCCTGTAATTGGCGTTACTGGATACTGCATTTACCGCAGTACATCCAGCGGAGAGGGATTTGAAGAAATCGTCCGTGTGAAGCCGGCTACGATTACGACATGGGAAGATAAGGGACTAACTCCTGGAATGACGTATTACTATAAAATACGTACTTATACAGAAACAAGTTCCAAAATAAAATATGGCAAATACAGTACGACCGTTTCTGCTTCCACAATGTCAAGCCCTAAGATTTCATCCATTAAATCAAAGAACAGCAAAGAACTTGTGATCAGCTGGGCGACGATTAATAATGCGGCAAATTATGAAATTTACCGTTCAACGAAAAAACACGGTACATATGAAAAGATTGCAACAGTTGCCGGAGTCAACCGTGTAAATTATAATGATACAAAGGTAAAACCGGGAAAGAAATACTATTATAAAATACGTTCGGTCGGGCAGGTGGATAATACCACAATTTACAGTGATTACAGCGTTCCCGTTCCTGCAAGGACTGCAAAAGTACCGACGGATATTGCAGTAAAATCATGGGCGACGGATACGCTTCGCGTTTCATGGACGCCGGATATAAACGCATCTGGTTATATCATTAAGCGCGCTGAATCTGTAAATGGAAAATATACCAAAATAGGAACCGTAGAAGGCGGGGCTTTAAAATATTACGACGATCGTACGGTAAGCCCCTATAAGACTTACTATTACAAAGTACAGGCGTTTAATCACAACAATAAAACAAAGGGTTACAGTGGTTTTAGTTCTTCTGCGTATGGAAAAACCATTAAGAAGACGTCATTTACAAAAATAGTCAGCAATTCTGCTACAAGCCAGACGATTAGCTGGAAAAAAGCAAGCGGTATTAACGGATATGTAATTTATCAGAGTACTTCAAAAAATGGGAAATATAAGAAAATTAAGACAATTACGTCGGCGAACACCACTTCTTATAAAGTAACCGGATTAACTGCCGGCACCAGGTATTATTACAAAGTCAGGACAAGAAAAAAAGAAAAGGGCAAAACCGAATATGGTTCTTATACAAAACCGCGTCAGGCATGGACAAAAGCAAAAACCGTCCTTACATCTGTGCAGGGAGTGACAGGCAGCAGCCTGCAGGTTTTCTGGAATCCGGTAGGAGGGGCAGACCATTATGATATATACCGGGCGGCCTCTTCACAAGGACAATATACAAAACTTGCGACGGTACCTGGTTCGGAAGTAAGTTACATAGATAAGGGTCTTGATATGACGGCGGCATACTATTACAAAGTAGAAGTATTTATCAAAGGATATAAATCCGTAGTAAGCGGCGGAATGGGCAATGTTTTGTCCGGTTCGCCGGTGTCCGCAACAATGATTACCTCTGCTGTTGAGAATGGGCAGGGATTGCCAGAGTTGACATGGGTTCCAGTGAAAGATATTAAAGGATATCAAATTTACCGCAGTACCCAGGCGGACAGCGGATTTACATTGATTGGTACGGTATCAAATGCAGATACAGACCGTTATGTAGATACTTCGGCGTCTGGAGGTATGAAATATTATTATAAAATTGCGTTGTTCAATGAATACAATAATAAAACAGTTTACGGCAGCCAGTCTGCGGCAGTGTCGATTACCCTTTCGGCAGCGCCGTAAACAGTTTTAGAACGATTATAATAATAGGAGAATTAAGATGAGAAAAGTATGGAATCGATGTTTACTGTTGATGGGAATATTATTTATTGCAGTTTGCGGGCCAAAGGATAAAGTGTCTGCAGCTGTGGGTTTTCAAGTATCCGCTACGGCGGTTTCCAGCAGTAAAATTCAGATTACGTGGAATGTATCAGAAGATGCGGATCGTTATGTGGTTTACCGAAGCAATACGTCTGATGGGAATTTTCAGAAAATAACAGAAACCTTTCAGGCTTCCTATAAAGATTCTGCAATTCGCCCAGCGGCAAATTATTATTACCGCATTGTTCCTGTCAGCAGAGAAACCGGAGAAGAAATGGAACATGAGGCTGGAGCTGTTAAGGTCAAGACGCCTGCAAAAGTATCCATCACGAAAATTCAGGTGAAATCATCGAATAAGCTTAGGATTTCATGGGAAGCATCTGCCGGCAGCAGCGGCTATCAGTTGTTTCGTTCGGACAGCGAGGCCGGAAGATATACAGAAATTGCCCGTATAGATGGGAAGATGACCTGTTCGTATACGGATTCACAGATAACGCCGGGAAAAGTGTATTATTATAAAGTGCGTCCTACAAATCAAAAACACAGCGGCGTAGGCACTTTTTCGCCGGCGAAGAGAGGCAAGACAATCGGCCAGGCTTCAATTGTATCGATTCGTTCCCTGTCGTCTAGTAAAATACAGATTACATGGAAAAAAGTAAACAATGCTTCTAATTATGAAGTATATCGTAGTACAAGTGAAAAAGGCAGTTATAAAAAGATTGCTTCTTTAAAAAACAATGCAAGAAGTTATACCGACCAAAGTGTAAAAAGCGGTAAAAAATATTATTATAAAATTGTTGCTGCAGGAAGTTTTGACGGGTCGCGGATTACTAGCGGATATTCTGCCGCAGCATCGTTTCGGGCATTGCAGCAGGTGAAAATTTCCTACATAAAAGTAACGACAGACGATGGACTGAAAATCAAATGGAATAAAGTAGCGGGAGCTACAAAATATAAAATTTACCGTGCATCTTCCCAGAAAGGTTCTTACAAACAGATAGCAACTGTAAAAAATGGTTCTGTGTTGAATTATACAGACAAGACGGTAGTTTCTGGTAAAACATATTATTATAAGGTGCAGGCGTATTCCGATGCCAAAGGCATTATTATTGCAGGAAATGGCAATAAATCAGATCCAAAAGGCGCATCCACCGGCTATTCCATTATGGGGAATACGACTGTAACCGCAGATCAGATGGCAGGACTGTTTGCCGCTTCCGGCAGAAAATATCCGGCTAATATTTACAAGGATAAAGGCGCAAAAAACATTCAAAAATTTTGCGAAATAATCATAGATGAGAGCAAAAAAGAAGGCGTGCGCGCAGAAGTGGTGTTTGCCCAGGTCTGCCTGGAAACGGGGTACTTGTCATTCGGCGGGCAGGTGAGCGCCGAACAGTGTAATTTTTCTGGTTTGGGCGCAACGGACGACGGAGCCAGCGGAGCAGTTTTTCCCAGTGTAAAAATCGGCATACGCGCACAGGTGCAGCATTTAAAAGGGTATGCTTCCACAGAAGACTTAAATGGAGAATGTGTTGATCCAAGGTTTATTTACCTTACTTCTATGCGCGGAATTGCCAAAAATGTACAAGACTTAGGCGGCGGCAAATGGGCGACAGATCCGGCATATGCAATGAAACTGATGAATTTAATAAAAGAAATGAAAAAATATTAATGGTAAACCGTCATTGCGGAGGTGAAGGTAATGTCTGGGAAAAAAAAGCAGGAAGTCGAATTTCAATATTATGAAATTCCGCATGGAGAGCGTCTTTTGGCAGTTTCAGGTAAGGAATTGGAACAGATACACGGCAGGCAGCATTTTCATAATTTAATGGAAATTGGCTATTGCGCGGCAGGAAGCGGTGAAATTGTATTCCATGGAATGAAAGTGCCTTATAAAACTGGTATGATTACAGTAATTCCGCAGAATGTCCCTCATTCTCTATTCGGGTTTTTTGATAAGAACCAATGGGAATATCTGTTTTTAAATCCAGAGGAACTATTAAAAGAGTTTTACCCGGACAATTCAATGTTTGCAAAGAGAATATTAGATCATGTAAATTTAAAAGAACAGTATTTTGCGGCAGGTGAGCATAATTCGCTTGCCGCATTGGTTTGTATGATAATAGAAGAATTGAAGAACAGGGGAAATTATTCAGGAGAATATGTCAGAGGGCTTTTGCTTACCATGCTGATTACGATTGCAAGAAGAGGGATGGAAGTTCTTGGGACGGCAGAAGATTATAAACAGCAAAGCGGGATAGGACAGATTACGGGCGCATTAGAATATATTGACAAGAATTATATGGAAAATATTAAAATGGGACTGCTTGCAGCAGAATGTAATTTAAGTGAAACACATTTTCGCCGTTTGTTTGCAGAATATATGAATATGACGCCGTCTTCCTATATTAATTTAGTCAGAGTACAGCGAGCCTGCGGGTTAATGCAGAAAACCAGATATTCGATGGAAGAAATTGCAGAACGGGTGGGGTATCCGGCAGTTTCGACGTTTAACCGGAACTTTCGTAAAATTATAGGCACATCACCATATCAATTTAAAAAATGTAGTGAGAATTGCCAAATGTGATTTTAGAAATAAAAGCTTTCTGGCAGAAAAATTTGGCAAAATAGATAAAAAAAAATAAATTTTTTGTACAAAAAGTAAATTCAATTTTAATAGCGGTTGAATTTGCTTTTTTTTTGGTTGAATATAGTTGCATTTTAGGGCTGAAAATTGGTATAATGCACATATAAACAAAATGGAAATAAACATATGTGTATATCACACACAATAGCATCTGGCCAGATGTATTCCAAATTTCCTGTTTATGACTTAACAAAAGTTTTTGGGAGGAAACAAGAATGAAAAGAAAATTATTGACACTTTTATTAGCCGGATCTATGACTGCAACTATGTTTGCAGGATGCGGCGGCAACGATCCAGAGCCGGCAACAGACAATAATGCATCAAATGCAAGCACAGATGACGATGCATCAAAAGCAGATGACAACAACTCTGTTGAAGATACAAGCGCTCCGGAGGAAGACGCAAGCGTAGAAGAGCAGACATTGAAAGTAGCAGCTTTTGAAGGCGGATATGGTGCGGATATGTGGTCAGAAGTAGCAGAAGCTTTTGAAGCATCCCATCCTGGCGTTACCGTAGAACTTACAATTGACAAGAAAATTGAAGATGTTATCAGCCCAAGCATGAAAGCTGGGGATTATCCGGATGTTGTACATCTTGCAACAGGACGTGAGGCAGCTTTGACAGAGACTTTGACAAAAGAAAAAGCGCTTCTTGAGCTGACAGACGTACTTGATATGACAGTACCAGGCGAAGACGTAACTGTTAAAGATAAAGTGATTCCGGGATTCTTTGATACACTTGGAACAAATCCATACGGTGACGGCGTTACTTATTATGCACCTATGTTCTACAGCCCATGTGGATTATTCTACAATGCAGGCCTTTTAAAAGAAAAAGGCTGGGATGTACCGACAACATGGGATGAAATGTGGGAGTTAGGCGATAAAGCAAAAGAAGAAGGTATCGCATTATTCACATATCCGACAACAGGATACTTTGATGCATTCACATATGCGCTTTTGGATTCTGCAGGCGGATCTGATTTCTACAACAGCTGTATGACATACGAAGACGGCATTTGGGAAAGTGACAACGCTAAGAAAGTGTTCGATTTAATTGCTAAACTTGCTGAGTATACAGAAAGCTCAACAGTTGCAAATGCAAATGATCAGGGATTTACAAAGAACCAGCAGTTAATTCTTGACAACAAAGCAATCTTCTGCCCGAATGGAACATGGCTGCCAGGTGAAATGGCAGAAGCTCCAAGAGCTGATGGCTTTGAGTGGGGATTCATGGCGGTTCCGGCTGTAAATGAAGGCGGCAAAGGTTCTTCCTTTACATTCTTTGAGCAGATGTGGATTCCGGCAGCAGCAGAGAATCAGGATATGGCAAAAGAGTTTATCGCTTATATGTATTCTGATGAAGCAGCTTCAATTTTCGCAAAATCCGGCGCTGTTCAGCCAGTTGCTGGCATGACAGATCAGTTGGATGATGATAACAAATTGTTCTATGGTATCTATGATAATGGAGCAACTGCAGTTATGGGTGGATTTGCTTCCACAGCTCCAGTAGAGGGTGTTTCCATGGCAGATACATTATTCGGAACTGTAAACAGTATTGTTAGCGGTGAGAAGACTGTTGATGAATGGCAGAAAGCAGTAGAAGAAGCAAGCGATCAGTTAAGAGAAGCAATGGAATAAAAATTACGAGGGGCGTTCCGAAGGTTCCCGCCTTCGGGACGCTTTTTTTGAAATAAGCCGGCAGGCTGGTTGCCGGATAATAGGAAATGGAGGTATGAATGTGAAAAAGGGTAAAGCGAGAAGCATATTTATCGGGGTATGCGTGGCACCGGCCGTAATCCTATTTTTTATTTTTATGATTATCCCGACATTTAACGTTTTTAAAATGTCTCTGTATAAGTGGGGTGGGTATTCCAATAACAAGGAGTTTGTAGGCTTTGAGAACTTCAGTAAATTGATGCAGGATACTAACTTTTTGCGTTCGTTCCAGAATTCAATACTTTTAGTTGTCTGTGTTACGGTAGTAACAATGGCTCTTGCTTTGATTTTTGCAGCGATTATATCCAGAGAAAAAATCAAGGGAGAGAATTTTTTCAGAGTTATATTTTACATACCGAATATCTTGTCCGTAGTTGTTATTTCTGCAATTTTTGCAGCAATTTATGATCCTACTACCGGTATGTTAAATAGTATTCTTGGAATTTTCAGAGGAGATAAGGATCCGATACTTTGGCTTGGAGATCAAAAACTTGTCATTTTTAGTTTGGTAATCGCCATGATCTGGCAGGCAATCGGTTACTATATGGTTATGTATATGGCTAGTATGGCAAGCGTACCGGAAAGCCTTTACGAGTCAGCGGATTTGGAAGGGGCAAATCATGTACAGCAATTCTTTTCCATTACGCTGCCGTTGATTTGGACGAATATCAGGACGACATTGTCTTTTTTCATTATCAGTTGTATCAACCTTAGCTTCCAGTTTGTAAAAGCGTTGACAAACGGAGGACCGGATGGGGCGACGGAAGTGTTCTTAAGTTATATGTATAAACAGGCATATACGAACTCGTCTTATGGTTATGGTATGGCAATCGGAGTTATTGTTTTCTTGTTCTCCTTTGGATTATCAGCATTGGTAAATCTTGCTACCAAACGGGAACCATTAGAATTTTAAGGAGGAGCGCACATGAAGAAAAAGAAAGAAATGAGTGCAAAATCATTATACAGGCTTTTTGTCTATGTTGTGCTTCTGGCATTGGCAATAAGCATTATTGTACCTGTGGCATGGGTATTTATGGCATCAGTAAAAGAAAATTCTGAGTTTTACGGTAATCCATGGACACTGCCGAAAGGATTTTATTTCCAGAACTTTATTGATGCTTTTGAAACAGCCAATATGGGACAGTATTTGTGGAATTCTGTACTGGTAACAGTTATGGCTCTTGCTATGCTGTTGGTTGTTGCATTACCGGCTTCCTATGTACTTGCCAGGTATCGTTTTATTGGAAGTAAAATTATCAATATCTTATTCATGGGAGGTCTGTTCATTAACGTGAACTATATTGTAGTCCCAATATTTTTGATGTTTGTAGATGGGGATACGTTCCTTAGAAAGATTGGGTTTGCAGATGGATTTTTCCTGAATAATCTTTTTGTTCTGGCATTGGTTTACGCTGCAACAGCGCTGCCATTTACGATTTATCTTTTATCTGGTTTCTTTATTACAATACCAAGAGATTATGAAGAAGCGGCGCATGTAGACGGCAGCGGTTATTTTAGGACAATGATTCAGATTATGATGCCAATGGCTCTGCCAAGTATTATTACAGTAATTTTATTTAATTTCCTTTCTTTCTGGAATGAATATATTATTGCAATGACACTTTTGACAGGAGAGGCGAAAACGCTTCCGGTAGGTCTCATGCAGCTGACACAGGCACAGAGGGCGGCTGCAAACTATGGTCAGTTGTACGCAGGTCTTGTTATTGTAATGCTTCCGACCTTAATTTTGTATATTATGGTACAGAAAAAATTAACGCAGGGTATGAGCCTTGGCGGATTAAAAGGTTAATCAGGAGGGATTGCTATGGAAGAAAACAAAAAATGGATTGTTGGAGTCATTGCTGCAGTACTGTTTATTATTTGTATGGCGCTTGTAATTGTGGGACAGAGTAAAATAGAAATTTCAGGTCTTGCAATGCAGCTTGTAGGGCTTTGCGGGATTCTTGCAATGCTGTTTGCATACAATAAGAAATATAAATAAGAATCAAAAACACACCGGCTTATATTAACCGGTGTGTTTTTGTGATTTTGCACGTATAAGAGAGGTGGAAAATTCTGTCAATATACGGATAGCGGAATTTCGTTCGCTGTTTTCCATTTGTCTAAGAAGTTCTAGAACAGTGTCGCACTCGAAACCATTTTTGTTGCCAAAAATAAGATAATCTGCAGAAATATTTGCATTTTGGCATATTTTGTAGAGCGTTTTAGAGGTAATGCTTTTTTTCCCGCTTTCCACAGCAGCCAAAAAACTGTCTGAAATGCCGCAAAGTTCACTGAAACGTTCTCGGGTCATTTGCATGGCCTCTCGAATCTCACGGATTCTAAGGCCTACGGTTAAGTTAAAATCTTTAGTTATATCCATGTTAGTTCTCCTTTGGAAAATAATGTATTTGGCTTTTATATATAGGCTATACAAAATTATCCCAATAATATATATTCCAAAGAATAAGTTTTAATACTCTATGGGATTGACATGACAGTAAGTTGTGATATAATAACAGATGTTGCAAAGATAATTATTTTTAAAAAAGGAGAAGCGAATATGAAAAAACAAATTTTGAAAACATTGTTTTGTCTTTCTCTTACAGCAGCCATAACTCTTGGTGAAACAGGAGCGGCTTTTGCAGAAACTGTGGAAGTATCCACAGAAGCAGAGCAGGAAGATGTTTTGGAAACAATGACAGCAGAAGAGACAACAGAGCAAGTCTCAACAGAAGAGACAGAGGAAATGAAAACAGAAGACACAGAGACGGAAATTCCTTTAGCGGATACAGAAAAAGAGCTGGAGGCAGAGACAGTTGAAGAACCGTCAGAAGAAGATGTGGATTCTTTGGGTGCAAAAATCGTAGCATCCAATACGCTTGCTGGTTCCGCAGTGACGGGTCTTAGCTTTGATTCTGTTACACGCGTATTGTCATGGAATAAAGTGAAAAATGCGTCTACTTATAAAGTGGAAGTATATGGAACGTCAGGAAAGGTAATTTCAAGTAGTTGGTGCAGCGATCTTTATTGTTATATAAGCAGATTCAGTTGGGACTATAATAGCGATACTGCGATTGCTGTTGGATCTGTCGGTACTGTCCGTGTAACTGCGTACAACAGAGATGAATTATATTTGGTGGCATCTAATTTGACTTATGAAGCAGCACAAAAATATTGGAGTGACAGTGATACTTACAGGGTCGTATCGAAAACGGTGGGAACTACCACGTCATATACCGTATACGCATATCCGGCAACAGCTGCTTCGGCCGGCGCAGCAATTCAGCTGAATCCGGCAGATACAACAACTGCCAGAGTATCTTCACTTGCAGGGCTTGTATTTAAAGAGGTTACTGAGTCTAATGTTGTGTTCTCGGTATCTCCTTCTACGATTCAGAGATATGAGGAAGTTGAATACCAGTATGCAAATAATGCTTCATATTTATCTGACGGCGTGGAGAAAATTAATGGAAGCGGTTCTGTTAGTACAAATTCCTATGGGACGATTTCAGACGATATAGAAATTCCGTTGAGCGTATTTACACCGGGAGATACTCTTTATGTAAGGGCGCGGGTATATAATGATGATTATGAAGGCGCTGGAAGTTCATATAGTGCATATGTAACAGCTACCTATCAGATTCCGGCTGCTGAAATGAGAACTTTAAATACGGTTGTGACAAGCAGCAGCATACGTCTTGAGCCGTCTGTGGAAGGTAAAGTGACGGGTTTCTGCTATCAGAAGAAAAATGGAAAGAAATGGATTGACCTTGGTTCACAGCCGGACGCATATACGGACAAAGGACTTTTGGCAGATAAAAAATATACATATCGTGTCAGGGGCTATATCTATAATCCGACAACAAAGAAGACGTCTTATACAGATTGGAAGATGGCAAGCGCATATACATGGGGTTCAGCTTTAAATTTAAAAGGTAACGCAAAAAATGCAACCGCTGTCAGCCTGTCATGGAATAAAGTGGCAAAAGCGGAAGGATATGAGATTTATCGTGTAGAGAGCGACAGTTATTATTATAATATCAATAAGGGTGAAGGCGTAGAATCTTTTGATAACGCAGTATTGGTTAAGACAATTAAAAAGGCAAAAACAACAAAATTTACAGATAAAAAACTGACAAAAGGCGCTGATTACCATTATTATGTACGCGCTTACCGGACGGTAAATAAAAATAAATATTATATTGAAGACAGTGTATCTGTATCTTTGGCGGCAAACGGCGCATGGGAGCCGCAGACAAGTTATTATCTTGCAGGCGGGGAATACATGGTGACATGGAAAAAGATGGCGGGTATTTCCGGATACAAAGTAGAAAAAAGAGATGCGAAAACTGGAAAATATATGGCTTATAAGACATTAGGAAAAAGCGCTACATCTGTAAAACTTCCAAAAGTAAGTATTGGCGCTTCCAGTGAAAGCTACCGTATCCGCGTTTATAAAGGCAAAAAAGTTTATAATAATGATTATAGTTTTACGGTCAGCCCGATGCTTTCGGCTGTAAAGAATGTAAAAGCAGTACAAACGGCAGAAGGAGTACGGGTTACATGGTCTCCGGTCAGCGGTGCAGATTATTATTGCGTATATCGTGCAAAACAGGATTCTTTTACCTATAATAAGACGACAAAGACATATACATTGGGTTCAGGTGCAGAAATGGTTTATGAAGCAAATTACAAAGATACCAGCGCAGGCGTAAGTCTGCTCCCAAGTTCCGGTTCTGCTGCAACAGGATATGTTTATGGCGGTAATGCTGGAGCAGCTTCTGCGGCATTATATGATGCAGCATACAAGGGAGCGTTTTATGAAGATATTTCTGCATACAAGACAACTGAAATTAAGGGAACAAGCGTTGTAGATAAGACAATTACGGTAAAAGGATTAGTCCATAAATCCGATCTTGACCCGAATTATAATTCTGATAAAGATACAGACAAAACAGATTATCCTTTTAAACAGTATGCAAAAGAAGCAAATGGGGCGTTAAAGACAAAAACAACAATTATGGTACAAGGACCGCAGGAAGGAACGCAGTACTACTATTTTGTCCAGGCTGTTGCAAAAACTGCAAATGGAGCAAACCAGAATGAAACAGAGACATACAGTATAGGATATACCAAAGCGGCAAGCGTTGTTTATACAAAAGTGACCGCTGCAAAAGCAGCAGGATTAAAGTCAGCGAAGAGTTCAAAGAAAGCAAGCGTAACTTTAAAAATTAAGAAAGCAGCTGGAGCAAAAGGATATGCGATTTACCGTTCTACAAAGAAAGGCAAAGGATATGTCCAGGTTGGCACAAGTACAAAACTGACCTATACAGATAATGATGTAACAGCTGGAAAAACATACTATTACAAAGTTGCAGCGTATAAACTTTCTGAGAATGGAACATTTATATATTATAAACAGTCAGCTGCGAAAAAAGTGAAAGTGAAAAAATAAATTATTATTATAACGCCCAGAGGGAAACCCCAGGGCGTTATTTTTTGGAAAAAATTCTGTATTAAGTGAGATTAATTTTATTATTTATCTTGTAAAATTTTCAAAATACTGATAAAATAAATAAGAGAACATATATTCTGTGTGATTTAAAATAAAAATGAGCATATAATAAATGAAATTATATCTATATTAATTTTAAAGCATTGAGCTTTTGAATAAAATGTGCTACATTTATAATGTGTTATTGGAGAAAGGTGAATAATATGAATAATATTGATATTGCAAACGGAATTGTTTTTCAAAGGTTGGCAATAAGTAAAGACAGTTTTGATGATAGACTAATATGTCAGAAAAAAATTTATTTACTGCAGTCTTTAGGAACAAATTTGGGATACACATATAACTGGTATGTAAGAGGGCCTTATTCGCCCGCATTGACTACGTATCTTTATACTAATTTAGATGTATTGGCTAGTCATGATTATAGTGATTGTAAATTGGCAGAAATAGCAGAGAAAAATATACAGTGTGTGAATCATCTGGAGAGGGAAAAAAGATCTGATTTTACAGCCGCATCGTGGTATGAGTTATTGGCATCTTTACTTTATATTTATAATAATAAAGAAAGTTGGAAAATAGACAGCCAAAAACAGTCGCTTTTTATAACATTAATAAAATATAAGCCGCAATATAGCGAAGAGCAGTGTCAATATGCGTATGATGTTCTTGGCAATGCTGGATTTGTAGAAATGGAATCATAATATGGCTGACGACAGATTAAAAATAGTAAAATATATTAATGATCCTGTTTATGGTGGAATTGGTGTTACAAAAATAGAGATGGCATTGATTGATACTCCTGTTTTTCAACGCCTGCGAGGACTTAGGCAATTAGCGCGTGTTAATTTTGTTTTTCCGGGTGCAGAACATTCTCGCTATGTTCATTCGTTGGGTGTGTTGTATATTATGGGGTTAATGACGGATCATTTACTAAAACAGGGAAAATTGAATGATGAGGATGTTGTTAAACTGCGAGTGGCAGCTCTCCTGCATGATATAGGACATTATCCGCTTTCACATTTGGGAGAAAGTGTATATGGTTATTGTCTTGATAATCAGAATGCAAAATCCATTGTGGAAGTACAGTCAAAAGTAAATAAAAAGCCTTTATATGAAATGGCCTCTTCTCATTCTAAGTCGGCTCATCACGAACATTTAGGAAAATATATAGTCATTCATAATCAGGAAATACAGGATATTTTATATGAGAATAAGTTGAATCCATTAGAGATTGGTGAGATTTTTACTGGAGAATATGGTTCACGAAATATGGTATATACACAATTGTTACACTCCAGCCTGGATGCAGACAGGCTGGATTATTTGCTCAGGGATTCTTACCAGACAGGAGTTAAATATGGCTTGGTGGATTTACAGTATCTGGTAAGGTTATTAATGGTAGTGGAAGACTGCACTTTGTTAGATAATAATAAAGTACTTGTGTGTAATAAAAAGGGACAGCACGTAGTAGAACATTTTTTGATGTCAAGGTATTTTCATTACTCACAGGTGATTTTTCATAAAACAAATGCAGCATTTGAGGGAATGATTCGATGTATGTATATAAAATTGTTACAAAGTAAAAAATTTTTGTTTAATTCATTAGAGGATATACATAATAATGTAAATGAAGAGAGCTTTCTACAGTTTAATGATGCTTTTTTGGAAATTGCATTTAAAGATTATTACAATGATACTGATGATGAAGAATATAAGCGGTTATATGAAATGTATAGAGACAGAATTCGTCCGAAGGTAGTTTTTGAAGCAAAAGATTTATATGTTACTTCACCCAGACAGGAATTTTCTATTTTGAAGTGGGAATTGAAAAAGAATCCAGACAAGATTACAGAAATAGTAGGAGGTGACAGATGGGGGTATCAGATTGTACCGATTACTTTAGAAAAAATACATGGTTCTTATGGTATATCAGAAAGAGATATTAATCCGGAAGATTTGAGAGAAGCAGTAAAATTATATGATGCTAATACGGATAAAATTTCCTATTTGGCAGAGGATCAGTTATCAGTTATTAGTAAACTGGCGAATTATAAAAGTGAATTTGTGAGAATATATGTACTTGAGGAACGGGGAAAAGAATATGATTATAAAAAAATACATCAGGATATATGCGCTTTAATTACGTCTTGAGACGATAGATTTCCACAAACAAATGAGAAAGTGGTAAAATAAGGTGTAAAGTCCATGTGAATACAGGATTTTACACCTTTTTTAAGTTTAATATAAAATAAATCAGCGGAGGCGGACAGAAATGGATCAAATATTGTTAGAAGAATACACAAAAGTAGTAGAGAATAATCCTTTTGCTGCAAAGATTGGCATAGAAATTTTGGATATTTACAAAGGATATGTCCATACAAGGGTAAAAAAACGGATGGAATTGGAAAATATATATGGGGATTTGCACGGCGGATGTTTGTATACGATAGCAGATAATATGGCAGGGGTGGCTGCAGGCACATATGGGTATTATGTGACGACTGTAAACGGAAGCATACAATATTTAAAGGCTGGAAGAAATACAGAATATATTTATTGTAAAGCGAAGGTAATAAAGGCAGGGAAGACGATTTCTGTGGTACAAGCCGAAATTACAGATGACAAAGGAATTCTGCTGAATACGGCAGAATTTACGTATTTTAACTTGAAGAAAAAATAGGGAGGCAGAGTATGAATAGAGAAGAATTTAGACAGTGGATAAACAAAGGAGCTGTGATTTTAGACGGAGCGACCGGCAGCAATCTGCAGGCTGCGGGCATGAAACTTGGGGTATGTCCGGAACAGTGGATACTGGATCATCCGGATAGTATCTTAAAACTGCAAAAAGAGTATGTAAAAGCCGGAACAAATATTTTATATGCCCCGACGTTTACGGCGAACCGCGTGAAATTGGCGGAATATGGATTACAGAATCAGCTGGCAGAGATAAATCAGAAATTAGTCTCTCTTTCCAAGGAAGCTGCAGGCGGACAGGCTTTTGTTGCAGCAGATATATCAATGACAGGGCAGCAGCTTTATCCAATTGGAGATATGCAGTTTGAAGAACTTGTGGATATTTATAAAGAGCAGGTTCGTGCATTAGAAACGGCCGGCGTAGATTTGTATGTAGTAGAAACAATGATGAGCCTGCAGGAATGTCGTGCTGCAGTAATTGCTGTCAAAGAATGTAGCAGCCGTCCAATTATGGTGAGCCTTACGTATGAAGAAAATGGGCGTACGCTCTATGGAACCAATCCGCAGACAGCAGTGGCTGTGCTTCAAAGCCTTGGCGTGGATGCGGTCGGAATGAACTGTTCTATGGGTCCTGATACAATGGCAGAGCAGGTAAAAGCAATGTATGAGACAGCGTATATACCAATCCTTGTCAAGCCGAATGCAGGACTGCCGAGACTTGAGGATGGAAAGACGGTTTATGATATGAATCCTTTCGATTTTGCGGAATCAATGAAATCGCTTGCAGTATGCGGCGCGCGTATATTTGGCGGTTGTTGCGGGACAACTCCAGAGCATATTAGGGCAATGAAAGAAGCGTTGTCAGAAATCAGCCTTCTTCCAGTAAAGACAGAGCACAGACGTTTTCTTGCTTCAGAGCGTAAATTGACAGAAATTCAATTGGACGGCTGTTTTACAATTGTAGGAGAACGCATTAATCCTACCGGCAAGAAAAAACTTCAGGAACAGCTTTTAAAAGGCAGTCTTGCTATGGTTTGTGAAATGGCTGTACAACAGGAAAAAAACGGCGCCACAGTGCTTGATATTAACTTGGGAATGAATGGTATTGACGAAAAATCAATGATGATGAACTGCATTTACGAGGTAACGTCTGCCGTGGATTTGCCTCTGTGTATTGATTCAAGCCATGTAGATATTATAGAGGAAGCGCTTCGTATTTATCCTGGACGGGCTTTGATTAATTCAATTTCTCTGGAAAAAGAAAAGTTTGAGCGGCTGCTTCCAATTGCCGCAAAGTATGGGGCAATGTTTATATTACTGCCGCTGTCCGATGCCGGACTTCCGGAAACCATAGAAGAAAAACATCAGATTATAAATAAAATTGCAGCGGCTGCGTTAGACATTGGTATGGTAAAAGAAGATATTGTTGTGGATGGTTTGGTTGCAACAGTGGGGGCAAATCCAAAAGCGGCGTTGGAGTGTCTTGAAACAATTTCTTACTGTAAGGAGCAGAATCTGGCTACAATTTGCGGTTTGTCCAATATTTCTTTTGGCCTTCCGGAGCGAAGCTGTATCAATACTGCATTTTTAACGGCCGCCATTACGAAGGGGCTTACAATGGCGATTGCAAATCCGGCTCAGGAAGCGTTAGTCGATGCGGCGTATGCGGCTGATCTTTTAATGAATAAAGAGGGGGCAGATTTACGTTATATTCAAAGGGCAAACAGCAAAAAAGAGCTAAAAGTCCCTGTACACGCCATACCAAAAGAAGATGAGATACCGCAGAAACGTATTTTTGACTGTGTAATTGATGGAAATAAGGGAAAAATTTTAAATGAAGTAGAAAGCGCTATAAAAGCAGGGGCAATGCCAGATGATTTGATTCGTGAAACTTTGATTCCGGCGATTAACCGTGTGGGCGAACTGTTTGAACAGCAGATATATTTTTTGCCGCAGTTGATTTCTTCGGCAGGCGCAATGCAGAAAGCAATCGCATATTTAGAGCCAATGTTAGAACAGAAAGGAGCGTTAGAGAAAAAGGCTTCAGTTCTCATAGCGACAGTAGAAGGGGATATTCATGATATTGGAAAGAATCTCGTAGTATTAATGCTTAAAAATTATGGATATCGTGTGATTGATTTGGGAAAAGATGTTTCGGCAGAGCAAATCATTGAAACTGCAATACACGAAGGAGCGCAGATAATAGGCTTATCTGCACTTATGACGACGACAATGATGCGGATGAAAGATGTCGTGAAACTTGCCAAAGAAAGGGGCTGTCAAAGCCGGATTATTATTGGCGGCGCTGCTGTTACAGAGAGTTTTGCAGAAGAAATTGGCGCGGATGGATATTCAAAAGATGCAGCAGACTGCGTTTTACTCGTAGAGAGGATTTTGAGTGAAAATGTTCATTAATTTTTGCGGTAAAAACATTTGCCGCAGTCTTGCATTTTTGGAAAAAAGTGTATACAATTAATAAAAAAGGATTGGAGAATGGTGCTATGGCAATACTTGGATTTGGAGAATTAATCGGTATGTTGAAGAAAAACCCGAAAAAAATTGTCTTTACAGAAGGGACGGACTCCCGTATTTTAGAGGCGGCTTCCCGTCTTTTAGCAAGTAATTTTTTAAAACCGATATTGGTGGGAGATGAAGACGAGATTTTTGCGGCATCTGAAGAATGTGGATATAATATCCGCGGAGCAGAAATTATCGATCCGAAGAAATTTGACAGGTTGGATGAAATGGCTGAAATGTTTTGCGAGCTCCGTAAGGGAAAAGGCGTTACCCTAGAGCAGGCAAAAGAAACGCTGCTGCAAACAAATTATTTTGGAACCATGCTGATAAAGATGGGGATGGCTGATTCTCTTTTGGGAGGGGCGACTTATTCCACGGCGGATACGGTCCGTCCGGCATTACAGCTGATTAAGACAAAGCCGGGCAGCAGCATTGTAAGCTCTGTATTTATTTTGGTGCGTTCCCGGGCGACGGGTGACAGTGAAGTATTAGCAATGGCAGACTGCGCGATTAATATTCGCCCGACGGAAGACGAGCTGGTAGAAATTGCGATTGAGGCGGCTGAATGCGCCAAGATTTTTGGCGTAGACCCGAAGGTTGGATTTTTGAGTTATTCTACATTCGGTTCTGGAGCGGGAGAAGATGTTGACCGTATGCGCAATGCAGCAGAAAAGACTAGGAAAAAAGCGCCGGATCTTGCCGTAGAAGGTGAAATGCAGTTTGACGCGGCGGTGTCTCCGCGTGTCGCGCGTACGAAATGTCCAGAATCTGAAATTGCAGGCCATATCAATACGTTTATATTTCCAGATATCAGCGCTGGAAATATTGGGTATAAAATTGCACAGCGTCTGGGTGGTTTTGAAGCGTATGGACCGATTCTGCTTGGTTTAAATGCTCCGGTAAATGACCTCTCCCGCGGCTGTAATGCGGCGGAAGTCTATTCTATGGCAATTATTACGGCAGCTTTAGCATAAATTGAAAGACAATTTTCAAAAAATTAGAAATAATATTGAAAAAGCCAGATTGAATAAGATTTGGCTTTTTTTTCTTTGCTTACTAGTGTTTTATTCAGAAATATGTTAAACTAAAAGCATAGTTTGCAGAAAGGAGACATTGGAAAAAGTTTTTTGTTAAGGGAAAGGAGAATATAGGATATGGGAATACGAAGAATATTAAGAAAAACAATGTCATCGATATTAGCGCTAAGTATGATAGTGGGGAGCGCTCCGGTAGGAGTGTATGCAGAACAGTCTAAAGAAAGCCGGGAATCTTCGGTTGATTTGACAGAAGGTCTGGTAGGATATTGGACGTTTGATGGGGGCACAGAAAATGACGAATGGTTAAAGAGCAGTGTGACAGATGGTCTTGTAGCAACAAAGACAGAGAACGGGGTCAGTCTGTCAGAAACCGGTGGAATCGTGGGCGGTGGTGTAGATTTTGCCGGGGTACGGGACACGTATCTTACATTGAAACTAAAAGATGCAAATGTACCAATAACGTCAGCTGTGAATGATACTGGTTTTGCGATTGGGGCATGGGTGAATTATCGGACAATAACATATGACGGAGCAGCCAATGTACCTACAAGTGTGTTCCATTTGGATGGCGACAGTGCAGGGCAGCCAATTTTGTCTATTGGTTCGCTGTCGAATGGAGATGTATATAATACGAATCTGGGCGGAGTGTTGAAGTTTAGTACGCAGACGATAGAAACACAGAAGTGGCATCATGTAATGGCTGTATATCAGAGTGGCAGAATTTATTTTTATATTAATGGAGAATTAAAAGGTAATGAGCAACTTGCAGGAGCTATTACATATGGAGATGGAAATCGGGCTGGTGATATCCGTGTTGGATACCACAGAGCAAATGATAGTGCGGCGGTTGATGGGGTCATGGATGAGATTCGCTATTACAACAAAGCAGTCTCTGCAGAGGTTGTGCAGGCGATTTATAATGAACAGGCGCTGAGACTTGATATTGAATCGCTTAAGGAAGAACTTAGGGTATTGCTTGCACGGGCTCAAAATTTGAGCGGTGGGACAGAAGACTCTGAGGTTGCGTTAAGTTCGGCAAAAACTGCGGCAGAGAATTTGGTGAATGGGGAATTACAGCTGACAGAAGCAGTGAAAATGGATTTGATTCAGAAAAAAGAAGCTCTTAAGTCAGCAATTAATCAGTATCATACAGAGGAAAATGCTTCAATTCCCATACGGGACGGATTGGTTGGATACTGGACATTTGAAGGAGATTCAGAAGCAGGCTCTTTGGCAAGTAAAGCATTTGTGCAAAATGTCACTGCAGCCAAAACAGGAACCGGCGTTACTTTATCAGATACCGGAGGGATTTCAGGAAAAGCTGTTTCGTTTACAGGCGATAATACTTCATGGCTGACATTAAACTTAAACGATGCAAATAAGGGGCTTATGCCAAGTACGAATGCCTTTACTCTTGGTGCATGGATAAAATATGAGCAGATGGATACATCGAGTGCAATCAGCGTTTTTCATCAGGACGGAACGAGCACGGGTCGGGCAATACTGACGATTTCAAACCATGATTCAGGTGCGGGTATGCGTTATGGCACTTATCTAAAGGGTGGTAACAATTACAGCGCTAAGAAGATTATGGCAGGAGAGTGGCATCATGTTGTGATTGCTGTGGATGCTGCCGGAAGTGATAGAAAAGCAAAAATTTATGTGAATGGAACATTGACGAATGAAACAGATGCGGCAATTTCTAATCTGGTAGATGGAAGCGGTAATATCCGTGTTGGAGCGCATAGACAAAATTCAGACAGTCCGGCGATCAAAGGTGTTATGGATGAAATCTGTTATTATGACAGAACATTGAGTGCGGAAGAAATTGCATCCGTTTATTCTGCGTATGGGATGCAGTATGTTGAGACAGCAGCTATCCGGGCTGAATTACAAGAGCTGATAACAGAGGCGCGGGCATTGACCGGAGGAACCCAGGCAGCAGAAACTGCGCTTAATAATGTGATTGAAGAAATTACAACACTGCTGGAAGATTCTTCTACTAATGTGGCTGCATTTACAGAAAAGAAGACAGCGCTTGAAAATGCGATTACGGCATATGAAGAAAGTATACAAATAGAAGTTACAGCAACTGCAGAACAAGGAAACGGAACAGTTACTGGAACTGGAAATTATAGATTAAATGATAACGTAACGATTACAGCAACGCCAAATGAAGGTTATAGATTTATTGGCTGGTATAAAGGAGAAGAAACAGACGCAGTATCCACAGAGACTTCTTATACATTTCAAGCGACGGAAAATGTTGCATTAACAGCAAAGTTTGAGAAACTGAAATTTGATGTAACTGTGGATGCAGGAGCAGGCGGAACAGCAAGCGGCGGCGATACACAGATAGAATATAACGAAGAAATAACGGTTACAGCAAGTCCGGCAGAAGGTTATGAGTTTACAGGCTGGTATAAAGATGGAGAGCCAGACACAGCAGTATCCACAGACGCTTCCTATACGTTTCATGTAACGGAAAATGTTACATTAACAGCAAAGTTTGAGAAACAGAAATTTGATGTAACTGTGGATGCAGGAGCAGGCGGAACAGCAAGCGGCGGCGGTACACAGATAGAATATGGGAGCGAAACAACAGTTACAGCGACTCCGAATGAAGGATATTCATTTCTTGGCTGGTATATAGGAGAAACTGTAAAATCAGCAGATGCGGAATATACATTTATTGTAACAGAAACAGTGACATTGACGGCAAAGTTTCGGGATGCGACGATTCCGGCAGAAAAGGTGGACATTACTGTTCAGGCAGAAACAGGGGGTACGGCAAACCCTGCTACGCAAAATGTAGAGGTTGGAAGCAATGCAACAGTCACAGCAACGCCAGACACAGGTTATGAATTCCTTGGCTGGTATAGAGGGACAGAGCAAATATCTACGAGTAATCCTTATATATTTATCGTAGAAGAAGGATTGGATTTAACAGCAAAATTTGAAAAGAAACAAATTGCAGTAACAGTAACAGCAAATCCATCAGAAGGCGGAACAGTAAGTGGTGCAGATCCAAATGTGGAATACGGTACATCAATAACGGTGACAGCGGCGGCAAATACTGCTTATCGTTTTGTAGGATGGTATTCTGGGGATTCAGAGACAGCAGTATCCACAAATACTTCCTATACATTTGAGGCGACAGAAGACATTACCTTGACAGCAAGATTTGAAAAGAAAAAGTTTGCAGTTACAGTAACAGCAAATCCGCCGGCAGGCGGAACAGTAAGCGGCGGCAGTCAAGAGGCGGAATATGGTACACAAGTTACCGTTACAGCGACTCCGAATGAAAGTTATGAATTCCTTGGCTGGTATGTTGGAGACACTTTAAAATCGTCAAACGCATCGTACACATTTACCGTAACAGAAGCATTGGCATTAACGGCAAAATTTGAATATTCGGTGCCTCCAATAGAAACGGTAGCGGTAACTGTTCATGCAGAAACAGGTGGTACAGTCAGTGGTGGTAAATCGGATGCAGAGGTTGGGAGCGATATCACCGTTACAGCAACGCCTAATCCAGGTTATGAGTTTTCCGGCTGGTATCAGGGTGAAACAAAAGTATCAGATCAGGCTTCCTATACATTTGAAGTGGCAGAAGCGGTTACATTAACAGCTAAGTTTTCTGTTAGGAATGTGAATGTTGTGACAGAAGGGCTTGTAGGGTATTGGACATTTGAAGGAGACTCCGAAACAGACCGTTTGGCAAGTAAAGCATCTGTTGCAAATGTGAATGCGGCAAAAACGGGAGAGGGCGTCACTCTGCCAAATAGCGGAGGTATTTCAGGCGGGGCTGTTTCGTTCGCAGGCAATAATACTTCATGGCTGACATTAAACTTAACCGGAGCAAATAAAGGGCTTACGCCAAGTACAAATGCGTTTACGATTGGCGCATGGATCAAATATGGCGCAATGGAGATAGACAGTCAGAATGCGATAAGCGTTTTTCATCAGGATGGAACGGATACGGGACGGGCAATTCTTACAATTGGAAAGAATGGCCAAAATGGTATGCGGTACGGCACCTATCTGGCAGCGAGCAATCAGTTCAGCACAGAAAATATAGTGGCGGAAGAGTGGCATCATGTTGTAATTGCTGTGGACGCTCCCGGAACTGGCAGAAAAGCAAAGATTTATGTGAATGGTAAATTGACAAATGAAGCAGATTCTACACTTGCAGCAAATTTGGTAAACGGAAGCGGCAATATCCGCGTCGGAGCACATAGACAAAATACTTCAAGTCAGGCAGTAAACGGCATTGTAGATGAGATTCGCTATTATGACAGGGCGATTAGTGCAGAAGAAGTCAAAACAATCTATGATGTATATGGAGATACGGTAGAAGCGGAAAATTTGAAGCAGGAATTGCTTGCTATGCTTGAGGCTGCAAAGGAGATGACCGGTGGATCTGAGGAGGCGACAGAAGCGCTCAATGCAATTATTACAGAGATAGAAACATGGCTGGAGAATAATCCTTCGGCGAATTCAGAAGCGCTTGAACAAAAAGCGGCAGAACTTCAGGCAGCTATTGATGCGTATGAAGCAGGCACGCCCGTTGTGGTTGCAGTCGATACGACAGATGAGTTAAGAGAAATTCCATCCGCTATGTTTGGAATCAACCACCGTTATCACAATTACGGATATGGAAGCTGGGATAATGAGAACGATAAAATCTTTGATGATTTCAATCGTCTTGCAAAAGAGGCAAGTTTTGGGTCTGTGCGTTATCCGGGAGGAACCGTTTCCAATCTCTTTACCTGGAAAGACTCCATAGGACCGAAAGATGAGAGGACGACGATTATTGCCGGCAACAATTTTTATTCAGGTGCAGGGGAAACTCCGGTAGATCCGGCATTTGGTGTAGATGAAGCAATGAAATGGATTTATGACGATTTGAAATCAGAGGCAATTTTTGTTTATGGTTTTGGACGCGGCAACCCACAGGATGCGGCAGATTTGGTAGAATACTTAAACGCGCCGAATGATGGCAGCAATCCAAACGGCGGGGTAGACTGGGCGGCTGTACGTGCGGAAAACGGACATGAAGAGCCATATGGTGTGATTCGATTTGAGCTTGGCAATGAATTCAGCGATACAGGGCAAAATTACTGGATGTCAGGACTGAGCGAACATAACAAAGGAGTGGTAGACCTTTATATAGAAGGCGACCGGATGACAATCTCAGGACAGCAAAGTTATTACCAGTTAAACAATAAGGTTGCCAAAAAAGGAGACTGGAGAGATGCTGCTTCTAAGAGTGATGGCAAGCCGAATGAAGAACGTTATGTATATTATCTTCCGGTTGTAGAGAATACGGCAACAGTATTTGTAGCAGGGACAGAATGGGAGATTGTAGATACTTTTTCGGGCCAGGGGAAGCGAAATGTATGTACCTTTGATTATGAAACTGGAAAAATAACATTTGGCGACGGCACAAACGGCAATATTCCAAGCGCTGGCGCACAAATTACCTGTAATTATAAAACAGATCAGTCTGGTTTTGTAGATTATTATGATGCTATGAAATCAGTTGCAGATGAAATTGGTACAGATATTGAGATTTATTCCGGTATATTTGACGGACGCCAAAATGATTTTATTGATAAAATGCATCAAAAAGGATATGACAATAAGTACGACGGCGTTATTATCCATCCTTACAGCAGCGGTGTTTCCAGTTATGAAGATTCTTTAGCGAGAGCCAAGGGATTTTCCAATAATATTGCGACTTATAAAAATAAGATGCACACTGTTACTGGTGACGACAGAAAAAAGGTAGCGGTTTCTGAATTTGGTATTTTAAGCGTTACTCCTGCCAGCAATTATCAGACTTCGATAGGCCATGCGATTTATATTGCAAATCATATGATTGACTGCGTGAATTCCGGTGCGGCTTATCAGAATAAGCACTGCCTGGTGGATACGACCGGCGCTAGTGATAATCTGGGAGCATGGCAGCAGTGTGTGATTCAGTCTCACCAGACAGACAATGGATATCAATATGTATCGACGCCTTCCGCACGATTATTCTCTATATTTAATAATATGACCGGAAGTACAGAAGTTAATCAGACGATTACGGGAAATAAAGCGTTTACCGGAAGCGGTAATAATACTGTAATGAGTCTCAATGTATATTCGACGAAAGATGAGTATGGAAATACTTATGTTATGGCAGTAAATAATAAAGAAACCAGCGTATTAGCAGTAGATATTTCCGTAGATGAGCTGGATTTGACAGGCAAAGAAATTGATGTTTGGTATTTGACGTCAGAAAATGTTACTGATATGAATACACTGGCAGAGCCAGACAAAATTACGGTACAGAAAACTACCGTAAACGGCAGCGGCACAAGCATAAATTATGTACTTCAGCCGCATTCCGTATACAGCTTTAAAATTCCGGCAGAGAAAACGACTGTTACAGTAACAGCAGGAGAAAATGGAGCGGCAAGCGGCGGTAAAGAAAATGCAGCGCCGGGAGAGGAAATAACAGTGACAGCTACGCCGGATGACGGATACGATTTTGTCGGCTGGTTTGCGGATGATGAACTGGTATCATCAGAGAGAGAATATACGTTTTGTGTGCCAAAAGAAGGAATTACGCTTGAGGCAAGATTCAGCCGTCCGGTAGAAATTACGATAGAAACAGAGACGGGCGGAACGGCAAGCGACAGCCTGACAGCGGCAGTGGGCAGGGAAATTACTGTAACTGCACATCCGGACACGGGCTATGAGTTTGACGGCTGGTATCAGGGAACAGAGAAAGTATGCGAGACGGTTTCGTATACATTTGTAATATCAGAAGCAGTTACGTTGACGGCGAAATTTGTTAAAAAGAAGTTTGCAGTAACTGTAACTGCCCAAACGGGCGGAACGGTAAGCGGCGGCAGTCAGGAGGCAGAATATGGTACAGAAGTAACAGTTAGTGCGACAGCAAATGAAGGTTATGAATTTATTGGCTGGTATCAGGGAACAGAGAAGGTGAGCGACAGTGCGTCTTATACGTTTACTGTGGAATCAGCAGTTTCATTAATGGCAAAATTTAAGAAAAAACAGGAACCGGTGGAAACAGTAGCAATTAACGTGGAGGCTGAAGAAGGCGGAACGGTAAGCGGCGGCAAGACAGATGCAGAAGTAGGAAGCAGAATAACTGTCAAAGCGAGGCCGGATGCAGGCTATGAATTTGACGGCTGGTATCAGGGGACAGAGAAGGTAAGCGAGAACGCGTCTTATACGTTCACCGTAGAATCGGCGCTTACATTGACAGCAAAATTTAAGAAAAAACAAGAGCTGGCCGAGACGGCGGACATTAAAGTAGAATCCGAAGAAGGCGGCGCCGTAAGCGGCGGTAAAGAAGGTATTGAAATAGGGACTAACTTGACTGTTACGGCAGAACCATCCGAGGGATACGAATTTGACGGTTGGTATCTGGGTGAAGAAAAAGTGTCTGAGGAATTGTCCTATACGTTTAAGGTAGAAGAATCCATTACCTTAACAGCGAAGTTTGTGAAAAAACAAGTTTCTGTCGAAAAAGTAAAAGTAACAGTAAAAACAACGGCAGGCGGAACGGTAAGCGGCACAACAGAAGTCGCTGTTGGAAGCAAAGTAACAGTAAAAGCAACGGCAAATGCAGGGTATAGCTTTGCAGGCTGGTACAATGGCAGCGTAAAAGTTTCCCAAAGCGCCACATATACGTTCCAGGCAAAAACAGCCATTACATTAACGGCAAAATTTACGAGGAAAATGGTTTCTATCACTGTGAAAGCAGGCGTTGGAGGAAAAGCAAGCGGACCGAAAACAGCAGCTGTAGGAAGCAAAGCGACTGTAAAGGCGTTTCCGAATACGGGCTATGAGTTCGCAGGCTGGTACATTGGAAGTAAAATAGTATCGCGGACTCCTACTTATACGTTTACAGTAACTGGAGCCGTAGTACTGACCGCATCATTCAAAAAGAAAGCTGATACGAGTGTTGAGGAACAGGAATATAGAGTAGGCAAGTTTTATTATCAAATTATAGATGAAGCAAAGAAAACAGTTAAGATTATAAAAGGTACAAATAATAAAGCGAAAAAACTTGTCATACCTGCGACTGTTAAAATTAATAAAGTGACATATAAGGTTGTACAGATTTCAGAATCCGCTTTTTTGAATTACACAAAACTTACAGATGTTACAATTGGTAAAAATATTACTACGATTCAAAAAGACGCTTTCAAGGGTTGTAAAAAGTTAAAGAAAGTTATATTGAAAGGGACAAAATTAAAAACAATTCAGAAGGGCGCATTTGCGAAAACGTCTTCTAAGATGTCTGTAAAAGTTCCGAAGAGCCTGAAAGGAAAGAAGGGAGGAAAATTACTGAATAAATTAAAAAAAGCCGGCATGAATAAAAAAACAAAAATAAAATAAATATTATGCTTGACTTTTATTGGTAAATGTGTGTATAATAATGGAGCAGGTCAGGAATGGCTTGCTCCATATGGGATCTTAGCTCAGCTGGGAGAGCATCTGCCTTACAAGCAGAGGGTCACAGGTTCGAGCCCTGTAGGTCCCATATATTCATGGCGGAATAGCTCAGTTGGCTAGAGCACACGGTTCATACCCGTGGTGTCGAGAGTTCAAATCTCCCTTCCGCTACTTTATTAAAAGCTCCGAAGCTATACTTCGGAGCTTTTTGTGATTTAAAGAAAGGAAAAGAGATATGCAGGAAGATAGATTTTTAGAAGTGTTAAAAGAACATACGCTGCGTTATCCGCAAATGAGTCCGCAGGATTATGGGAAACTCATTTATCAAAGTGAATTTGGAGCAAAGCATATGTTGGGAGAGCGAAAGTTTGTGTTATCCCAGATAAAAGAAGAATTTGATACATTGCCCAAAAAATCTATGCCGGAGGGAATTGAACGGATTGGAACAGAAATTTGCCGTTATCCGTTGTCTGCACTTACGACAGAAGGGGCGATTGAACTTTGTACAGATTTGTTTTTTCTGGCTGCGAATACATGTCATGGATCAAGGGAGAGTTTACTTAAAAAAATCTCATATACACAGCAGCTTCAAAGAATGGGTATGAGAGAGTGGATGTCAAATTGGGTACGGGGCGGCTGCCCTTCAATACGCCATAGCAAGACCTTCCGTGAAACGTATCATCCGCATTACCGGCTGCTTCGGACAGAATATGCAGTTTATTTTCCGGCGCTGCTTGAAATCACAAGGCTTATAAAAGGGGATAAACCAGTTTTAATAGGGATTGACGGAAGATGCGGAAGCGGTAAATCGGAGTTTGCCAAATTGATTGAAAAGTTGTTTTCCTGCAATGTTGTGCATATGGATGATTTTTATCTGCCGTCAGAAAAGAGAAGGGCAGATTGGTTTGAAATTTCTGGAGGAAATATTGATTTTGAGCGTTTTCGTAAAGAAGTGCTTCTTCCAGTACAGGCGGGTGATATGATATATTACCGTCCGTATGACTGCAAGAAAGGTTTGGCCGAAAAAGAACTGCCGCTGCCACCGCGTCGTTTAACCGTGGTGGAGGGCAGTTATTCACATCATCCCGATTTAAGGGCAGAGTATGATTTTAAAATTTTTCTGCATTGTATGAAACAAACGCAGAACAGCCGTCTTTTGAAACGGGAAGGAGACGATTACCCAGTATTTTTGGAACGCTGGATTCCGATGGAAGAACGTTATTTTGCCCAATACCTTATTGCAGAAAACAGTGATTTGATAGTGGAAACCGATTTGATTTAATCGTCTTCATTTTTCTTTTTTATGGGTTTGTCTTCTTTTGGTTTTTTATTCTCGTCATCCATGGTTTCTAAAGCGTTTTCTTCCACTGGAGGCGGCGGAGTTGCTGGAATCATTGGGGCGACATGAATCGGGCAGGTGTTTGTAGGCGAACCGTCGTTTAGGAGATATGGACCGTCGGCAGACCCGGGTGAACCGCCTGTGATGTAGACGCCGCCAACGCGTCCTGGACAAAATTCAGTTGCAAGCATTCCGGATTCGGAGCAGACGGTGACGTTTACGTGATGGTCGCAGTGTTCTGTTGGGACGCTTCCCTCTGCAAAATATTCTGTGGACGCCATACTGCCTCTTGGGTCGGCGTCACAGAGACCGCTTACGACCAGTTTACCGGATTTTTTGCAGACAGTCGCAGTTGTAATGTCTTCCGGCATGGTAAAGTCCATATACTCTAAATTTTCGTGAATCCGGCTCATTACAGCCCTCCAGATTTTTTTGGGATAAGAGGTTGTTCCGCCTGCCTGCGGCGTGTTATCATCATATCCTCCCCAGACAACGCAGGTATAATATGGAGTGAATCCGGCGAACAGCGCGTCTCTGTTTTTTGTGGTTGTACCCGTTTTTCCTGCAATTGCCATATTTCCAAAGTTTACAGCAGTTCCAGTCCCTTTTGTTACAACGTCTTCCATGGCGTTTGTCAAAAGCCATGCGGTAGAACTTTTTAAGACGCCGTGTGTCTGAGGGGTATTGTCAATTAAAACATTGCCGTCGTGGTCAAGTATTTTTGTATAAAATCTTGGTTTGATGTATGTGCCGTTGTTTGCGATAGTAGCATATGCCGCAGTCAGTTCTAAATTCGTAACGCCTTTTGTAATACCGCCTAAGGCTAAAGACTGGATATTATCTTCATCTACCAGAGTTGAAAACCCAAATTCTTTTAAATAGCTGAAACCAAGGTCTGTACCGATTTCTGTTAATGTTTTTACGGTAACAATATTAATTGACTGCGTAATGGCTTCGCGGAGCGTGGTAAAACCGCGGAAGGAATTGTCATAGTTCCTTAAAGACGTACCGTTTTCGTAGGAATATGGGGCGTCGTCTTGTACAGAAGCCAAAGTCAGGCCTCCGCTGTCAAGAGCCGGCGCATAAGCTGCAAGGACTTTAAAGGTAGAGCCGGGCTGTCTCGCCGTATCCGTAGCGCGGTTTAGGGTTTTGCTGGCAGTTTTGCTGCCTCTTCCGCCGACAATGGCGACAACTTCTCCAGTTGCCTGATTCATAACAGTCAAAGCGGCTTCCGGCTGGAGAGTAAATGTTACGGTTTCCCCATTTGCTACGATTTTATCGCCTTCCTGCATAATTTCTGCTTTATATTGGTCAATGGCGGCCTGCGCCTCTTCTTGTGAAGCGAAATTAATGTTATAATCTTTGTTTGAAGCCTGATAATAAGAAAGCATGGTCTGTTCACTGTAATTTGCATAGCTGCCGTCTGCTTTTTCGATGGTCAGACGGTAGGAGAAAGAATACTTTGGTTCTAAAGGATAGTTTTCTAAATTGTTGACTTCTTCATCGCAAATCGCCTGCAAAGCAGGGTTTTGTGTGGAATAAATTGTCAGCCCGCCATTGTAAAGCGTTTTATATGCCTGTGTTTCGGTATATCCTTTTAGGTCAATCAAATCCTGAATGACTTGGTTGGTCAGCTCGTCTACGAAATAGGAAGTGACAGATTTTTCTTCCACTGCAGTATTAACAATCTGAATACGGTCGTAAACGGTATCTGCAATGGCTTCATCGTATTCCTGCTGTGTAATGTATTCGTGTTTGAGCATATTTTCAAGAACTTTGTCACGGCGTTCTATATTTTTTTCTGGATGGCTGATTGGGTTAAGCCTGGACGGATTCTGGGTGATGGCGGCAATGACGGCACATTCCGACAAAGTAAGTTCTGATACGTTTTTGTTGAAATAACGTCTGGAAGCGGCCTGGACGCCTAATGTATTTTGTCCCAGATTGATTGTGTTTAAGTAATTTTCCAAAATCCAGTCTTTTGACACTTTTTTTTCAAGTTGTAAGGCAAGATATTGTTCTTGGATTTTTCGTTTGAATTTGTCTGCCATAGAGGTTTCGCTTGTCCAGCTTGTAAAAACATTGTTTTTTAACAGCTGCTGCGTAATCGTACTGGCTCCTTCTGAAAAATGCCCGGTTGTAATTCCTCTGATGCCGGCGCGCAGGATACCTTTTAAATCAATACCGTTGTGTTCATAAAAACGTTCGTCTTCGATTGCTACAAACGCATGTTGTAGTTTGAGAGGGATTTCTTCAATGGTAGCATATACGCGGTTGGAACCCGTAGCTACGAGTTTTGCAGTCTGGTTGCCCTCTGTATCGAGTACGGTAGAAAGAAAGCCGGTTGGCGTCGCATCATCAAGATTGATTTCTGGTGCGGCGTCAATGATGCCTTTGGCAATGCCAATGGCTGTACAGCCTCCGATAATAAAGATTGCAAAAAAACATACGAGCAGAGTTTTCAAAAAAATTATGTTGAATTTTTTGAGAATCATAGTACTTTTGGATGTAAGCTCTTTTTCACGCTTTTTTGTACTATTTTTTCCATAGTTCATAATAAGCCTCCTTTTTCACAAACCTATTATAGCAAAAACATTCTCATAATAAAAGTACCCTTTTTTTGTTGATTCAGACATTATGAAATGTTAAAATAGAAAACAAAGGCAGGGGAAATGATATGAAAACAGTGTATCAAGGCGGCAAAGGCGAGATTGTAGAGAAGAAATCAAGGTTTATTGCAACGGTACGTCCGGTTTCCTCAGAAGAGGAAGCAGAGCGTTTTATCGCAGAAATCAAGAAAAAGTATTGGGATGCAAGACATAATTGTTCTGCGTTTGTCATCGGGGACAATCAGGAAGTGACGAGATGTTCGGATGACGGAGAGCCAGGCCAGACGGCCGGCCGGCCTATGCTTGACGTGCTGCTGCGGGAAGGCATCCACAACACAGCGGTTGTTGTGACAAGGTATTTCGGAGGGACGCTTCTTGGAACGGGAGGTTTAGTGCGCGCTTATCAAAAAGCAGTTCAGGAAGGGCTTGCCAATAGTATTATTATCGAGAAACAGCAGGGAATCACGCTTGCGATTCAGACAGATTACAATGGGCTTGGTAAGATACAGTATATTTTAGCGCAGAAAAATATGGCTGTGACCGGGACGGATTATACGGACTTGGTAGAGATTCATGTGGTCGTGCCGAAAGGGGAAGAGCAGTCTTTAACAGAAGAAATTACAGAAGGGACAAGCGCCGGGGCTAAGTTTTCTTGGGGAAATGAAGTGGAATTTGCTTTCATAGAAAAAAATATAAAGATTTTTGAAAAAAATAGTTGACTTTTTTGTATTATTCTGTATAATAACTATTGTTGGTTCAAACGATACACGATAATGGCCCATCGCCAAATGGTAAGGCAACGGACTCTGACTCCGTCATTTCAAGGTTCGAATCCTTGTGGGCCAGTTCTTAGAAAAGCATCACATAGCGTGGTGCTTTTTATTTATGTACATGGACGTCCAAAAGAAATAATATTATTAGGAGGATATACAATGTTTTGTTTTGAAACAATCGTAAGGTATAGTGAGATTGATGTAAATAATCGCATGACATTATCTGCGGTTTTGGATTTACTGCAGGACTGCTGTACGTTCCAGTCTGAGGAAACCGGTATCGGACTGGAGTTTTTGCAAAAGGAGCACAGGGCCTGGGTGCTTTCTTCCTGGCAGGTTATATTAAACCGTTATCCGAAAATGGGCGATAAAATCTATGTGTATACCTGGCCGTATGCTTTTAAGAATTTTCTGGGATACCGCAATTTTAAAATCGAGGATGCAGACGGAGAAATCATTTCTTATGCAAACTCTGTCTGGGTTTATTTAGATACGGACAGCGGCCATCCGGTGCGGGTGCCCAAAGCGGTATCGGAGTGTTATACGTTTGAACCGCCTTATGAGATGGAGCCTGTCAGCCGGAAAATTGAACTTTTTGAGGATATGGAGCAAAAAGAGCCGATACGTGTCGGACGTTTTCATATTGACACCAATCAGCATGTCAATAACGGTAAATATGTTATGATGGCGGAAGAATATCTGCCGGACTCGTTTCATGTGCATAAACTTCGTGCGGAATATAAGAAGGCGGCAGTTTTATCGGATATGATTTATCCAAAAGTAAAAGAAATGGAGCATAAAGTAACGGCAGCTTTAGAAGATGAAGCAGGAAACCCGTATGCAGTAATAGAATTTATGGAGGAACAGGTATGAAATTAGGAGAAAAGCAAACACTGGTTATGGTAAAACAGGTAGAATTCGGTATCTATCTTGCCGAACATATGGAAGATGATACAAGGGTGCTGCTTCCGGCAAAACAAGTGCCGGAAAATATTTCGTTAGGGGATGAAATCGAAGTTTTTCTGTATAAAGACTCAAAAGACAGATTAATTGCAACGACGAATGAACCTTTGATTTTGCTGGGGCAGACAGCAGTTTTAAAAGTACTTGAAGTAGGAGAAATCGGCGCGTTTTTGGATTGGGGACTGGAAAAGGATTTGTTTCTTCCTTATAAAGAAATGACAAGGAAGGCCGAGGAAGGGGACGAATTTCTGGTAACGTTGTATATTGATAAAAGTCAGAGACTGTGCGCCAGCATGAGAAATTTATACGCGCTTTTATCACAGGATTCTCCGTATCAGAAAGGGGATACGGTTACAGGAAGAATTTACGAATTCAGTGGAAATTTTGGTACATTTGCAGCCGTAGACGATAAATATTCGGCGATGATACCTTCGTTTGAGGACGTGAGCCATTTAAAAGTCGGCGATGTGGTTACAGCAAAAGTTTCAAATGTCAAACCGGATGGAAAGTTGGACTTAACACTTCGCGAAAAGGCGCATATACAAATGGATAGCGATGCAGAATCTGTTATGAAAGTGATAGAAGAGTATGGCGGAGTTCTGCCGTTTAATGATAAGGCTTCTCCGGAGGTGATTAAACAAGAAATGCACATGAGCAAAAATGCGTTTAAACGTGCGGTTGGACGGCTTTATAAAGAACGGAAGATAGAAATTACAGACACAAATATTCGGAAAGTATGAGGGATAACAAATGTATGATGTCATAATAATAGGCGGCGGCCCTGCAGGAATGGCGGCGGCAATTTATGCTGCAAGGGCATGTTTAAAGACATTACTAATAGAGAAACAGCCAATTGGCGGAGGGCAGGTATTAAATACCGCAGAAGTGGATAACTATCCTGGAATTCCAATGGTAAGTGGATTTGAACTAGGACAGAAGTTTTCGGAGCATGTCAGGCAGCTTGGGATTGTCCAGGTGACGGCGGATGTAACCTCCATAGACTGTATGGGGCCGGTGAAAAAAGTGGCGACACAACAGGAAGTATATGAAGCGGCTCATTTGATTTATGCTGCCGGAGCTTCCTATAAAAAACTGGGTGTGGCCGGAGAAGAAGAATTCCGCGGCAGAGGAGTTTCTTATTGCGCTACATGCGACGGGGCATTTTTCAAAGGAAAGACGACGGCGGTAGTCGGTGGCGGAGATACTGCGTTGGAAGACGCTTTATTTTTGGCGAACGTCTGTAAGAAAGTATATTTGGTTCACAGAAGAGATTCATTCCGAGGAGCAAAAACACTTCAAAACCGGGTATTGGCGGCAGAAAATATTGAGCTGGCTTTGGAATCTGAGGTGGAGGAAATCAAAGGAAGCGATACAGTGGAGGAAATTGTTTTGTTTCATAAGCCCAAAAACGAGAAAAGCAGACTTGCCGTAGACGGTGTATTTCTTGCAGTAGGAATGATACCGCAGACAAAACTGTTGGAAGGTCAGGTTGATTTGGATGAAAACGGTTATATTCTGGCAGGAGAGAACTGTCTGACAAATATAACCGGCGTATATGCGGCCGGAGACGTCAGGGTTAAACCGCTTCGGCAGATTCTTACTGCGGCGTCAGATGGGGCAAACGCAGTTGCTGATATTGTAAAATAAAAAAGGTAAAAAGAGGATGAAATAAGAATCTATTTTTGGGTTTTGGACGTTTTAGAAATAATAGTATTTTGTTGGAACTGCTGTTCAAGCGCACGATAGATTTTGAATACATCAGGGAAAATAACCTTTGCACCACGTTTTGCCATAGCCAGAACATGACGTGCATTCTTCTCTATATCAGCGGCTATTCTGTCATCAATTCTAATGGGGCAGTTATTTTTATCAATGTATGCAGTCAAATATTTTCTCGTTGCAGGGCACATATTTTGGATTAGAAATGCTGTATTCCTTCCAAGAACTGTACCGAAACGAATTGTATGGCAATGTCCATATTTATTGATTTTATCCTTTTCTATTCGCTTGAATTTCTCGAATCTTGACGAAATTGGTACAATCCAATAAATATCAGCTATTTTAGTATCTTTAAATGCAAAAAAGCAAGGACGGCTATGCGGTGTTCCATTAATATTATCTTTATTTTGCATAAGATTGTCATCTGGAAAATCCTGGTAATACTGATCCGAAAGAAAATACAACTGAGCCTGTGACATGAAAAATCTCCTAATATATGGTATAAAAGTAACGCCCTGCCTTCTGGCAGGGCATTACAAACGTTTTAATCCCGACCATTTATAAGCCGCATATCGGGGAGCGAACACTATTTGTTATCCTGACCATTTATAAGCCGCATATCAGGGAGCGAACACTATTTTGGGAAGAATCATCTTCTCCATATGATAGTATTATACGAATAAAACGATTCTATGTCAATTACGCTTTGAAAAATTCTTATATCTTATTTATGTTATCCCTATCTGCTTTTATTCATAAATTTTCATCCAATTTTTCAGATGTAACATCTATTCCATATCGACAAGTTTTTTGATGGCGTCAAGCATGTCGGGATGCTGTCTGATGTGCAGAATGAGTTCTTCTTCGAAATGCGTAATTTGCAGAGCCGTTTTATTGTTATATCCAAATGTTCCAAGAATATCATTTATGTTGTAAATTTCACAAAGAAACAGTAATGTATCTGCAGTTGGCTGTGACTGCCCATTTTCCCAGCCATAGATTGTTTTTATCGAAACATTGATGGATTTATCTTGTAATCTGCCAACGACTTCCTTGACAGAAAGTGCATTTTGCTTTCGGGCTTCTTTGAGTACCTTTGCAATCATTTCGTTCTTCATAGTTACCTCCAGTAAAATCATTTGTGAAATCAGATATATTTATATTATAGCAGTATCCAAATCTCGTCAAATAATTCTTCTGATTTAAGAAAATTACAGTTGAAAATCTATTTATAAAAGAATATAATAGCACTATATCTTAATTTTCTAGAAGGGTGGCGCTTTTGTGCAAAGTAAAAATGTAACAGAATGGATTGCAAATTACATTAAAGATCAGGGAATTTCCGTAGAGGAACTTTCAATTCAACTTCATTTGCCGGAATCAAAACTAAGAGGCGGTACAAATGAAGATTTAAGCGCAGAGGAATTCCTAAATCTTTGTAGTTATCTGAAAATTACACCAGAACAGATACGAAATGAGATAAGATAATCTTTTTACGCTGCCCATCTTTTCATAAAGTTTTTATGGATGAGTGTAAATGAGTAGGAATTTTTATATAGTCCAATCCTTTCTTTTGACACATTTCATAAAATTCTTCACTTTTACCGTTTTCTTCCCACTGGAAATATTGTTCATGTGCGTATGCCAGTTCTAAATCTGATAAGAAATTTGAAACAAAATTCTTTCATCCTTTGCTGCGTAAATCCCAGTACTTTTGTATTTCTGTAATAAATTGTTTGTAGTTTATTCAAAACACCCCAAATTAAGTTGGATGGAAACCAATTGTAAATGATTATCATTCTGGATCATCCATTTCAGGTATGAAAAACAAATTTATATTTGCTGCATATGATTAATTATATCCTCTGGGAATTACAATACGACACGTACTTTTCGGGCGGTTGTAAGAGGGAGGATAAAGAAATCATCGTTGAAAATCAAATTGAAATGAGGTGGGATTTGTTGAATAATTTTAATCCAAATTGGTTGTTTCAGCCTCCAAATTTGTTTGGCATGAGAAGAAATCCTTCTCAATGTGCAGATACAAATGAATCTGTGGAATATAATTCTTGCGATTGTGAGCCTGGGGAGTTGGAGCTGATTTGTCCATGGGATTGTTGTGGTGGATGTGGAAAGCCGGGATGTCAGGGAGAACGTGGGGAAGTAGGGCCGCAGGGTGCGGTAGGGCCGCAGGGACCAAGAGGAGAACGGGGAGAACGTGGTCCGGCAGGACCATGCGGTTATCCGCAAAACTGTATTTTTGCATCATTTGCCGGACAGGATATTATCTTACCTGAAAGAGCTTGTTTTCCGCTTAAAATAGATATATCAGATATTACCCAAAATATATCTCTTTGTAACGAGTATTCTGTATCGCTGACTCCTGGATATTATGCTGTCTATTATTATTTGTCCACTGAAATAAAAAGGCGCGGCTTTATGAAACTGACTCCTGTATTGAATGATTGTATACAGACAATTTATGGCGCATATGCAGAAGCAGAAAAGCGAAAGGAAGAAATACTTGTGCTTTCAAGATATTTTTTTATAGAAATACCTTGTGCATCCACACTTTATTTTGCATGGGAATCTTCCGCCGTATCTTCTCAAATCAGTATGTATCTTAGTATAGAAAAGCTTGGCAGGCAGTAATTTCTGAGAGGGGGAAGGATTCAATATGCCTACAATTAGTCTTTGTATGATTGTGAAAGACGAGGAAATGAATATTGCGCGTTGTCTTGACAGCGCAGCGAGTCTTGTAGATGAAATTATCATTGTAGATACTGGGTCAAAAGACCAGACGGTAGAAATCGCATCCAAGTATACGTCTAAGGTATATTCCTATTTATGGAATGATGATTTTTCTGATGCAAGAAACTATTCTTTTTCGAAAGCGTCTATGGATTATTGTATGTGGATGGACGCGGATGATATTCTTGAAAATACGGAAAAAGAAAAATTTTTACAGTTAAAAGAAACTTTATCGCCGGATGTGGATATTGTTATGATGAAATATCATACTGCTTTTGATGAAGTCGGGAAACCTTCTTTTTCTTATTTTAGGGAAAGATGGATTCGAAACTGTTCTAAGTACCGTTGGGTCGGTGCGGTCCATGAAGTAATACCTCCTAGCGGCAGCATCGTTTATTCCGATATTGCAGTCAGTCATAAAAAGATAAAAGTACAAGATCCTGACCGGAATCTGAATATATATAGGAAAGTTTTGGCAGAGGGAAAACATTTGGAAGCAAGGCAGCAATATTATTATGGGCGGGAGTTATATTATCATAAACAATACGAAGAAGCTGTTTTTGTATTGCAAGAATTTTTGCTTTCCGAAGAGGGATGGATTGAAAATAAAATAGAGGCCTGCCTGGTTTGCGCGAACTGTTATAATCATCTTGATAAAGAACAGTCTGCGTTAAACGCTCTTTTGCGCAGTATGAGTTATGATATGCCAAGGGCTGAAATATGCTGTGAAATCGGAAAATATTTTCTGGATCATGGAAATTATTCTATTGCTGCCTACTGGTATGAGACTGCGCTGGGCAGACCCCAAAATGAATATTCAGGTGGGTTTGTTCTGCCGGACTGCTATGATTATATACCATTATTGCAGTTGTGCGTGTGTTTTGACAAGCTGGGAAATCGGAAATTAGCAAAGGAATATAACGAAAAAGCAGGAGCATGTAAGCCCTATTCTAAGGCGTATCTCTATAATAAACAGTATTTTGATAGCTTTCAGATTACTTAGGCATTTTCAAATGTGTCACCAATATTGGGTCTGAATATAAAATATTTTCAGAAAAAGATACTAACAAGTGTTTTTTTCAGAAAATTTAGAAAGGATTTGATATTATGGAAAAGAAAAATCCATGCAGTAACTGTCAACATCAATGTCATCCAACCTGTTGTGAACGTGGGCCTGCTGGACCTAAGGGAGATCAGGGGCCAATGGGACCGCAGGGAATGAAGGGAGATACCGGATGTCCCGGCCCAAAGGGCGACAGAGGAGAACAAGGGCCAATAGGGCCGCAGGGGATTCCTGGAGCCCCTGGAGATAGGGGACCAAGAGGAAATACAGGACCGGTAGGGCCGACCGGAAATACGGGACCTAGAGGATATATTGGGCCAAGAGGATACGCCGGACCCCAGGGTATTCAGGGAATTCAAGGCGTCCGAGGTGATATTGGGCCAAAAGGCGATCCAGGTTGTGAAGGGCCTAAGGGTGATATTGGACCTCAGGGGCCGGCAGGACCGACGGGACCAACCGGAGCAGATGGAGCGACCGGAGCAACTGGAGCAGATGGAGCGACTGGAGCAACCGGGGCAACTGGAGCAGATGGAGCGACCGGGGCGACTGGAGCAACCGGAGCAGATGGAGCGACCGGGGCGACTGGAGCAACCGGGGCAACTGGAGCAGATGGAGCGACCGGGGCAACTGGGGCAACCGGAGCAGATGGAGCGACCGGGGCAACTGGAGCAACCGGAGCAGATGGCGTGACTGGAGCAACCGGAACAACAGGGGCAACCGGCGCTGCGGGCACGGGAGCGATTATTCCATTTGCATCAGGACTGCCGGTTTCTCTGACAACAATAGCCGGGGGACTTGCGGGACTTCCTGCCTTTGTTGGTTTTGGCAGCAGTGCGCAGGGACTTACGCTTTTGGGTTCGACAATTGATATTACAAATGCAAGTGGAACACTATCAAACTTTGCATTCCAGGTTCCGCGTGACGGTATTATTACCTCGTTCAGCGCATTCTTTAGTACAACAGTGGGGCTTTCTTTGGTAGGCTCTACGGTTACAATAAGAGCGCAGATATATCAATCTACAACGCCCAATAATGTATTTTCTCCGATTCCAGGAACGCTCATCAATCTTTCACCTTCCCTTTCCGGGGTGATTGCGATTGGAACATTATTAAACGGTTCGCTTACAGGGCTCAATATTCCGGTAACAACGCAAACAAGGCTGATGTTGGTATTTTCAGCATCGGCAAGCGGAATATCTTTGCTTAATACAGTTGTAGGATATGCAAGCGCTGGTTTAAGTATTAATTAATGTAAGAAAGAATAACGCCCAGAGGTTTTTATATTTGAAACCTCTGGGATAAAATAATATGAAATTATAATCAGACAACACACAATAAACGAGCAGACTGCATATATTAGAGTTGATAAGCAATACGAGGAATGGTTATGTCCAGACAAAATATCAGGTATCTGCAGAATGATACAACAGATGAAGGAGGGCTGCAGATTAATGTGGAGACACCTTCCGGCAGACTTCCGATTGAAAATGCAGAAGTTACTGTTTCTTACACGGGAGAACCGGATAGTACATTAGAGAAAGTTACGACAAATTCATCCGGACAGACGGGGCGGCTTATGCTTCGGACGCCGCCGCTTGAGTACAGTATGGAACCTTCAGAACAGCAGCCTTATGCGGAATATACGATTCAGGTAACGGCGAAGGGATTTATACCCGTCAATATTTCTGGTATACAGGTGTTTTCCGGTGAGACGGCTGTTCAAAGAGTGCGATTGGTTCCGGAAGAGTCTGATATTAATCCGGTGGATAATATTGTGATTCCGGCAAATACATTATTTGGCAATTTTCCGCCCAAAATTCCAGAGGATGAAATTAAACCGATGGAAGAAACGGGAGAGATTGTACTCAGCCGCGTAGTAGTGCCGGAATATGTAATTGTCCATGACGGAGCGCCGTCTGACAGTACGGCAAGAGACTATTACGTCACCTATAAAGATTATATTAAAAACGTGGCTTCCAGTGAGATTTATGCGACATGGCCGGATGCGACTTTGCGTGCGAACATACTTGCAATTATGTCGTTTACTTTGAATCGGGTATATACGGAGTGGTATCGGAATAAAGGCTATGATTTTACAATCACATCGTCGACTGCTTTTGATCATAAGTGGATTTATGGCAGAAATATCTTTAGTAACATTTCTAGGATAGTAGATGATATTTTTCAGAATTATCTTTCAAGGCCAAATGTAAAACAGCCAATTTTAACACAATACTGTGATGGCCAGAGAGTAAGCTGCCCGAACTGGATGAGTCAGTGGGGATCAAAAGATTTAGGAGACAGAGGTTATAATTTTATTGAAATTTTGCGTTATTATTATGGAAGCAGTATTTATGTTAATGAAGCAGATGAGATTGCCGGAATACCGGCTTCCTGGCCAAGAGTAGATTTAAGCGTAGGTTCAAGGGGCGACAAAGTCCGTCAGATGCAGTCGCAGCTTGCCAGAATATCCAGGGCATATCCGGCGATTCCAACGATTTCGGCAGACGGCATTTATGGTCCGGCTACGGCAGAAGCGGTAGAAGAATTCCAGTCTGTTTTCGGCCTTCCGGTTACCGGAGTTGTGGATTATTCAACATGGTATAAGATTTCTGAGATTTATGTAGCAGTGACGCGTATTGCAGAGCTGTATTAACAGGAAAAGTCTTGGGAGCGCTCATTGGGGCTGTTCCTAAGGCTTTTCGAAATTTTAGTCTTATGGTACAATAAAAAACAGTCAGATAAAATAGTAATAGAAGATGAGGAAAAGTTATGACAGTACAAAAGGAAAAATGGTTTGTAACAGGAAAGCGGGCAGATTTTTTGGGAATTGGAAGAAAATATGGGATTGATCAGGTGACGGCGCGTATTATACGCAACCGGGATATTGTAGAGGAAGCAGAGATTGAGAAATATCTCCATCCGTCTCTGAAAGGACTGTATTCGCCGTATCTGCTCAAAGATATGGATGTGCTGATTCAGATTTTAAAAGAGAAGATACAGTTGGGAAAACAGATTCGGATTATTGGCGATTATGATATTGACGGAGTACAAGCTTCGTATATACTTTATAAAGGTATTACGCGGGTGGGAGGGAATGTGACGGTTGCGATTCCTGACCGTATGAAAGATGGTTATGGCATCAATGAAAATTTGATTGCCCAGGCGAAAAAAGATGGGGCAGAGACAATTTTAACCTGTGACAATGGGATTGCGGCAATTGATGCGATTGCATATGCAAAAGAACTGCAGATGACCGTATTAGTGACGGATCACCATGATATTCCGTACCAAGAGGAAAATGGAATTCGTGTTTATAAAAGAAGTCAGGCAGATGCAATTGTAAACCCCAAACAGGCAGAGTGCGGGTATCCGTTTTCAGAAATCTGCGGAGCAGCAGTCGCATTTAAAGTGGTACAGGCTTTGTATGAAGCATATGGACTTGCCGAAGAAGAGTCGTTGGAATTTTTGGAAAATGCAGCGTTTGCGACAGTTGGCGACGTTATGGATTTGAAAGATGAAAACAGGATAATTGTCAAATTTGGTTTGGAACGTATGCGCCATACAAAAAATTTGGGACTGGCAGCTTTGATACGGCAGAAAGAAGTGCTGGCGGAACGTTTAAGCGCATATCATCTGGGATTTGTGCTGGGACCGTGTATCAATGCAGGAGGCAGGCTGGATACGGCCATTCGTTCTCTCAAACTGCTGCTTGCGAAAGAGGAAACCGAGGCGTCTGTTTTTGCAGCGGAACTTTCGGATTTGAATGAAGAGCGGAAACGAATGACAATGGAAGGGATAGAAGCAGCCAAGGACATCATATTGGAACAAAAATTAGAGGAACAAAAAGTGATGATAGTTTATCTTCCTAATTTGCATGAAAGCCTTGCCGGAATTGTAGCTGGAAGAATCAGAGAGCAGTATCATCATCCCGTATTTGTTTTAACCGATTCAGAAGAAGGGGTGAAAGGCTCTGGAAGGTCAATTGAAACTTATTCTATGTATGAGGAATTATGCAAATGCCAGGAATTGTTTTTAAAATTCGGAGGGCATCCTATGGCGGCTGGGCTTACGCTTCCAAAAGAGAACGTAGAAGAATTTGCAGTCAGATTAAATCAAAATGCTGCGCTTTCACAAGAAGATTTTATTCCGAAAATACATATTGACGTGCCTATGCCGCTTTCGTATGTAACGGCTGATTTGATAAATGAATTAAAAATTTTAGAGCCGTTTGGGAAGGGAAATGAAAAACCGGTATTTGCAGATAAAAATATCAGGGTCAAAGAAAAACGTATTGTAGGGAAAAACAAAAACGTAGTGAAATTAAGCCTTTTGGATGAGATGGGAAATACATATCCGGCAGTTTATTTTGGCAATGCAGAAGAAATGATGGAATTTTTAAATCGGGCAGATAAAATATCGATTGTGTATTATCCGGAAATTAATAGTTATATGGGCAGAGAAGAAATTCAATTTGTAATTTCTCATTATTGTTAGAAAAGAGGTTATTTTGGAAACGATAGAATTGGACGGCGTTAAAATTTTTATAAAAAAGAAGTCAATGAAACATATGTATCTGCGGGTACTTCCGCCGGACGGACAGGTATTCGTTACAGCTCCATATTCTTTTAGCGATGAGGAGATAAGGGAATTTATTTTCTCAAAACGACGCTGGATTTGGGAGCAGAAAAAGCGTTTTGAAAGCCGGGCGGATTTCGTGAAAACCCAGTATGCGACGGGCGAGCGTTGTTATTTATGGGGAAAAGAATATGAGCTTTTTGTACAGGATTCTACACGCCCTTACAAAGTGAGTCTTTTGGAAAACCGGATTGTCATGCAGATTGGAAAAAACAGCACGATACAACAGCGGGAGCAGTTAGTCAATGAATGGTATCGTATGCAGTTAAAACAGGCGATTCCGTCTGTTTTGCAGAAATGTGAAAAGCGGACGGGGCTTATCGCAAATGAGTGGCGCATAAAAAATATGAAGACAAGATGGGGGACTTGTAATATTGCAAAAAAACGTATCTGGCTGAATCTGCAGCTGGCAAAAAAGCCGCCGGAATGTTTGGAATACGTTGTAATACATGAATTGGTGCATTTATTGGAACGGGGTCATAATGCGCGGTTTTATGGGTATATGAGCAGGTTTTATCCGGAATGGAAATCAGTGAGGGAGAGATTGAATAAAAATTATTAAATGACATGAAAGGATAAAAATAATAGATCCGCTGCAGTTTATCCCGAAAGATAACATGCAGCGGATTTTTAAAATAGCCTGTCAAAAGTATCGTTTAAAGGAACAGAAAAATCATCATAGAGTGATACTTTTACTTCATCGCTGTAAAGAGCTTTCTTCTTCCGAACGCGTTTCCGGATCTACAATTTCATCATCAGTCAGGTGAACATCCACGCCGTAGCTAAATACTTCACAGGTTTTTTCTTTTAAGTAACGATAAAAAGTCACAGAAATATTAAATGCTATTCTGTTGTGGTTAATCAAAGGGCGGGGCTACATTAAATAAATTTTTCCATTTAATGTTTCTTCCCGTGTTTCTTTTTGAATTGCAGGGATTCCATTCATGCGTATTCCTTCCTTTCCGGATTAGATTTCGTCCAGGTTAAATCTCTTTACTGCTTTTTACACTTTACATTAGAAGCATAAATCATATAGGCAATATCTATCAGTACTATACCAAGACTAATATAAACCGACCATGCAGGAAGGATATTTTCTCCAAGTATCAAAATGGGAATCAGACAGTCTATTACGAGAAATCCCTTTCCTATCACCCGGCATAATTTCTTTTTGTCAAAAAGCTCTTTTTGGGCGTCAGACATGGTATTAAAACCCGCAATTAAGCAGCTTCCTTTTCCAAATAAAAATAGAATTGTCATAAAAAGCATTAGCGCCCATACAGTCCAGCAGACCCATTCAGGTCCGTTTGTATGAAGTTTCATTGTATATCCTCCTTGATGGCGTTTAAAAATCTACTTCTGTTCCATAATATGTACAAGTCAATAATTTTTCCATAGCCGCCGGGTTGATTTCCCTTGGATTGGAACCAGTACATGCATCGCCTACGGCGCGTTCTGCAATTCCGGAAATTTTTTCTTTAAATTCGTCTTCGTTAATACCAAATTCTTTTAATGTTTTTGGAATATTGAGTTTTGTATTAAATTCGTCAATCTTTTCACAAAGGCTGTTGATAAGCGCCTTTTCGGATGTACCGGAAAGCCCCGTTCTGCGTGCAATTTCGGCGTAGCGTTTTGCCGCGGTGGAATCTTTTGCGTTATATCGAATGACATAAGGCAGATAAATTGCATTTGCGCATCCGTGCGGAATATGCCCGGTCGAGAAAGCGGCGCCTGTTTTATGCGCCATAGAATGTACGATTCCAAGAAGGGCATTGGAAAATGCCATGCCGGCTAAACACTGTGCATAGTGCATTTGTTCCCTTGCCTGCATATTGCCATTGTAAGACGCCGGCAGATAGTCAAGCGTCATTTCGACTGCCTGAATGGCAAGCGGATCTGTAAATGGGCAGTTTAAGGTGGAAACATATGCTTCAATCGCGTGCGTTAAAGCATCCATGCCCGTGTAAGCCACCTGTTTTTCTGGAAGGCCCATTACAAGATCAGGGTCTACAATTGCAACGTCGGGTGTAATATTAAAATCAGCCAGAGGGTATTTCACACCTGTCTGGTAATTTGTAATAACAGAAAATGCAGTTACTTCTGTCGCAGTTCCAGAAGTCGATGGAATTGCGCAGAATTTCGCTTTTTGCCGCAAATTCGGGAAATTAAATGGAATACATAAATCTTCAAATGTCGTTTGTGGATATTCATAGAACGCCCACATTGCTTTTGCGGCGTCAATCGGAGAACCGCCGCCCATGGAAACAATCCAGTCCGGCTGAAAGTTTTGCATTGCCTTTGCGCCTTTCATAACCGTTTCTACTGATGGGTCTGGCTCAACGCCTTCAAAGAGTTCAACTTCCATTCCGGCTTCTTTTAAGTAGTTTACAGCTTTGTCAAGAAATCCCTGGCGTTTCATGGAACCGCCGCCGACAACAAGGATTGCCTTGTGCCCTTTGAGGTTTTTCAGCTCTTCTAAACATCCTTTTCCGTGGTAAATGTCTCTTGGTAAAGTAAATCTTGCCATAGTCTCATCCTCCATTTTTATTTTTTCTGACTGCAGTTTTAGTATAGCTCCATTTCGATATTTCCGCAAGAGATTTTAAACATGAGCCTGCGGTATTGAAATTTTATCAAAAATAACATATAGTGAAAAAAAGGAGCTTTTTTATGATTGTAATTGTATGTCTGGATACCGCTTGCGGTATGATGTTTGCACATCGGAGACTAAGCAGAGACTGTGAGGTCACACGAAGAATCCAAACGATTTGTAAAGGGAAAAAATTGTGGATGAATTCTTATTCTGCCCGTTTATACGGTGATTTAAAAGAAACGCATGTTTTGGTAAAAGAAGATTTTTTATCTTATGCAAAAAAGGGAGAGTTTTGTCTTGTGGAGACAACACAATTGGCTTTCCTGGAAGCAGAAATAGAAGGAATCTATATTTTTTGGTGGAACCGGGCATATCCGGCAGATTTGCATTTTGATTTGGATTTGGCAAAGTGGAAAAAATCCCGCAGATGTGAATTCCCCGGCAGCTCCCATGACTTGATTACAGAAGAATATTACATTAGAAATGGAGAAAAGAATGAAAAAAATATGGAAACCATATATCATACTAACTCTTAGTCTTAGCTTGATTTTCGCAGGCTGTACACGGATACAAAATAATATAGCTCAAACTTCTTATTCTATTGACGAAATTCCGGAATACAGTGGAAAGCCATATGTTGAACTATGTGGAAATCAGCCAGAGTTTGCAGCAGAAGATATGACGGAAACATCATTTGAACGTTATAGTGAATTGGACGCTTTGGGGCGGTGCGGCGCTGCTTATGCAAATATTGGACAGGATTTAATGCCGACAGAAGAGCGGGGACGCATTGGACAGGTAAAGCCAACGGGATGGCAGACTGTCAAATATGATTCGGTAGACGGAAAATATTTATACAACCGCTGCCATTTAATCGGTTATCAGCTGACGGCCGAAAATGCAAATGAAAAAAATCTGATTACCGGAACGAGGTATATGAATGTAGAAGGAATGCTGCCGTTTGAAAATATGGTAGCGGATTATATCAAAGAAACCAATGCGCATGTGCTTTATCGTGTGACTCCGGTATTTGAAGGAGAAAATCTTCTGGCGAAGGGAGTGCGGATGGAAGCATATTCTGTGGAAGACGAGGGAGAGGGGATTTGCTTTCATGTGTTTGTCTATAATGTGCAGCCCCAAATTCATCTGGATTATGCGACTGGAGAAAGCTGGCTGGAAAAAGACGGCGCACAAAACATAGAAATAGAAGAGGGACAAACAGAAATCAGAGGAAATGCAAAATCTAAAATTTATCACTGCCCCGGCCAGGCAGCCTATGATGAAATGAAAGATTCCAAAAATCTTGTAATCTTCCATTCCGAACAAGAGGCGGCAGACGCCGGGTATCGCAAAGCAAAACGGTAGTATCGGCTAAGGGCAGGATATATCAATTATTTTTTCAATTGTCTTATGTAAAAGACGGCTTTCTTTCGTATCAGAAGCTTTATAGTAAACCTCTTTTCCATTTCGGCGGCTTGTAATCAGGCCGCCTGTTTTTAATTGCCTCAGATGATGGGAAACAGCGGGGCAAGTCATACCTACCATTGCAGAGATATTAATTACACATTCTTCACAATGGCACAACAGCCAGAAAATACGCAGGCGGCTGTTGTCGTCTAATAGTTTGAATAAATCAGCCGCAGCCTGAAACATTTCTGGTTTGTCGAGTTGATCTTTTAAACAAAATTCTTTTTGGCTTTCCCCGTGATTATGCGGTAATTGAAATGCAGTCATTGAAATCTCCTTATATTTTTGGAATAATGGATTGACTTTGGTCTATTTCTATATTATACTACAAACAAGTCGATTAAACAAATGTTTAATCATAACATTGTAAGTGAGGAGAAATAAGTTATGAATCAAAAGCAGAAAAAAATGTTGATACGTATTTTTATAGCAGCTGTTTTATTAGTTGGTTTAAACGTAGTTTCCGCGTCCGGCTGGATAAAAATGGCGCTATATCTGGCAGATTATTTGATTATTGGATATGATATTTTAAAAAAGGCGTTAAAAGGCATAGTAAACCGCCAGGTATTTGATGAAAATTTTTTGATGGCGGTTGCAACCGTTGGGGCGATTGCCCTTGCCATCTATGAAAAAAGCGGCGATTATAATGAAGCGATTGCCGTTATGCTGTTTTATCAGATTGGAGAATTGTTTCAAAGTTACGCCGTAGGAAAAAGCCGTAAAAATATTAGCGCATTGATGGATATTCGTCCCGATTACGCCAATATAGAAACGAACGGCACGCTTGAAAAAGTGGATCCGGATGAAGTAGAAACCGGCAGCGTTATCGTGGTGCAGCCGGGAGAAAAAATTCCAATTGACGGTATTATTTTAGAAGGAAATTCTACCTTAAATACAAGCGCATTGACAGGAGAGAGTCTTCCAAAAGAGGTGGAAAAAGGCGGAGAAGTCATCAGCGGCTGTATTAATATGACGGGCGTGTTAAAGATACAGACGACAAAAGAGTTTGAAGAATCTACGGTTTCTAAAATTTTAGAATTGGTAGAAGATTCCAGTTTAAGAAAGTCAAAGTCAGAGAATTTTATATCAAAATTTGCAAGAATTTATACGCCTGTCATTTGTCTTTTGGCATTACTTTTGGCTTTCTTTCCGCCTCTTATTTGTCTTGTTCTTGGAAATCCTTCCAATTGGTCCGCCTGGCTGTACCGCGCGCTGACGTTTCTTGTCATAAGCTGTCCCTGCGCATTGGTAATCAGTATTCCGTTAAGTTTTTTTGCCGGGATTGGCGGAGCCGGAAAAGAGGGGATTTTAATCAAAGGATCCAATTATATGGAAACGCTTTCTAAAACAAAAGTAGTTGTGTTTGATAAAACAGGAACGTTGACAAAAGGCGTATTCGAAGTAAGAGGGATTCACCATGCGAAAATGGAAGAAACGAAAGTGTTAGAATATGCGGCGTTAGCAGAATGTGCTTCTTCTCATCCAATCAGCAAAAGCTTAAAACAGGCATATGGGAAAGAGATTGACCGCAGCCGCGTAACTGATATAGAGGAAATCAGCGGCCATGGGATTGTAGCAAAGGTAGATGGGGTAACAACAGCAGTCGGCAATGCTAAGCTAATGAAACGACTCGGTATTTTATATGAGGAATGCAGTAGTATTGGGACGCTGATTCATGTTGCGATAGACGGCGCTTATGCCGGACATATCTTGATTTCTGACGTGGAAAAACCAAATTCCAAACAGGCGGTTTGCGATTTGAAAAAAGCAGGGGTAAACCGGACGGTTATGCTGACAGGGGATGCTTTAGGCGTGGCAAATCAGGTTGCAAAAGAGTTGGGGATTGACGAGGTGCACAGTGAATTACTTCCCTCCGATAAAGTATTAGAGGTAGAAAAACTGCTGAATGAAACATCTCCAAAAGAAACGCTTGCATTTGTCGGCGACGGTATCAATGACGCGCCTGTTTTGACCCGCGCGGATATTGGGATTGCCATGGGCGCTATGGGTTCCGATGCGGCGATTGAAGCCGCCGATATTGTTTTAATGGACGATAATCCGACAAAAATTGCAAAAGGAATTCGCATTTCCAGAAAATGTATTTCGATTGTCTATCAAAATATTGTGTTTGCGTTAGCTGTAAAATTCGTCTGTCTTGTGCTTGGGGCCGCCGGTATTGGAAACATGTGGCTGGCGATTTTTGCAGATGTCGGCGTTATGGTAATTGCGGTGTTAAATGCCATTCGCGCGCTGCGGGTTCATTCTCTGTAAAGAGGGACGTTGTATGGGTCTTGGGATGGAATGTATTTGATATTTCAGATAAAAAAGAATATAATGGCATTACAAATCAATGACAATTGTTCATAGGTTATGTAAACCGGAGGCGAATGGGCGCAAAAGGAGCAGTAATGGAAAAGATTTTAATTGTGGAAGATGAAGAACCGATTAACCGTCTGGTGAAGCAGAATTTAGCGCTGGCAGGCCATGTCTGCGAGCAGGGTTAATCATGTTAAAAGAAATTAACCGCCTGTTTGCGGAAGAGACTTTAAATCAGCTGTCCATAGAAAGTATTTGCATGGAAACAAGTGTTTGGATAAACGAGATTCCATATATCAGCTGGATAGGAAGGTTTACCAATGGATTAGATATTGTTGATCCAAATTATGTGTCTTATGATTTTGAAGTTGATGCCGTCAGCGGGAAGATTATAAGATGCCAGAGATTTCATTCTTATCAGAAAGGGAAGGACTATTCTTCTATTTCCTGGACAGATGAAGAAATTTTAGAACAGGCAGGAAAATGGATAGAAACGTATGACTTAACGTTTGGAGAAGAGTTGGACTGGACAAACGCTGAATTGATAAATGTGACGGAAGATGTACCTTCTATGATGAAAGAATTGGAGGAGGGAAGTTTTACATCGCTGGGAAATATCGTTGTTTTTCCCAAAAATGGGAAATGGTATTTTTATATTAGTATAGATTTTGAGACTGGGAGGCTGGAGTCGTATCTTTGGCCGGGGACAAGTGCGTCGGATGAAATTTTAATGTAACGGTAAAATACCCCTCATTTGTCCGCAGAAAAATATCTGCATGAATTTTCTCCATAATTTTTTGTACGCTTTTCATACCAATCTGCGTACTTTCTATTTGGTCTAAACTTGTTTTGATTTTGTTTTTCATAGAAATTATCAGGGCAGTATCTAAGGAAGCCGTAATGACAACGGCTTCTTTTTTATCGGCATATTTTATGATGTTTGAAAACAGGTTATTGAATACTCGTTTAATCATTGTTTCGTCTGCAAGGATTGTTTCGGTTTTTTCTGCGAGATCTGCAACAGAAAGTTCTGTGGCAAATCCGGTTAGGCGCAGAAAATCTGCGTGTTCCTGTAAACAGTTTAAAAAAAACGCGCAGGAGAGGCTTGTGAGGAGTAGGTTGTTTGTCTGTGCGACTGTGTCATCATACACCAAAGCGTATTCAAACATTCGGTCCGTTAGTTCTTTTATATCGTCAGTTTTGTTGATACAGCGGGCGATATATTCTGGCAGCATATCGTTTTTTGGATTTAATTTTACAATCTCTAAGTATCCTTTTAAAATTGTCAGCGGCGTACGTAAATCATGCGAAAGCGCGGTGATGAGTTCCTGGTTGGAAGTATGGATTTGTTGTTCACGCAAAAAATTATCATGCAGCGTTTGGCGCAGTCTGTCCAATTCCTGCGCTAAAATGCCAAGTTCATCATTTCCGGCATTTTTGACCTGGGTTTGTAGATCCCCGGATGACATCTGTAAAATATTTTGTTTTAAGCGGATGATGGTTTTCATTTTCCGATTGACAAAAAACAGTATGGTAAACAAAAACAAAGCAATACAAAAAATCAAAGAACATATTGTATAGGGTATAAAAAAACTTGTGGCATGGTAAAAAACTACGATTACATTTGCGTAGCCGTTTTTAAATTTGACGGGACGTTCTATTCGTTGTTCTCCCAATCCGTCCGTCCATTCCAACCCAGTTTGAAACAGGACAGCATCTGTATCATTTTGCAGCATAATCCGGGGATAGTACCCTGCGCGGTAGAGCCCGTCCTCTAATCCGTAAATATAAATAGCTGTATAATCGTCTACTTGTGATAAAAAAGGTTCTATTGCTTTTTGCGCTTCTTTGTCGTCTTCTGATTCCGGTACGTTATAATGAACAGCTTCATTATAAATTTTGTCCCAAATGTCATTCTGAGGTTTTTTAAAAATAGGAGGTTCAGAGGAGACATCAGTGGACAAGAAATACCACGCATCCCATTTTTGAAGCCAGAGGAAGCGGAATAAAAGCATACAAAAAGCGCCGGCTGCAAAGATAAGAAGAAACATTTTGGTTTGTATTTTTAAATATTTTATTTTTTTCAACATCAGACCATATCCTTTTTGCTTATTTATCAAATATTGTAATCCTTTTGTATCAAAAAATCTATGTGATTGAAACAGAAATAAAAATATTTTTATTGACATTAATACTAATATATGATATTTTTAAATCGTAAGTAGTAAGTGATAAGTAGTAAGTAACATACGGTTGTTTAGGAGGGAATTTTATGCGTGATTATACGGTCACAGAGCAATTTGCATTAGTCGGGCTGAATGGACAGGACAGCAGGCATAATACTACTGCGAAAAAGATTGTGTTAAAAGGGATTGCAGTGGCAGAGGTTTTGGAGAGACTGCTGGAAAGGGATTTATCTGGGAATCAAGAGGATATTTCTGGATATTTGAACAGAGAGATACAAGAAATCCGTAAAATGAAAAGAAATGAACGGGATAAAATCGAACGGGATATAACGGGCCGTTTGACCTTAGAGTGCGTATTGACAGAAACGCCAAACCTTCTTGGGTGTGATATTAATTACTATACGGCAGATGTTTCTATGTGGGTATACAGGAGCGCGGAATCTGTGTACCAGCGAATCATAGAATGTGTGCGTGCTGAAGCGTTAGAAGAGGGAGAGATGAGTATTGAGACAATCTGCTTATTGTACCTTTTCAGGGAATGTTCGTGTATACATGATATTTTTTCGGTAAAAGAGCAGGATTTTTTACAGGAAAAATTACTTTCTTGTATGGCCAAAGATAATTTTTGCAGAGCGCTTCTTTCGATTGAGTTTCGGGGAGCAGACAATCTTTATGTAGGTTTTTTAAAACGCAAACACGAAATTTTCCGAAATCCATATCTGCAGGGAGTGAACCTGCTGTTTCCATTTTTGGAGAGAAGACAGGCAATTTTTATTGATATGGTGGTTTTGGGTACGGATGTATCGCAGCGTCGGGAAGCCGTAATGGATTTTCTCAGGGAAAAAGGGCATTTGGTAAAAGCCGTTCCATTTGGCGAAGAATATTTATTAAAAATAGATAATTGTTATTATAGGATTTTTCCAATGACACGGGTTTACAAATTGCCAGTGCAGGGAGTTTCTCTTATCCCGGTATATCAATAGGTGTAAGTATGTCAAGACAACGAACAATAGAAAAAATTATGGAATCCGAATATGTTTCAATTGGGGAATTGGTGCGGATAACCGGATGCCGATATAGTACGCTAAAGTATTATACAGAAGAGGGCTTGATACCTTTTGAGCAGGAAGAGGCCAATTTGACGCGCAGGTTTAAAAGGGTAGAAGCAGTAAATAGAATAAATGAAATCGTAAGTCTCAGAAAGACTGGGCAGAATATGACGGAGATTAAAGAGAGGTATTATGCGTCATTTACGTCAAAGTAATATCCTTTTCCCCATGCAGTCCGTATGAAAAGAGGGTTTTTTGGGTCTTTTTCTATTTTTTGGCGGAGATTGCGGACATGTACCATTACAGTATTATTAGCGCCATAGTAATAAGGTTCTTTCCAGAGGGATTCGTACAGATGCTGTGCAGAAAAAATCTGGCGTCGGTTTGTGGCAAGCAGTTTTAGCATTTCATATTCTGTTGTTGTCAGTTCGATGTTTCGCCCATTGAGAAGAACTTGTCTTTGCGCCGTATCAATGAAAAGATTTCCAAAAGACATGGAGTCTGTTTTCTTCTCTCTTTCTTTTCCCTGATAGACATGGTATCGGCGAATAAGCGCTTTTGTCCGGCCAATCAGTTCTGAGTAGGAGAACGGTTTTGCAAGATAGTCGTCTCCGCCGCTGGAAAAACCTAACAGTTTGTCTCCGTCGGTTGTGCGCGCGCTTAAAAATAAAATCGGAGCGTTGCTCTGCTGGCGGATTTTTTGGCATACTTCATATCCATTCATAGAAGGGAGCATAATATCTAAAATAATTAAATCGAAAGTGCAGTTTTCCAGTTCTTTTAATGCTTTTATTCCGTCAGGGGCTTTTGTAACCTGATACCCTTCCCCAGTTAAAAGTATCTGAATAATCTCACGAATTTCTGGATTGTCATCTACAATTAAAATATGAGGCGCAGTTTCTGACATAGTCGTTTCTCCTTCCTTTTAAAATCTGGATAGCAGCAGACAAAATAATTATAACGTATCGTTTATAAGGTGTAAAGCTGCCATCTTTTAAATTCTTTAGAAAATTTAAGAAATAGTTTTGGTAATTTTTAAGAATTTAAGAATAGAATCTGTAAGCGAAGGAGGAACTGATTATGAAACTTATACTTGAGAGAAAAAGACAAATTGTACCGTATTTGTTCCTTACCGCTTTCACATGTTTTGTATGCTGGTATTTTGTAGGACGGCATGGCATGTTTGCGTCAACGGTTGACTGGATTAGCCAGCACAGTGTGATTCCGGATTATTTCCGTCGGCAGTTTTATCAGACGAAAGAGTTGTTTCCAGAGTTTGCCGCTGGGATTGGCGGAGGCCAGAATATTTATCATTTCGCTTACTATGGACTATATCATCCAATGATTCTTTTTTCGTATTTTCTGCCGTTTGTAAAAATGAGCGATTATATGATAGCGATTTCTTTTTTGGGCGTTTTGGCCTCTGTCCTTTTGCTTTTTTATTGGCTAAAGTCCCATCGGTTTTCTATGGAAATTAATATTTTTGTTTCTATGCTGTTTGTACTGGCAGGCCCTGTTGTATTTCATTCGTGCCGTCAGGTGATGTTTGTGAATTATATGCCGTTTTTGTGTCTGTCGTTGATTGGGGTAGACAGGTATTGGAAAAGCGGAAAACGTGGAATCTATACAGCAGGTATCTTTCTTATGATTTTGACGAGTTTTTATTTTTCCATAGGAGGCATTTTGGCAGTTTTCTTGTACGGCATGAGCAGATACCGGAAAACGGAATGGAACTTTCCTATTATAAGGTTTGGTTTTCCAATTGCTGCGGCAGTCTGCTCGTCTGCTGTTTTGCTGATTCCAACTGGTTTGGCATTAATGACAAGATCTGGTTCTTCCAAATCATTCCAATGGAAAGAGTTGTTCATTCCTGATTTTTCGGTATCGCGTTTTGCTTACAATGGATATGGAATCGGGCTTACTGCAGGAATACTGGTAGTTTTATTTGTTGGAATGACCTATAAATGCAGACGCACACAGATTTTGTCTGCGGGCTGCTTGATACTTTTGCTGTTTCCGGTTTTTGCATGGATTTTAAACGGCGGATTGTATGTGCGGAATAAAGCGTTGATTCCATTTCTGCCAGTGTTGTTGTTCTTGGCGGCAGTTTTTTTACAAAAAATAAAGCAAAAGGAGATTCCGTTATTTACTTGTGTTGGGGGAATTTTTTTGGCAGCATTTTTCTGTTTTATTTCACTTTGTCTGCATGGGGGGAGCATAGAGTCGAAAGAAACTTATTTTTTGCTGTGTGAATTTGTGTTATCCGTTTTGTTTTTTCTTCTGTACATAAAATTCCGGTATACTGTATTTTTAATTTTGCCGTCATTTCTTTGTCTTATCTTATCCGGAACCGATATGAACAGATCAGATGAGGTCATTATGGACAAACAGTTTTATGGTCATGTGACGGATTTTGCATGGCAGAAAGAAATTTCAAAGCTTTTTGAAAATGAAAAAGGGCTTTACAGGATGGAGCAGGGCGGCGCTTTTGAAGAAAAAAAAGCAAATATCAACCGAATCTGGGATATACGCCAGTGGAGTTCTTCACTTTATTCTTCCATAGAAGGAGACGTTTATAATACATTCCGGGAAGAAGTATTTGGAGTGGAGCAGCCATTTCGGAACAAATTGATGCAGGGGACGTCGGACAATCCTTTATTTTTAAAATTTATGGGGGTAAAATATCTGCTTTGGCAGAAAGAAAACGAAGATACATTTGATATAAGCGTACAGGAACATGCAGCGCCGATTCTTTATGCAACAGATAAAATCATGTCAGAAAAAACGTATCATAATCTTTCGTTTCCATATAACCAAACGGCGCTCATGCAGTTTGCAGTGGCAAAAGATACAGAGGATTTAACGGATGCGGGCCAGGAGAAAACATTGTATCCAGTCAATCCGGCGGATGTATTTGTTGCAGAAAAGGAAGGGATTGAAAAGACAGATAACGGCTATCATATTCAGGCAAAAAAGGAGACTGGGACAGAACTTACTGTTATGGAAAAAGAGCCGGTTACAAAAGAGGATCGCCTGTTGTTTGTACAGTTTGATGTAAAAAATAAAAAAGAGAGCCAGGATGTATATGTAGACCTTGCAGGCGAACGCAACAAGCTGACTGCAAAAAGCCATATTTATTATAATGAGAATACAACGTTTACCTATGCAGTTTTGTTAAAAGAAGCAGACGCCAGCGTAAAACTATCGTTTAGCGCAGGCGACTATGAGATTTCCAATCTATGCAGTTATATAGGGAGCAGACAGATTTTAGAGGCAGACAGTCTGTATCAGTCAAAGTTCGTCCCCGACTTAAAAAATACGCAGGGGAATCGGATTTGCGGCAAAATAAAAGTGAAAAACGATGGGTATCTGGTTACGTCAATCCCTTATGATAAGGGATTTGAAATATGGATAGACGGTGTTCGCGTGAAAGCGCAAAAAGTAAATACGGCGTTTTTAGGCGCTGATATAACAAAAGGGGAACATCAAATTGACATTGTATATCATGCCAATGGAGTTTTGATGGGAAAATGGATTTCTGTATTTGGGGTATTGCTTTGGGGAATTTTGCTTTCAGACGACCGAAAAAAGGCGCTTCTTCCCATTTACACCAATCACTTGGAGTTTCAGCCGTTCTATTTTACATGGAATTGTAATTGGAAAAGGAGCTGTGTTAGAATCAAAAAGAAAATACAAGATTCAAAAATTGTTCACACTTATTTCAGAAAAATCCTTTATAATAAACGCAGTCTTTGAAAAATAGAAATATACAAGAAGGAGAAAGATATGCAAAATTTAATGGAATGTGTGAGAAAAGGGAAACGTTTAGCCTGGGTCGAATTATATGAAACATATTGTAAAGAGGCGAAATTTATTGCCTCGTCGCTGCTGTTAGAAGCTACTGCTGCTGATACAGCAGTGGTACAGGCATTTCAAAATACATGGAGTTCGCTGTTAGATGGGAGTATCCAGTCAGAAGAAGAATTTAAAAAACAGCTTATCCATCAGATTTCTGTTTGCTGCCGAAAAAAAATTACAAAAAAAGGACAAAAGATGCTGCCGCTTCCGCCTAATAAAAATTTTAGAGTGATAACGGAACAGATTCATCTTTCAGATAGTACAAATTCTGAGATGGATTCCGTACTTCGTTCTCTGCCCTTAGCAGGCCGGTTTGTATTTGTATTACATCAAATCGCCGGATTTTCTCAAAAAGAAATAGCATTAGCAGCCGGAATACCTGAAAAAACGGTTGGATTGGCTTTAGAAGCCCAGCAGCAGAATGTTGAGCGGATTTTTGCAGCTGTTTTCCAGAACTCAAGTGATTATTCCAGAAAAGCGGCCGATATTTTAGACGAAGCAGTTATCACAGGAAAACAAGAAGCTCAATTGCCTGAATCCAAGAAAAAAGAAATATTGGATAGTATTGATAAAATGACAGCTCCATTCGAGAAAAAGAAAAAGAAAAAAATTTTAATCGGTACGTCTGCCGCGATTCTTATTGCAGCAGTTTTGTGCGCAGTTTTTTGGTATTCTACAAGGGGCAAAGCAGACAAAAATCAGGCAGATTCTTTACAGAATACAGAGATATTAGAAGAAGGGACGCAACAGCAGGACGCAGCATATTCCGCAGAAATTTCAATTCAGGATTATGGGACAATAACCGTTGCTTTGGATAAAGAAGCCGCTCCGCAGACGGTAGAAAATTTTGTCTCTCTTGCACAAAGCGGCTTTTATGACGGATTAACGTTTCACCGCATTATGGAAGGATTTATGATGCAGGGAGGCGATCCGGACGGAAATGGAACGGGAGGTTCCGATAAAACGATAACCGGAGAATTTACAGACAACGGTTTTGAAAATAACCTGTCCCATACCAGGGGAGCAATTTCTATGGCGCGGTCGGCAGATTATAACAGCGCCAGTTCACAGTTTTTTATAGTCCATCAGGACAGCACAAGTTTAGATGGGCAATATGCTGTATTTGGTTATGTGACAGACGGCATGGATGTTGTGGATGAAATTTGTTCTTCCGCAGAGCCGGTCGATGATAACGGTACGATTCCTGCCGAAAATCAGCCGGTGATTACTTCGATCCAGATAATTGAAAAATAAGGCGGTAAAAACTTACAAGACCACGAACAGCGAAAGAGTCGTTCCTATAAAGAAAAATCGAGATACCCCATAGAATATGTCAGTGTTAAACGGCAGCATTTCCGTAGGGTATCTCGATCCGTGAAGCCTTATTTTATGCGGGTTGCGGCACTTTTTGAGAATATTCCTTAATTGTATAATTTTTGCTTTTTATATATTTCCGCAAGCTGTGAAAGAACATTGTCGAAACAGGGACCGTATTCTATAATCCCGATATGGGAAATCATAGAGTCAAGGGCGGCTTTACCCCTTTTTTCATTTGGAGGGTTTGAATAGCCCTCCAGATGAAAGAAAGGAGGGCGAGACAATGTATGTTACATATGCGGATTTAATCCATATTGGTATACTCATTATTGCCCTTGCGAATTTAAGACCGTCTATTGTATTTACAACATACAATTCGTTTGAGGTGTTTACCCTTACATCTACTGTGACATACCGCCTGCACCAACATGGCAAAAAGGGGCATGAACGTCAAAATACTGCAATACATCATGGGACACGCCAACAGCTCCGTTACGATGGACGTTTACAGCCATATATCGGACATGTCAGACGTAAGGGCGGAAATCGAGCGGTATGAAAAAGCCGCAGACGATTTTTTACACCAAAAATAAAAAAAATGGTGTAAAATTGGTGTAAACGGCCCAAAAAAGCAGTTTATAAAAATTTTAGGAACCCGCAAACCTGCATAAACACTGGGTTTGCAAAAATTATCAGAAAATATTAGCACTCACCTCTTGACAGTGCTAACAACAGGTGCTATATTGCAGTTAAGCAATGAATTTTGAATATTCCATGCCGCATAGCGCAGAATATTCATAGGTTTCCTATCAGGAGGTGTATTTTATGAACATACAGAAATTTACACAAAAATCAATTGAAGCCATCAACGACTGTGAAAAACTTGCATATGAATATGGCAATCAAGAAATTGAGCAGGAGCATTTATTGACGGCTCTTATGCGCCAGCCAGACGGTCTTATCCAGAAAATGATTGAAAAAATGGAAATCAACAGCAGCCATTTTACCGATAATGTTATCCGCCATTTAGAGAAGCGCACAAAAGTGTCCGGAGGACAGATTTATATTGGCTCTGCATTAAACAAAGTATTAATCAGCGCCGAAGACGAAGCGAAACAAATGGGAGACGAATATGTTTCCGTAGAACATTTATTTCTTTCCTTAATCAAACACCCGAATCCGGCGATTAAGGAAATATTCAAAGAATACGGCATTACAAAAGACCGTTTTCTTACTGCATTGTCTACCGTAAGAGGCAACCAGCGCGTTACCTCAGACAATCCTGAAGCAATATATGATACGTTAGAAAAATATGCTTACGACTTAGTAGAGCGGGCGAAAAATCAAAAATTGGACCCAGTAATCGGAAGGGATTCCGAAATCCGAAACGTAGTTCGTATTCTTTCCCGAAAAACCAAAAACAACCCCGTTTTAATCGGCGAGCCAGGCGTCGGGAAAACTGCAGTAGTAGAGGGGTTGGCACAGCGAATTGTACGCGGGGACGTTCCCGAGGGATTAAAAGATAAAAAACTTTTTGCGCTGGATATGGGTTCGTTAGTTGCAGGAGCAAAATACCGCGGCGAATTTGAAGAACGGTTAAAAGCCGTTTTGGATGAGGTGAAAAAATCAAGCGGGCAGATTATTCTTTTCATTGACGAACTTCACACCATAGTAGGCGCCGGCAAAACTGAAGGCGCAATGGACGCCGGAAATATGTTAAAACCCATGCTTGCAAGAGGTGAGCTGCATTGTATCGGGGCGACTACGTTAGACGAATACCGCCAATACATCGAAAAAGACGCCGCATTAGAGCGCAGGTTCCAGCCTGTGATGGTAGACGAACCAACCGTAGAAGACACAATATCTATTCTTCGTGGTTTAAAAGAACGTTATGAGGTATTTCATGGCGTAAAAATCGCAGATTCCGCGCTTGTATCTGCCGCAGTATTGTCCAACCGATATATATCTGACCGTTTCCTTCCGGATAAAGCGATTGATTTGGTGGATGAAGCATGTGCGCTGATTAAAACAGAATTGGATTCCATGCCGACTGAATTGGATGAATTAAACCGTCGTATTATGCAGTTGGAAATCGAAGAAACTGCATTGAAAAAAGAAACGGACCGTTTAAGTCAGGAACGGTTAAACGCTCTGCAAAAAGAACTTGCAGAACTCAGGGATGAATTTTCAGTTAAAAAAGCACAGTGGGATAACGAAAAAAAATCCGTAGAACATGTCCAAAAATTAAGGGAAGATTTGGAGCGGTTAAAATCCCAAATCAGCCAGGCGCAGCAAAGTTATGATTTAGAAAAAGCGGCAGAGTTACAGTATGGGCAGCTGCCGCAGCTGCAAAAACAGTTGGAGATGGAAGAAGAAAAAGCAAAAACGAAAGATTTATCACTTGTACACGAAAATGTCAGTGAAGAAGAAATTGCCAGAATTATTTCCCGCTGGACAGGGATTCCAGTAGCAAAATTAACGGAAAGTGAACGCAACAAAACACTTCATTTAGATGAAGAATTGCACAGGCGCGTCATAGGGCAGGACGACGGCGTGACAAAAGTTACAGAAGCAATTATCCGTTCCAAAGCAGGTATCAAAGACCCGACAAAACCAATCGGTTCGTTTCTGTTTTTAGGCCCGACAGGCGTAGGAAAAACAGAACTTGCCAAAGCGCTTGCCGAAAGTCTTTTTGACGACGAGAGTAATATGGTTCGTTTAGATATGTCCGAATATATGGAAAAATATTCTGTTTCCCGTTTAATCGGAGCTCCTCCCGGATATGTTGGTTATGATGAAGGCGGCCAGCTGACAGAAGCGGTCAGAAGAAAACCATATTCTGTTGTTCTGTTTGATGAGGTAGAAAAAGCGCACCCGGATGTATTTAATGTGCTGCTGCAGGTATTAGACGACGGACGAATCACAGATTCCCAAGGCAGGACTGTAGATTTTAAAAATACAATTATTATTATGACGTCAAACCTTGGATCCGCCCACTTGTTAGAACATATTGAAGAAGACGGCAGTATCCATCCCGAAGTAGAGCAGGCGGTAATGAACGAGCTTAGAGGGAATTTCCGTCCGGAATTTTTAAACCGACTGGATGAGATTATTTTGTTTAAACCTTTGACAAAAGAGTATATTGGAAGTATTATAAAACTTTTGATGGATGAATTAAACCGCAGGTTAAAGGACAGAGAAATCAAAGTAGAGTTGACAGATTTGGCGGAAAATTATATTGTAGAGCATGGCTATGATCCGGTTTTCGGCGCAAGGCCACTAAAACGTTTTCTCCAAAAACATGTCGAAACACTTTCCGCCAAGCTGATTTTATCCGATCAGGTAAAAGGCGGGGATACGATTTTAATAGACTTAAAAAATGAAAATCTATCCGCAGGCGTAAAACAGTAAAATGTGGATTTTTACAGTACCATCTGCATATAGTGTCATAAGAGAATGAAAAAGCAGTGACAGTATGAAAAAATTACGCAATATTCTTTTTGGAATGGATATTTTTCTGTTATGTATTCTGGCAGGAAAAATAGCGGAACATGGAATGATTCATATGGTAAGCACAACAGCAGAAAATGTTTCAGATGTCAGTACACAGGATATGGACAAGAAAAAAATTGCCCTGACGTTTGACGACGGCCCGAATGTAAATTATACGGAAAAACTTTTAGACGGATTAAAAGAGCGTGGTGTACATGCCACGTTCTTTTTGTTGGGTAAACAAGTGGAAAAATCGCCGGAACTGGTTGAAAAAATGTATAAAGACGGCCATTTAATCGGCAACCATTCCTATGAACATGTTAATTTAAGCAATTTAAGCGATGAGGCGGCAATTCTTCAGGTAGACAAAACAAATGAAGCGATTTATAAAATCACAGGGGAATATCCCGAATATATTCGGCCGCCGTTTGGATGTTGGAAAAGTAATTTGGATTATCAGACAAAAATGATCGAAGTACTCTGGAATATAGACCCGCTGGACTGGAAAACAAATAATGCAGACGCAGTTGCAGGACGCATTATCAAAGACGTGCAGGAAGACGATATTATCCTCTTGCACGATGCGTCTGAATCGTCCGTAAACGCAGCCTTCCAGATAATAGATAAACTAAAAAAAGAAGGGTATGAATTTGTCACAGTAGATGAAATTTTATTTAATTAACGTCGGGCGTATCATGCAGAATTAATTTCCGGTATCGGTTGGGAGGAAGCCCTATAATATTTTTAAACAGTTTGGAAAAGTGCTGCGAGTCTTTGCATCCCACCTGTATAGCGATTTCCGTTAATGTCAGGCTTGTACCCATCATTAGTTCAATTGCCTGATTGATACGGTATATATTAATGTAATTTAAAATTGTCAGGTTTATTTGCTGAAAGAACAATTTGTTCAAGTAACGGGCTGATATATTTAGGTGCGATGCAATATCGGGAATTAATATTTTCTGGTCATAATTTTCGTGAATGTAAGTAAGGGCAAAAGAAACGTACCGCAATTGATTCTGCAGATGCGTACTTTTTTCTGATGTCAGAGATATTTCAGAGCGTGTCAGCCGGGTAAGGTAAACGATAAGTTCTGCTATATGTAAATTCGCCATAGCGTCAGACAGTACGTTCTTTTCATTGTTTTCTTCTATAATTTTATCTATTGTAGCAGAGATATTCTGATCGGAAGTATGATGAAAATAGTTGTTAAACGGAGGAATTAAGCTGGTTAAAATATCCGTGGAATTTGAATCGTCCGGATGCATAAACCATTCTAAAAAAAGGCTTGGATGAAAATGAATATGGCGGAATGTACATGTGCCGGATTCTTTTAAATAAAAAGAATGGACAATCTGAGGATAGATTATGACTAAGTCTCCTGCGCAGAACGAAAGTTTGCGGTTTCCAATATCCATACAGCATGTGCCGGAATCAAGCAGATAAAGTTCGACAGATTTATGGAGATGTTTGGCAAAATTGTAAGGATATGTCCGGGTTTCAAATTTTGCACTGATAATAGACTGTATTCCAAGGAAAGTTTTCGTTGTGGTATTCGAGGGATTCTGGTGTAAATTTCGATACATGGTCATTTGAATTACCTCCATTTAGTTCCGAATTATACAAAAAACAATGCAAAGTAGACGGTTTGTGACAAGCAAAAATATTTATAAAATAATATAATAAAACTAAATAAAAGTCAATCTTTGTACAAAATGGATAGGAGAATCCTTCGTGAAGAAAAGAATTTGTATTATTAGCACTATTATCGTTTTGGCAGTTTTTGCCATTGGACTTATTTTTGCCCTAAGAAGCCGTTTTTCCCTGAAAATAAATGGGTATGAGATTCGTGAGGATGAGTTTTTGGAAGCGGCTGGGCGGAAAAAATATGAAGTTGTCAATTATTTTACGGAACAGGGAAGCGGTAATGTGGACGCTGGTTTTTGGGAACGGGAGATAGGCGGCGAGATTCCATATGAAAAACTTGCTGAGGCGGCGGTTGAGGATTTGAAATATTTCTATGCGGTTTACGGATTGGCAAAGGAGAAAGGTTATATAGAAGACAGCAGTTACGATGCTTTTTTGAAGCGTTGGGAAATGGAAAATCAGCTTAGAAAAGAGAAAATTGAAAATGGCGAGGTTGTCTATGGCTTGTCGGAGTACACATTGGACTTGTACCGGGAATACGAGATGGATTCTATACAAAAAAGCTATTGTAATGATATTGCAAATGAAGGTATGGAAGTGACGGATTCTGACAGGGCGCAGTATTATGAATCTTATAAGGATTCCTATCAAAGAACAGACGACAGGATATTTGATTACATAAAAATTCCTTATACTGAACAGGGTTTGGATGAAGATACGGTAAAAGAACTCAAAAATTCTCTGACGTCAATTTATAAAAATATGGATGGAGAACATTCTCTGAAAGAACTGGCGAAAGACAATGAGCTGGTATCTCCCTATTTGGCTCATGCAGACATAACATCAGAAGAACTGCGTTCTTATTCCAGAAACATCGGGGACATATTGGAATATGGCTGGGAACTTGAAGAGGGGGAATCGACGGCCGTTTTGGATGAATACGGAATTTTATATCTGATTGAATGTACAGGCAGGAGTAAAAATGACCCGGTTTCGATAGAAGAAGTAAAAGACAATATTAATAAAACCCTTAGGGAAGAGCGCTATGAAAAGATAATAGAAGAGCGGGCAAAAGATATAAGAGCAGAGGGAGATATGGAGCGTATATTCTTTTTTATGAAAAAGCATATAAATGAGTAATAAAGAAAGGAGAAAAAACGAAGCAAGCATTGCAGGATGCAAGAAAGGAGAATTATGATGAGAAAAAGAGTTGTTACATTAATCACTGCGTTAGCAATGATTTTAACCGCGGTTATTCCTGGTACAACGCCTCAGGCGGCAGAAGTAAATGCAAAAGCGGCAGGAACTACCTACTATGTCAGTACAATTCATGGCAAAGACAGCAACAATGGAACAAGCCAGAATACTCCGTTTTACAGTCTTCAGAAAATCAATCATCTGGATTTACAGCCTGGGGACAAAATTCTTTTGGAGTGTGGATCGGTATTTACAAACGGCTATTTACATTTGTTTGGACAGAGCGGAAGTGCAGAGGCGCCGATTGTAATTGATCAGTATGGTACGGGTGAAGATCCCATAATTGATACAAATGGGCAGGGAGTATGGTTCCAAAATTATGGACAGAGACTGGATAATACCTGGCATCAATACCAGGGGTATGTATCTTCTTCCATTTTACTGTATGACAGCGAATATATTGAGATTCAGAATTTGGAGATTGTGAATGAAGCTTCAAAGATTGATACAGTCTATAACGCAACCGATATGATGAATCGTACCGGTGTGGCTGCTGTTGCGCAGGATGCAGGTACGATTGACCATATCCATTTGAAAAACTTGAATATCCATGATGTGATAGGTAATGTTTATAACAAGCATATGAATAATGGTGGAATTTACTTTACGGTATATTTGCCGCATGATGCACAAATGGGTACGCCTTCTGATAACAAAGCAGATTTTATATCATCTCAAACGGGTGTTTCGCGTTTTGATGATGTGCTGATAGACGGCTGCAGCGTAGTGAATACGAATCGCTGGGGTATTGCCGTTGGATTTACAGCGCTTTGGAATAAATATACTAATATGGAAATTTCAGATGAAGATATTGCAAAATATGGTTCTACAAATGTAGTAATCCGGAACAATTATGTCAAAGACGCGGGCGGAGACGCCATCACTCTTATGTATTGCGACAAGCCTTTAGTGGAGTACAACGTATCGGATGGTGCAGCAAGGCAGATGCACAGCGGTGATTATGGCCCGCAGGGAGAAACACAGAGGTTTGCAGCAGGAATCTGGCCTTGGAAATGTAAAGACGCCATCTTCCAGTATAACGAAGCTTTCGATACAAAAAATGTCAACAATGAAAATGGGGACGGACAGGCTTGGGATGCAGACTGGAGCGATGGAACAATTTACCAGTATAATTACAGCCATCATAATGAAGGAGGCTGTCTGATGGTTTGTCAGAATCAGGCATATCGGACGACATTCCGTTATAATATCAGCCAAAATGATATGAGGTCTGTATTGGATCCATGCGGAAATCCGAAAGCACATATCTATAACAATGTATTTTACGTGGCAGACGGTGTTCCAATTTACCGTGAACGCAGCAATGGGGAAGCGGTTTTGGAGAATAATATTTTCTACTATTCCGGTGAAACTCCAAAACAAGAGAACTGGACAATAGGCAATAAAACTTACAGCAATAATTTGTACTACAACTATGCAAATGTGCCGACGGATAAAGCGGCAGTTAAAGTAAACAAAGGCACGCAGGTGTTTGTAGATGCGGGTACGGCGCCGGACGCTGTTTCATCATCTTGTACAGTCAGAAAGCACGAAGATCCAGAGACTGCAAGTGTATTTGACGGATACAGGCTTTCAGAGAACTCTCCGGCAATTGGAGCAGGAAAAGTCGTCGAGGATGCGAACGGATATGATTCAAGTACAGTAGATTTTTTTGGAAATGATTTGTCAGATGTGACGACGTTTGATATTGGCGCTTATCAGTATAAGGAAGGAACGGGCGGCCAGCCGCAAAAACCGTCTAAACCGTCCGTACCAGAGATTGGAGAGACGACAGATAGTACAGTTGAAATCAGCTGGATGGCAGATGAGACGGGTAAAGTCAAAGGATATGCTCTTAAGAATGGAAACGATGTTTTGATGGATTTATCGGGCGAAGAGCTTGAAGCGGCGACAGATGGGCAGAAAATCACGATTACATTAGAAGGATTAGAAGCCGGGACGGATTATACGCTGACACTTGTAGCATATAATGAAAATAATGTTGAATCGGAACCGCAGACAGTTACTTTTACAACTGCGGAAGAAGGACAGACAGGCGGGGATCGTCCTGAAAAGCCGTCTAAGCCGGAAATTGGTAAAATAACAGAAAGTACGGTAGAACTAAGCTGGAGCACAGCGGATAATGCAGATAAAATCAAAGGTTATAAAATCAAAAATGGAGAAGACGTCTTAAAGGATTTGACGGGAGAGGAACTTAAAACAGCAACAGCCGGGCAAAAAATTACGATTACATTAAAAGGGTTACAGGCTGGAACAGATTATACGCTAAAGCTCGTTGCATATGATGAACAAGGCATAGAATCCGCTTCACAGACAATTACATTTAAAACAGAAGAAAGTCAGACGGGCGGGCAAAATCAAAAACCTCAGAAACCGGCGCTGCCGGCAGTAAACGGCATTGCGCAGACGGAAGCTACAGTTAGCTGGACGGCGTCTGCAGATACGGATAACGTAATTGGTTATAGAATCCGAAATGGGAATACGCAGCTTTTGGATTTGACAGGAGCGGGATTGACAGCGGCTACAAATACCACTACTAAAAAAGTGACTGCAAAACTTAAAAACTTGAAAGCAGGAACAAAATACACGTTGTCTTTGACTGCATATAATCAAAATGGAGAATCGGAACCGCAGACATTTACGTTTACAACAAAGTCTGCTGCAACAACGACGAAACCAGTGCCAAAACCAGCTTCAATTAAATTAAGTCAAACAAGTCTTGTACTTTATACAAAGAAGGAAACCAGTTCAATCTTAAAGGCCACTGTATCGAATCTTACAGGAGCGGTCACATGGACGTCCTCAAATCCTTCTGTCGCAACGGTTTCTGGCGGAACTGTAAAGGCAAAAAAAGCAGGAACGGCTGTGATTACGGCGGCAGTGGGCAATTATAAGGCAACTTGTACAGTTACAGTGAAAAAACCGTCCATTAAAGTAAAGAAGTCTTTCACTGTCCGCAAGGGCAAGAAAGTCAAGATGAAAGTAACGGTTGTGCCGACAGGAAAGATAACGTATAAGAGCAGCAAAAAGAAAATTGCAACCGTGAATAAAAAAGGCGTTATCAAGGGCGTTAAGAAAGGAAGCTGTAAGATTACGATAAAATGCAACGGTGTAAAGAAAGTAGTAAAAATAAAGGTAAAATAAGAGCTTTTGTCTCGGAAAGGAGAATAAGATGAAAAAGAGAGCGTTAGCACTGGTATGTGCATTGACATTAGCGGGAACGAGTATAAATCTTCCTCCTGTCCAATCGGTACACGCTGCACAGACGGGCGGTACAACATATTATATCAGCAGTATCCATGGAGATAACGCAAAGGACGGCACATCGGAAAGCGCGGCATGGGAGACGTTGGATAAGCTGATTGGTTTACAGCTGCAGCCCGGTGACGAGATTCTTTTGGAAAAAGGATCGGTATTTGAGGATTCTTACATTCATCTGCAGGACGTACACGGAACTGCAGAAGCGCCGATTCGGATTAGCAGTTATGGAACAGGAACGGAAAAACCGGCCATTCATGCAAATGGACAGGGCGTTTGGTATCAGCAGTATGGAAAAAATCTGGACAATGTAAATCACAAACGTCAGGGATACGTATCCTCTACAATTCTTTTATATGATGTAGATTTTGTGGAGGTCAGCGATTTGGAGCTGACGAATATATCAGATGATTTTGAATATTTTAAAGGAGCGGTAACAAGTGCGCCAGAAAACAGCACAGCTTCTGCTGATATTTCTCAAAACAAACGTATGGACCGTACCGGAGTAGCAGGAATTGCAAAAAATGGTGGGACGATGGAACATGTGTATCTTGACAATTTGTACATCCATGACGTAGACGGCAATATTGGAGATAAACATATGGATAACGGTGGAATCCAGATGAATGTGGCGCAGCCGGATAATGAAGAGGAGACTGGAATTGCCAGATACCATGATATTAAAATTACAAATTGTTATGTAAGAGACGTGTCCAGAGCCGGAATTTGTGTCGGCTATACATATCAGAGCAATCGGTTTAGTGGGTCGGCCATCTCAGACGAGACGGCAAAAAAGTATGGGCATACGAATCTTGTAATGGAAAATAATTATGTCAAAGACATAGGGAACGACGGAATTGTGGCAATGTACGCATTCCGCCCGCTGGTCCAGAACAACGTGGCAGATCGGTGTGGAGCGGATATGGATGTAGAAAACGGAGGATATTCGAATTATTATGGATATGTCTGTGCCGGAATCTGGCCTTGGAAATGTAAAGACGGGCTGTTTCAATACAATGAGGGATTTGACACTGTAAACAATCAGGATGGAATGCCATGGGATATAGATTATTCGGATGGAACAATTTACCAGTATAATTACAGCCATAACAATGGCGGCGGTTGTATTATGTTTTGCGGCGGCGAAGCCTATAACGGCACATTCCGTTACAATATCAGCCAGAATGACTTGAAAGGTTTGCTGATTCTTTCGGGAAATCCAAAAGGTGAAGTATATAATAATGTATTTTATATTGACGGCGATTTAAGTACGAAAATTCATAATCCTACATTTTGTAACGGTACAGGCGTAATGCGGAATAATATTTTTTATAATGTCAGCACTGCCGCAGAAACCGAAGGGCATATGGATAAGGAAAATGATACCTGGTCGAATAACATATTCTATGGTTATGACAGCCGTTTTACCGTCAGCAGCCTGGGAGATACAAATATATCGGCAGATCCCAAATTTGTTGATCCAGGAAAAGCGCCGACAAGCATTTTGCTGAATGGTGATGGAATGGCGTCTATACATGACAGGAGCGTTTATAATGGATATAAACTTGCGGCAGATTCTCCGGCGGCGAATACAGGCGTTTATATCAAAGGTATGCCAAGGAATGACTTCTTTGGAAACGAGATTGGACTGATTCCGGATATTGGAGTATTTGAAACTGACACAACAGAAACAGAGATGAGTTTGACCCTTCAGGCATTTGGCAAAACGCCGATAATGATTAAGGATGAACAGGCTCAGATTCGAGAAGTGCCTTATCAGATAACAGCAAAAGAACTAAAAGAACTGCTTGTTCATGCAAAAGGGTCTTCTGTGGAAATTACCTTGGGCAGTACGGGTCAGGCAGTAAATGATGATGTGATTGTAGACGAAACAATGAAAGTAAAGGTTACAAGCGGAAGCGAGACTAAAAATTATGATATTTTAATTGCAAAGGATTATTGGGAGTATGATCCGGCGTCTATGACGGCAAGGGCTGGAAATGAACGCGATCATGCCGACTCGCGTGCAGCAAACGTACTGGATAATGATTTGAGTTCAGTATGGCATACAAATTGGAACGGATGTCCACAAAATGAGATTTGGATTCAATTAGATCTTGGGGAAGTCAAACCGGTATCTATGGTAAAATATGTTTCAAGGACACAAGGTACCAATGGTATTTTTGAAGAATATAAGGTAGAAGTCAGCAGCGACGGTACTACATGGACAGAAGTTGACAAAGGAACATGGGAATCATCTCCTGGTTCAACAGAATATTCTAAATTTAATACAGTACAGGCACGATATGTAAAACTTTTCGGTTTAAAAACAAAGACTCAGGAAACGGGTAAAATTTTCGGTTCAGCAGCAGAAATTCGTGTCGGATATGAAGATGAGGGAGAATCACTATTTCTTCGGGCTAAAGCTGGAACAGAGCTTGTTGTAACAGAAAATGAAATTCAAAAAGTACCGGTACAAACTACGGTGTCAGGCTTAAAAGATATGTTGGAGTATTCAAGAGGAGCTGAGTTGAACGTTCTGAAAGCAGACGGAGGAGAAACTGCCAATACTGATGTTGTAAAAAGTGGTATGAAAGCAGTTCTAACACGTGGCCAGGATACAAAAAATTATACGATTTCAGTGGAAAAACAGTATAAAGAGTATGCGCCTGACGAAAATATGACAGCCACAGCAAAGAGTCAGCAAAGCGAGGATCAATCGGCTTCTAAAGTTTTGGATGGCAGGACTGATACCTTATGGCATACAGTTTGGACTGGAAATATACCGCAGGAAGATATTTGGATACAGATTGATCTTGGAGAAGTCAAACCGATAGCAATGGTTAAATATGTTGCGAGATCGTCAGGTGGTATCAATGGTATTTTTAAACGGTACAAAATAGAAGTCAGCAGTGACGGCACAAATTGGACAGAGGCCGATAGTGGCACATGGAGTGGAGAAGTAGGAGCGACAGAATATGCCAAATTTGAAACAGTGCAGGCACGATATGTCAAACTATATGGTGTGGAAACACTCGTTGCAGCAGGAGGTGATGCCGAAGCAGGTAAGCGTTTCGGTACGGCGGCAGAAATCCGTATTGGTTACGAAGCGACAGAATGAATAGCAGAATAAAAACGCTCAGTTAAACTGAGACAGTATTCCCCATATGGCAGGCAATTTTACGTCTGCTGTATGGGGATTGTTTTATGTGATATATTTTGATTGATAGCAGACGGATTATAAGATAAACTAAAAGAAGTACAAAAGAGGAGGAGACTATGGTTACAGGAGAAATTAAAAATAAAATTGATAAAATTTGGACGGATATTTGGGCGGGAGGTATTACAAATCCATTGACGGTAATTGAGCAGCTGACGTATTTGATGTTCATTCGTTCCTTAGATGAAAAAGAACTTGAAAATGAAGAGTTTGAGCATATGACGGGACAAAAGACGGACAAAATATTTCCGCAGTCAAAAATAGGGCAGTCGATGCGGTGGAGTAAATTGAAAGAAAAAGATTCCCGCGAAATTTTTGATATTGTATCCCAAAGAGTATTCCCGGCTATAAAGAATATGAAAAATGGCCGGCTGCCAGATTTTAGTGAAATCGGTGAAATGATAGACATTCCAGAAGACGCCTCAATAAAAGAAGAAAGAAAAACTGCTTTTGCAAAGTATATGGAAGGCGCTGCATTTTTGATTCCCACACCGCAAGTGTTACAAAAAATTATTACAGGGTTGGATGATTTATATGAACATGATATTGAGGATTTCGATATGCAGGGGGATTTATATGAGTATATGCTTGGTAAACTTGCAACAGCAGGGCAGAATGGGCAATTTCGGACGCCGAAGCATATTCGGGAGCTGATGGTAGAGCTGCTGGCTCCGACTCCGGAGGATTGTATTGTAGATCCAGCGTGTGGTACGGCAGGATTTTTAGTCTCTGCCTCAGAGTATATTAGAAGAAACTACGAGAGCAGCATGACGACTGAACAGTGGGAAAACTTTATGGGCGCTGCATTTACAGGATTTGATACAGATTATACAATGTTAAGGATTTCGGCAATGAATTTGATGCTGCATTCGATTACCAATCCGGAAATTGATTATAAAGACAGTGTTTCCAAGCAAAATCAGGTTAGCAGCAAATATACAATATGTCTGGCAAATCCTCCGTTTAAGGGTACTGTCGACGCAGAAAGTATCAATGATGATTTAAAGGCAGTTACAAATACAAAGAAAACTGAATTATTATTTCTGGCGTTATTTATCCGGCTTTTAAAAACGGGCGGCAGATGCGCGTGTATTGTTCCAGACGGCGTATTGTTTGGCAGCAGTAAAGCACATAAGTCGATTCGGAAGGAATTGGTAGAAAATCATAAACTCCAGGCAGTGATTTCTATGCCGTCGGGAGTGTTTAAACCATATGCGGGCGTATCAACTGCAATTTTATTGTTTACAAAGACGGGCTCTGGAGGAACAGACAGCGTTTGGTTTTATAATATGAAAGCAGATGGATTTACATTGGATGATAAACGTTCTGAAATTGAGGAGAATGATATTCCAGATATTATTGAACGGTTCCATTCTTTGGAGAAAGAAATAGACAGAGATCGGACGGAACAAAGCTTTTTTGTACCAAAAGAAGAAATTGTGGAAAATGGGTATGATTTGTCTATCAATAAGTATAAAAAAGTGGAATATGTCGCAGTAGAATATCCGCCGACAAGTGAGATTATTGCAGAGATTAAGGAGCTTCAAAAAAAGATTTCGGAGGGGATTGAGGAGTTGGAGGCGATGTTGTAGATTAGGGGGGTATTATTTAAAATGGTGGGCGTATTGCTGTGGTTGGCGAAAAAAACAAAACCATAGTTCATTCAGACACGCTCGCGCTCTTATAAGCCAGTAGCGGTACTAAACTCGAAGAAACCTCGTTAAGTACCAACAGGCTTATAACGGTCGTCATCGAACTATGGTTTTGTTTCTTTCGCCGGAACGGTAGTGCAAGATGGATATTTTGAAAATGAATCACCTTTCGGATTGCAGAAATGATGAAAATCGAGAAAATGAAAATTTATGTAAATAATTTAGATTTTTGAGGGATAATTATGGACTATTTAAGATTAGATGAGATATGCAGTCTAAATATGGGACAGTCTCCATCCTCTGATTCTTACAATCAGGAAAGAGTAGGGATTCCTTTTTTTCAAGGAAATGCTGATTTTGGAGAAATGTATCCAATTACAAGAGTTTGGTGTGACAAACCTACAAAGATTGTAGATAGGGGGACATTACTTATTTCTGTGAGAGCACCAATTGGAGCGTTAAATTTTGCTGCCGAAAATTCTATCTTTATGAAACAATTACTAGAGAATTTAATCATTGAATATAAAAAACAAATATCGGCGGGGACAGCATATGCGGCTTTAACGATTTCAGGATTAACGAAAATGCGTGTTTATGATGTTCCGAAAGAGTTTCAAGATAAATATGCCGACTTTGTCCACAAGGCAGATAAATTAAAATTGTCAGTCACGAAAAATCTTGAAAAGATAGAAACGTTAAAGAGCGCTCTAATGCAGAAATTTTTTTCCTAGCAAACAAGAAGAAATATGGTTATTGGGGAACAATAAAAGAATAAAACATCAAAATGAGGCGGATGTATGAGTCAGATGGGGATTAAAGAGAATGTAATTGAAGAAATATACAGTGTAGCTAAAAAAATAATATGGAAAAAGTTATTTTGTTCGGCTCAAGGGCGCGGGGGGATTATAAACGTGCAAGTGATATTAATTTGGCTGTAAGCGGAGGGGATATTTATCGCTTTGCATTGGATATTGAGGAGGAAACGTCAACTCCATTGAAATATGATGTGATAAATTTAGACGGCGTCGTACAGAAGACCTCAATTTGTGAAATTAGAGACAGAATTGTCGGATTATTATGTTGATACAGTTTGTGATACGAAATCATAAGGGGGATACAAATGTCAAATTTTGAATTTTTACTTGAAAAAACAGAGTATCAATTGTTTGCATCTGCGTCAGTTGAGGCTGAAAAAGTATATGATTCTGCTCCGGCAATGTGTGCAGTTGGCTGCAGGAAAGCCTTAGAGCTTGCTGTAAAGTGGGTATATTCTGCTGATAAGTCGATTCGGATGCCGTATAGAGACAATTTGCAGTCGTTAATCCATGAACCAACATTCCGCTTTGCATTGGATTCTAAAACATGGGGGAAGTTGCCATATATTATTCGATTAGGTAATTTGGCAGTACATACAGAACGTAGTGTAGCCCAGGGTGATGTATTGGTTTCATTGCGCGGTTTATTTGAATTTATTAAGTGGATTGACTATTGTTACGGTGTGGAATATGAGGAAAGAACGTTTGATGAATCTGTAATTCCAAAGGGAAAGGTTGTTTTAGAGAAAAAGAAAATAAAAGAACAGGAAAGCCTTCTTGGGGAAAAAGATTTGGAAATAGAAAAACTAAGACGACAAATTGAACAGATGGCAGATAAACTGACGGCTAAAAAAGTGATTCATCAAAAAACGCGTACTTTTACAGCGGAAGATTTATCAGAGTGGAGCACCAGAAAGAAATATATAGATGTAGATTTAAAAGAACTGGGTTGGAAATTTTCGGGTGAAGATTCTGATGTATGGGAAGAATATCCGGTCAATGATATGTCAGGTGTTATAGGAAAAAAAGGATATATTGATTATGTTCTTTTTGGAAAAGATGGTCTTCCGCTTGCGGTGATAGAAGCGAAAAGCGCTGGAAAAGATCCGAATAGCGGCAGAAAACAGGCAGTATTATATGCAGATTGTTTAGAACGTAAATTTGGCCGCCGGCCAATGATGTTTACCAGTAATGGGTTTGATACATACTTTTGGGATGATAGATTAGGTCCGCAGAGACATGTAAGCGGTATGTTTAGCAAAGGTGATTTACAAAAGTTAATGAACCGCAGGACAGAGCAGGAAGATTTATTGTCGGTTCCAATAGATGATAATATTACAGATCGTTATTATCAAAAAGAAGCAATTCGGGCAGTATGCGAACATGTAGGGCAGGGACACAGGAAAAATCTTCTTGTGATGGCGACTGGCACTGGAAAAACAAGAATGGCGGCAAGTTTGACAGATGTATTCAGCCGCGGCGGATATGCAACGAATATTCTGTTTTTGGCAGACCGGACGGCTCTTGTAAAGCAGGCAAAAGATGATTTTAAAAATTATCTGCCTGATATGTCGTTGTGTAATTTGTGCCTTGGTAAAGAGGATAAAAATGCAAGAATTGTATTTTCAACATATCCTGCGATGCTCAATTCGATAGATTCTGTTAAAAATGCAGATGGAAAGCGGTTTTATACACCAGCGCATTTTGATTTAATTATTATAGATGAAAGCCATAGAAGTATATTTAAAAAATATCGGGCTATTTTTGAGTATTTTGATGCGGTTTTAGTCGGGCTTACGGCGACCCCAAAAGTAGATGTAGACCGGAATACATATGACTTTTTTGAAATGGAGCATGGTGTGCCGACGTATGCTTATGATTATGAAACGGCAGTTTATACGGATAATGTATTAGTGCCATATTATACATATCTTGTAAAAACTGAATTTTTAAACGAGGGTATTACATACGAAAAACTGTCTGAAAAAGACAAAGAAAGATATGAAGAGGATTTTGAAACAGACGGCGTATTGCCTGATTTTATTCCGTCTGGAGAGTTAAATAAATATGTATTCAATAAATTGACGGTCGATAAAGTGCTGCAGGATTTGATGGAACGGGGGATAAAAACCGCAGGCGGTGACAGAATTGGCAAAACAATTATTTTTGCCCAAAATAAAAAACATGCAGAATTTGTAATAGAGCGGTTTAATAAATTGTATCCGAAATATCATGGAACGTTTGCGCAAAGAGTAATTTGTGATGATTCATATGCGCAGACTGTAATAGATGATTTTAAAAGGCCGGATAAAGAGCCTCACATTGCAGTATCCGTAGATATGATGGATACGGGAATTGATGTGCCGGAATGTGTAAATCTTGTCTTTTTTAAAAAAGTGCGTTCTAAAACAAAGTTTTGGCAGATGATTGGCAGAGGTACGCGGCTGGCAAAAGATTTGGCGTGTTTGGATTTGATAGATGGGGAATATATAGGTAAAAGGCGTTTTTTAATATTTGATTATTGCAGCAATTTTGAATTTTTTGGTACAACTCCAAATGGTTATGAGGGCAGGGAGACCAAAACGCTTTTGGAAAACATTTTTGGGAAACAGGTGCGCTTGATAACGGCTTTACAGGAGAGCGCTTTTGCCCAGTCGGAATATCAAGATTTTAGAAATGAGCTGGTGGATATTTGCCATGCACAGATTATGGATTTGAACGATGAACTGACTGCAGTGAGGTTAAAAAGGAAATATACTCAAAAGTATAAAAACAAACGGGCATTTTCGCATTTAAGCGAAGGGGACAAGCAAGAATTGATAACTGAGATTGCACCCCTTGTCAGGTCTAACGATGCAGAGGAAGCGGCAAAACGGTTTGATAATTTTATATATGGCATGATACTTGCGAAAATAGAAGAGATACCGAGATTTAATTATGCAAAAAAACAGCTTTGTGAGGTTGCGTCTGCGCTGGAAAAGAAATCAAATATTCCACAGGTAAAAGAAAAAATGACTTTGATTCGTGAAATTAACGCAGATGAATTCTGGGAGAAGGGCCATATCCTGATATATGAAACGATACGGAAAGAATTACGTGGACTGATGAAATTTCTTTTTGAAACTATGGAAGGGAAAAAAGCGGTTGTTACAAAATTAGTGGATCCGGTTGTAGACGAACAGGAGGGCATACAGCTGGAATCTGCATATGATTTTGAAGATTACCGCAGAAAAGTGAACCGCTATGTGGAAGAGCACAAAGATTCCATTGTAATTCATAAACTAACTCATAACGAAAAGCTGTCAAAGGGGGATTATAAAGAATTAGAGCGGGTTTTAACAGAAGAATTAGGCAGCAGGGAAGATTATCAGCGTGAATTTGGAGATACACCGTTTGGATTATTAATCAGGCAGATTGCAAAATTAGACCATGACGCAGTAATGGCTGCCTTTTCCGCATACATCAATAATGAATCACTCAATCAAAAGCAAATACAATTTATTTATAAAATCATAAACCATATCGAACAGAATGGATATTTAGAAAATATTATGGATTTGCAGAAGCCTCCCTTTGATAAGCCAATTCCATTTATAAAAATGTTTGACGCCAAGTTGAGAAATTCTCTATTGCAGACGATTCATGCAATTGAAGATAACGCAAGATATAGTACTGCTTAAAAATGAAACATAGATTTTGGGGAAAATAGATTTTTTTCTTGTAAAATAAGAGGATTTCATGTATCTTAAAGTGCAGGAGATTACAATATGGATTTATTTGAGTATATGAGAGAACAGAATAAAGAAAAAGAATCGCCTTTAGCGTCAAGGCTGCGTCCGACAGCGTTAGAAGAAGTAGTAGGCCAGCAGCATATCATTGGAAAAGACAAACTGCTTTATCGTGCGATTAAAGCGGACAAACTATCGTCTGTGATTTTCTACGGGCCGCCAGGAACAGGAAAAACTACACTGGCAAAAGTGATTGCAAATACAACAAGCGCAGGATTCACTCAGATTAACGCGACGTCCGCCGGAAAAAAAGACATGGAAGAGGTCATACATGCAGCAAAAGACAACCAGGGAATGTACGGCAGAAAAACGATTCTTTTTATTGATGAGATTCACCGCTTCAATAAAGCGCAGCAGGATTATCTGCTTCCTTTTGTAGAAGACGGTACAGTAATCTTAGTCGGAGCAACAACAGAAAATCCTTATTTTGAAGTAAACGGCGCTCTGTTGTCCAGATCCATTATATTTGAATTAGAACCTTTGTCTAAAGAAGATATAAAGACACTTTTGCTGCGCGCAGTTTCCGATGAAGAAAAAGGGATGGGCGCTTATCGCGCTGTCATTGATGAAGAAGCGCTGGAATTTTTGGCGGACGTTTGCAGCGGGGACGCCCGGTCTGCGTTAAACGCCCTGGAACTTGGAATTTTAACAACAGAACGGAGTGAAGACGGCAAAATTCATATTACGCTTGCGATTGCGTCAGAGTGTATTCAGAAACGCGTTGTAAAATATGACAAAAGCGGAGATAATCATTATGATACCGTATCTGCATTTATCAAAAGTATGCGTGGTTCGGATCCGGATGCCGCAGTGTACTATCTTGCCAAAATGCTTTATGCCGGGGAAGACATACGGTTTATTGCAAGACGGATTATGATATGCGCTTCAGAAGATGTCGGCATGGCAGATCCATGCGCGTTAAATGTTGCCGTTTCCGCAGCGCTGGCAGTAGAGAGGATTGGAATGCCGGAAGCAAGGATTCCTTTGGCACAGGCAGCTGTCTATGTAGCGACGGCACCAAAGAGCAACGCTTCATTTCTTGCAGTGGATCAGGCGTTTGAAACAGTCAAAAATCAGCCGCAAGCCTCCGTACCCGCCCATTTACGGGATGCTCATTATAAATCGGCCCAAAAACTAGGTCATGGTACTGGCTACCGTTATGCGCATGATTATAAAGGGCATTATGTCAAACAGCAGTATCTTCCGGACGGCATGACAGAAATGCAGTTTTATAAGCCGACAGAAAACGGTTATGAACAGCAAATACTCAAATATCTTAAGAAATTAAAAAATCAGGAGGAATAGACATGAGATCATATCTGGAAATGACAAAAGAAGAATTATTACAAGAAAAACAGCAACTAGAGGCAGAGTATAAAAAATACCAAATGCGCGGCTTAAAATTGGATATGTCCAGAGGCAAGCCATCCGCAGAACAGCTCGATTTATCTATGGAAATGATGGATGTTTTACACAGCGGCGTAAATCTTGCCTGTGAAGACGGCACAGACTGCAGAAATTACGGCGTACTTGACGGTATCCATGAAGCAAAAGTATTAATCGGCGATATGATAGAGTGTCATCCGGATAATATCATAATCTATGGAAACTCCAGTTTAAATATCATGTACGACACCATATCACGCTCTATGACCCATGGTGTTATGGGCAGCACCCCTTGGTGTAAGCTGGATAAAGTAAAATTTTTATGTCCGGTTCCAGGCTACGACAGACATTTTGCCATTACAGAACATTTCGGAATTGAAATGATAAATATCCCTATGCTGCCCACAGGCCCGGATATGGATATGATAGAAGAACTCGTTGCAAATGACGATGCTATCAAAGGAATTTGGTGCGTGCCAAAATATTCCAATCCACAGGGCATTACGTATTCAGACGAGACAGTCCGCCGTTTTGCACGATTAAAACCGGCGGCAAAAGATTTCAGAATTTATTGGGACAATGCTTATGGCGTACATCATCTCTACGATTTAGATCAGGATAACCTGGTAGAAATTTTTGCAGAGTGTAAACGCGTCGGCAATCCAGACATGGTATACAAATTTTGTTCCACCTCTAAAATCAGTTTTCCAGGTTCCGGCGTAGCGGCGATTGCGACTTCTGCAAACAATTTAGAAGATATCAAAAAACAGATGCTTGTCCAGACGATTGGTTACGATAAAGTAAATCAGTTAAGACACGTACGGTTTTTCAAAGATATACACGGTATCACAGAACATATGAAAAAACATGCCGATATCTTACGCCCTAAATTTGAAATGGTATTAGATATCTTAGCCAGAGAATTAGAAGACATTGGAGCCGGAAACTGGTACTGTCCAAAAGGCGGTTATTTTATCTGTTATCAGGCGCTTGACGGCTGCGCAAAAGAAATTGTATCCAGGGCAAAAAAAGCAGGTGTTGTTATGACTCCGGCAGGAGCTCCGTTCCCTTACGGTAAAGACCCCAAAGATTCTGTTATTCGTATTGCACCCACCTATCCAAGCATAGAAGATTTAGAGACGGCTGCAAATATTTTTGTTATCTGTGTGAAGATTGTCAGTATCGAAAAAATATTGGAAGAACAGGGGGAGTAAATCGAAAGCTGTGATTGTAATTTTAACGGCAAACAGTTATACTTATTTTATAATGATAAGCGAAGAAAGAGGGGGAACATATGATTCAAGAACGGATTTTAGATTTGGTGGACTATGGCCTGGCGACGGGATTAATCGAAGAGGCGGATAAAAGTTTTACAATAAACCGTTTGTTAGAATTATTCCGGTTAGACGAATTAGAAGATGAGATTGCTGCATCTTATGCTTCCAAAAACCAAATGACAAGAAAGATGGCGGAGGATACTTTAGAGACGATTTTAAAAGATATGCTTGATTATGCGTATGAAAACAAAATTATAGAGGAAAACGGCATCGTTTACCGCGACTTATTTGATACGAAAATAATGAGCCTTTTAGTGCCAAGGCCGAGCGAAGTAATTAAAAAATTCCGGACATTATACGGAAAAGACCCAAAAGAAGCGACAGATTATTTTTATACTTTAAGCAGGGATACAGACTATATTCGCAGATACCGGATAAAAAAAGACTTGAAATGGACGGCAGATACCAAATATGGAACATTAGATATTACAATAAATTTGTCCAAGCCCGAAAAAGATCCCAAAGCCATTGCTGCGGCAAAACTAGCAAAACAAAGCGGTTATCCGAAATGTCTGCTTTGCAGGGAAAATGAAGGATATGCAGGAAGAGTCAATCATCCGGCAAGGCAAAATCACAGAATTATACCGATTACGATTAATCAAAGCGATTGGTTTATCCAGTATTCTCCTTATGTATACTACAATGAGCACTGTATTGTATTCAATTCCAAACATACGCCGATGAAGATTGAACGTGCGACATTTGGCAAACTTTTGGATTTTGTAGAGCAGTTCCCACATTATTTCGTAGGTTCGAATGCAGATTTGCCAATTGTGGGAGGTTCCATTTTAAGCCATGATCATTTTCAGGGCGGACATTTTGAATTTGCCATGGCAAAAGCTTTATTAGAACGAGAAATTACATTTGAAGGCTTTGAAGATGTAACGGCAGGGATTGTAAAATGGCCGATGTCTGTAATTCGTCTCGATTGTAAAGAGAAAGACCGTCTGATTGACCTTGCAGATAAAATTCTTCTTGCATGGAGAGGATATACCGATAAAGAAGCATATGTATTTGCAGAAACAGAAGGCGAGCCGCACAATACAATTACTCCGATTGCAAGAAAACGGGGAGAATGTTTTGAACTTGATTTAGTGCTGCGCAACAATATTACGACACAGGAACATCCGTTAGGATTATATCATCCACATGCAAAACTGCATCATATCAAAAAAGAAAATATCGGTTTAATTGAAGTTATGGGATTAGCCGTACTTCCAGCCAGATTAAAAGATGAAATGGCTTCGCTTCAGGAAGCAATTTTATCAGGCGCGGATATTCGTGCAGATGAAACTCTTGCAAAACATGCAGACTGGGTAGCAGAATTTCTCCCGAAATATGAATCTGTCACAACAGAAAATATTGAAGGCATTATTCAAAAAGAAATCGGGCTTGTATTTTCAGAAGTGTTAGAAGATGCGGGTGTTTATAAATGTACGGCAGAAGGCAGAGAAGCCTTCCTTCGATTTGTTGAAAGTGTGAAATAGTAAATGGCGTCAAAAGAACGTCGGATTAACAAAGGTGTCCATTCTAAATTTATCACAGAGTGTAGAATGGACACCTTTGTTAGTTTATAAATGGGGAGAGAAGGGCATAAAATGGGGCTTTTAATAGGTTATTAAAAAAAATTAAAAAATTTGGAAAAAAATGTTGACAAGGTGAAGGGGGCGTGCTATTATAATATAGCTGTCGCTGAGATACAGCGGACACAGTAGCCGAACATTGATAACTGAACAGTGAAACAACCTTGAAAGATTTTAAGAGAGAATT
>CAJUHJ010000002.1:0-69596 GCA_910586355.1 uncultured Lachnospiraceae bacterium
ATGTATAATTATACAATAAAACAATGAATCAATCAAAAAAGTTACACTTCCCCCAAAACAAACGAAGGTTTCAATCTAAAAGAATAGATAATGGAAACGTGAATTCTATTCGATGCCAGTTGAAGGACGAATATCCACGTCTCCTTCCCCTCCCCAAAAACAATGAAGATTGTCCCAAACCGTAGTTTCCCCTTTACGTAGATTGGAATATGTACTAATATATTATATATTGTAGGAAAATAGAAAAGAAAGCAGAGTGATTATATGATAAAAGCTGGAATTATTGGAGCCACAGGATATGCGGGAGGCGAACTTGTCCGTATTCTTCTTGGACATAAAAATGTAGAAATCAAATGGTATGGGTCGAAAAGTTATATAGAGAAAGCATATGCTTCTGTTTATCAGAACATGTTTCAATTGGTGCAGGATACTTGTTTGGACGACAATTTAGAAGAACTGGCAAAGCAGGTAGACGTTATATTTACTGCAACACCGCAAGGTTATCTTGCTTCTGTCCTAAGTGAGAAAATATTAAATCAGGTAAAAATCGTGGATTTAAGCGCGGATTACCGTATAAAAGACGTCTCTGTTTATGAAACATGGTATCAGATTGAGCATAAGTCTCCGCAGTTTATAGAGGAAGCCGTATATGGGCTTTGTGAGATGAACAGGGAACAGGTAAAGTCTGCAAGGCTGGTGGCGAATCCGGGCTGTTATACGACATGTTCCATTTTAACAGCATATCCATTGGTAAAAGAAGGTATCATTGATGCGGATACGCTGATTATTGATGCAAAATCAGGGACATCCGGGGCAGGACGAGGGGCGAAAGTACCGAATTTATTTTGTGAAGTCAATGAAAATATCAAAGCGTATGGCGTAACCAGCCACAGGCATACGCCGGAGATTGAAGAGCAGCTTGGCTATGCAGCGAAAAAAGAGATAAAGATAAATTTTACGCCGCATTTGACGCCAATGAATCGTGGTATTTTGGTGACAGAGTATGCTTCTTTAAAGACGGTTTCCTCTTATGAAGAAGTGAAAGCATTGTACGATAAATACTATGCAAACGAAAGGTTTATCCGTGTGCTGGAAAAAGACGTCTGTCCCGAAACAAAATGGGTGGAAGGCAGTAATTATGTAGATATTAATTTTAAAATTGATCAAAGAACCGGGCGTATTATAATGATGGGAGCGTTGGATAATTTGGTAAAAGGCGCGGCAGGACAGGCTGTGCAGAATATGAACTTGATGTTTGGGGAACAAGAATCAGAAGGGCTTTTGCTGGTTCCAATGTTTCCATAGAACCGGGAGAGTACTATGAATGGTGGAAATTATAAAATCCGCATTATGCAGATAGCAGATTATCCGAAAATTTACCGTTTGTGGATGGGGATTTCTGGATTTGGAATCCGAAGCATTGATGATTCGAAAGAAGGAATCGAACGTTTCCTGAGAAGAAATCCGGAAACAAGTATCGTTGCAGAGGCAGACGGTGAGATTATCGGTACAATTTTATGCGGACATGACGGAAGGCGCGGCTGTTTTTACCATGTTTGCGTGAAAAAGGAGTTTCGCAAGCAGGGGATTGGGAAAGCAATGGCAGTCTCGGCTATGAAAGCGCTTCAGGCAGAAAAAATCAATAAAGTGTGCCTGATTGCATTTTTGGATAATACAGTAGGCAATCAATTTTGGAAACGCGTTGGATGGACGTTTCGGAAAGACTTGAATTACTATGATTTTACTTTAAATGAAGAAAATATTACGCGCTTTAATCAAATAACTTAAAGGAGAGAAAGATATGGAACAGGTAAAAGGCGGGGTGACAGCTGCAAAAGGTTTTCTCGCTGCATCTGTGGCAGCAGAGATTAAATATAAAGACAGGGAAGATATGGCGATGATTTACAGCCGGTTTCCATGCAGGGCGGCGGGGACATTTACGACAAATGTTGTAAAAGCGGCTCCAGTCATATGGGATAAGGAAATTGTTACAAAAAGTGAATATGCCCAGGCAGTAGTTATAAATTCAGGAATTGCCAATGCCTGCACGGGAGAAAAAGGATATTCCTATTGCAGCCAGACGGCAAAAAAAGCAGCCGATGTGTTACAAATTCCAGAGCAGGCTGTTCTTGTGGCGTCTACTGGAGTGATTGGAATGAATCTTCCGATGGAACGGATTGTAAATGGAATAGAAATGATGGCGCCAAAGTTACAGGATTCTAAGGAAGCAGGTTATTTGGCGGCGCGTGCGATTATGACGACAGACACACATGAAAAAGAAGCGGCAGTAACATTTGAGGCTGGCGGCAGAACAGTTACGGTCGGCGGTATGTGTAAAGGTTCGGGAATGATTCATCCAAATATGTGTACCATGTTGAGTTTTATTACAACTGACCTTGCAATTTCAAAAGAGCTGCTGTGGGAAGCGCTTAAAAAAGATGTCGAGGATACTTATAATATGGTTTCTGTGGACGGAGATACTTCGACAAATGATACGGTGCTTCTGCTTGCAAACGGAGCGGCAGAAAATCCGGTTATTACAGAAAAAAATGCAGATTATGAGGCGTTTTGCAGAGCCTTAAATTTTGTCAATACAGCTTTGGCAAAGGAGATTGCGAAAGATGGAGAGGGCGCGACGGCGTTGTTTGAAGTGAAAATTCAGGGAGCGGGCAGTAAAGAAGAGGCTAAGATTTTAAGTAAATCAGTTGTTACGTCAAATCTGACGAAAGCAGCAATTTATGGGCATGACGCAAACTGGGGCAGAATTTTGTGTGCAATGGGATATTCCGGCGTTACATTTGATCCCGAAAAGGTAGATTTATTTTTTGAAAGCGCAGCCGGAAAAATCCAGATTGTAAAAGACGGAACGGCATTGGATTATAGTGAAAAAACAGCGACAAAGATTCTTTCAGAGCCGGAGGTTACGGCGATTGCAGATTTGAAATCTGGCGAAGGATGCGCAACCGCATGGGGGTGTGATCTGACATATGATTATGTGAAAATCAATGCAGATTACCGCTCATAAAAAGGAGGAGAATGAGATGGAAGGAAAAGAAATAGAACAAAGTATGGGGAAAGCAGAAGTATTGATTGAAGCCCTGCCGTATATCCAGAGATTTAACCGGAAAATTATTGTAGTAAAATACGGTGGAAGCGCAATGGTAGACGAAGAATTGAAACATCAGGTCATTCAGGATGTTACGCTATTAAAACTTGTGGGATTTAAACCGATTATTGTACATGGCGGTGGAAAAGAAATCAGCAAATGGGCAGGTAAAGTGGGAATTGAGCCGGAATTTATAGGAGGCCTTCGGAAAACAGACGCACAGACAATGGAAATTGCAGAAATGGTATTGGGCAAGGTGAATAAATCGCTTGTACAGTATGTAGAAGAGTTAGGAGTGCTCGCAGTAGGTATCAGTGGTAAAGACGGCGGGCTGCTTCGCGTAGATAAAAAATATTCCGATGGGAAGGATATTGGATTTGTAGGCGACATCAAAAAGGTCAATCCCAAAATTTTATATGACCTTTTGGAAAAAGACTTTTTGCCGATTGTATGCCCGATTGGAATGGACGATAATTATCAGACTTATAATATTAATGCAGATGATGCCGCCTGTGCTATTGCAAGGGCTATGAAAGCGGAAAAACTAGCTTTCTTGACGGATATTGAGGGGGTATATAAAGATCCGTCGGATAAATCTACGTTGATTTCGGAATTGACAATTTCAGAGGCAAAAGAGCTGTTAGCCGGAGGCAATATCGGCGGCGGTATGCTTCCAAAATTAAACAACTGCATTGACGCGATTGAAAACGGTGTTTCCAGGGTGCATATATTAGATGGAAGGACTGCACATTGCCTGTTGTTGGAAATTTTTACAAACAAAGGGATTGGAACGGCAATTATAGGAGAAAGGGAGACGAGATTTTACCATGAATAGCATACAATATATGGAACAGGCTGAGCGGGATTTGCTGCATACATACAACCGCTATGGCGTGATTTTAAAATCTGGGGCAGGCGTTTACCTGACAGATACCGATGGAAAGCAATATTTGGATTTTGCAGCCGGGATTGGCGTTTGTGCATTAGGGTATGGAAATCAAGAGTACAATCAGGCATTGAAAGACCAAATTGACGAATTGATACATACGTCGAATTTATACTATAATCTGCCTGTGATAAAAGCGGCGGAGCAGTTGAAAAAAGTCAGCGGTATGGACAGGGTGTTTTTTACAAACAGTGGAACAGAAGCCATAGAAGGCGCAATAAAGGCAGCCAAAAAATATGCCTATACAAAAGACGGTCATGCAGGACATGAAATCATTGCTATGAATAATTCTTTCCATGGAAGAAGCCTTGGGGCATTGTCGGTTACGGGCAATAAGCATTATCAGGAAGCGTTTGAACCGCTTTTGGAAGGAATACGGTTTGCTGAATTTAACCGTCTTGATACAGTAAAGGAATTGGTAAATGGAAAGACATGTGCCATTCTTTTGGAGACGATTCAGGGAGAAGGCGGCATTTATCCGGCTCAAACGGACTTTTTAGAAGGCATTGCAGAGATTTGTAAAGAAAATGATATTTTATTGATATTAGACGAAATACAGTGCGGTATGGGAAGAAGCGGAAAGATGTTTGCCTGGCAGAATTATAGTGTGCAGCCGGATATTATGACGGCGGCAAAGGCTTTGGGCTGCGGCGTGCCAGTAGGCGCATTTTTTATGACAGAGCGTGTGGCGGAGAAATCTTTGGTTCCGGGAGATCATGGAACGACTTATGGCGGAAATCCTTTCGCAGCGGCAGCAGTTTTAAAAACGCTTGAAATTATGGAACACAATCATATAACAGAACATGTGAAGAAAGTTTCGGATTATCTTTGGGAACGTTTAGAGAAATTAAAGGAAAAACATACAAGTATTCTCGATCATCGTGGAATTGGCCTTATGCAGGGACTTCAGATGAGCCTTCCGGTTGGTGAAGTATCAAAAAATGTCTTAAAAGAGGGTCTGATTTTGATAACGGCTGGTTCCAATGTACTTCGTTTTTTACCGCCGCTTATCATAGCAGAAAGGCATGTAGACGAAATGGCTGCAATGTTAGACAGAATATTAGATGAGATGGAACGATAACAGGATGTATAGGATTTGAGCGGAGATTTCCATTGAAAAAGGGGCTGACCGGATGGTCAGCCTCTTTTTTGGAATGATTACTTCACAATTACTTTTTTGCTAATACCAGCTTTTATCAGCTTATTCTTGAAAGTCTTTCGTTTTGATTTTTTCAATCCGTTTACTTTTACAGTAATCTTAGAATTAGTCTTGCCAAATGTTTTTTTGCCGAATTTTACGTTGCTGTTCTTAAATGTAATTTTACTTAATTTTTTACATCCGTAAAATGCATTATTGCCGATTTTAACAATGTTCTTACCAATAATAATCGTTTTCAGTTTTTTTGCACCTTTCTTAAATGCGCTCTTAGGTATTTCAGTTACAGTACAGCTTACTTCGTTGATGGTAACGGTATCCTTAATTGTAATCTTAGTTGCCTTTTTCGATGCAATTGTAGCGGAAACAGTACAGCTTTCCGGGTCAATGACTTCATATTTCACATTGGCGATGATAATGGAATCACCTTTTTTAACCGTTGGTTTTGGCGGTGTAACTTTTTGCAGTTTTTTGTAAGCGTTGGTAAGTTCAGTTATCTTGCTGTTAGCCTGCTGTTCCTTAGTATAGCTTTTCGAAGCAGTTGTTATCTGTTTTACTAAATTATAGACTGAATTGTAAGAAGCAGCCGTATAATCTGCGCGTTTGTAGCTATTAAACTCATTTAATTTAGCTTGCAGTTTGCGCAAAGTAGCGTTTGTCAGTAATCCGGCAGTCGCAGTATTTAGTTCTTTTAATTTAGCCTGTAATTGTGATTCTGACATAGTATTTATCGTACTGTTAATGGATGCTACCAGAGTTTTTATTGTATTATAGGCAGCCGGTGCATAAGTAGTTGAAGAACAAGTTTTTAATTTGTTTTTTAATGCTGTGACTGTGGCTGTTTTTGGTTCATCTGGTACAAGGTTTTCCCGGCATTTCTCTAATTCAGCCAGTTTTTCCTCAATTTCTTCTTCTGTTAATTCGTCAATCTGCGCTTCAATTTCTTTAATCAGCTTCTGCAAAGCGGCATATGACGCTGGTGTAAAGAGTTTTTGATCGAGTTTTTTATACTCGTCTAATTTTGCCTGCAAATCTGCTTTATCAGGTTTTTCAGAGCCTTGTACTTTTTCTAAAGCATTATAAGCGTTTTCTAAATCTTCCAGTGCAGTTTGGACGTCTTCTTCTGAGTAGGAATCCATCTCGGATTCAATTTCCTCTATCAGACCCATTAAGTTTTGATAGCTTTCCTCCGTATAATCTTCCCTTTTCAGAGACTTATACTGTTTTATTTTATCTTTTAGCTCAGCAGTTGGGTCAAGAAACTCTAAATCGTTTCGCGCGTCGTTTAATTCTGTTAATTTTGTTTGAAGCTGAGATTCCGTATAAGTGTCAATATTTTGTTCAATTTCTTCAATCAGGTCTGCTAGCGCCTGATAGCTTTCCTCTGTATAGAGGGATGGATCAAGCTGCTTATACTCTTCTAATTTTGCCAATAATTGATCTTTGGTATCAGAAGGAGGATTATCTGATTCTTCCAAATCAGCAAATGCCTGTTCTAATTCTGAATATTTCGTATTCAGTTCAGTTTCAGAAAGAGTATTTAGTTTGCTTTCTATTTCTTTTATTAAATCCTGCAGATTTTTGAAACTTGCTTCAGTATAGTTGTCTGGATCAAGTTTTTTGTATTCATTTATTTTTGCAGTCAACTTTGTTTTAGTAGCTGCTGTTGGCTCGTCTGGTACAAGCGCAGAGTGAGCGTTGGCTAAATCAGTCAGATTTTTCTTACGTTGTGCATCTGTCATGGAATCAATGTTTCCGTCGATGGCATCCAGCAGATCCTTCAACTCTTTGTAACTGTCAGGAGTGTAATGCCAGCTTTCGATTGTTTTATATTGTGTAACAGTTTCCTCTAAAGATGCACGTACTAAATTATTATAAGCAGCAGTTAAATCTGAAATTTTTTGCTGAAGCTGTGACTCAAACAAAGAATCAATACTGTTTTTAATTTGATTTATCTGGGTCATTAAGGCTTGATAACTGTTTGCGGCAATATAAAGGTCGCTGTCAAGTTCTTGATACTCGTCTAACTGGTTCAAAAGATTTTGTTTTGTTTCTTCAGTTGGAGCATCGGGGTTTGGTTCAAGGGCTTCAAAAGCTGAATTTAATTCCTCTATTTTTGCATTCAGCTGTGACTCCGAAAGATTATTTATTTGTTTTTCCGCTTTCCGGAGTAATGTCTGAAATTGTTTGAAACTATTTTCTGTATAGAAAATACTGTTCAGCGCTTTGTACTCAGCGATTTTGTCCTGGAGCTCTTTTATGGTATCAGCTTGTGGTTCGTCAGGTACAAGAGCTGTAATTGCATCATCCAATTTTTTGCTTTCTTGTGCAATTTGTGTATCTGTCAGTGTATCAATTTTACGTTCAATTTCTTTGATTAAATCTTGAAGAGCTTTATAACTTTCTGGAGTATAATTTTTGCTTACATATTCTGATTTAATCTGTTTTATTTTTTCTTCTAAGGATTTCATTGCATCAGATTTTTTAAATTGATTGAAAAGTGTTTCTAACACAGTTTCCATTTTGGTAATATCTGATTTTGTCATGGAATCAATAGTGTTTTCACATTGCTGCACTTTGGTTTGGATTAAGGAATAACCGTTTTTCTTTAAATCACTTCTAGGAATTTGTTTGTATTCGTTTAATTTTGTTTGGAATGCCGTTTTTTCGGCTTCTGTAGGAATATCGGAACTTGTAGTTATTGTATAATATTGTGTATTTTGTCCGTCTTCAGAAACAGAAATAATATTTATCAAAGAATCACTTCTTTTCAGAATGGTGACAGCGGCATTATTTGGGTTTTCAAATGTAATGTCTGCAATCTCGATTGGAGTAGTAATATTTTCCGGCAGAGAATATATGTTTGTTGTATTATTAAACGTAATATTCTGTTCGTTAATTGTGATGCCTGATAAATTAGCCTCGGTATTTAAGTCATAGGTGTAAGTCGGCTGCATAATTTCTATTTCATTGACGGATATAAATTTTCCGGCGTCATGGCCGAAAGTGATACGGATGGCCTGCGGATTAATCAGTTTATTTAATTTGTAACTCTTGCCTTCTGTAATATCGCCAAGATCGATTCCTGTGATGGCAGTAGGTTCTGCATGTGGAATCTCGATCCATTCTGCCTTTAACATTTTATCATTTTCATCGTAGTTACTTGTAAGTGCATATTCAAATTTCACAGAAGATGGTGCGCTGGCTCCATTCAACTTTCCGGTTTTAGCTGTATAAATATCGATTCGATCCGTTGTGGTAGCAGTTGCCCAGTCCATAGCAATTTGAAGATTGGTTTGGGCGGATCCACCTTTATGTCCCCAGTCGGACCATCGCGATGGACTCTCTCCACTGTCTTTTTTGGAACCATCTGTTACGGCTAGTAGATTATCATCATAGGATTTGACGCCATTTGTTGTTTTAGATCCATTTTCGAATGCATTATCTGTTAAATGATCTCTTGTTGTGCCCACATTTTCATAGGTGACGTCCGGTTCCGCAACACGTACGGATGCCTGTGTTTCATACTCTTTTCCGAATACGCTTACACTGCCATTAATTGTAACAATGCTATTCATTTCTGCGAACGAATTTTCTGTAATATCTGCCAAATCCCATTCAACAGGATATTCAGCAAATGGGTCGCCGTCTATATCATAAGACATGCAGACGGTAGGAAGGGTAGGCATTGTATTTGGCGCAGTACATAGAGAATGATTTTGTACGCCGATAATTTCATCATATACATGCAGAACAATAAAAATATTAATTGTCTGATTTTCATTTGTGATGGAACCATTTACAGTGTAGTTGCCTTTTGTATTTAATATGGAGGGATCATAATTTATCCAGTCAATATTCAAAGTTTTTTCTGTACCGTCAGTCAGCATCGCTTTTACTGTTTCTGGAAGTTGTACATCGGAAGCATCAGAACCAGTGGGAAGGTAGCAGTGTCTTGCTAAGGTGTAGCTTTTAATAGAGGCTCCTATGGAATCCCCAACAGGCTCCGTCTGTACTGTGACAGAAGCGGCTGTCAGTCCTTCAGAAGTAGCGTTAATCGTAAATTCACCGCTGTTTTTGGTTGAACGGACGATAACAAGCGCTTTTCCGGCGTAAGCATTTATCTTTGCTGTTTTACTGTCTGTCAAAACAGAACTCTGCTGGTATTTCTTTGTTGTTGCCTGATCTCCATTGTCTACGCCGACAATTTCTCCTTCTCCGGTTAAAGAAAAGTTGATTTCATTATCAGCTTTTGTCTTTAGGTTGCCGTTAGCGTCTGTAACATCGATTGTGATGTAGGAAAGACTGCTTCCATCTGCGTCAATACTGTCTTTTTCAGCGTTAATTACCAATTTGTTTGCAGCGCCTGGCGTAGTAACGGAAGTTTTTCCTTCGCAGGTGTTTGTAATTTCGTTATTGTTCTCGTCATATGCTTTTGCAGAAATGGTTCCTGCTGTAAAAGCTACGTTAAAAACAGAGTATAAAGATTGGTCTCCGTTTCCGGAAGACGTCGCACAGATAGTATTGTTATTGCTTTCTGTTGTATATTCGTAGCGGACATGTCCTGCTGGTGTCGTAGTGCCAGAAAGAGCTTTGCGGGTAGCAGTACCGATTTTTTGGTCGTTCAGATAAAGTTCTACTTTAGCGGCATTCGAGTAAATCCATACAGGAACTTTGCCGTCTACTTCCATTTTGTTGTCTGGATCCCATGCAGTTACCAGATGAAGGGTATTTGCATCGTGGTTCCATTGGCTGCGGTAGAGATAGTAATTATCTTTGGGGAAACCAGTTGTTTCTACAATACCAAAATAACTGCTGTTTGGTATCGCGCCGCGTCCGCCGTCGCCAGTACCTGTTCCGTTCCATGGGGTCGGTTCTCCAATGTAGTCAAAACCAGTCCAGACACATTCTCCGGCAATATAATCGTTGCTTAGTGTTGGATACATTGAGGCATGCGCTGTTTTCCCCCAGCCTACACAGGAAGTATCAAAAGAAGTCAGATGGTATTTTTGGTCTGCATTTCCACCGCTTGCCTGAGAGGTATAAATGCCGCGGCTGTTAATAGCGGATGCCGTCTCACTCCAAAGCATGACTGGGTAGTGCTGATGCAGGCTGTTCATGGAACCGATATCGCCGTAATTATAGCCGACAACGCCGCCGTCTTGAAAGATGGAATCGTTTACGGCAGGCACGCCGCTGGTGCCATAGCTTCGGTTGTTCGAACCGGAAGTAGCTAAATGCTCAGTATCTACTTCTTTTACCCACCGCAGAAGTTTTGTAACAGTACCAGCCCAATCAAAATTACCGTTGGTTCCTTCCTGAACCTCATTACACAAAGACCACATAATGATAGAGGCGTCGTTTCTATCGCGTTTAATCATGGATTTTAAGGCGAATTCAGACCATGTCATAGCAGCGCTTCCGCCGATGATCTGATTATCTGCCGTAAGATTTTCTTCAAAATAAACAGAAAAATCGTTGGAATTTCCATTTTTTGGTATACCCCATCCGTCAAAGGCTTCTTCAATCACTAAAAGCCCAAGTTCATTACAAATGTCTACCAAAATTTCTGCTGCCGGGTTGTGGGTAACACGGATTGTGTTCACGCCCATGTTTTTCATAATCTCCATCTGACGGTAAATCGCGTCATAATATGCGGCCGAGCCAAGGGCGCCCTGGTCATGGTGCATACACACGCCGTTGATTTTGACATTTTCGCCGTTTAACTGAAATCCGACATTGTCGACGAATTCATACCATTTGAATCCGAAATCTGTCTCATATGTATCAATTACACTGCCATCCTGCAGTACCTCAGTACGAATTGTGTACATATTTGGCGTTTCAATAGACCAGAGTTTTGGATCAGTGATTTTCGTTTCGGCAGTTACGGTTTTTGTCTGGCCGGCGTTTACGGCTGCGGCTGTTTCAATCGCAGCCACAGATGTTGTACTGTCTTTTTCATAGATTGTGTTTTTGACAGTAACGTTTGCGGAAGCTGCACTGTCGTTTTTGATGTCGGCAGAAATGTTTATTGTGCCGTCGCTTCCGCTGGATTCTGCAAGTTTTGGCGTTTTCACATAGGTGCCGTTTATATCTACGTGAACCGGATTGGTTACTACAAGCGTGACGTCACGGTAGATACCGCTTCCGGAATACCAGCGGCTGCTGGGGAGCTGGTTTACAACTTTTACAGCAATGACATTTTCTGTAATGCCGTCGCAGGACAGATATTCACTGATATCAAAGGCAAACGGAGTATACCCATAGTGGTGTTCTCCAACTTTTGTACCATTGACATAGACATAGGTGTCTTTGTAGGCGCCGTCAAAATTTAAAACAATGGATTTGTCAGAAAAACTATCCTGCAGAGTAAATTTTTTGCGGTACCAGCCCGTTCCTCCGGGAAGGAAACCGCTTTCGGCTTCGCCTGTCGCGGTAAAGTCCTGAAAAATGCTGAAATCGTGCGGAAGATTTACATCATCCCAGGCAGCATCAATAAAATCTGTATTTTGGGCAGTCGTGGAATCGCCAAGATAAAATTTCCATTCTTCATTGAAATTAATTACGCGTTCCTCTTCGCTGATCTGAGTGGCAGAAATAGTTTCCGCATCAGTCCAGACGATAGCGGCGTCGTTTGCTTCCGCTGCCTGTACCGCTGCCGTGGGAAGCGTTGGAACACACAGTGAAGAGGATAAAACTGCCGCTAAAATTTTTTTGAAACGGTGTTTCATACTAAATTCCTCCTTTTTATTGATAATGACAAATATTATAGAAAAATTTTAACATAATTACGTCAAAATATCTATAAAAATATTTTTGTAATTTGTTAATTTTTATGTTAAATGACGGATAAAATGTATTTTAAAAATCTGTTTCGAATACCACTTGTATTTCTTTTCAAAATTCGTTAGAATATCAGTACTGGCATTGAGGGACTCTGGAATCAGATAGAATGAAGGAGTCATGCGAATGAAAAATAAAATATTGTATGGTATTTGTTTGTCTGTGTTGTGTTTTGCCGGATGTAAAGGAACGTCGTCCTATTTTGAGCAGGCGGCCCAGACGACGGAGGAGTCGGCAGTTTTTATGGAAACCGAAACAGAGGAAGGAGAAGACGCTGCAGCGGATGAGTGTTTTGTCTATGTCTGCGGCGCTGTGAATGTTCCGGGAGTATACAAACTTCCTTCTGGCAGCCGTATCTATGAGGCCGTTCTTTTGGCGGGAGGACTGCGGGAAGACGCTTGTGAAGATAGTTTAAACCAGGCGCAGGAAATTACAGACGGACAAATGATAAAAATAGTTACCGAAGAAGAAGCGTCCCAGGGAGGGGAAGAGTCTGGCTCAGAGGAATTTGATTCGGACGGCAGAATAAACTTAAATACTGCAAAGGCAGAGGATTTGATGACGCTGCCTGGAATTGGAGCGTCTAAAGCACAGAGCATTTTATCTTACAGAGATGAAAAAGGCGGCTTTTCTTCGATAGAGGAAATTATGGAAATCACGGGAATCAAAGAAGGAGTTTTTTCCAAAATAAAAGATTACATAATTGTTAATTGAGGTGAAAGAATGGCAAGGAAGGTTCTTGTAGTAGATGATGAAAAGTTAATTGTAAAAGGAATCCGCTTTAGTTTGGAACAAGACGGCATGGAAGTGGAGTGTGCGTATGATGGTGTAGAAGCCCTGCAGATGGCAGAAGAAAAGGAGTACGATTTAATCCTTTTGGATATTATGCTGCCAAAGATGGATGGGTTTACCGTATGTCAGCATATCCGGGAGTTTTCCAATGTGCCGATTGTTATGCTGACTGCCAAAGGCGACGATATGGATAAAATATTGGGCTTAGAGTACGGAGCAGACGATTATATTACGAAACCGTTTAATATCCTTGAAGTCAAGGCGCGAATTAAGGCGATTATGCGCCGGACGGCATCCGGGCAGTCGAAAGCGGAGAAATCTTCTATGATTGAAAGCGGAGATTTGAAAATGGACTGTGAGAGCAGGCGGCTTTTTGTCAAAGAAAAAGAAATCAACCTGACTGCCAAAGAATTTGATTTGTTGGAACTTTTAGTTACCAATCCCAACAAGGTTTACAGCAGGGAGCGTCTTTTGAATCTGGTCTGGGGATATGAATATCCTGGAGACGTCAGAACAGTAGACGTGCATGTCAGAAGGATGCGCGAGAAAATCGAGAGCAATCCAAGTGAACCAAAATATCTGCATACGAAATGGGGTGTGGGTTATTACTATCAAAATTAGCAGATGAATTGTGTTTTCGCGGATAAGGTGTAAAAATGTCAAAGAAAAAAATAGGAGTTTTTTTTAAAAGTCTTAAAATTCGGTTTATTCTTTTGTTTCTTTTAATCGGAATTCTGCCAACCGTCGTACTTCGGATTGGAATGCTTAGTTCTTATGGGAAAAAGGCGGTTTCAAACCGGAGTATAGACGTCTTGAGCCAGGCAAAGATATTGACGAACCAGATTGTTTCTAACAATTATCTGGAAGATGCAGGATCAGAAATTGTCAATTCTCAGTTAGAACAGCTTTCCAATATTTACGATGGCCGGATTATGGTGATTGATGATAGTTTCCATATTATAAAAGATACGTATGGTTTAGACAACGGCAAAATGATTGTATCTGAAGAAGTGATGAGAAGTTTTCGAGGGGAGGAAATTTCAAAACACGATACAGAAAACGGTTATATTGAAATGAGCCTTCCTCTTACGAAACTGGAAAATAAAGAGATTATCGGCGTGCTGTTAGTTAGCGTATCAACGGACAGTATTGTATTAAATGAAGAATATTTAAAGCAGAGCACATGGGTCATAGAGTTGATTTGCACCATGACTGTAATTTTTTTTGCAGTATTTTTGTCTATCCTTTTAACAAAGCCGTTCCGTAAAATGGAAAATGAGATTGTGGAAATACAAAATGGCTTTAAAAATGAATTGAAAATTCTAAATTACGCAGAGACGGAGGCAATTTCAGCAAGATTTAACCAATTATTTGGCAGAATGAAAGTGATAGATGAGTCCAGAGAGGAATTTGTATCGAATGTCTCCCATGAACTGAAAACTCCGCTGACTTCTATGAAGGTATTGGCAGATTCTTTGAATGGGCAAGAAGACGTCCCGGTAGAGTTGTACAAAGAGTTTATGAATGACATTGGAAATGAAATTGACAGGGAGACAAAAATTATAAATGATCTGCTGTCTTTGGTGAAAATGAACCGTTCGGCTGTGGATTTGAATATCTCAAGCGTTAATATTAATGAACTTTTGGGGCTGATTTTAAAACGCCTGCGTCCAATTGCAGAAAAGCAGCATGTAGAACTTGTTTTGGAAAGTTTTCGGCCGGTCAGTGCGGAAGTGGACGAGGTCAAATTGACGCTTGCATTTACAAACCTTGTGGAAAACGGAATTAAATATAATAAGCCGGACGGCTGGGTGCATGTTACGCTGAATGCAGATCATCAGTATTTTTATGTGAAGGTGGAAGACAGCGGAATTGGAATCCCGGAGGATGCCTTAGAGCATATCTATGAGAGATTTTACAGGGTGGATAAGTCACATTCCAGAGAAATCGGCGGTACGGGTCTTGGACTTGCGATTGCGAGAAGTTCCATTCTTATGCATCGTGGCGCGATAAAGGTATTTAGTATCGAAGGAGAGGGGACTGTCTTTAATGTCCGTATTCCTTTGAATTATATTATTGCGTCATAGGAGGAATGATTATGAAAAAAATGCAGGTGATACTGATTTTTCTTCTGGCAGTTTTACTGATTCAGACGGCGGGATGTATCCGAAAGTCAGAAGAGGACAGCGATTACAGTATTTTTTATTTGAATAAAGAGTGTACAAAAATTGTCGCCAAACCATATGAATTGGAATCAAATCCGAAAGATACAAAAGCGGTGATTGCAGAATTGTTACAGCAGCTTAAAACGGATTCTGATGATGTGGAGTTTAAAAGGGCGATTGCAGAAAATGTTACTTTATTAAGTTATCATTTGGAAGAATCGCATTTAACGTTAAATTTTAACAGTGAGTATACTAATCTCGACAAAATTGAAGAAGCATTGACGAGGGTTGCCATTGTCCGGACGATGATACAGACGGATGGAGTGGAATGTTTGTCTTTTTGTGTAGAAGACGTTCCTTTGACGGATAATAAGGGAAATCCCATTGGCGTTATGACAAATGATAGTTTTGTTGAAAATCCGGGAGAGCAGATTAATTCCATTGAGACGGCAGATTTGGTCTTATATTTTGCCAATAAAAAAGGGGACGGCCTTGTCTCTGAAACGAGAGAGGTACATTACAGCAGCAATATTTCGATGGAAAAACTGGTGATGGAACATTTGCTGGAGGGACCGGAAGAAAAGGAGGCGCAGTCAGCGCTTCCGGAAGGCACAAAGCTGATGAATGTTTCGGTTGCAGAAGGCGTGTGTTATGTCAGCCTGGATGACAATTTTATGAAACAAAATTACAATATAGAAGAAGCGGTTGTGATCTATTCGATTGTAAATTCGCTTTCGGAAATTTCAACAATTAATAAAGTCCAGATATCCGTGAATGGTGATACCAGCGGCGTTTATCGGGCAGAATTCCCATTTGATACGCTGTATGAAAGGAATCTGGATTATGTAAATTAAATAAAATCAGGAGGGAACAGGGTGATTTCACGAAAACTCTGCGTCTTATCCCTGGCATTTTTAGCGGGAACTGCCGCGGCAGAATATGAACTGCGTCTGTTGTGGTGTTTCCTGTTCTTTTTTGGATTCGTATGGATGTATGTCGTCTGCCGACAGTACAAAAAGTCTGTAAAGGCGATATTTTGGAGCGCGGCTTTTGTAGTATTAGCGTCTTTGGGGAGCGTCAACAGCTATTTGGAACGGTCGTTTTGCAGGACATATTTATCAAAACTGTATGATGGGCAAGAATGTCAGGTACAAGGCGAGATATACCAAAAAACAAAAGAGGATTGTTATTATTATTTAAAAAACTGCATGGTGCAGTTGGGGAAGAACAAATATTCTTGTAATCAAATCTTATTATATCTAAATGCCGAAGAGTATTCCATCGGCGAAATCCTATGTGTAAATGGAAACATTCAAACATTTTCATTGCCTGTGAATGAAGGCAATTATAATGAACGCGCGTATTACAAAAGCTTAAACATTGATTTTCGGGTAAATGCCAGAAAAGTTCATGCGGTTTACGGCAGGAAAAATGTGTTTCGGGAGAAATTGTATCAGGTTCGGGAACGGCTCAAAAAGAATTTTCAGGAAGCAATGCCAAAAAGAGATGCAGGAATTCTTGCAGCGGTTACCCTTGGAGATAAATCTATTATGGATTTGGATCGTAAAAAAATGTATCAGGAAGCTGGTATCAGTCATTTTTACAGTATTTCGGGCCTGCATATTTCAATTCTTGGCATGACGCTTTACCGGTTTCTTAAGAAACGCGGAGCCGGATTTTTTTGTACGGGACTGGCTGCCGCGGTTTTTATGCTGGCTTATGGAGAACTGATTGGATTTGGCGTATCGGCAAGCCGCGCAATTGGTATGTTTTTGCTGCTGGTTTATGCGAAATACCGTGGCAGAAGTTATGACAGGCCAACGTCGCTTGCGCTTATGGCGGCTTTTCTTGCAAAAGAGAACCCTTATCTTTTGCACCATGCGGGTTATCTGCTTTCTTTTGGCGCAGTTTTAGGGGTGATTTTTGCGGAGACGACTTTTTTAGACGGGGCAAAAAAAGAGGGGCAGAAAAAGGGGACTTTCCTTGTCAGCCTTTGTATTTTGCTTGTAACGGTTCCTGTTTTGTGCCAGTATTTTTACAGCGTTTCGTTATATTCTGTTTTTATAAATCTTTTTGTACTTCCCTGTATGGGGATATTGCTTGGGCTAGGGATGTTTGGAGGGGTTTTATGCAGCCTGTTTCCTTTTGCTGGAAAACTTGTGCTGTTTATTTGCCATTTGATATTGTTGTGGTTTGACGGGCTCTGCGGTCTTTTTTTAAAAATGCCGTATGCTTCTTTGATAACAGGGACGCTTCCTGTTTGGATGCTTGTATTGTGGTATGGAATCTTATTTGCAGTTAAGAAAGTAAAAAAATCAAGGAAAAAACTGGCGGCCTCTGTATGTGTTCTGTTACTTTTTATAATGGTATTGATACCAAGGCAGCATAGTTTTGAGCTGGATGTTTTGGATGTGGGACAGGGAGATGGAATTTATATTTCAGTCGGAGACGGTACGCACATATTTCTTGACGGCGGAAGCGTGGATGTTGCAAAAGCGGGAACGTACCGGATATTGCCGTTTTTAAAATATAAGGGTGTAAGAGCTGTGGATTATTGGTTTGTCAGTCATTGTGACGCAGATCATATCAATGGATTATGTGAAATCATAGAGTCCGGTTATCCAATCAAAAATCTTGTAATATCAAAGTATGTGACAAAAGATAAGGCATGGGAGGCACTGCGGGAATCTGCAGAAAAACAGGAAATTCCAATATTAAAAATGGACAAAGGAGACGCTGTAAAAAGCCATACCTGGAGTATAAAATGCCTTGCGCCGGGCAGTTATAAAGGGGAAAAAGACAGAAACGGAAGTTCGCTTGTCCTTTATTTTGAACATGAAAAGATGACGGGATTTTTCGGCGGAGATATTGGAAAAGAACAGGAGATGGAATTGGTTTGGGAAGGGAATCTAAAAGAGGTGGACTTGTATAAAGCGTCGCATCATGGTTCGGCTTTTTCTTGCAGCAGGGCGTTTTTAGATTGTATCCGGCCTAAAGTAACTGTGATTTCGTGCAGTATGAAAAACCGTTATGGACATCCGGCAAAAGAAACGATAGAAAGGCTTTTTGCGGCAGGAAGCAGAATTTACGAAACCCGAAGTATGGGACAAATAAAAATCAGGGATATTCGTCTTGAAGCGGAAGGGTTTCGTGTGTTAGAATAGGCATATGAAGACGATTGATGAAGATATAAAGAACAATACATTCAAAACATATTATCTGCTGTTTGGAGAAGAGGGGTATTTGAAAAGGCAGTATCGGGATAAATTGCTCTGCGCGATGACAACGAAAGGGGACACACTGAATTTTTCTTCTTATGAAGGAAAACATATCTCTATTGGAGAGCTGATAGATTTAGCGGAAACACTTCCATTTCTGGCTGAGCGCAGAGTGATTTTAGTGGAAAACAGCGGATTTTTTAAACATTCCGGTGGAATGTTAGAAGAGTATCTGCCCAAAATGAATCCAAGCTCTTGTATGATTTTTGTGGAATCCGAAGTGGATAAGCGGTCAAAACTATATAAAGCTGCCAAAAAAGAAGGGGCGGCGATTGAGTTTGAGGCTCAAAATGAGGCTGTAATTACAAAGTGGATTTTAGGCAGGATTGGAAGAGAGAATAAGAAAATTACAAAATCAGTGCTGGGGCTTTTTTTGGGCCGGACAGGATTTGATATGAGTAATATTGACCGGGAGTTGGAAAAACTGCTGTGCTATACTTTAAAAAAAGATGTTATTGAGGCTGTCGATGTAGAAGCGGTTGTAACAGAGCGGGCAGAAAATAAAATATTTGAAATGATTGATGCGATTTCAGGTCATAATCCAAAAAAAGCATTTAATCTTTATTACGATTTACTGTCTTTAAAAGAGGAGCCGATGCGGATTTTATTTTTGATTGTCAGACAGTTTCGGATTTTATTAAGAGTGAAAGAACTGACAGGGAAGGGATACGGCAGTTTTGAAATCGCCAAAATGATTGGAATACCGGAATTTGCGGTCCGAAAGACCCAGTCACAGGCAAAAAATTTTACCATACAGCAGATTTTTGACGTACTAAAAGAATCAGCCAAAGCGGAAGAAGCAGTAAAGACAGGGAAATTAGGTGAGAAGGCTGCCGTAGAACTTTTAATTGTGCAATATAGTAAACCAGAAGCAATATAAAAAAGAATGGATTTGATGAGGGTTCAAATCCATTCTTTTTACGTTGTTTTATACGATTACGAATTATGACATTCCGTTTACAAGTTTGGTTAAACGAGAAACTTTTCTGGCAGCGTTGTTTTTGTGGTAAATACCTCTTTTTGCAGCTTTTGCAATTGTAGAAACGGCATTTACAAGCGCTTCGGAAGCTTCTTCCTTATTCTTTGCATCAACAGCAGCTTCTACTTTTTTGATAGATGTTTTCACTGCCGATTTGATGGATTTATTTCTGGCAGTTTTAGTTGCTGTTACAAGAATTCTTTTCTTTGCAGATTTAATATTAGCCAATCTGGGCACCTCCATTATGTGAAAATTGAATCTGAATCGTCATCGAATCCGGACACGGACGTTCCGATGTACATAGCAATATCATTCTATGTGAATAATCTTTATCTGTCAATACATATTTTCTTTAAATTCGTAAAAAATAATTCAGGAATGAACAGTAAAATAATACGAAGGTGGTAGACAATGTATCAGGTTCGGACGGATCTGGCTTTAGAAGCAAGAGAAAAATTTGAAAATGATAATGTAGAAGTGAAAGGGGTTTTGGTAAAAGAGGAACATCCCAATAAGAACATAAAAATAACGAAAGTTATAATTGAAACAGAAAACGGCGCCAAAATTATGGGAAAGCCGCGTGGAAATTATATTACTTTAGAAGCCCCGGATATGGCCGATTCGGATGAGGATTACCATAGAGAAATATCGGTTCAGCTTGCGAATATTTTAAGGGAGCTTATGCCGATTGAAAAACAGGAGTTGTCTGTGCTTGTCGTGGGGCTTGGCAACCGCGAGGTGACGCCGGACGCTTTGGGACCTCGTGTGGCGGATAATATGATGATTACCAGGCATATTATCAGAAAATTTGGTAAATATGCGTTTGGACTGAAACGGAATCATCAAATCAGCAGTATCGTTCCTGGCGTGATGGCGCAGACGGGGATGGAAACGCTTGAAATTATCAAAGGTGTTTTGGAGGAAACGGCGCCGGATTATATTATTGCCGTTGATGCATTGGCAGCGCGCAGTACCAAAAGATTAAGCCGTACTATACAAATTACGGATACTGGAATTTCGCCCGGTTCAGGCGTAGGAAATCACAGGCACGCATTAAATCAGGAAAGTATGGGGATTCCAGTAATAGCGATTGGGATACCTACGGTAGTGGATGCAGTTACCATTGTCAGTGATACAATGAATAATCTTGTTTCAGCAATGGAGACGACACGAAAACTGGAAGAGATTGGTAAATCCATCAGCCAGCTGGAGGAGGCGGAAAAGCATGAATTGATTCGGGAATTGTTATCACCGCACCTTAACGCAATGTTTGTGACTCCAAAAGATATTGACGAATCCGTAAAGCAGCTCAGTTTTACGATTTCTGAAGGAATTAATATGGCTTTTTTTCCGTAATTTTTACTATGCGCTGTTATAAATCCTTGTCCATTCATATATATATTAAGTGGCAGGAGTGATGATTGCGTGAAACGTAGATTTAAAAAAAATAAAAAAAAGAAAACAGCGGCATATGCTGGAATTGCAACTGTTTTAATTTGTGTTATGTTTGGAAATTTTGCCAGGGAAGATTCCCTGTTTGAAATAGTGCTTAGACAGGCAAAAAGTGAGGCGTACACTAAAATGCTGGCCTTGGCGGCGCCGTCGCTCTTTTATCAGGAACAAAAAGAAGACAATCTGTCTTTTTTGATGAACTGGATGTTTCATATTGTCCCGGTCTATGGTTACGCTGCGGACACAAAAGAGTATACTACGCTGTCTGAAAGCGAGATTTCCTATGAAACAATTATTGCAAGAGAAGCTGCAGATGAAAATTATGTAGATGAAACAACGGGAGAACTGGTGGTTTCTGATGAAAAAAAGGAGCAGCAGCAGACCACGGAGCCTTTGGAGCCGGCAGCAGAAGAAGTTGTACAGCCAAAACCGGAAACGCCGCCGTCCCAACCGGCTTCTTTTGTGCCAAATCAAACTCCGGTTGTGACATTTTCACCAGAAAAATTAAATGACTTTGACTATTTGATTCAAAATTTTTATGTGGTAGACCGGACAACGACGATTAACAGCAGCCAGTTAAATGCGGCAGATTTATTGAGCCGGAAAATGAATCTGTCGCATGGTCCTGAATCACCGCAGATTTTAATTTATCATACACATTCGCAAGAACGTTTTGCGGATTCTGTCCCTGGGGACAGCTCTGGTTCTATTGTAGGCGTTGGGGAATATTTGACGCAGCTTCTTACGGGTTATGGGTTTCATGTGCTGCACCATACCGGGGAATATGATGTGGAAACAAGGGATGATGCATATTCTAAGGCCGGCCCGGCGATTGAACAGATTTTAAAAGAAAATCCAAGTATTGAGATTGTAATTGACCTGCACAGGGACGGCGTAGCGGAAGGGACGCATCTTTTGACAGAGGTTCAGGGAAAACAGATGGCAAGTATTATGTTTTTCAATGGGTTAAGCCGCACAACATCAAATGGAGATATTAGTTATCTGCCAAATCCATACATACAAGATAATCTGGCTTTTTCTCTTCAAATGCAGATTGCGGCACAAGAGTATTATCCTGGATTTTCCAGAAAAATTTACTTAAAGGGTTATCGGTATAACCTGCACTTGTGCCCGAAATCGCTTTTGGTTGAAGTAGGCGCGCAGACGAATACCGTTCAGGAAGTGATGAATGCAATGGAACCTTTGGCAGATATTATTGCAAAAGTCGTTTCACCTAAAAATTAGTAAAAAGTTCTTGACAGATAGAAAATCATTTGTTACAATTTATGAGTTGTAAAAAGCAAGCAGAGTATCCACTCTCACCGAAGCGCGATTGGGCAGCTTATGGTTCATTATTCAGACAATATTTTTATGTTGTTCTTGGGATTGTTTGTTGAAGTGGATAGTTTTGCCTATCCGCTTTTTTATTATATCAGTAATATTAGCATTTGAATAGGAATGAATTATTTTGGAGGTGCACAACCATTAGCGAATTAATGATTAACGAAAAGATCAGAGACAGAGAAGTCCGTTTAATTGGAGTAAACGGAGAACAACTGGGTATTATGTCATCCAGAGAGGCGCTTAAGCTGGCTGAGGAAGCAGAGCTTGATTTAGTCAAAATTGCCCCGACTGCCAAACCGCCTGTATGTAAAATCATAGATTATGGAAAATACAGATACGAGCTGGCAAGAAAGGAAAAAGAAGCCAAGAAAAAGCAAAAAGTTGTTGAAGTCAAGGAAATTCGTATGTCACCGAATATCGAATCAAATGATTTGAATACCAAAATGAATGCGGCTAAGAAGTTTCTTGAAAAAGGTAATAAGGTAAAAGTCACGCTGCGTTTCCGCGGTCGTGAAATGGCGCATATGCAAAGCAGAAAGCATATTTTAGATGATTTCGCAGAAAGCCTTGCAGATGTAGCTGTAATAGAAAAAGCGGCAAAGGTAGAAGGCAGAAACATCAGCATGGTGCTTACAGAGAAAAAATAGCATTTAAGGAGGAATTACTATGCCAAAAATGAAGACCAGCAGAGCGGCTGCAAAACGTTTCAAAGTAACAGGAACAGGAAAATTAAAGAGGAATAAAGCTTACAAAAGCCATATCTTAACGAAGAAGTCTGCTAAGACCAAGAGGAATCTTAGAAAGCCTACTATGACAGATAAATCAAATGTTAAGAATATGAAGAAGATTTTACCATATTTATAGGAATCAGAATAGGAGGGACAGACAATGGCAAGAGTAAAAGGCGGTATGAATGCCAGAAAAAAACATAATAGAGTGTTAAAACTGGCAAAAGGTTATAGAGGAGCCAGATCAAAACAGTATAGAGTTGCAAAACAGTCAGTAATGAGAGCGTTAGCAAGCTCTTATACAGGAAGAAAAGAGAGAAAACGGCAGTTCCGTCGGTTATGGATTGCCCGTATCAATGCGGGAGCAAGGCTGAATGGAATTTCTTACAGTCAGTTTATGCATGGGCTGAAAGTTGCCGGCGTAGATATTAACCGTAAAATGTTGGCGGAAATGGCAGTCAATGATGCAGCAGGATTTGCAGAATTGGCAGACTTAGCAAAGAGTAAAGTATCATAACTACAAATATTAATGTTTGGACAGGCTCCTGAAAATTGAATTTTTGGGAGTCTTTTTTTAATAGGAAATTCTTAGAAATAAATCTTTGAATTATGTTATAAAAGTGGTATGATTAGAACATAAATATAAAAAAGGAGGAGTTTCCAATGGCTATTTTAGTAACAGGAGGCGCTGGATATATCGGCAGCCATACATGTGTGGAATTATTAAATGAAGGATATGAGGTAGTTGTATTAGACAACCTTTCCAATTCCAGCGAAAAATCTTTAGAACGTGTAAAGCAGATTACTGGAAAAGAGGTAAAATTTTATAAGGGCGATATTTTAGACCGTGATATTCTAAAAAAAGTGTTAGAGACTGAAAATATTGAAAGCTGTATTCATTTTGCAGGATTAAAAGCAGTTGGAGAATCTGTGGAAAAACCATGGGAATATTACAACAACAATATTGCCGGAACTTTAGTTTTGACAGATGAAATGCGCAAACACGGCTGCAAAAATATTATTTTCTCATCTTCAGCAACTGTTTATGGTGATCCGGCTATGATTCCGATTACTGAGGAATGTCCGAAAGGAACCTGTACCAATCCGTATGGCTGGTCGAAGTCTATGCTAGAGCAGGTTTTAAGCGATATGCAGAAAGCAGATCCTGAGTGGAATGTCATCCTGCTTCGTTATTTCAACCCAATCGGCGCTCATAAGAGTGGTTTAATCGGTGAAAATCCAAATGGAATTCCAAATAACCTTATGCCGTATATTACACAGGTTGCAGTTGGGAAATTAAAAGAACTGGGCGTTTTTGGCGATGATTATGATACTCCGGACGGTACGGGCGTAAGAGATTATATCCATGTAGTTGATTTGGCGAAAGGCCATGTCAAGGCAATCAACAAGCTGAAAGAAAACGTTGGCCTTGGCATTTATAACCTTGGTACGGGTACAGGGTATAGTGTGCTTGATATTGTAAAGAATTTTGAAGCCGCTACGGGAGTGAAGATTCCTTATGCCATTAAACCAAGAAGAGCCGGCGATATTGCTACCTGCTATTCGGACGCGGCAAAAGCAGAAAAAGAACTTGGCTGGAAGGCTCAGTTTGGAATCAAAGAGATGTGTGCAGATTCATGGAACTGGCAGAAGAATAATCCGAATGGTTATGATGATTAAAACAGAATATGCAGGTATTTAAAAAAATTTAAAAAAACACTTGCAAAAAAAAAGTGGGTGTGATATATTAATAAACGGTTCATGGTTCGTTGGTCAAGCGGTTAAGACGCCGCCCTCTCACGGCGGAAACAGGGGTTCGATTCCCCTACGAACTGTTCTGTTTATTATTAAACAGCCCAACCCGAAAGTACTGCAAGCCTTATTTATGGGGTTTGCAGTATTTTTTATTTGTTAAAAATGTGGGAATATTGACAATTGAATAAAGACTTTACACCGATTCCATTTATCTGGTATAATCAAATCACCATATAAACGGCGTATATAGAAAGCAAGTGATCGTATATGGCTGAAGAATAAAATATATAAAAACGTTGAAGAATAAGAAAAGGAGGATAGGAGGATGAAGATAGCGGTTACTTTTGAAAATGGAAACGTATTCCAACATTTTGGACACACAGGCCAGTTTAAAGTCTTTGATATTGAAGACGGTAAAATTGCAGGCACGCAGGTCGTGGATACGAATGGAAGCGGTCATGGAGCCTTGGCAGGATTTTTGTCGGCGTTGAATGTAGATACGTTAATTTGCGGAGGAATTGGAGCAGGCGCGCAGGCTGCTTTGGCAGAAGCGGGAATCCGTCTTTATGGAGGGGTGTCGGGAAGTGCAGATTCTGCAGTGGAACATTTGCTGGCTGGAAATCTTGCGTTTGATCCAGATGTCCATTGCAGTCATCATGGAGATGGTCATCATTGTGGTGAAGAGAAACATAATTGTGTTGGAAATGAAAGCCGATGCCAGTAGACAGGCATGAGTGAAGCTGCATTATGATTTTGTATTTAAAGAAAGTGAGGAATTTGAAATGGAACAGAAATATTATATTTGTGAACATTGTGGGAATATTATTGCTATGGTAAAGGACGCAAAAGTTCCGGTGATGTGCTGCGGACAGAAAATGACAGAGATAGTTCCGGGTACAGTGGATGCTGCATTGGAAAAACACGTTCCTGTATATTCCGTAGAGGGCAATCAGGTAAAAGTCAATGTAGGGGCTGCGGAACATCCTATGCTGCCGGCACATTATATCGAGTGGGTTTCTTTACAGACAAAACAGGGGATTCAAACGAAGGCATTGCAGCCAGGGGATAAACCGGAGGTATGTTTTGCTATCTGTGAGGGGGATGAGGTAGAAGCAGTTTATGCTTACTGTAATCTGCATAGCCTTTGGAAAGCGTGAATGAGTATAGGCAGGGAGGAGAATTATGACAACAAAGGAAAAAATTAACGTGCGTATTATGCAGATATTTTCCGTTTTTGTATTACTTTTTCTGGTCTCATATTTGGGATTGGCGCCGGAAACAGACGCCTGGGCAAATACCGTTCCGCAATCAGCGATTGAGAATCCCACATATACGCTTACGACTACAAAGGATACATCTATTTCCACAAAAGCCAATCCAAATGAAACAACAGTATTGATTTTCGGATATCCAAGCTGTGGCAAGACAAGAAGTACATTAAACAGTATATCAGCTTGTGAATGGGTGAAACGTTCGGATATACGCGTGATTTTTGCGGAAAATAGTATGAGCTTTCAGGAAGACGTCCAGGAGCTGGAAGAAGCATTAGGATGTCCGGAGATTACCTTTTGCTATAATGAAGACTCAACTGTGCTTATGGATGTTACATTTGCATATCAAAAACTCTGGGGTTTAAGTGAATCGACGACTCCGTTTATTGTGCTGATTGACAAAAACAATAAAGTGCAGAATATGTCGTCAGGGGCAAAAACTGCCGATGAAATTTTAACTGAAATTAAAAAATTTGAAAACCTCGATGAAAGCGGCAGCGGTACGCCTCCAACAGATTCGGATTTTGGCGTTGAAAATCATCTTTTAGTCTTAAAAAATATTGACGGTTCAAATGTTTCAACCAAAGCGACGCCAAATCAGACGACTGTCCTTCTTTTTGGGGATATTCATTGTGCGTTTACAAATGGAACTTTAAAAGAAATTGATCAAAGCAGCTGGGTTGGCCGCTCGGATATTCGCGTAATTTTTGCAGATGCGCAAGGGGCGGAGCTTGCCAATACAAAGGAATTTGCACAAAAATTTTCCAGTGGAAAAATTATTTTCTGCCATGATGAATCCGGACTGAATTTTTCTTATGCGATGAAGTATCTGAACATTATCCATGAAATAGGCGGCACCTTTCCATATATTGTTTTGATTGATCAGTACAATAAGATTCAGCTGATTACTTTAGGGCCGAAAACGGCTGATGAGATTATTACGGAAATTGAAAAGTTTGCCGGCAGTACGCCTCCTGGTACAGAAAATCAGCCTCCGGCCGAAGGAGGAAATCAGAATACAGACAACAATCAGGGAACGGGCGATACCCCAAATCCTGCGGTAAAGGTTTCTGCTGTAAACGGCCTAAAAGCCGAATCTGCAGCAAAAACTGTAAAACTGAGTTGGAGTCCGGTTTCGAATGTAAACGGATATGTTGTATATCAGTATGATAATTCTAAGAAAACATGGGTAGAGAAAGCAGAGCTTGATGCAAATACGTTGTCTTATTCCGTAAAGAAGCTGTCTCCTGCTTTAGAATACCGTTTTGCGGTCAGGGCTTTTGTGAAGCTTACGAACGGAACATCTGTTTTCAGCGAGTCTTATGCAGAATTGGATACGGCGACTGCTCCCAATGCTGTAAAATTAAAAGTAAGACCGGGCAAGAAAAAAGCAACGCTGAAATGGAATAAGGTAAAAGGAGCCAGCGGGTACACCGTTTATTATAAGACCAAAGCAAAAGGCGAGTGGAAGAAACTGAAAAATACAAAGGGAACGAGTGTTACCAAAACAAAATTAAAGTCCGGCAAAACATATTATTTTATGGTAAAAGCCTATAAAAAATATAAGAATAAAACTTATACCAGTACTTTTAGTGCGAAAAAGACAAAAATAAAATAAAATTTAATTCTCAGTGTTATAAAAAGTATCGTTTCAGTTCAAATTGAGACGATACTTTTTTGGTACTCAGGCGAAAATTTTTGTCCTCAGAGGAGTTTGAGGTAGTGGCGGCGTATGATGGCAAAAATACCGGAGGAGAAGCGTTTTCGCATATTTTGGGCTGTACCGGAAAAATTTCATCTGAGGAAATGGTACAATATTTCGAGAATGAATTGCAGGGAATAGACGGAGTAAGACAGATTGTAGTAAATAATGTGGGGAAGATTGTTGGGGAAGAACGTATTCTTACAGAAACTGTAAGCGGAAAAGACGTATATCTTCGGATCACGTATTATTTGTCGGATATGAGCCGGCCAAAACACCGGAAATAACCATAGCACTTTTACAATCAATATAACCATGAGAAACATTCCAATGGTCCAGATGAGAAAAAGTAACATGCCAATCGCAGAAGCTGTTTTTCAGTAGACGCCTGGCAAGTACAAGGATTCCGATTACCATACTGATAAAAATATTGCAGATGAAAGACCGAATCATAAATTCTTCCATATCAAGTCCTCCTTTTTTCATTGTTGGAAAGAAGAGAATAAAGTTCATCTATTTCAGATTCTGAAAGCCTGTCATTGTCGAGATAGGAAGACAGCATTGCCGTAATATTGCCGTTATAAAAACGGTCAAGAAACGTATTGCTTTGCTGTGTGATATATTCCGCTTCGCCAACCAGCGGCGTGTAGACGAATACCCGGCTTTGTTTTTCATAAGAAAGAGCGCCTTTTGTCACCAGACGTTTTATTAAAGTCTGTATTGTTTTAGGGCTCCACGTAGTCGTTTTCACCAAGCGGTCTGTGATTTCATTTGTGCTTATCGGCGCATATTTCCATACGATTTTCATAACTTCAAATTCCGCTTCTGAAATTTGGGGTAAAGCTTTCATTTACAGATACCTCCTAAAATATTACTGATGTAATAAATTATAATTCAGGAAAGGAAAGATATCAAGTACGAAGACGTCAAAAGATTACCTTTGGATAAAGATTGACATTTATTCCGGCGAAAAATATAATAGTAGGCAGACAAGTATTCACAGAACAAAATAAAGGCTCATGTGATATGGGAGTTCAGTAGAAAAATGGAGGAAAATTCATGGCGTTAGTGAAAAAGCCCGTAACTGGGATGAAAGATATTTTACCAGAGGAAATGCAGATACGTGATTATGTCATCGGTGTGATTAAAGAGACGTACCGTAGTTTTGGCTTTACACCGATTGACACGCCCTGTATGGAAGCGATTGCGAATTTAAGCAGTAAGCAGGGCGGGGAAAATGAAAAGCTGATTTTTAAAGTGTTAAAAAGAGGAGAAAAATTAAAATTAGAGAGTGCAGAAACGGAAGCGGATTTGGTGGATTTGGGACTTCGGTATGATTTGACGCTTCCTCTGGCAAGATTTTATGCCAATAATGCGAATAATCTTCCGTCTCCGTTTAAAGCGCTCCAGATTGGAAGCGTTTGGCGCGCAGACCGTCCGCAGCGCGGGCGTTACCGTCAGTTTACCCAGTGTGATATTGATATTTTAGGCGAGCCGTCTAATCTGGCGGAAATCGAACTGATTTTGGCGACGACAACGACGCTTGGCAGGCTTGGTTTTCATGGATTTGAAATCCGAATTAATGAACGCGGTATGTTAAAGGCAATGGCGAAGTACAGCGGTTTTAAAGAGGATTCTTTGGAGAGTGTTTTTATTACGCTCGATAAAATGGATAAAATCGGGGTCAAGGGCGTTTCTGAGGAATTGGAAAAGAATGGGTTTGCGAAAGAATCCGTTGAGAAATATCTGGGCTTGTTTTTGGAAGTGGAGGGCGAGACAGACAGTATGCGCGCAGTCGAGATATTATCAGAGCGGTTAGGGGATTTTCTGCCGGAAGGATTAAAGCAGAATTTACAGGAGATTATAAAAAGTGTGGAACAGACGAAATCGGCAGATTTTAAGATGGTTTTTGACCCTACGCTTGTTCGTGGGATGGGTTATTATACAGGGACTATTTTTGAAATTGCGATACCGGAGTTTGGCGGAAGCTGCGGCGGCGGCGGGCGTTACGATAAAATGATTGGTAATTTTACTGGGAATGAGGTGCCGGCATGTGGATTTTCGATTGGGTTTGAGCGTATAATCTTACTTTTAATGGAACAGGGATTTCAGATTCAGGGGCAGCCGAAAAAAACGGCTTATCTGATTGAGAAGAATTATCCGGCGGATAAACTTTGTGATGTGATTGCGAAAGCGCAGAAAGCAAGAGCGGCAGGAGAGCAGATTTTAATTGTCCGCATGAATAAAAATAAGAAATTCCAGAAAGAAAAACTTACGGCGGAAGGATATGAAAAAATAGAAGAATTTTTTTGCAGATAGACGAGGAAAATTAGGAGGATAAAACATGGCAGAATCAATGCAGGGAATGAAACGTTCTCATAGATGTACGGAGGTATCCGCCCAAAATATTGGGGAAACGGTTACGGTAATGGGCTGGGTGCAGAAAAGGCGTAATTTAGGCGCGCTTATTTTTGTGGATTTGAGGGATCGTTCCGGATTGCTTCAAATTGTATTTGATGAGACTAGCGTGGGAAGCGACGGTTTTTTGAAAGCGGGGACGATTCGAAATGAATTTGTTCTTGCAGTCACAGGGAAGATTCAAAAACGTGAAGCGGCGGTCAATGAAAGTTTAAAGACGGGTGAAATTGAATTGTTTGCCAAAGAGTTTCGTATTCTTTCGGAATCAGATACACCGCCGTTTCCGATTGAAAAAGACAGCCAGACAAAAGATGAGCTGCGTTTAAAATACCGTTATTTGGACTTAAGGCGGCCGGACTTGCAGAGAAATATGATGCTTCGGAGCAAAGTCGTATATTTGATGCGCGAATTTATGGCGAAGGAAGGTTTTCTTGAAATAGAAACGCCGATTTTATGTAAATCGACGCCGGAAGGCGCAAGAGATTATCTGGTGCCAAGCCGCGTTCATACGGGCAGTTTTTATGCGCTTCCTCAGTCGCCTCAGCTTTATAAACAGCTTTTAATGTGTTCCGGTTATGACCGCTATTTTCAGATTGCAAAGTGTTTTCGTGACGAGGATTTGCGGGCAGACCGTCAGCCGGAGTTTACACAGGCAGATATGGAACTGTCTTTTGTAGATATGGACGACGTGATGGACGTCAATGAGCGCCTGCTTCAATATGTATTTGAGGAAGCGGTCGGAGTGGAAATCAAACTTCCGCTGCCCCGTATGCCCTGGCAGGAAGCGATGGACCGTTTTGGGTCGGATAAGCCGGATACTCGGTTTGGTATGGAACTTCACGACGTTTCCGACGTGGTAAAAAACTGTGGGTTCGGCGTATTTACAGGAGCGTTAGAGCAGGGCGGATCTGTCCGCGGCATCAATGTAAAGGGACAGGGAGCAATGCCCAGAAAGAAGATTGACAAACTGGTAGAGTTTGCAAAGGGCTGCGGTGCAAAAGGGCTTGCCTATCTTTGCGTCAATGAAGACGGAAGTTTTAAATCTTCTTTTGCAAAATTTATGACAGAAGATGAGCTGTCTGCCTTAGTGAAAGCTTTGGACGGACAGGCAGGCGATTTACTTTTGTTTGCAGCGGATAAAAATAAAATTGTTTGGAATGTGCTTGGGGCGCTTCGTCTTGAGATGGCAAAGGAACTTCATCTGATTGATTCCAGTCAGTATCATTTCCTTTGGATTACCGATTTTCCGCTTCTGGAGTGGTCGGAAGAAGAAAACCGCTTTATGGCAATGCATCATCCGTTTACAATGCCGGTTGAAGAGGACTGGGAACAGATTGATACAAACCCAGGAGCTGTCCGCGCGAAAGCGTATGATATTGTGTTAAATGGTACGGAGCTTGGCGGAGGTTCCGTCCGTATCCATCAGAATGAGATTCAGGAGAAAATGTTTGAGGTGCTTGGATTTACAAAAGAGAGTGCGTATGAACAGTTTGGCTTTTTATTGGATGCTTTCCGGTTTGGAGTTCCGCCTCATGCGGGGCTGGCATATGGGCTTGACCGTATGGTAATGCATATGGTACATGCAGATTCTATTCGGGATGTGATTGCGTTTCCAAAAGTAAAAGATGCTTCCTGCCTTATGACAGAAGCTCCCGGAACAGTAGATAAGGCGCAGCTTGCAGAGCTTAAACTTAAAATAGAAGAATAGAGATAATATCAATAATCACTTGCTCCTTTGCCATACGTATCATCCCTTTCACGATTCAAAAATGCTTAAAAATATGTTATATTTTGTGAAAAAGAATTAGGGATAGCAACGAAAATAGATATGTGGTAAAATATATTTATTTGCAATGAAAAGGAGAAGTACATGAAGAAAAAGAGCATTTTAAATCAGCTGCTGCTGCCAATTATAGCAATTGTATGCGCCTTGGCAGTAGGTTTGTCCGTTATCATTATTGTAGTGTTTACAAAATCCTATGAGCAGGAAGTGTTTGACAAAAGTCAGGACAAGACCCGTCTGGTATCTGGAGAAATTGCTACATTTTTAGATGGGGCGTACAGCATTACAGAAGAACTTTCCGTAAATCCGAGTATTTTAACGATGGAAACCAAAATACAGACACCGATTTTAGAAGACTGTGTTGCGCGTAATCCTTATTTGGAGCTGCTTTATATCCAAGGAGGAGACGGTATGCAGACGGGGCGTTCTTCCGGGGAGCTGGCAGACCGTTCTGAGCGCTGGTGGTTTATCCAGACGATGGAAGAACAGAAAGCATTTATTTCAAAATCATATTATTCCGTAAACACCGGAATGCCATGTGCTTCTATTTTTTTTCCGATGTATCAAAATAAGAAGTTTACAGGGATTTTCGCTGTGGATATCAAACTGGATTATTTACAGAGTTTGATAGAAGAATTTTCAAATGTAGAAAAAGAAGAGATTTCATTTGTGATTGATGGAGAAGGCGTTGTAGTTGCACATCCGGATAATGTGCAGATTGAAGAGTCGTATAATTATAAAACTCTGACAAAAACACAATCCAGCAAAGATACAAATGGAAATCCCCTGACAGATGAGCAGGGAAATATTTTAACGGAGGAAAAGCCGTTTGAAATTTCAAAAGAGTACCAGCAAGTGATTGCACAGGTAATGGAGGGAAACAGCGGATGTGGTAAAATAGAAAATGATGGTGAATCCTATTATGTAAGCTATGCCTCTGTCGCGTTAAAAGGAGAATCAGATTCATGGTCTGTGATTACGCTTCAAAAAGCTTCTTCTGCAATGGCAATGGTAAACCGGATGATTCTAATTACAATGGCTGCTGCAGTTTTGGCGATTGGGGCTGCCGTCCTCGTTATTGTGTTATTGGCTCGCAGGCTGACAAGGCCAATCGTTTCGATTACAAAATTAATCGGAAACGCTTCTGACGGCGATTTTACAATGCGGGCAGATGAAAGCAGCCAAAATGAGATTGGAATTCTTTCCGCAAGTTTTAATAAAATGATTGAAAAAATTTCTAACATTTTAACAAAAATCGCGACGTTTTCGAGAGAAGTTGTACATAGTTTAGGTTATTTAAAAGAGATTGAAGAAAAGGTAGATTCCATTAACGCAGCGGTCAGGGAAATTTCCGATGGAACGGTAAACCAGAATAAAGACGTAGAGCGTGTTGTTATGCGTACGACAGAATTAGAAGAGATGTTTTCCGAATTAAGAGAAAAGAGCGGTTTTCTTTTAAAAGACACCCAGAATGTAATTTTGTCAGGAGAAAGCGGAGCAAGCCGCGTGAGTGAATTACAACGTCAAAACGAAATCACGACGAAAACGATGGAAGTTTCTTATGAAAAAATTCAAAGTTTAAAAGAGCGTTCCGATGAAATTTCAGGTATTGTCAATACGATTAACGGAATTTCTTCACAGACCGGACTTTTGGCGCTCAACGCGTCCATAGAAGCAGCCAGGGCAGGCGAGATGGGCAAAGGATTTGCCGTAGTAGCACAGTCAATTGGAAAACTTGCTGCAGATTCTACTGCTGCAACAGAAGATATTAGGCGTATGATTGAAGAGCTGTGCCAGGATGTATTAGACGCAGTTGCCCAGATAGAAACGATTAAAAATGGAATAGAAGGGCAGACAGAAGCCATTGTTGTTGTACAGGAAACGTTTCGTGATTTTAAGTCTCTGGCAGAAAAAACAAAGGAATCTGTCAGCGGTATGGAAGAGCTGGTGGTCGAAATGCACAAATGCGACCGTTCCGTCGTACATGCAATTGAACGAATTCGAGATATTTCCCAATATACGGAGGAATTGACAGAAAAAGTAGCGGACGCGTTGGAAGAACAGACGAAAGGAATCCGGTTTGTATCCGGACGGATTGATAATTTGTCCATGGTTTCAGGAGAAATGGAACAGGAAATGACAAAATTCAAACTAACAGAATAGAGCATAGAAAAGAGCTGTCGCCTTGCTGAATCAAACATTTATGGGCGGCAGCTTTTGTCATGTGGCATTATTAAAGAAGGTAAAACATCCGGCGCAAAACAAAAAACGTTGTATTTTGATGGTGTGTATAGCCGAAATATCCAAGGCAACTATGGAAATAGGAAAAATTATGCTGGCAGCATGGATTACAGTAAAGCATGTGCATAAATGGAGAAATTATGCAGTTCATAAAAAGTATAAAGTCTTGAAACAGCTCCTTTGCTTTTGGCAGGGAGCTGTGTTTGGGTGGATAAAAGCATGGATTTCCTGAAATAAATAATAGAAAAAGAGACGTTTGACATATAATAGAAAGAAAATATGCTTTTACAAATAATAACATAAGCGGATATTTTTTTTAACTATAATCGCGGTCCTGTTTTTTCCAAACCAGCAATCACATTTTTAAGAAATCTGCATAGGTTAATGAGAAAATAATTGTAGGAGCAGAGGCTTTGGCAATGATTGTAATAGATGCTGGACATGGCGGATTTGATAATGGCGCGATGTATCAGGGAAGAAAGGAAAAAGAGGATAACCTGCGTTTGGCATTAGCGGTTGGAAAGATATTAGAGCAGCAGGGGTATGATGTGGTGTATACGAGAACGTCGGATATTTATCAGTCGCCTTATGAGAAAGCGCAGATTGCAAATGAGACAGGGGCGGATTATTTTATTTCTTTTCACAGGAATTGGGCGGAAAATGACAACACTTACAATGGCATCCAGACGTTAATTTATGGAGGAGAGGACGAGCGGGCAAGGCGTTTGGCGGAATCCATTAATGAAGAACTGGAAAAGACAGGATTTAAAAATCTTGGAATTGAAGAGAGGACGGGGCTTGCAGTACTAAGAAGGACCGAAATGCCGGCAGTTCTCATTGAAGCCGGTTTTATCAACCATGACAGGGATAATGAAATATTTGATAATAATTTTAATGAAATTGCCAGTGCAATTGCGATGGGTATAGAACGTGTAGTGCCGGCAGGACAGATGAACACAGCAAGAAAAGAAGATATAGAAGAAGATATAGAAGATGATATGGAACAGGATTGGGAAGAGGACTGGGAAGAGGATGACGATGAAGAGGACGACTTGGTTTTTGGCGTGGAAGTCGGCAGATTTAAGTACAGTACAACCGCAAATTTTCTGGCAGAACAGTTGATGGAACAGGGATTTTTAGGTTATGTATATGAAGATGATGAAATGATTCATGTTGTGGCAGGAAAAGTCGATACATTAGAAGAAGCATTAAAACTTCAGAAAAAATTGCGCGGACTTGGTTATCGGACGATGATTATTGCTTCTGAACGTTAATTTTAATCTAATCTTAATCTTTTTGTTATACCGTAGTAATAAAAAGCATTAAACGGAAGTACTTTTGGAGGATATATGCGTATACTGGTAGTAGAAGATGAAAAGGATATGAATCGGATTATCGTAAAAGAACTGGAATCAGAGGGCTATATTGTAGACAGCTGTTATGATGGAGAAAGTGCGTTTGACTATTTGTGTATGGCGGAATATGACGGAGTTATTTTGGATATTATGATTCCAAAGATGGACGGTTTTACAGTATTAAAGAAAGTCCGCAGCAAAGGAATTATGACGCCAATTTTATTTTTAAGTGCAAAAAGCGATGTTAACGATATTGTGCGGGGACTTGATTTGGGCGCGGATGATTATATGGTAAAACCATTTGAATTTAAAGAACTTTTGGCAAGAATCCGTATGATTATCCGCAAGAAAGTAGACGTACATGAAAACGTGTATAGCTGCGGCGGACTTGTTGTAGACTGCAATACCTGTTCGGTAAACAGAGATGGACGGCCGATTGAACTTTCGCCGAAAGAATATTCCGTACTGTTATATTTAATAAGAAATCAGAATATAGTCGTCACCAGAGAACAGATTGAGGCAAATATCTGGGCGTTTGACTGTAATGTCAGTTCAAATCTGGTAGACGTCTATATTCGTTACCTTAGAAAAAAAATTGACGATGGATTTGAGTTTAAAATGATACAAACCATACGAGGGGTGGGGTACATATTAAAGGGAGAAAAATAAAACAGGTCTCATTGAATCATTATATCGTACTATGGCCTATGGTTGTCATCACAGCTATGATGTTGCTTATGATGATGACAATACGTCTTTTGTCAAACGCAGCAATTGAATACGATATTAAAAATGATTTAAGGAAGAGTATGAATCAGAGCCTAAAATATATATCGTTTGAAAAAGACGGCCTAAAAATTGAAGACGAATTCTGGTATATACAGGACTGTACTTTTGTGATTCTAAGAACAGACGGAACAGTTGAGGCCGGAAATTATCCGGAAAAACTAAAAGAAAAGATAAAAGAGCTGGAAGTTCCGGAAAGGCTGACAGTATCGGTTACAAGCGGAACTGAAAAATATTATGTCAGGGATGTAAAAATTGGGAGAGAGCATACAAAATGGAAATACTATGTGCGTGGAATCATCAAAAAATCAGATGCAGACAGTCATTATGCGACGATTGCAATGGTCTCTTATTTGAACATAATCTGTGTATTAGCCGCTATTTTGGTATGGGGGTTGTTTTATTCCAAAAGAGTTTCCAGAGCCTTAGATGATATGTGCAAGACAGCAGAGAGCATTGGGACAAGCTTTGATATTACTAAGAGAATGACAGAAAATTATAAATTTCAGGAAGTTGAGGTATTAGCGCAGGCAAATAACCGGATGTTAGATAGGATTGAACAAAATTTTAAACAGCAGAAACAGTTTACCTCGGATGTGGCCCATGAACTTCGGACGCCAATCGCTGTCGTTTTGGCACAGTGCCAATATGCCAGAGAAAGGATGCTAAGCGTAGAGGAGCATGAAGAGATTTTAGACGTAATCTTTCGGCAGTCCAAAAAAATTGACAGTTTAATTATTCAGCTTTTGCATCTTTCCAGACTCGACCAAGACAGAATAGAAATTCAGGATGAAACGCTTGATTTTGTGGAAATTGTACAGTCGGTTTGTGAGGAATGGCAGGAGAAACTTCAAAATGGTATTCGGATAAGGCTAAAGTTAGAGGAAGCGTATTCAATGGGCGATATAGGGCTGATTGTCATTGTGATACAAAATCTTCTTACAAATGCAGTCAAATTCAGCCGGCCGTATGGAGTGATTGACGTAAAGACTGGCGAGGCGTCAGGCGAATCTTATGTTCAGGTAACAGATTACGGTATTGGGATTGCAAAAGAACATCAAGAGCAAATTTTCCAAAGGTTTTATAAATGTGACAAATCCAGAAATGCAGAAGGGTTTGGACTTGGGCTTGCGCTTTCAAAAAAGATTGCAGAAAAACATGGAGGAAGAATTACAGTTATCAGTGAACTTGGAAAAGGCAGTACATTTACACTTTATCTTCCGGTTCAGAAAAAAATTCCCAGTGAAAATTTTTAATGTGATTTTAATATTTCTTGCTTATTATGGAATCCTAAAGCGTATAAGAATGGCTTAAGAGAGAAAACAGCTTAAGGATTTAGGATTAGAAAAAGAGACTATAATTGAGGTGGAAATTATTTCCAAAGTGTAGTATACTAAGTGCAGAAATATGAAATAAATTGTAAAAACAAAGGAGTATCGTATGGATCATTTAGATGAGTTAGAGGCAGAAGCCATTTATATTATGCGTGAAGTTGCAGCAGAGTGCGAAAAGCCGGTTATGTTGTATTCAATTGGCAAAGATTCCTCTGTAATGCTGCATTTGGCGTTAAAAGCATTTTATCCCGAAAAGCCTCCATTTCCGTTTTTGCATGTCAATACGACATGGAAATTTAAAGAAATGATTGAGTTTCGTGATAAAATGGCCAGGGATTTACAGATTGAGATGTTGGAATATATCAATGAAGAAGGCGTGTCCCAAGGGATTAATCCTTTTGAGCATGGTTCGGCATATACGGATATTATGAAGACACAGGCGCTGAAACAGGCTTTGGATAAATATGGGTTTACGGCTGCATTTGGCGGCGGACGCCGGGACGAAGAGAAATCCCGCGCAAAGGAACGGATTTTTTCTTTCCGGGACGCGCATCACGCATGGGACCCAAAGAATCAAAGGCCGGAAATGTGGAAATTATTCAATACTAAAATTAATAAGGGAGAAAGTATCCGTGTTTTTCCATTGTCAAATTGGACGGAAAAAGATATTTGGCAGTATATTAAACGGGAAAATATTCCGATTGTATCGTTATATTTTGCAAAAGAAAGGCCCGTTGTAGTCCGGAACGGAAATATCATTATGGTAGATGATGACCGGATGAAATTAGAACCGGGTGAGACGCCGCAAAATAAAATGGTACGTTTCCGGACGCTTGGCTGTTATCCTTTGACGGGCGGCGTAGAATCTGCGGCAGTGACGTTAGACGCTATCATTGAAGAAACATTAGCTTCCGTAGAGTCGGAGCGGACAAGCCGTGTCATAGATTCTGACGGTGGGGCTTCGAGCATGGAAAAAAGAAAACGTGAGGGGTATTTTTAATATGAAAAATGATTTACTGAAATTTATTACCTGTGGGAGTGTAGATGACGGAAAATCTACTTTGATTGGACATATGCTCTATGACGCCAAACTTCTTTTTGCGGATCAGGAAAAGGCGCTTGCCTTAGATTCTAAAGTTGGATCTGCCGGAGGAGAAATTGATTACTCTTTGTTGTTGGACGGACTTATGGCAGAACGTGAGCAGGGAATTACAATAGACGTGGCATATCGGTATTTTACAACGGAGAATCGGAGTTTTATCGTTGCGGATACGCCGGGACATGAGGAGTATACAAGGAATATGGCAGTCGGGGCGTCTTTTGCTTCTTTAAGCGTTATCTTAGTGGACGCCAGCCAGGGTGTGCTGATTCAGACAAAACGCCATGCGAGAATCTGTCATTTAATGGGAATCAAGCATTTTGTATTTGCAATTAATAAAATGGACCTTGTCAATTACAATCAGGAGCGTTTTTGCGAAATTGAAAAAGATATTAAACTTCTGATGGCAGAATTCCAATATGAAAGCCTTCAGATGATACCTCTTTCGGCAACGGTCGGCGATAATATTACGACGAAATCAAAACGTATGCCGTGGTATCATGGAATTTCCCTTTTGAATTATTTAGAACAGGTAGACGTATCCGAAGAGGGAGGCAATAAAAACTTTTCGATGCCAGTGCAAAGGGTCTGTCGGCCGGATCATACGTTCCGTGGTTTCCAGGGACAGATTGCTTCAGGTGAAGTTGCGGTAGGAGACACGATTACCGTATATCCAAGCGGTGAAAAAGCAAAAGTAGCTTCGATTTTACAGGGAGATAAAAAAGTAAACCGAAGTGAAAAAGGATATGTGGTGACAATTTCACTTGATACGGAGATTGATGTGTCAAGAGGGTGCGTACTGGCAAAAAATTATTCCCTTAAAACAGGCTCTGTATTTGCGGCGTCGATACTTTGGATGGACGACAGCAATCTGGTGTCTGGGAAGAATTTTCTGTTAAAAATCGGTACGTCCCAGGTTCCGGCAACCGTTATGAATATAAAATACCGAATTGACGTCAATACCGGCGCCCATGTTTCAGCGGATGCAATTACAAAAAATGAGATTGCATTTTGTGAAATATCAGTCGGCAGTAAGATTGTTTTTGATGAATTTACAGACAATAAAGATTTGGGTTCTTTGATATTGATTGACAGAATTACCAATATGACTTCTGCCTGCGGAGTCGTTGTCCATGAGATGAAAAAGGATAACAATCTGACCTGGCATGATATGGATATTACAAAAGAGCTGAGAGAAGGCCAGTTAAACCAGAAGGCGCTTACAATTTGGATGACGGGTCTTTCTGGTTCCGGTAAATCGACAATTGCCAATGCACTTGAAAAGAAACTGTTTTCCATGGGCAAGCATACCATGATTTTAGACGGCGACAATGTGCGTATGGGGCTGAATAAAAATCTTGGATTTGGTGAGAAAGACAGAATCGAAAATATTCGCCGGATTGCGGAAGTTTCGAAACTGATGAATGACGCTGGATTGATTGTGCTGACGGCGTTTATATCCCCTTACCGCAAAGACAGAAGAAGGGCAAAAGAGATTGTCGGCGATAATTTTATTGAAGTATATGTCAGCACTTCTTTAGAGGAATGTGAAAGAAGAGATGTCAAAGGGCTGTATAAAGCTGCGCGAGAAGGAAAAATATTTGATTTTACAGGAATCAGCAGCCCATATGAAAAACCGGAACATCCAGATATTATAGTGGGTGAAGAAGGACAAAGCATTGACGAGTGTGTCGATTGTATTTTGCAGGGACTTGCAAAATATTTAGAAAATTAAAGAAACAGCAGATGGAATATTTATCCGTCTGCTGTTTTTATGTAATTTCAGCCGTTATATTTCTGTAAAATTCCGTCCTGGTTTGGTTGATGTAAGGCATTACCCACAAAAGCCCGATACCAAAGGATAGGACGCCAAGGAGCAGCATACCAAGAAAACTTAAACTGATATAAAAACTTCTCGCTTTATTTCCTTTCATCAGCTCCCTGCTCTGTTGAAAGGCGTTTCGAACCGAAAGCTCTGCCTTATCAATTAAAAGATAAAAGACCTGGCTGTAAGAAATAGATATAATACAAGTGAAAACCATAGTTGCGATACAAACAGCTGTTAAAAATACAAAACCTATCAAAGTAGGGGTGAAAAGAAAAACAACTGCTGTAACGAGACAGGCAGGAACAGAAATTAGTATAAAAATACCTGCCAGTCTTAGTTTTGCAAAAACAAAACGATCCGGCCTCCAAAAGAAGAATAAAAATAAATCATAAAACTTAGCCTCTTTGCCTCTGGCAAGATTCAAATGGATGTTCATCAGCCCGGTATTTAAAATACTGGTAAGCAAAGAAATAATCAAAGTAGATAAAATCCATATTGTAATTTGCATGGCGCTTGGATTGGGCAGAGGAAGTCCGAAAGGATAGCTAATGATAAAAACAATTAGTTCACTCAGTATCAGGGTTCCCATCAATAGACTGTACTTTTGAATTATAATTCCTCTGGCACGTCGTTTCAATTCCTTGGAAGTCAGTTTCATAAAACAGATAATCTCCTTTAGTTATGCGGCGTAATCAATGTTCGCACCGGTATATTTGGCAGCATCTAAGGCTTTTTGGTTCTTTTGGTAAGGATTGGACTCGTTGGGATATTTTAAGGTAGTCCTTGTCTCGCCTCCGGCAGTATAAGTGCGTCCGCATTCCGGGCAAACCGCTGTGCGGATGGAAACGCCGACGGATACAACCTGGCCGTCTTTTTCTGCCGCTTTGCTGTAAGCGTTGGAGACATGTTCTGCTTCATGCGCGCGTACTCTTGCCCCGGAAGCAGAAGGAGAAATATGCGAAGCGGCTTTAAAAGAAACGTTTTCGTCGGAGCCGTCCTGATATTTCCGGGATTTACAGGTGTCACATTCAGCCGGAGAAGATTTGTAACCCGGTTTTTCGGTCATTGAATGATAACCAGTGTTAAAATTTGGGATGTTTCCAATATTCATAAAGATTCCTCCTTTACAAAATGCGTATATAATATTATTATAACAAAATCGGGAGGAAATTCAAGGTGAAAATAAAGAGGGCAGGAAAGAAATTATTCAGAATGAACCGGTTGGAAGACAGGCTGTATGTTTTGGGAATTTGCGTACCGCTTATGATGACGATGTTTTTTTTGATGTTTAGGGCGCTGCCGGGTTTTGTGCGGGAGTTTTTTCTGGTTCCGTGTGTGTTTCATGCAGTGACGGGGCTGTATTGTCCGGGATGCGGTGGAACCAGGGCGGCGGCTGTTTTGTTTCAGGGAGAGATTTTACGCTCGTTTTTTTATCATCCGATTGTGGCCTATACGGCGGGGCTTTATGCCTGGTTTATGATTTCTCATACGGTGGAATATCTTTTGGGGCATAAGGTTAGGATTGGACTAAAGTATCGAAGCTGGTATTTGTACGCCGCGCTTGCGGTTGTAGTGATAAATTTAGCTGTCAAGAATGTAATTCTGACAGCTTTTGGAATAGACATATTAAAATTGCTGGATACCCATGCTTTGGTATAAATCTGAGTATTGTTGTAAAAATTCTTCGGTTCCGCCGTATTTGAGCAATATGTAAAGTATGGCGGATAAATAGATGAAAAAGGTCATAAGTAAACCGGCGATACTTAGGATTAACCCGACCTTTGAGCGGAGAGAGAGGGTTTGTTCACTTCCGCGCGATATAAGGGCTAAAATTATGCCAAGGGAACCGCAAATGACGGAAAGATAGATACATGCAGATGTGAGAAGGGCGACAATGCCTAAAATCATAGATGCAAGCGCCATAGTTTCGGAGCGGGAGGTTTGTGTGTGGTTTTTTTGTGTGTCGTTGTTTTCTTGAAATTCCATAGCATCCTCTTTTTTTTGAAATTGTGAATTGTTGTGTTTTTAATTAATTGCAGTATATCATGTATCTTGTGTTTTGTAAATGTGATTTCATTTTGGATATTTTAGGATTTTTATGTTATGATAACATACAAAGTGTTTTTATGGAAATGGAAGGGAGAATAAAATGGATATTATAACAGCGCTTGCAGGAGAATTGGGAATTAAGAAACATCAGGCAGAAGCTGCGGTGAAGCTGATTGACGAGGGCAATACGATTCCGTTTATCGCCCGCTACCGGAAAGAGGTTACCGGGGCTTTGAGTGATGAAATTCTGCGTAATTTATATGACAGATTAAATTATCTGAGAAACTTAGAGGAAAAAAAGAATCAGGTTTTAGCCAGCATAGAAGAACAGGGTAAATTGACAGAAGAGTTAAAAGCGCAGATTTTAGCGGCAGAAACCATGGTTGTCGTGGACGACCTCTACCGTCCGTATCGGCCAAAACGCCGGACGCGCGCTACGATTGCCAAGGAAAAGGGGTTGGAGCCGCTTGCGAATATTATCATGCTGCAGATGACGGACAAGCCTTTAGAAAAGGAAGCAGAAGCGTATGTGGACGCAGAGAAAGAAGTCAATACAGTAGATGAAGCGATAGACGGGGCGAAAGATATTTTGGCGGAATCTGTTTCAGATGAAGCAGATTACCGGATTCATATTCGTGAGATTACAATGAAAAAAGGGCGGATTCTTTCGGCGGCAAAAAATGCCGATGAAGAGTCTGTTTATGAGATGTATTATGAATTTGACGAGGCGCTGCCGAAGCTGGCCGGTCATAGGATATTGGCGTTAAACCGCGGGGAAACAGAAAAAGTACTGACTGTGAAAATTGAAGCGCCGGAAGAAGATATTCTCCGTTATTTGGAAAAAAAGATAATTGTACGTGACAATCCAAATACAACGTCGGTGTTAAAAGACGTGATTGCAGATAGTTATAAGCGATTGATTGCGCCTGCAATTGAACGAGAAATCCGCAGTACGCTTACAGAACGGGCAGAAGACGGAGCGATAAAAGTTTTTGGCAAAAACTTAGAACAGCTTTTGATGCAGCCGCCAATTGCAAACCAGATTGTATTGGGCTGGGATCCGGCGTTTCGTACAGGGTGCAAACTTGCAGTTGTTGATTCGACAGGAAAAGTTTTGGATACTACGGTGATTTATCCAACGGCTCCGCAGAATAAGGTAGAAGAATCGAAAAAGGTTTTAAAGCGTCTGATTACTACATATGGGATTACTCTGATTTCCGTTGGAAACGGAACGGCTTCCCGCGAGTCTGAAATGGTGATTGTAGATTTATTAAAAGAATTAGATACACAGGTGCAGTATGTGATTGTCAATGAAGCCGGGGCTTCTGTTTATTCTGCAAGTAAACTGGCGACAGAAGAGTTTCCGAATTTTGATGTGGGACAAAGGAGCGCGGCATCTATTGCAAGACGCTTACAGGACCCGCTTGCGGAGCTTGTGAAAATAGACCCAAAATCAATCGGAGTCGGGCAGTATCAGCATGATATGAACCAGAAAAAATTGGGAGAGGCGCTTGTCGGCGTAGTGGAAGACTGTGTAAATAAAGTTGGCGTAGACTTAAATACCGCTTCTGCGTCTTTGCTGGAATATATTTCAGGAATCAGTAAAGCGGTTGCGAAAAATATTGTGGCATACCGGGAAGAAAATGGACGTTTTACCGCCCGTCCCCAGCTTTTAAAAGTATCGAAACTAGGGCCGAAGGCATATGAACAGTGCGCCGGATTTCTGCGGATTTCAGAAGGAAAAAATCCGCTTGACGCAACGAGCGTCCATCCGGAAAGTTATGTCGCGACCCAAAAGCTTTTGACGAAACTTGGATTTATGGCGGAAGACATCAGGGAAGGAAAATTAAGAGGGATTTCCAAAAAAATTTCAAATTATCAGACGCTTGCAAAGGAGCTTGAAATTGGAGAGCTGACATTAGAGGACATTGTAAAAGAATTAGAAAAGCCGGCGCGTGACCCAAGAGAAGATATGCCCAAACCTATTTTAAGAAGCGATGTGCTGGATATGAAAGATTTGACGCCGGGTATGGTGCTGAAAGGGACAGTGCGCAATGTCATTGATTTTGGGGCGTTTGTGGATATTGGCGTCCATCAGGACGGACTTGTGCATATTTCCCAGATGTCGGAGCGCTTTATCAAACATCCGCTTGAAGTTGTAAGCGTCGGAGATATTGTGGAAGTGTCGGTTTTAAGCGTTGATTTGAAAAAACAGAGGATTCAGCTTACCATGAAAATATAAAGCGGCCGTCATTTGTGGAATAATTTTTGCGGGATGGAAAAACCAAATAAAATGCCCACAGCAATGGCTCCGGCAATTTGAAATGTTTCGATTCCTTTGGCAGCTGACAGTTGAGTTTCATTCATTATAAAATAGTAAGAAGTATAATAAATTCCGGAGCCGGGGACGAGGGTAAAAATTCCGGTCACAAGATAAAGCGTCGCCGGACATTTAAAATAAGCGGCAAACATACGGGAGATGATTGTGAGGCAAAATGCGGCTGCCAGTGAGGCAGACGTTGTTTTTAATCCAAGGGCGCAAAAAATCAGATAGGAAATCCAGCCCAGCGCACCGGTCAGCGCATTTGTAAGGAATTGTTCTTTTGGAGCGTTAAAAAGAACGGCAAACGACGCGGTAGCCGTCATGGAAAGCAGAAATTGTACAATCACAGCAGACTTACACCTCCTGAAAAATAACGGTAAATAATAATGATACAGCCGACGCCGACAGCAATGCTTACAGCAGTCAGTAAAGCGTCTAAAAGATGTATGGCTCCGGAGAGAAAATCTCCGTTGAATAAATCGCGGATAGAGGTTGTCAGCGCGATACCCGGCACCAAAGGCATAATGCCCCCTGTCACAATCATATCCTGATGCAGGATGGTTTGGGGGAAATACTGGTTGAACTGGAAAAAAAGAAGGCTTGCAGACGTTAAAAATGCGCTTCCAATAATATTTACCATGAATTTAGAAGCATTCTTTTTTTTCTGGTTCAAACGGAAATACTGCAGACAAACGCCAAGAAACAGTACGCAAAATGCGTCGAGCAAATTTCCGCCAAAGATAAGGCAAAAACTTGCGCATCCGATTCCGCAGGAAAGCGACTGGATAAACGGCGGATATGCCGGGATTTTCCGGCATTGTTTTAGTTGTTCCCAAGCCTCAGATAATTCGTATTTGTGCGCGCAGAGTTCTCTGGAAAGCTGGTTTATGGCGGCTATTTTGCCAAGGTGGATTTCATTTAAAGGAACCTGGCGAATCATACAGCAGGCGTTTTGGCTTTCTTCATCTGCGCTTGCAAAGATTACGTTCGATAGTACATAGATATTATAATTTTTGATTTCAAAAGCAGATAAGATACGTTTTAAAGTATCTTCTACCCGATAAATTTCTCCGCCGTTTTCAAGCAGCGTCTTTCCAATTTCAATTGCAAGTGTCAGAATTTCTTTGCTGTCAGACATGACAGAATCCCTCCGGTGCAAGATTATTTTTTATCAGTTTTGCATAACTTTCCAAAAAAGATACATACTATTTTTCATAAAAATTATCTTAAAAGGAAGTAATCAAAATGAATCGAAAAACTTACCGAATTTGTCTTGTGGCGCTTATTATCGTAGCGGTTCTTATAGGATTGTCTTACTACCATTATATTCAGAAAAATGAATTAAATCCAAAAGACGGTATTTTTGTGCAAAAAATTTTTGCAGGAAGTGATTTGATATGAGTGCAAATGATGAAACCATTTATATCAAAATAGACAGAAACGTTCTGGTCTATGACAGAAATGTGGCTTTGGGGGATATTGCGTCGATTACAAGTTCGAATGAAGCAATGCTCAGGCAGGTGAAACAAAAGAAAATCTATACGTTTCAGGAAGACATAACTTCCAAAAAAATACAAAGAGCGATTTTTTCGATTCTTCGGGTTGTAGAGTTCATCCATGAAGATTATCCAAACGCAGAAATCGAAAATGAGGGCGAAGCGGATTTTATCATAGAGTATATCAAAAATCCAGGCCAAAACCAGTGGGTTTCGTATTTAAAAATCGTTGTTTTATCTTTGGTTTTGTTTTTTGGCGGTGCGTTTACAATTATGTCTTTCAATAATGACATTGGCATTACCGATTTATTTGGTAAATTTTATTATCAGGTAATGGGCCGGGAATCAAACGGCTTTACAGAATTGGAAATCAGTTATTGTATCGGGCTTGCAATTGGAATCTTAGTCTTTTTTAATCATTTTGGGAAGAAAAAAATTACGCCTGACCCAACGCCGATTGAAGTGCAGCTCCGTAAATATGAACAGGATGTAGACGATACTTATATCGAAAATTCTGGAAGGGGAGGCACAGAAATTGATGTTAATTGAGCATCTTTTATTGGGGGCGTTTGGGCTTATCTGCGGTATGGCGGTAGCAGGCGGGACGTTTGCATTGATTGTCGGGATTAGTGTTGTGCCCAGGGTTGTTTTTATGAGTAAGACGGCAAAAGAAGTCATTTTTTATGAAAATGCAATTATGCTGGGCGGTATTTTGGGAAATATGATTACCGTCTTTACAGAGATTCAAATTCCGTTTGGAAGACCTATGCTGATTTTATTTGGGTTGGGCTGCGGTATCCAGGTAGGATGCCTTGTAATGGCATTGGCAGAGATTATGAATGTGTTTCCGATTATGTTTCGCCGCATCAGCTTAAAAATGGGTATGACTTTTGTGATTACGGCTATGGCAGCCGGAAAAGTTATCGGGGGATTGTGGTATTTTTATCATCAGATTGGAGCAGGGATGTAGATTGACGCAAAAATAGAATGGAGTTAGAATAAAAAAAATGCCGAAAGAATAAGGGGGAGTATTTATGGTTACGTTGACGGCAAGGCAGAGTATTATTCTAAAATGCAGTATGAAAGCGTCTGTTCTGCTTGGAAATTATGAATTTTATTATGCAGCGGGATTGTTTTGCGGAATAAATCATATGGAAGTGGACGAAGATATTTTGCCGGGAGCGCTGTATGAATGGATTGCGCCGAAGTTAAAGGAGTTTTCCGGCGCAGACGAGCGGGAAGCATATTTGGCAAAACTGCTTTTACAGTATCGGCCGCTTGAAACATATGACAGCCAGATGAAAGAGCTATTGCTCTGGGGATTAAAAGAGGAGCATATCTGGCAGATGAAATAGAAAGAGAGAGGAACAAAAATGGCAAACGAAAAGAAAATAAGTCCGCAGAAAGCGGAAGAACAAAAGGCATATAACGAATATGTAAAAGAGGTAACGCCGACACATTCGCTGCCAAAAAATATGGCGAAAGCGTTTTTGACCGGCGGGCTGATTTGTGTCGTTGGGCAGGGTATCTTACAGTACTGCGACAGCCTTGGACTGGATAAAGATACGGCCGGAAGCTGGTGCAGTTTGATTTTGGTATTGCTCAGCGTAATTTTTACAGGACTGAATCTGTATCCAAAACTTGCGACATTTGGCGGCGCAGGGGCGTTAGTGCCAATTACCGGATTTGCCAATTCGGTATCGGCGCCATGTATAGAGTTTAAAAAAGAAGGGCAGGTATTCGGAATCGGGTGCAAGATTTTTACGATTGCGGGGCCGGTTATCTTATATGGAATTTTTAGTTCATGGGCGCTGGGACTTATTTACTGGGCGGGAAAGATGCTGGGATTGTTTTAAAAACGGTAAGAATTGGTGGGGGATTTGAAGGGAATTCAGGGATAAAAATTTACGAATCCTTTCAAATTACTTGAAATTATTGATTTTTTCGTTCATAATAATCTTATTCGGATATTGGAAAATTTTTGTTTCATACGCTGGTTCGTGTCATATTAGCCGCAGTTATTATTTTGGCGGGGATTCGGGGAAATCTGCCGAATGGGATTCATATGGGGCTGATTTCGATTGTCTTTGTTTTTTTATATCCAGCAGAAGGAAGAAGCAGAAGCGTTTTACCAGTATTCCCAGACTTTGGTGCAGGAAGTAAACGCTGCAAATGGAATCGCCGATATCAAAGCGGCAAAAAAGAAGCCCGGTAGAATCAGCAATGAAAATGGATAAAGGAGAGGGAGTAAAGATGGATTTATTTCCGTATTTGAAAAGTCTAGTCGATATGGATAAATGTGCAGTAGTCATATGCAGTCTGGAACATGAGATTATTTATATGAATCCGGCAGCTGCCCGCCGCTATGCGAACCGCGGCGGAAAAGAACTTCTTGGCAAAAGTCTTTTAGAGTGTCACAATGCGGATTCTTGTGAGAAAATACATAAAGTAATACAGTGGTTTCAGATGAGCACAGAGCATAATATTATGTATACCTACCGCAATGAACAGGAAAATAAAGACGTGTATATGGTGGCGCTGCGGGAAGAGAAAGGAAATTTGATTGGGTATTATGAAAAACACGAGTATCGGAATGTGGAAACAGGTCAATTGTATAAAGGGGTAGAAGAGGTGTCTGCTTATGAGTAATACTTTAGATATGTCAGTATCCCAGATATTTCGGAAAAATGGGGAAAAATACGCATTTGTTTCTTTTACGGACGGCAAGAGGAAAGCCGAGGGGAAGATTCCCAATTGTAAAATCATTTCAAACAGCGGTTTTAGCGAGGAAGAAGTGAAGCGGTTAGAAGAGTACATGGACAGAGAAATTATTACCTTGAAAAATATGGCGGTCGGCGTAAATGTTATGGATGCATTTATGAAGACCAATACATAAATATGAACTGGAACACATAGATTGCACAGCGCAGTATATGTGTTTTTCTTTGAATTAAAACATTATAAAATATAGATTTAAAAAGCTGTCTGCATGGGCATACTAATTTCAAAAAGAAAATTAGGAGGAAATGAAAATGTTAGAGTATTCCATGCTGTATCCAAAATCAACAGTAACAAGACGTGTGTTTTCTATGGATGGTATGTGGAAATTTCACATAGACAGACAAGGGGACGGTGAAAAAGAAGGTTATCCAAACAAAATTCCGGGATTTGATTATATTCCGGTACCCGCAAGTTTTCAGGATTTTTATACCCAAAAAGAGATTCGTGAATTTGCAGGCGACGTCTGGTATGAAAAAGAAATCTTTGTGCCTAAAGAATGGAAAGGGAAAAATTTATTCCTTCGTTTCGGCGCAGCTACACATCGGGCTGCAGTTTATGTAAACGGTAAAAAAATTATGGAGCATGAAGGCGGTTTTCTGCCGTTTCTTGCAGATGTTACTGAAGCTGTTTTGTATAACGCCGTTAATAAAGTTGTCGTAAAAGTAAACAATGAATTGACTGTAACGAATATACCATGCGGTGAAACGATAACGCTGCCGGATGGAACGAAGATGAATAAACCGTATTTTGATTTCTTTAATTACTCTGGGCTGCAGCGTTCGGTTTCTTTTTTAGCAGTTCCAAAAGAATATATATTTGATTTTGACTTAGATTATGAGCTTGCAGGAGAAGACGCAAAGATTCATTATGATATTCAGACGACGGGAGAACATCATGTCCGTCTTTTGCTGTTAGACGAGGAAGGAAAACAAGCAGCGCAGGCAGAGGGAAAAAGCGGTATTATGGAGGTAAAGAACGCCCGTCTTTGGCAGGTACGCCAAGCGTATTTATATCGTTTGATTATTCGTATCTATGATGGAGAAACGATTCTTGACGAATACGTACAGGAAATCGGAATCCGTACCATCAAGGTGGAAGGCACATCTATTTTACTCAATGGAAAGCCAATCTATTTGAGAGGTTTTGGAAAACATGAGGACAGTGATATTGTAGGGCGCGGGTTCAATATCGGCGTGATGAAGCGTGATTTTGAATTGATGAAATGGATTGGCGCCAATTCTTTTCGGACAGCGCATTATCCGTACAGCGAAGAAATTTATCAGATGGCGGACAGGGAAGGTTTTTTAGTTATAGATGAAGTGGCTGCTGTTGGATTGTTTGAAAGTCTGATGAACTTTATGGAAGCAAACACAGGAAAGAAAACGGCATTTTTTGAAAAAGAGACAACGCCGCTTCTTTTAAAAGCGCATAAAAGAGCGATAGAGGAATTGATTACAAGAGATAAAAACCATCCGTGCGTAATTGCCTGGAGTCTGTTAAATGAGCCGGATACGAGCAGTGAAGCGGCAGTACCGTATTTTAAAGAAGTGTTCGAGCTGGCGCACAGGCTGGATAAGCAGAAGCGTCCAAAAACGTTTGCTCTTATTATGAACTCTGTTCCAGGCGTATGTAAATGTTATCAATTCAGTGATATAATTGCATTGAACCGTTATTATGGCTGGTATGTCAAAGGCGGTTATGAAATTTCAGAAGCCGAAGTATTGTTTCGGAAAGAAATGGATGCATGGAAAGCGCTGGATTTGAAAAAACCGTTTCTTTTTACAGAATATGGCGCAGATACGCTTGGGATGGAGCATAAACTTCCATCTGTCATGTGGAGCCAGGAGTATCAGGACGAATATTTAAAAATGACAAATGAAGTATTTGATTCGTATGATTTTATAAAAGGAGAACAAATCTGGAATTTTGCGGATTTTCAGACGACAGAGGGAATTTTGCGCGTAAATGGAAATAAAAAAGGAGTGTTTACAAGGCAGCGGCAGCCAAAAGACGCGGCGTATTTGTTGAGGGAACGTTGGAAAAAACTGCCGTTGGATTTTAAAGGATGATTCGTACTTACAGTAGAATAAAAAAAGCCGGAAATCAACATGTTTCCGGTTTTTTTATTCGATAATCAGAGGTTTTAAAATTTCACAGACTTCGCAGCACAATCATCACGCCGTCGTTATCGTTTGATTTGGTGATATATTTTGCCATCAGTTTTAAATCTGGATGGCCGTTTTCCATACAATAACTTTCTCCGCAGCGTTTTAACAGTTCTGCGTCATTTAGATAATCTCCAAACGCCATGGATTCTTTTTCATCGATACCATACATTTCCTGAATTGCTGTAACGGCAACTCCTTTATTGACCGTTTGGTTGGCAATATCAATCCAGCTGTCGCCGGATAAAACGGCGGAGAGGCGGCGTTTGATATTAGAAAAATGGTTCATTGCAGATTCCGCCTGTTTTTCTTCTACAAAAACAGCGACTTTTACAATGGTATCCTGAATCGCATCTTCATACAATTTTGTTGTTTGTTTTAGGTGGTCGTAATATATTCGGACTTCTTTTAAAATAGATTCATCTGCCGGCCGCATATAAGCAGATTTCGCTCCGCAGATAATAGGGGTGGTTCCTTTGATGGAATCAATTATTTTTAAACAATCCAGGATGTCTTCTTTTTTCATTTCATTTTTGTAAATGATCTCTTCTCTTTCAAAGACCAGGCCGCCGTTTTCAGCTACATAAATCAAGCTGTCTTTAATGGGGAGGAAGTCTTTTACCAGTGTGTAGTACTGCCGTCCACTGGCAATTACTGTTTTAATATCGGGATGCTGCCTGACCCAGTCCATAAAATCTGCTGGAAGTTTTTTGCCGCTGTCTAATAAAGTTCCGTCCATATCCAGGGCTACAAGTTTTATATTCATTTCCGAAATCCTTTCTTTGAACATCTTTTTTTGGAATTGTAACACAAAACACAAAAAATGGGTAGCCTGCCAGAAGATAATAATTGAAATTTCATTGATTTGTGTTATAATTTTATCTGGAGAGTAGATATAAAAATGGAGGAACACAATGAGCAGATTGAAACGCTTCACAGCAGTCTTTTTAGTGGCTGTTATGGTGGTTGTCTCTGGGGCGGAAAGTACTTTGGCAGATACTTTTTTCTCCCAGCTTTTTCAGAAAGGAAAAAGCAAAGGGGCGTCTGGCAAATCAGATTTGATTGTCGTATTAGACGCCGGACATGGCGGAAGCGATGCTGGAGCTGTTGGAAACCGGCTTTATGAAAAAGTGCTGAATTTAAAAATTGCACAGTACTGTAAAGCGGAATTAGAGAAATATCAAGGGGTAAAAGTGTATATGACGCGCGAAAGCGACAGGTATCTTAGCTTAGAGCAGAGAGTCGCCAATGCTTCTGCTGTTAAAGCAGATGTATTTGTCAGTCTACATATCAATTCTGCGGCGGTTGCGTCTGCAAATGGTGCGGAAGTATACTACCCAAATTCCAATTACAGACCGTCAATCAGTACTCAGGGCAAAAAGCTGGCAGGCGCTATCCAAAAGAACCTTACTGCATTAGGGCTTCGCAACAGAGGGCTTAAGACAGCAAATTCTGTGATTGGAACTTCTTATCCAGACGGTTCCACAGCAGATTATTATGCTGTAATCCGCGGGGCAAAAAAAGCAGGATTTCCAGGTATTATTGTAGAACATGGTTTTATTTCAAATGCTTCGGATGCCAAAACGTATTTAAACAGCAGCGCGAAATTAAAGCGGCTGGGAGTTGCCGACGCCAAAGGAATAGCAGCATGTTATGGATTAAAAAAATCAGACGATACGTCGGTATCCTTAAAACCGACCAATTTGACAAAACTGATCGGAAATTCGTCCCAAAGCGTATCTTTGAAATGGTCGAAAGTCAAAGGCGCCGGCGGATATGAAATTTACCGCAGTACCTCAAAAAAGGGTAATTATAAGAAAATTGCAACGGTCAAAAAAGCGGGAACTACATCTTATAAAGATAAGTCGGTCAAGAGTGGGAAGACCTATTATTATAAGGTTCGTCCTTTTAAAATGACAGGCAGTAAAAAAGTAACGGCGGCTTTTTGTGCGGCACAGAAGGTCAAACTGCTGAACAAACCCGTTGTGAAAGTCAAAAAACAATCGTCCAGGATAAATATAAGCTGGAAACAAATTAAAGGCGCAAATGGATATGAGATTTACCGTAGTACGTCCAAAAACGGAACGTATCAGAAGCTGGCTTTCGTCGAGAATATGACGGCATATAAAGATGTTAGCGGAGATAGAAATAAATCTTATTATTATAAAGTCCGCGCCGTTGGCAGTGGAATCAAAGGTTCCACATATAGTTCTTATAGTATCGTTCGGTAAAACAGCCCTAAAGGAACACTTCCTAAAAAGAAGTGTTCCTTTTTTCTTGAATTTTAAAAAGAGGTATATCATGTATGACTATAAAGATATTTTGAGTCATTTTAAAAAAGGGAGGGAGAGTTATGGCGAAACGTTTTACAGAAATAGAAATGAGAGTTGTTCAGTTCGCGCAATCGGTTATCCCTTCCGTTTTTCATACAGAAGGGATAACATTACTGTTTTTTACAGAGAATTTGTTCAAATATCAGGCCGGCTCCCATCCAGAGAGGGAAGTAATCTAAACGGATTAAACCATTGATATTTAGTTTGGCTTTGCTGTAATCCCATGGGCAGAGTTTGTGTTTTTTTAGGATACTGCCGCTTAAGTACTCAAAAGAGAGAATTCCGGCGCCATAGATTCCACCGCGGAACAACGGCGGAAAATTTTTTAATATCGGGTAGGTTTCACCGATAATAGAGGCCATCCCATAGATCGGAAACATCCAGATTGAGGTGTTTCCGGTCAGAGTCATATCTTTTTTCCGCAGGGAATCCAGTGAAGTATATATAATTTCCATACACCATCCGGTTAATCCGCAGATGGCAAAATTTTTTTCGATTCGATGTCTTTTCATGTTTTTTATTCTGTGCGAAAGGGGAGAAATTATTCGCAAGTGTCTGTTTATGAAATTTTAGGCATAAATGAAAAGTTTTGGCATAAAATTTATTAATCAGGGGAATCGGAGGAATCAATATGAGTACAAAGACAAAAATTGTAGTTCTTCATATGAAAGAGATGATTTATACGTTAATCTTTGCCGGACTTGGAATATTACTTATCCTGCTGTTAATTTTTATGTTTCTTCCTAAACAGAAAGACGCATCCACAGACACGATGAGATATGTTGCAGGCGTATATACATCTACGATACAGCTGAACGATAATACGATGGATGTACAGGTGGCAGTGGATGAAGACCGGATAAATTCTGTTTCATTGGTGAATTTAGATGAAACAGTAGCAACTATGTATCCGCTGATGGAGCCGGCAGTTGAGGAGATTGCAGAACAGATTATCTCAAAACAGTCCACAGAAAATATCAAATACAGTGAGGATAATCAATATACTTCAATGGTGATTTTGAATGCGGTCAATGATGCGCTGGAAAAGGCGCTGTTGGAATAATTGGAATGATAAAAATAAAGAAAATCCCAGAGTACCATATACCAAAACTGTATGGTACTCTGGGATTACTAGAGTGATTCTATTCTTCTGCGTTTAGTTCTGAAAGATAACCAGAAAGCGCATCGGTTTTAATTTCTGTCATTTTGGCCGGGCGTGTGGATTCCCATTTGCTATATCCGGAATAACCAATCCAGCCAATGAAAGCGATACAGACAAGCGTTCCAGCAATACGGGCTGCAAATGATTTCGCTTTTTCTTTTTTCATAATTTTCTTGCGGTTTACTTTTTCTTTTTTATAGCGATCTACTTTTTCCTGGCTCATTGTTTTGTCTCCTTATAATAATAATACATTTTTCAATATTATAGTATATTTTGGCGGAATTGTAAAGGATGGAGAGAAATATTTGCATTTCTGAAAAGAATTCGTTACAATAAGAATTTAGTAACTGTTATTGGGCGTTGGTAAGGAGATTGGGATGAGTTTAGCAGATAAATTATTTGTAGAAATGTGTAAGGATATATTGGAAAACGGATTTAGTACAGAAGGCGAGAAGGTACGTCCGAAATGGGAAGACGGGTCAAGCGCGTATACAATAAAGAAGTTTGCCGTCGTAAACAGGTATGATTTGTCGAAAGAGTTTCCGGCTTTGACGCTGCGCAAGACAGCGATTAAAAGCTGTACCGATGAAATGCTTTGGATTTGGCAGAAAAAGTCCAATAATATTCATGAGTTAAACAGCAATATCTGGGATTCGTGGGCGGACGAGACGGGTTCGATTGGGAAAGCGTATGGCTATCAGATGAGCGTAAAACATATTTATAAAGAAGGAAGCATGGACCAGGTTGACCGCGTGATTTATGACTTGAAAAACAATCCGTTTAGCCGTAGAATAATGACAAATCTTTATGTCCATGCGGATTTGCATGAGATGAATCTGTATCCTTGCGCATACAGCATGACATTTAATGTGACCCAGAGTAAAAAGGACGCCGGGCTTGTTTTAAATGGGATTTTAAACCAGCGTTCGCAGGATATTTTAACGGCAAATAACTGGAATGTCTGTCAGTATGCAGTATTGCTGCATATGCTGGCGCAGGTGTGCGGTATGAAAGCAGGGGAGCTTGTCCATGTAATAGCGGATGCGCATATTTATGACAGGCATATTCCTTTGGTAGAAGAATTGATTCAAAGGAAACAGCATCCGGCGCCGAAATTTTGGCTGAATCCTGAAATAAAAGATTTTTATCAGTTTACGGCGCAGGACGTTTCGCTCATAGATTATGAGGCTGGGCCGCAGATAAAAAATATTCCAGTCGCAGTATAAGGAGGAGTTCTATGAATGTTATAGCAGCAGTGGACAAGAACTGGGCAATTGGAAAAGAGAATAAACTATTAGTCAGTATCCCGGCAGATATGAAGTTTTTTCGGGAAATGACAACGGGAAAGGCAGTCGTCATGGGGAGGAAGACATTGGAAAGTTTTCCAAACGGCCTTCCTTTGAAAAACAGGACAAACATCGTGCTGTCTGCAAATCCGGCGTATCAGGTAAAGGACGCTATTGTGGTACATTCTAAGGATGAGCTTAATGAAGAACTGAGACGGTATCACAGTGATGATATTTATGTGATTGGCGGTGAAAGCGTATACCGTATGATGTTAGAAGAGTGTGATACGGCATATATTACAAAAATAGATTATTCGTATGAGGCAGATTCTTATTTTCCAAATCTCGATGAGAAAGATAACTGGCGGCTTGAGGCAGAAAGTGAAGAACAGACATATTTTGATTTGGAATACTGCTTTTTAAAATACAAAAGGGTTTGATAGAGGAGGCAGGATTCATCAATGGATATTACAGGGAGAAAATTATTTGTAAGAGCATTATTGGAGGAAGGCGTTGATACGATATTTGGTTATCCGGGCGGTATGGTAACGGATATTATGGACGAGCTGTACAAGCAGGAGGAGATTCGCGTGGTACTGCCGCGCCATGAGCAGGCGCTGATACATGAAGCGGAGGGTTATGCAAAATCAACTGGAAAAGTCGGCGTCTGCCTGGTGACGAGCGGGCCTGGCGCGACCAATACGATTACGGGGCTTGCCGACGCGCATTATGACAATATTCCCTTAGTATGTTTTACTGGGCAGGTTCCCTTAAACCTGATTGGAAACGACGCGTTTCAGGAAGTGGATATTGTAGGTATGACCAGAAGCGTTACAAAATATGGCGTGACCGTCAGAAACAGAAAAGATTTGGGTAAAATTATCAAGATGGCATTCCATATTGCAAAAACTGGAAAACCGGGACCTGTTTTAATTGATATTCCAAAAGATATTCAGACGCAGACAGGCGATAGTAATTATCCGGAGACGATTCATATTCGCGGCTACAAGCCGAATGAAGGCGTGCATGTCGGGCAGTTGAAAAAGGCGTATAAGTTGTTAAAATCCGCGCATAAGCCTTTGATTTTGGCGGGCGGAGGCGTTCTTTTGGGCCGGGCGGAAGAAGAATTGCTAAAATTAGTCGAGACGATGAAAGTTCCGGTTGTCACGACTGTGATGGGAAAAGGCTCAGTTCCGACTAATCATCCATATTATATTGGCAGCAGCGGAATGCATGGAAAATATGCGGCGAATATTGCGGTCAGCGAATGTGACGTTTTGTTTTCCATCGGCACTCGTTTTAATGACAGGATTACCGGAGATTTGAACGAATTTGCTCCCAAGGCAAAAATTGTCCATATTGATATTGATACGGCTGCGATTTCTCGAAATGTAGTGGTGGATGTTCCGATTGTGGCAGACGCAAAACTGGCGCTTGAAAAGTTAAACGAATGGGCGGAGCCAAAGCATACGAAGGGCTGGTTAGAAGAAATCCGCGCATGGGATCAGGAAAATCCATTGGAAATGCGCAGGGATAAAGGCATGACGCCTCAGATGATTATGGAAGCGGTCAACAAAGAATTTGATTCCTGTGTTATTACGACAGATGTTGGGCAGCATCAGATGTGGGCAACCCAGTATTTGGAATTTGGGGGCGCAAAAAAATTTATCACTTCCGGCGGCCTTGGAACGATGGGATTTGGATTTCCGGCGGCGCTTGGCGCAAAAATCGGAAATCCGGATAAATCTGTGATTTGTATTACGGGCGACGGCGGTTTTCAGATGAATATGCAGGAAATGGCGACGGCGGTTACAGAGAATGCGCCGGTCATTGTCTGTTTGTTAAATAACCAGTATCTTGGAATGGTGCGCCAGATGCAGCAGCTTTTTTATGGAAAACGCTATGAAGCGACCTGCCTTAGAAAAAGAGTGACGTGTCCGGCGAATTGTAAAGGCAAAAACGAAGCGTGTCCGCCGTATCTGCCGGATTTTATGCAGTTTGCAAAATCTTACGGAGCACATGGAATCCGTGTAGAACGTGAGGAAGAAATTGCAGCGGCGTTAAAAGAAGCGAGAAGTTATACGGATGCGCCGACAATTATAGAATTTTTGATTTCCAGCGACGAACTCGTGCTTCCTATGGTACAGGGCGGGAATCCCATGAATAAAATGATTTTGAAGTAGGAGGGGTGGCATATGAAAAACAGGTGGATAGCGCTTTATGTTGAAAATGATGTGGGCGTGCTGGCAAAGGTCTCTGGATTGTTTTCTGGAAAATCCTACAATCTGCAGAGTTTGACTGTGGGAACGACGGAAGATGAGACAGTTTCCCGTATGACAATCTGCGTAGCCAGCGACGATATTACGTTTGAACAAATAAAAAAACAGTTAAACCGTATGGTAGAAGTGATAAAAGTAATTGATTTGACGAATGTTCCTTTGCACATGAAAGAAATTTTGTTTGCGAAAATTTTAAATTGTTCCACAGAAGACAAAGAGGAAGTTTTTCAAATTGCACAGGTGTTTGGCGCACAGGTGGCGGATATTGGGAAAGACAGCGTACTTTTGGAATGTAAGCTGACAGAGCGGAGAAATAACGAATTAATTGCGCTTTTGCAAAGTAAATTCAGGCATATTGAAGTTGTGCGCGGGGGAGCGGTAGCGATTGAGTCCATCAGTACGTCATGCAGATAATGAAAAAAGAAAGTAAAATGAAAACGGCGGGAGATTCCCGTCGTTTTGTATGTAATTTGTAATATAAATCATATAGTCAGCGCGCCAATACCTGTAAAATTTCACCAACATACATTGTATGTAAATCGCCGTCTTTGTAATGTGTAATTTCAATGTTAGGATCTACAAAGGAATCCGGTGTGATTTTCGTAGCGGAAAGTTTATTGCAGGTGATAATAAAGTTTCCTTCATCTATAAATGGAACATTGTCGGCATAATTTAGATTCAGGTGAGCCATTTTTAATTTGTCTTCGCGTTTGCCGGAAACGCTGCCTAAATACATAAGAGAGGATCTGCTGAACTCTTTTGGAAAAAAGGTCAGGGAAAAAGTAGAGCACAAATCCATAAATTGTTTGGTATACCGGGAGTCACGGACAAAAACATAACAGACATTTTTGCCCCAGAGCACACCCATACCGCCCCAGCTAATCGTCATAACATTTGCCTTGTGCTGATTGCCAGCAGTCAGTACGGCCCAGTTTTTACCGATCATTGTAAAGGGGTTACATTCTAACATTTCGATAGGATAAGGTTGGAATGTATGCATATGATTTACCTCCGTTGAAATATTTTTTAAATTTAGATTATTATAGTATAATTTTTTAAGAGGTGCAATACTTCTATAATTTATTTGTTTAAAGCGACGTTTACGTTTCCGATTGTATCAGGCGCGCAAAATTCTGCACTGACGATTGAAAAATAGACAAGGATAGCATATAATTAAGGATATACTGGAATATTCATTAAAAATTTTGGAAAATATGGGAGGATATATACAGTGGGAGAGTTGCAAAATGAGAAAAAACATCTGAAAAAGAAAATAGCGGCCATACTTTTAATGCTTTGTCTGCTTGTGACATTGCTGCCCGTTGAATATTACGGAATCGGGCCTTTGGGTGATGACGGCGAAGATCAAATACAATGGGAAATTTTGTCGTTTTCTGCGCTTCCGGAAGAACTCAGTATGCAGACAGTTCCTTTGGGAACGCCTTTAGAAGAATTGAATCTGCCGAGCGCGCTTACGGCGATATGCCGCAAGTTACAACAAGAAGAAAATTTGCCTGAAACAGAAACAAATATGCCACAGCCACCGGAAACAGAGACGTCACAGGTGCCGGATACCGAATCAGAGACGACAGAATCGTCAGAGGTTCCGGATTCATCAGAGACGCCGGACGTTTTCGATACAGAAACGGAATCGTCAGAACCTTCCGATACAGAAGGTGAGGAGCCGGAAACGCAGATACCGGAGGCGCCAGATACCCAGGAGCCGGAAACGCCGGGGCCGGAGGCGCCAGATACACAGACACCAGAAGCGCCAGAAACGCCGGAGCCAGAGCAGCCAAAACTGCCGGATACAGAGGGTTCGTCCACAGAGCAAAAAACGCCGGATTCAGAAGAAAATTTGGCGCAGCCGCAAGAAGAATCTCATCCGGTAGAAGCTTCTGAGACAACGACTGTAACAATTCAGGAAAACTATGCGGCTCCAAAGACCAGCGATTACAATCAATTAATTTTAAACGAACAGAATTCCACGCCACAGCAATCAGGAGCAGAAACAATTTTAGTCAAAGGAATTGGCTGGACTGCGTCACCAGAATACAACGCGGGTGAGGAAGGCGTTTATGTTTTCACACCAGTAATCCCAGCAGGTTATTTGCTGGCAGACGGAGTAGTTCCTGCGACGATTACCGTGACAGTAGAAGAAAATGGAATTGCTGCTTTAGCGGAAGAAATTGATACGGAGGAGTTACCACAAGGGACGCCGGAATTTGGCACAATCAGCGAAAATACGGTATGGGAGGCAGGTAGTTTAACGGACGGAGAGCTGACGATAAACGCGGGCGTTACTTTGGTATTGAACGGAGCCATAACAATAGAAGGAAAAGTAGTGATTTCCGGAGGCGGTACGATTTTAAGAGGAAACGCAGACGCGAATTTTATCGTAAATAATGGCTTTAACGCAGAATTAACGTTAAAAAATATTACAATAGAAGGCGGGAATATTCCTTCTGAGAAATCTATGATTGAAGCCGACAGAGGATATATTACATTATCTTCCGGCAGCAGGATTTTAAATTGTGTGAAAAGTACGGGTTCGGGAGCCGCGCTTTTGGCGTCAAATGCGAATGTAGTTTTTAGCGACGCTGTGATAGAAAATTGTTCTTCTGCTGAAAAAGGAGGCGCAGTGTATCTTACAAGCGGCAGAATGAATATTAGCAGCGGAACATACAGCGGCAACCGTACCACAGGAGAGTCGGCGATAGGCGGCGGTTTTATCTATAATAGTACTGCAGAATTAAATATTTACGGCGGAAGTTTTTTAAATAACACGTCTTTAGGCAGAGGGGGCTGTATTTACCATGATGGAACGGGCAGTACGAAAACGAAGCTGCATGGAGGATACTTCCAGGGAAATACAAGCGCTTATCCGGGAAGCGAGGGCAGCGGCGCGGTGTGGAATTCCGCTGTAAGTTCCGGTTCTTCGATGCTGTCTTTGTCAGGGCAGGTGCAGCTTTGCGGAGATGGCAGCAGCGTTTCCGGGACAGATGGTATTTATCTAGACAGACAGGGCGATACGCCCAGGAAAATGCGTATCAGCAGCACATTAAATTATCCGGTCAAAGTATTTTTAGAAGCGCAGGAAGGCGCTGTAATTGCAGAAGGTGAGAGCGGATGTATTTTAAATGAACGGGATACGAAAAAAATTTCTTTTATTAATACGGGTTCCTCTGAAACTGCATGGCACGCCAGACTGGATGCAGAAAATAATCAGATTATTATCACAGAAGCAGATCCTGAATATGATTATTATGTATATTATATCAGTAACGGCGGACAAGGTGAGGTAAAGGACGATGAACCGCATAAGAGCGGGGATATTGTTACGATAAAAAATGCGGATGGTTTAAAATATTCCGGCCGTATATTTGTCGGCTGGAATACACAGGCAGACGGCCTGGGAGAATATTACGACGCCGGGGATGAATATACGATTACAGGGGATTTGAATCTCTATGCGATTTTCAAAAGAAATCTTTCCGGTACATTTTATTCCGGCGGAGCCAATCAGTCTGTTACGATTGACGGAGCAAGGACAAACAGGGAAATTACAACTCCGGCTTTGGAGGCTATGGAGGGGTATACGCCGTTAGGCTGGAGTACAAAAGCAGACGGTTATACAGTGGAATATCCCGAAGGGACAAAGGTTACATTAAGTGAACCATTGGAATTTTATGGAATATATCAAAAAGACGTTACTATTTCATATGATATACAGTCAGAAGGCGACGTACCGGTTCGCCAGACAAAGCCTTTGTTTGCAAATGTGCATGAGATAATTTCATACCAGCGTCCGGATTTCACCTTGAATTCTGATGCGAAACGTATTGGATACAGACTGGGCGGCTGGAATACAAACGCGGATGGTACGGGCACGTCTTATCTGGCAGGAAGCACGCTGCGATTCGGCAGAAGCACGCTGCTTTATGCAGAATGGATTCCGGCCAAAAATACGACATATACCATAGAATATTATATGCAGAGCATTTCAGGGGACACATATGAAAAAAATGACGCTATGGAGGAGCATTTGCGGGCAGTTACGGGAAGCGAAGTATCCGTAGAACCCAAAACAGTCGCCGGATTTACAGAAAATACTACGCATCCGTTAAGGGTCGTAACTGGCATAGTGGCAGCAGACGGGTCCCTGGCGCTGAAATTGTATTATGATAGAAATATCTATGAAATCAGCTTTGATTTAAACGGAGGAGAAGGAATTACCCCGGAAAAACAAAATGTGTGTTATGGCGGCCTGCTTACGGAAGTGGAGGAGCCAAAGAAAAAGGGGTATCAGTTTAAGGGCTGGTATACAGATGCAGCGGGAACGGAAGGAAAACGCTGGGATTTTGCATTGACGGCGGAGCAAAATACCACATCTGATTCTGTTACTCTTTATGCAAAATGGGAAGATGAAACGGCTCCGGTTTTGGGAGAAGCATTTTATAATGAAGGATATAAAAATTTATGGAATCAGATTATCCGTAAAAAAAGTCTGGTGATTGCTGTTCCGGTTACAGAAGAAGGAAGCGGCATAAAACAGGCGGATTATAAATTGATAGAAGATGGCGCGGCCGCGCGCAAAGAAGGCGGGATTGTATCAGGAAAGGCGGATTTAGAAACAAAAGACGGCCAGACGGCCGCTAAGGTTGTGATAGATAAAGACTTTAAAGGCATTGTTATATTTACCTGTACAGATAATGCCGGGAATATCTCGCCTGAAAAATCAGTGACGGCGGAAGACGGAAAAATTATCGTAGAAGACAATGCCCCGGAAATCCGTTTTTCGTTAGAAGGGGAAAAGTCGTCGGATTGGTTTTATGATTCGACGTCGGTTGACGTGATTGTAGAAGATGAAGAGACGAAAGACAGAGGAACTCTGGTTTCCGGAGGACTTTCAAGCGTCGTGTATCAAATCGACGGCGGAGAGGAAATTGTGGCATCGGATGATTTTGCCGAAAATCAGATTGTATCCTGTTTGTTTACGGTTCAGGTAACAGGTTATGGTACGCATGTGTTAAGCGTAACTGCGTCAGATAACGCAGGAAACGTATCCAAAAAGCAGATTACAGTTGAGATTCGCAGACAAAAGAGGGCATACAAAGTAGAACATTATCTGCAGGAACCGGAAGGAGACATTTACAAAATAGCAGAATCCGATACGGTAGAACAGATAGAGACCATAGGAACAGAAGTGACAGCCGAATCCAATACATATACTGGTTTTACAGAAAATAAAGAGCATCCGAAAAGAAAAGCATCCGGCGCAGTTTTAGAGGATGAAACGTTGGTATTAAAATTGTATTATGACAGAAATACCTATGAAGTGAAGTTTGATAAAAATGACGGTACCAATCAGGAGCCTGTAAAACAGACGGTACGGTATGGCGCGCGTTTAAAGAAAATAGAAGAGCCCGTCAGAAACGGTTATACGTTTAAAGGGTGGTATAAAAAACCGGAAGGAACAAACGGCAGCCAGTGGGATTTTGAAAAGCCGGTAGAAAAGAATATATCTGCCCAGCCAGCGACCATTTATGCAAAATGGGAAGATGAAACGGCTCCTGTGCCGGGGGAAGCAACTTATCAGTCTGCGTATCGGACTTTGTTAAATTACATTATTCGTAAATCGAATCTGCTAATCTGCGTTCCAATACTAGAAGAAGGAAGCGGCGTGAAACAGGCGGATTATATTCTGATGCCGGATGACGGCGATATTGTAGAAGGAAAAGCACAAATAGAGGTAAAAGACGGCCGCACAGAGGCAAAGATTTGGATTAAAGATAATTATAAAGGATCGGTTTCTTTGACTGTGACTGACAATGCGGGGAATACGTCTGCTGAAAAAATCATTACTTCTATGGATGGAGGCGTGATTGTGGAAGACAGCGCCCCAGACATTCGCTTTTCTTCAAAAGATGGGAAGTTATCGGATTCATTTGACGGGCCGGTTTCTGTCAGCGTCAATGTCAATGATAAGACAGACGACAGCAGAGTGGCGGGCGGTCTTGCAAATATTTCATATCAGCTTGATAAAAATGATAAAAAAGATGTGTCGGATGAAAAATTCAAAAAAGAAATTGTAGAATCTTATAATTTTGCTGTGCTTATTTCCAAAGGAGGAGAGCATACATTGACGGTAACTGCGATTGACAATGCTGGAAATAAAAATGTGCAGCAAAAGAAGATAAAAATTGATGGACAGGGAGCGCAAGTATCAAATGCACAAAATCTTGAGGATGCTGATGGAAAAAAAGCATCCCCAAATGAAAGAGAGCCGCAGACGGGAGATTCCTCTAAGGTAGAACTTTATGCAACAATCGCGATGATTGCCGGATTTTTGTATGTGTTTTTGCTCTTTGTCAGCAGCAGAGAGGAGGAGAAGGAGAAAAAATAAAGGGAAGCGCAGAAAAATATGGGAATTTTAACTGAAAGGATGGAGCCTATATGAAAATGAAATGCAAAATGCAGCAAAAATTGAAACCATTTATTAGTATTCTGCTGGCAGTCCTGTTAGTTTTTGGGCTGGCTCCGGCATCATTCTTTCCCGCATCAGAGGTTTTGGCAAAAGATTTAGAACTTTCTGGTGTTTTGAGCGGAACAGAAGGAAATATTACCTGGCAGCTGACGCCGTTAGAGCCTTCCGATTGGGATTTGAAGATAGGAACACCCTATAAATTGACCCTGAGTGGAACGGGGGATATGAAGAGCTATGTCCAATCTGGAAATTCTTTTCAATATCCAGACAAAAAAGGCACATATAAAACATGTTATTATTCAACCGCGCCTTGGAAAACATATGCGCCTTATATTTGTTCATTAGAAATCGGAAACGGTATTACAAGTGTCGGCAGTTATTCATTTTTTAGCTGTGTCAGCTTAAAAGAGGTATCTATTCCAGCAAGCATAACAAAAATTGGCGGCGATGCGTTCAGCAATTGTTATTTGTTGGAGAGTGTAACTGGCTGCGAAGGTTTGACGGAGATTCAAAGTTACGCATTTAGTAATACGAGTGAGTTAAGGAGTGTTCAGTTAGAGGGGAGTCGTGTGCATACGATCGGAGAGTCTGCTTTTTGCGAGGCTTTTAATTCAAGTACAAAATATTCAAATCAAATCACACTGCCGCCCACATTAAAGAAAATTGACAGCAAGGCTTTTAAATCTAGTAATTTAGCGGGTATTTCGCTGCCTGCGAGTGTGGAGGAAATCGGCAGTGAAGCTTTTATGAGCAGTCGTATAGAAAGCATAACAATGCCTTCCAATATGCCGTTGGCAGGCATCGGAGAAAAGGTTTTTGCAAAAAGTCATTTGAGAAATATTATATTGCCCAATAATATAACTGAAATAGGAAAGAATGCGTTTAGCAGCTGTCCAAATCTGAAAGAAATAATACTCAATAACGGTTTGTTAAAAATCGGTGAAAACGCATTTGCACCAATAGAACCAGAAAATCATTTTGATATTATTGAAACTATTTCGATTCCGGATACTGTAACAGAAATCGGGGAAAAAGCATTTGAAAAATGTGCTGTAACAGAGGTTCATTTTGGTGCAGATTTGCAGACAATTGGTAATTCTGCATTTATTGGTTGTAATAATTTGTCAAAGGTGAGTTTTTCAGGAAATCAGCTTACTTCGATTGGAAATTCTGCGTTTTCCGTCTGCAGTAATTTAGGTGAGATTTCCTTGCCAGGCAGTGTGTCAAAAATCGGAAATGAAGCATTTTCCAAGTCTGGTCTTTCTGCTTTTACAGTGCCTCAAAGTACGTCGGATATTGGTTATGGTATTCTTTATAATTGTACAAATTTGGATCGTATTGCAGTTGCAGATGGTAATCCGAATTTTACGATTTTAGGGGATGCTTTATACGAGATAAAAAATGCGGTTCCTTATCGTGCAATTGCTTATCCGATTAAGAAAGCAGCAGACAGCTATACGGTTGCAGACGGAGCTGAGGTTATTGATGAATATGCGTTTGCAAAGTCTAAATTTAAAGAACTTATCTTATCAGATAGTGTGAAAAATTTAAATAGCAATGCCTTTGCAGATTGTGCCGGCTTAGTATCTGTATATATTGGAAAATCAGTATCAACAATAGCTACTGGAGGAAGCGGGGCTTTTTATAATTGTAAGAAGCTCAGCACAATTACGACATCTTCTGAGGATAGTAATCTCGTAGCTAAGGAGAATGTTCTTTATAATAAAGACTTTACAGAGCTTTATCTGTATGCGTTTGCGAAGACGGATTTGGAGTACCATGTTTTAGATACTGTAACAACGATTAAAGATTATGCGATTTATGTCGTGCCAGAATTAAAAGAATTGTATTTGCCGGAAACATTGAAATCACTTTCAGCTGGCGCTGTAAATACATGTGAAAAATTGAAATCTATTTATTTTGCCGGAGGTGAACCTTCAAAAGTCACTAATTCTATTAGTAGCAATGCAAAAGACCTCCTTTTGTTCCGTTTGAAAGATGTCCAATGGAATGATTCGGCATGGACGTCTTATGAGTTTGCAGAATGGGATCCAAACGAGGACTTTGTAGATGGCGGTGAGATAGCGCCTTCGGAAGGTTTTGAGGGTTTTTCCTGGGAATATGAGCGTTTTAATGGAAGGCTCACTTTAAATGGAGCTGAATTTATACCAGATTATAATGCGGATTCGGATTTGCCTCCATGGAATGATTATATAGGAGAAATACAGACAATTGAAGCGAATGTGGAGAAAGTAGGTGATTATGCTTTTTATCAGGCAGATCGTCTGCGCCGTCTTTCAAAAGAACAAAAACCGACTGCGATTGGAGCTCATGCGTTTGAAAATTGTAAAAAGCTGGTATACATTACATTGTCAGATGAGGTTTCAATTGGAGAATATGCGTTTGCTGGCAATATCAGCTTAAACAAATCGCTGTCTTTAAATCATGCGGCAGCAGTTGGAGCCCATGCGTTTGAAAACTGTTCTTCTCTTAAGAGCATAAGTTTAGCTTTTAGTTCGGCTGAATCAATAGGGGAGAGCGCATTTGCAGGCTGTACGGCATTATCGAAAGTTACGCTGCCTTTTTCTCCGGAATATTCTGAACGTTTATCAATAGGAGATAATGTATTTAAAGATTGTATTGCGCTGGAAAGTATAATGCTTCCAGCAAAACTTGATTCGATTGGAGCAGGCGCTTTTAATGGCTGCGTGAAATTGAGCGAAATTGATATTCCATCTAAGGTTTCGGCGATTAAAGACGATACATTTGCAGGCTGTACGGCGCTTAAAAAAGTCATATTTTATACCGATTCCGTATCTGCAGGACTTACATCAATTGGAAAAGGCGCTTTTGATGGCTGCAGCTCTTTGAGAACAATTTCTGTGCCGGAATCAACATCAAGTATAGGCGCTAACGCATTTTCTGGTAATACAAGTTTGGAAAACGTTTATTTTAAAGGAGCCTATCCGAAAGAAAATATCGCGGACGATTGTTTTTTGGGCTGTAACAATAATTTGACATTATACTATACTTTGGAAAAAGATGAAGGGGAAAGATGGGCTTCTTATGATGGAGTATGGAATGGGCTGCCGCTGAAAGTATACGGTCATTTTTATACTGAAGGCAGAGATCATTATAATTTTAGTAACAGCGCTCTTTCCTTTGGCTATTCCGATGGCTATCGTATTCCAAGACAGCGTTATGTGGATGCGCTTGACAGCATTATTATAGGGACTTACTATTATGCGATTAATAAGTATTGGAACGGTTCCTGCTATGGTATGGCGAGTACATCGCTGGAGTTTTATGAAAATATAAATGAAAGAGATTTGTTTCATGTTCAAAGCTATCATCCGTCCAGAAAATATCTGCATGAATTAGATCAGCCAAACAATCCGGATAATGCTTTGACTCAGTTAATTGAAACTTATCAGGTTTCTCAGTATCAGCCTCAAATTTCTTCCTGTGCGGGTGAAATCATTCAGAACATGAATCAGTATTATAAATTAAAGGAGAGGATTATTGATTTCGAGGAAAGCGGCGGACTTGAAACAGATGATGCGTCTGCGCCGATAGTAATTACCGTTTATTCTGTATTTGGCGGTCATGCCTTAGTGCCCGTATCATGGAATCAAATGGAAGATGGTAATTATGAAGTGAAAGTATATGATTGTAATTATCCAGAGTCATTCCAGTCTTTGATTATACATCAGGATATGAAAAGTTTTTCATACGGATTTTATAATCAGGCGATTTCATTTGTGGATTATAAAACAATTGCATCGGGAATGGCCGAAATACAGCCTTTAGAAAGCGCGGCGGCCGACACGTTATATTTGTCTGTCAATAAAGAAACAAAAGATGTTACAGATGCTTTGGGAAATGGAATTGATAAAATCGAAGGCGGCTATGAGCAGAAACCGTTTATGGGCAGTGAAGAAGATGTATTTAGCGGCATAAAAAGCTATGTTCTTCCGAAAGGAAATTATACGATTGATTCCGATTCCAGTGAAGAGACAAAAGATTCAGAATCAGAAGAAAATCAAAATGAAGAGAAATTAGATACTCCAGTAAAGGATACGGATTCTTTAGAAGATGTAACATTTTATATGGCGGCAAACGATTTGTTTGCAGAAGTAACGGCAAGTGATGAAGACGCCGCATTATCTGTGGATACATCTGATACTGTGGAAGATAAAGTAGAAATGACGCTTACCTCAGGCGAATCTTCGGCTGAAGACGGTTATACGTCAATTACGTTGATGAACGACAGCGGTTTGGAACGAGTGATTGAGGTTTCCGGGTATGACGGAGACATAAAAGTGGGAGTCAGTGAGGAGGAAGTAATTTCCATTACAGCATCTCAAACATCATCCGTCACAATTGACGGTCAAAAGGCAAATTCAGAAAACGGCCAGGTTTTGGCATCCTTTACAAGTACGGCAGATGAAAATCCGTTTAAAGTCAGCGGGCTTTCAGTAACCGCTCATTGTGATGAAAAGAATAAACTGAGTGCAGATATAAGCGCCCATGTGTTAAACCGTTCAGAATCCGTACAGCCCGTAGAACTGACAGCAGAGTTTTATGATAAAAATGATAATCGTGTTGCAGCTTATCATGGCGGTGCGCAGGAATTGAATCAGGGACTGGAATTTGTGTCCCTAAATACCGGACTTTTAAATGCGAACTTCAAACAGGATGAAGGTGAAGCTGTTTTATACTGTAAATTAATGGTAAAAACAAGTGATTTTTCTGTCTTTGAAGTATCAGACGGAGTGACTGTTGTCCTGACAAAACAGCCAGATGTAGAAAATCCAGGCGATGGTAATGAAAACGACCCAGGAAATAATCCTGGAAATAACGAGCCGGAT
>CAJUHJ010000002.1:69696-157554 GCA_910586355.1 uncultured Lachnospiraceae bacterium
GATGGAAAAGAGCCGGGCGGCGACAATAACGAGCCGGATGATGGAAAAGAGCCGGGCGGCGACAATAACGAGCCGGATGATGGAAAAGAGCCGGACGGCGACAATAACCCGGATGATGGAAAAGAGCCAGACGGCGACAATAATCCGGATGACAGCAAAGAGCCAGGCGATAGCAATAACTCAGGAGATACGAATCAACCAAATGACGGCAGTGTGTCAGGCGACGGCACAAATACGACAGGGCCTGCGGATACCAATATCAATCCATTGGTGAAAGAGGTAGAATCTGTATCTGCATCAATAAATAAAATAAAAATTGGCGTTGGAGAATCCTATCGGTTAGAAACATCTGTGACGCCGGCAGACGCAGTAAACCAGACATTGATTTTTACATCCAGTAATAAAAATGTAACCGTAAATAAGGACGGTATCATAAAGGGCAAGAAAGCCGGAACTTCCTGGATAATGGTAAGTTCAGAAAATGGAAAAACTGCAAGGGTAAAAGTTGACGTCAAGAAAGCCCCGAAGCGGGTTTGGCTGAATGAAACGGTCAAGAGACTGAAAAAAGGACGCACATTCCAGATTAAAGTCAAACTGCCAAAGAAAACGGCAAGCCATAAAATTACATTTACTTCCAACAAAAAATCAGTCGCAGCAGTTTCAGCGACTGGAAAAGTAAAGGCTTTAAAGAAAGGAAGCGCGGTAATTACCGTAAAAACATTTAACGGGAAAAAAGCAAAGTTAAAAGTGAGAGTCAAATAATTTTGAGAAGGAGCGCTGTAAAGCGCTCTTTCTTAATATCTGATTTTAGCTGAATGTAAATGATTTACCTGAGAAACAGCATGTTTGCCCTTGTTAAATTTTTACTATCGTGTATAATAAAAAGTAGAAAAAAATTTATTTAGAAAGGATGGAGCCTATATGAAAAAGAAATGCAAATTGCAACACAAACTGAAACCATTTATTGGCGTTTTGCTGGCAGTCCTGTTAGTCATTGGGCTGGCTCCAGCATCTCTTTTTTCCGTGCCGGAGGTTTTGGCAAAAGATTTAGAACTTTCCGGTGTATTGGAGGGGACTGACGGAGATATTACTTGGAAATTGACGGCATTAAATCCTGAAGACTGGGACTTGAATAAGAACGGCGTTCCATATAAATTAACTTTAAGTGGAACTGGAAATGGGGTTATGAAAGATTATAAAAGGGTATCATTTCAGGATGGAAGTACCACAAACTACTATACAAGCGCCCCATGGCAAACGTATACGCCCTACATTTGTTCACTAGAAATTGGAAACGGTATTACGAACATTGGTAAGTATGCCTTTTTTAACTGTGTCAGTCTGAAAGCAGTTACCATTCCATCAAGTGTTGCGTCAATTGGAGATTATGCGTTCAGCAATTGTTTTATGTTGGAAAGTGTAACCGGAGGCGGCAGTTTGGAAACGATTGGCGTTTCTTCATTCAATAACACAAGAGAATTAAGAACAGTTCAGTTATCGGGGAGCAGGCTAAAGTCAATTGGCAGCGATGCTTTTGAAAGCGCATTTAATTCCAGTACGATGTCTACAAATCAAATTACACTGCCGTCTACTTTAGAAACGATTGGGAGTTATGCTTTTGCATATAGCAAATTAAAAAGTATTGTATTGCCAGGCAGTGTAAAAACGATTGGAAGCGCAGCATTTTCAGGTAGTTATATACAAGATATTACGCTGCCTGCAAGTATGCCGTTAAATACAATAGAGTCAAGTGTTTTTTCAGGCAGTTCTTTGAAAAGCATTACACTGCCGAATAATATAACTTCGATAAAGTCGAATGCTTTTTACAATTGTGAATCTTTAAGTACAGTTACATTCAACAATGGATTGCAGACAATTGGCAGCAGCGCTTTTTCCTGTACTGATTCAAGTTACTATTATGGGAATGTTTTAACTGAAATTACACTGCCGGATAGTGTCACAAACATATCAAGTTCTGCATTTGCAAGATCTAAGCGTTTGAATACGGTTACTTTCGGGGCAAATTTATTGGAAATTGGGGATTCTGCTTTTAAAGAATGTGCTTTATCTACGGTGAATTTTAGAGGCGGCAGTCTTACTACAATCGGAAATTCTTCATTTGCAGACTGTGCTTCTTTGCAGACGATTTCCCTTCCTGGCAGTGTGACGACGATGAAACCTCTGGCATTTTCCGGGTCTGGGCTTACCAGTTTTACAGTTCCGCAGAGCGCTTCTAAAATAGATTATGGAATTCTCTATGACTGCGGCGGGTTAGACAGTATCACAGTTGCAGCTGGAAATTCGAATTTTGTAGTAAAAGAGGATGCGTTATATGAAGTACGAAACGGTGTTCCATATCGTGCGGTGGCTTATCCGATTTTTAAAGAAGTTGACAGCTATACAATTGCAGATGGAACTCAGATTATTGATAAATTTGCTTTTTCAAAATGTAAGTTGTCAAATTTGGTTTTATCAGATAGTGTCACAACGTTAAACGATCAGGCGTTTGAGCATTGTGCAAATTTATCATCTGTTGTTTTTGGGAAATCTGTAACAACAATCTCTACCGGGGACTATGGAGCTTTCCATGAATGTAGAAAATTAGAGACATTAGAAACTCCTTCTGAGGACAGTGTTCTTAAAGCAGAAGAAAATGTGCTTTATAATAACGATTTTACGGAACTTTATTTTTATGCGTTTGCGAAACCGGATTCGGTATATCATGTTTTAGATACAGTGAAGAAAATAAATGAAGCCGCTATTTATGATGTGCCTGCATTGGTGGAATTGTATCTTCCGGAAACTTTAGAAACGCTTGATTCTGAGTCTATCTGTTCAGGTGGAAGGCAATATAATGAAACTAGCGATACATATGGGTATAAGAATGGGTTTTTAAAGTCCATTTATTTTGCCGGAGGAGAACCGGTAAAAACTTCAAACAGCATTATCAGAAACGCAGATGATTTATTGCTGTATCGTTTAAAGGATGCGCAATGGAATGAAACTGCATGGAATTACGAATTTGCAGAGTGGGATCCAAATGAGGACTTTGAGGACAGCGGTGAAATAGAACCATCGGAAGATTTCGGAGGATTATCATGGAAGTACGAGAGTTTTAATGGACGGCTTACTTTAGAAGGAACTGAATTTATACCAGATTATAATTTAGATTCAGATTCTCCCCCATGGGATCAGTACATAGGAGAAATCCAGACGATTGAAGCGCATGTAGAACAAATCGGCGAATATGCTTTTTATGGCGCAGACCGCCTGCGCCGTCTTGCAACAGACAGCCGGCCCACAAAAATCGGCGATCATGCTTTCGAGAATTGCGGAAAGCTGGTATATATAACATTTAAAGACGATGCTTCGATCGGTAATTATGCTTTTGCAGGGAATACATGTTTGAAGGGAATTGGTTATTCCCAAAAGACGCTGCAATTAAGAAATGCTACTTTTATCGGGGCTCATGCCTTTGAAAATTGTTCCACTATTTCCGGAATTGATTTGAGAAATAGCGCAGTTGAAACGATAGGTGAAAAAGCTCTGGCAGGCTGTACGAGTCTGACGGCTGTTTCTCTGCCGCCAAATCAAAAACTTGCAGTGATTGGAGCCGCAGCTTTTAAAGACTGTTCGTCATTGACGAGTATGACGCTGCCTGTCACAATAACGACGATTGATTCCGCCGCTTTTGGTGGATGTACAAAATTGGCAAGTATTGATATTCCATATAAAGTTACAGCGATTGCAGACGGAACGTTTGAAGGATGCGCATCACTTTCAAGAGTGAAGTTTAATACTTCAGCGAATGTCGAATTTACTGGTATCACATCCATTGGCAAAAATGCTTTTAGCGGCTGTACAGCATTGGAAACGTTTACGGTTCCCAGCAAAACGATAAGTGTTGGAGCAAATGCGTTTTCCGGTAATACAAGTCTGAAAAAAGTTTATTTTGAAGGCGCTTATCCAAAGGATAATATAGCGGATGATTGTTTTACGGACTGTCACGGCGATTTGACATTGTACTATGTGCCGCAGAATGATGAAGGGGAACGCTGGGCTTCTTATAATGGCGTGTGGAACGGACTGCCGCTGAAATTAAAAGACCGTAATTTTACTGAAGGCAGAGACTACTATTCATTTAACAACAGCGCGCCTTCTTTTGGATACTCTTACGGCTACCGTATTCCAAGACAAAGATACGTAGACGCCCTTGATAGTATTATTACAGGTACGTATTATTATACAATTAATAAATATTGGGGCGGTTCCTGCTATGGTATGGCAAGTACAGCGTTAGAATTCTATGAGAATATAAATGACAAGGAGATTTTTAACGTACAGAGTCATGACCCATCTAAAAAATATACATATGAATTAGACGCGCCCAAAAGTCCGGATAATGCTTTGACGCAAATAATCGAAACGTATCAAGTTTCCCAATATCAGCCTCAGATTTCTTCTTGTATTGGTGAAATCAGCAGGAATATGAATCAATACGCTGAATTGAGAAAAAGAATTGAAGGCTTTAAAGAAAGCGGAGGACTTAAGATAGATGAAAATACGCCGCCGATTGTAATTGCAGTATATTCTTCATACAGCGCTCATGCTTTAGTTCCTGTTTCATGGAATCAGATGGAGGATGGAAGCGGCAATTATGAAATAAAAGTATATGACTGTAATTATCCAGATTCTTTCCAGTCATTAATCATCAATGAAGATATGGAAAGTTTTTCCTATCAGTTTTATGACAAGGCAATTTCTTTTGTTGATTACAGGACAATTGCAGCAGGAATGGCAGAAGTACAGCCATTAGAAGAAGAAGCGGCTGACACTTTATATCTGTCTGTCAATAAAGAAGCGGGAAATATTATGGATAATTCTGGGAATGGTATTGATGATATTGAAGGCGCCTATGAGCAGAAGCCGTTTACGGGAAATGAAGAAGACGTATTTAGCGGCATTAAGAGTTATGTACTTCCAAAAGGCAGTTATACGCTTGCCGCCGATACCAGTGAGGAAGATTTGGATTCAGAGGAAGCTTCTGCGATAAATGAGCCGGAAGAAGATACAGATGCAGAAGACGATCTAACGTTTTATATGGCGGCAGACGATTTGTTTGCAGAAGTAACGGCAAGTGATGAAGATACCTCATTATTAGTAGATACTTCTGGCGCTGTGGGAGATAAAGTGGAAATGACTCTTACATCAGGAGAATCCGCGGGAGAAGACGGCCATACGTCAATTACATTGATGAATGACAGCGGACTAGAGCGTGTCATTGACGTTTCAGGAAATGATGGAGACGTAAAAGTAGGAGTTACCGAAGATGATGTGATTTCTATTACAGCGCCGCAGACGGCGGCGGTTACAATTGACGGTAATGAAGCAAAAATGGAAAACGGCCAGGTTTCGGTATCTTTTACAAGCGCGGCAAATGAAAACCCATTTAAGATTAGCGGGCTTACAGTAACAGCGAATTGTGACAAAAAGAATAAACTGAATTCAGATATCACAGCCCATGTACTAAATAGTTCAGGATCCGTACAGACCGTAGAGCTGACAGCAGAGTTTTATGATAAAGATAATCATCGTGTCGCTGTTTATAGTGATACACAGGAGCTAAAACAGGGACTGGAATTTGTATCGTTGTATTCAGATTTATTGAATACGAATTTCAAACAGGATGAAGGTGAAGCTGTTTTATATTGTAAACTTACAGTAAAATCGGGTGATTTTTCCGTTTCTGCCGTATCAGACGGAGTGACTGTTAGTTTAACAAAACAGCCGTCAACAGGAAACCCGGACGACGGCAATGAAAACGACCCTGGAAATAATCCTGGCAACAATGATCCAGACGATGGGAAAGAACCGGACGACGGCAAGGAACCAGATGACAACAAAGACCCAGATGATGGGAAAGAGCCAGACGACGGCAAAGACCCGGATGATGGGAAAGAGCCGGACGACAATAAAGACCCGGATGACGGCAAGGAACCAGATGACAACAAAGACCCAGATGATGGGAAAGAGCCGGACGATAATAAAGACCCAGATGATGGGAAAGAGCCGGACGATAATAAAGACCCAGATGATGGGAAAGAACCGGACGATAATAAAGATCCAGATGATGGGAAAGATCCAGACGACGGCAAGGAACCGGGTGACAACAAAGAGCCGGACAACGGCAAGAACCCAGTAGATACCAGCAATCCAAACGGCGGCGGTACAAATACGACAAATCCTTCGGATACCAATATGAATCCATTAGTGAAAGCAGTAGAATCTGTATCCGCTGCAACAAATAAAATAAAAATTGGCGTTGGGGAATCCTATCGGTTAGAAACATCTGTGAGGCCGGCAGACGCTACAAACCAGACATTGATTTTTACATCCAGCAATAAAAATGTAACCGTAAACAAAGACGGTATCATAAAGGGCAAGAAAGCTGGAACTTCCTGGATAATGGTGAGTTCAGAAAATGGTAAGACTGCAAGGGTAAAAGTTGACGTTAAGAAAGCCCCGAAGCGGTTTGAGTTGAATGCAACGACTAAGAGGCTGAAAAAAGGACGTACATTCCAGATTAAAGTGAAACTGCCGAAGAAAACGGCAAGCCATAAAATTACGTTTACTTCCAACAAAAAATCAGTCGCAACGGTTTCAGCAACTGGAAAAGTGAAGGCTTTAAAGAAAGGAAGCGCGGTAATTACAGTAAAAACATTTAATGGAAAGAAAGCAAAATTAAAAGTAAGAGTCAAATAATTCAAAAAGGGGCTGTCGCTTTAACGAATGAAAATTCGTGAAGCGGCAGCTTCCTTTTTTGACTTATAAATTTTAGCAATGTTGTAAACAAATATGAAAAAACATCTTGACATATTCTGTAAAATTTGATATTCTACTAAAGGTGTCAACAGATACTATTTATGCGGAAGTGTCGGAACTGGCAGACGAGCAAGACTAAGGATCTTGTGAGCAATGCGCTCGTGTGGGTTCAAGTCCCATCTTCCGCATTTATGGAATTGAACAGGAAGTCCTATGGATTAGGACTTCTTTTCTTTTAATTATGGAGGATTCATATGAAAAAGATGATGCGAAGTGGAAAAGTTTGGACACGAGTATATTTTTTGGGTTCTGCTGTGATTTTATTATTTCTGTTTGGTTTTATTTTTTCTGTCCGATCTATGAACCGGATTTCAGAAGAAGCCGTATCATGTGTCGGTCAGGAAATGCAAAATGTTCCGGTACAAGAGGGAGAATCTATTGATACTGCGGCTGTTCAAAAGGAAATTTCTTCTGCTGTTTCCGGTATAACAAGACGATTTTTGATATTCGGTATTTTATCTGTATCCGTCGCGGTGATTTTATTGGTCTGGATGGTTTTACATATGATTTCATCTGTGAATTCGATTGACCATACGTTAAAAAAACTTTCAGAAGAAGATTTTTGGGATGCTCCAGAAGAAGATAAAGGGATAAGATTAGAAAAGTTTGACAGTATTTCAGCATCCATAGACAAACTGCGCGAAACTGTCCGTACACAAATTTCAAATGTAAAAAATGAGACTGCCGATTTGGCGCAAAAATTAGATCATGTTTATTCACAAATTGATGGAATGGATAACAGGATACAGGAAATTTTTGAAGCTGCGCAGCATGCATCGTCTTGTATTGATGCAATAGATACTTCTTCGTCAGAAATGGGCCGTTTTTCTAAGGAGATTCAGGAAGCTGCGAAAAATATGGCGCTCCGCGTACAAAAAGGCGCAGAACAGGCAGATGCAGTTTATACGCGCGCGTCGGAAACGAAGGGAGAGACGTCTGTAAAATGTGATATGATAAAGCAAAACCAGGATGAAATGAAAGAGAGCCTGGTGCGCGCATTAGAAGATGTTAAGGTAGTGGAGCAGATTCCGACTCTGGCGGAAGCGATTATGAATATTACGGAACAGACGAATTTATTGTCATTAAACGCCAGTATTGAAGCGGCTAGAGCCGGGGAAGCTGGAAAAGGGTTTGTGATTGTTGCAGATGAGATTCGCAAACTTGCGGATCAGTCGAGGCAGAATGTAGAAAATATCCAGTGGATTACAGATAAGGTAGGATCTGCTGTAAATCATTTGAAATACGATTCTGAGCGTTTGCTTTCTTTTGTAGATGATAAAGTCATTTCCAGTTTTGATTATTTTGATCAAATGGCAGACTATTATAATAGTGATGCAGAAGATGTCAGTACGCTGATTTTTGATTTTAGTTTAACATCAGAAGAATTATTTACAACGATAAAGAATGTATTAGAATCTGTCGAAACGATTCGTCAGGCAGTGGATGAAAGCGCTAAAGGCATTTCAGGGATTACAGAAGCGACAGAGCATGTGATTTCCAATATCGGGACTTTTACAAAATCAAAATAAGGGTAATTAGACCGCCGGAACCTTAAGTAGAGGATTTGGCGGTACTTTTTTTAAAAAAATTGTAAAAAAAAAGGAAAAAAAGAATTGGTACAGAAAATATAGAATAAGGGTCAGGAGATGATGGTGTGACAATTCGGGAGAAAATGGAAAAGATGGAAAAAGAGATATTAAGTCCCTTTGCAACACTTAGTATCTCTTCAAAAGGAAGGGAAAAAGAGGAGGATCCATGTGATATTCGTCCGGTTTTTCAAAGAGACAGAGACAGGATACTGCACTGCAAAGCATTCCGGCGCTTAAAAAATAAAACGCAGGTGTTTTTGACGCCAAAAGGCGACCATTACCGTACAAGAATGTCTCATACATTAGAAGTGTCGCAGAATGCAAGGACGATTGCAAAAGCGCTGCGGCTGAACGAGGATTTGGTAGAAGCCATTGCTTTAGGTCATGACCTTGGACATACTCCATTTGGCCATGCAGGAGAATTTCTTTTAAATTCTCTTTGTAAAGAGGGATTCCGTCACAATGAACAAAGCGTTAGAATTGTTGAAAAATTAGAAAAAAATGGAAAAGGATTGAATCTCACCTGGGAAGTCAGAGATGGAATATTAAATCATCAGACGAAGACTATGCCGCATACCTTAGAGGGCAAAATCGTCCGTTTTTCAGATAAAATTGCTTATATAAACCATGATATTGATGATGCAATACGAGCGCATATTATGGTAAAAGAGGACATTCCAAAAGAGCTTCGCAAAACATTAGGCGATACGACAAAGGAACGTTTAGACAGGCTGATACATAATATTATTATCCATAGCATGGAAAGAGACGATATCTGTATGTCAAAAGAAATAGAGGAGGCAATGCGTGAACTCCGTCGGTTTATGTTTTCCCATGTCTACCAAAATCCAATTGCCAAAGGAGAAGATATAAAGGCAAAGGGACTGTTAAAACAGCTTTACGATTATTATATAGAGCATATGGAATTGATTCCGGAAAAGTACACGAAAATGCTAGAGGCGGGCGAAACAAAAGAGCGTATCGTCTGCGATTATATTTCGGGTATGACAGATCAGTATGCAATTAGAAAATTTGAAGAGTACTTTCTGCCGCAGGCATGGCAGGTTGACGGTTATTAAATAGATGTAAAGGAGTGAAGGAATATGCCGCTCTATTCTGAGGATTTGATAGAAGAAGTCTGCTCTAAAAATGATATTTTAGACGTAGTATCCGGTTATGTCAAACTGCAGAAAAAAGGAAGTGTGTATTTTGGGCTTTGTCCGTTTCACAGTGAAAAATCTCCTTCTTTTGCTGTTACGCCTTCACGGCAGATGTATTATTGTTTTGGATGCGGAGCGGGAGGCAACGTCATTACATTTTTGATGGAATATGAGAATTTTTCTTTTGTCGAATCTATGCAGGCATTGGCAAAGCGGGCGGGCGTAGCGCTTCCAGAAAGGGAATATTCGGCGCAAATGAGGCGGGAAGCAGACAGGCGCCAGCAGCTTTTAGACGTCAACAAAGAGGCTGGAAAGTATTATTACATGCTGCTTCGAAGCCCAAATGGGCAGGCAGCTTATGAATATTTTAAAAAACGCGGGCTAAGTGACGATACCATGAAGAAATTTGGGCTTGGTTATGCGGATAAGTACAGTGATGATTTGTATCGTTACCTCAAACAAAAAGGATATTCTGACGAACTGCTGCGTGACAGCGGATTGGTTTCCTATGATGAGCGCAGGGGCGGGCATGATAAATTTTGGAACCGTGCCATGTTTCCGATTATGAATGTGCATCATAAAGTCATTGGATTTGGCGGTCGTGTGATGGGAGACGGCGAGCCAAAGTATTTGAATTCCCCGGAGACGGCGTTGTTTGATAAGAGCAGAAATCTTTATGGACTGAATTTGGCACGTACGACAAAGGAGCCTCAGCTGCTGCTTTGCGAGGGATATATGGATGTGATTGCGCTTCATCAGGCGGGATTTGACAACGCAGTTGCGTCGCTTGGCACATCCTTGACGAGCGGCCATGCGAATTTATTATCCCGTTATACCAAGGAAGTATACTTGACATTTGACAGTGATGCGGCGGGAGTTAAGGCGGCGCTTAGGGCGATACCTATTTTGGGCGAGGCCGGCATTACGGCGAAAGTCATTGATATGAGCCCCTATAAAGATCCGGATGAATTTATCAAAGCATTGGGGGCGAAGGAATATCGTGAACGCATTTTAAAGGCAGAAAATAGTTTTTTGTTTGAAATTCGTATATTAGAGAAAAATTACGATTTGAGCGACCCGGAAGGCAAGACTTCTTTTTATAATGAAATTGCAAAAAAACTTTTGGGCTTTACAGAAGAGCTGGAACGCGAAAATTATATCGAAGCTGTTGCAGCGAAATATCAGATAGGTTTTGAGAATCTGCGGAAGCTGGTACATCATTTTGGAGTTATGGCAGATCATCTTGTACCAAGACAGAAACCTAAATCAGGTATCCATGAAAAGAAGAAAAAAGAAGACGGCATGAAGCAGTCGCAGAAGCTGCTTTTGACATGGCTCATTGAAGATACCAGATTGTTTTCTGTGATTGGCCGTTATATTACGCCTGAGGATTTTTCAGAAGAAATTTACCGTAAAGTGGCCGCAGAGTTGTATGCGCAGTTTGAGACAGACGGGGAGGTGAATCCGGCTAAAATAATCAGTATGTTTCAAAGCGAGGAGGAACAAAGGGAGATAGCTTCGCTGTTCCATGCGCATATTGAACATTTAGAGACAAAAGACAGTATAGAAAAGGCATTGAAAGAGACGATTGTACGTATAAAACGCAATCGTATTGATTATCGTTCCAAGAATCTAAATCCAACAGATTTATTGGGCTTACAAAAGCTCTTAGAAGACAGGCGTAAGTTGGAACAATTGGAAAAACTGCATATTTCTATCGAATAAGGACAGAATAGTAACGATTATGTTGCGATTTGGAATTATGTAACTGTACATAGGATGTAGTTGCTAAACTATGAGAGGAAGGAAACATGGAAGAAAAGAAAAATAAAGCCATAAATGGTTCCGGTGAAAATGCTGCTGCGGCAGATAAAGCCTCAAGAGCAGAGAGATTAAATGTAAAACTAAAGGAACTTGTTGAATTTGCTAAAAAACGGAAGAATATTTTAGAGTATCAGGAAATCAGCGATTTCTTCCAGAAAATGGAGCTGAATGCAGAAGAATTTGAAAAGATTTTAGACTGTTTAGAGACAAATAATATAGATGTACTCCGAATCAGTGATGATGACGACGACGATATTTTAATTACAGAAGAAGACGATATAGAAGTTGAAAAAATTGACCTTTCTGTGCCGGACGGGGTCAGCATAGAAGATCCGGTTCGTATGTATTTAAAAGAAATCGGCAAAGTCCCGCTTTTAAGCGCAGAAGAAGAAATTGATCTTGCAAAACGCATGGAATTAGGAGATCAGGAAGCGAAAAAGCGTCTTGCAGAAGCAAATTTGCGTCTTGTTGTATCAATTGCCAAACGTTATGTTGGGCGCGGTATGCTGTTTTTAGATTTGATTCAGGAAGGAAATCTGGGACTCATTAAAGCGGTAGAGAAGTTTGATTACCGTAAAGGATATAAGTTTTCCACATATGCAACATGGTGGATCCGCCAGGCAATTACAAGGGCGATTGCAGACCAGGCAAGGACGATTCGGATACCGGTGCACATGGTAGAGACGATTAATAAACTAATTCGCGTCAGCAGACAGCTCCTGCAGGAATTAGGGCGTGAACCGACCCCGGAAGAAATAGCGGAAGAGATGGCAATGCCTGTGGAACGCGTAAGGGAGATATTAAAGATTTCCCAGGAGCCGGTTTCTCTTGAGACGCCGATTGGAGAGGAAGAAGACAGCCATTTAGGAGATTTTATCCAGGATGATAATGTTCCGGTTCCGGCGGAAGCGGCTGCGTTTACGCTTTTAAAGGAGCAGCTGCAGGAAGTGCTCGGAACGCTGACTGAGCGTGAGCAAAAAGTACTGACATTGAGGTTTGGATTGGATGATGGAAGGGCGAGGACGCTTGAAGAAGTGGGAAAAGTCTTTAACGTCACTCGTGAGCGTATCCGCCAGATTGAGGCGAAAGCACTGCGTAAACTGCGCCACCCAAGCAGAAGCCGCAAGCTGAAAGATTATTTAGAGTAAGAATTATGGTAAAACTGTCAAAGAGGCTTTCACATCTGGCAGATATGGTAACGTATCCGGTATTGGCAGATGTGGGGACAGACCATGCGTATCTGCCAATTTACCTTCTTCAGTCAGGGAAGATAAGGCGGGCATATGCTTTTGATATAGGGGATGGGCCGTTGCTTGCTGCAAAAGAACATATTTTAGCTTGTGGATTGGGTGATTACATAACAGTGCGGCTTTCTGACGGTGTGAAAGAGCTTGAGCAAAAGGAAGCGGACGCTATTTTAATTGCCGGAATGGGCGGAGACGTCATGCTGCATATTTTAGAAGATGGAAAATCGGTTATCGAATCGGCAAAAGAACTGATTTTGCAGCCGCAGTCCAAAATAGAACTGGTACGGAACTATCTATACCAGTCAAACTATGTGATTGACAAGGAAGATATGGTCTTAGAGGATGGAAAATATTATACGATGTTCCATGTTTCGATGGAATATTCTGATAAAAAAGAGTATTCTTTGGAAGAATGGGAGATGATTTATCGCTATGGAGAAGTTTTGCTGCAGAAGTCAGGGGAAGTGTTTAAGCAGTATCTTTTACAAAAGATTCGCCAGTATACGTCTATTTTAAATCGTTTGGAAAATCAGAAACAGAAAGATACGGCAGAAAAACGAAAAGAGGAAATAAAAAAAGAAATCGTTTATGCAAGACGGACGCTAGAATGGAATGAGCGAATAAAAAAGGAGATGCAGTAAAGTGAATTGTAGAGAAATCATGGAGATTTTAGAAGCACAGTCTCCGTTATCCTATGCCTGTGACTGGGATAACGTGGGGCTTTTGGCTGGCAGTCCTGCAAAAGAGATAAAAAAAATATACATTGCGTTAGATGCTTTAGACGAAACAGTAGAGGAAGCCGTATTCACGGGGGCAGATTTACTTTTGACACATCATCCATTGATATTTAAAGGAATCAAAAAGATTACAACGGAAGATTTTATCGGGCGGCGTCTGATAAAACTAATTCAAAATGATATTGCTTATTATGCTATGCACACAAATTTTGACGTGAAGGGAATGGCGGATTTATCGGCTGCAATGCTTGGACTTGAAAATACAAAGGTACTGGATGTGACGGTTTTTGAGAAAGATAGGGAAGAGGGAATCGGCAGAATAGGAAATCTGATGGAGCCTATGACGTTAGAACATCTTGTCCGTTTTGTAAAAGCTGCATTTTCCATTGAGAAGGTAAAAGTATTTGGAGAGGCGAATAAACGTCTCAAAAGGGCTGCGGTTTCACCCGGTTCCGGAAAAAGTGAAATCAGACATGCCATAGCAAAAGGCGCAGATGTATTGATTACGGGAGACATTGACCACCATGACGGAATTGATGCGGCGGCGTGCGGGCTTTGCATTATTGATGCGGGGCATTATGGCTTAGAACATATTTTTATAAATTATATGGAGGATTACTTAAGAAGATGCTGTGAAGATGTAGAAATTATCGCGCAGGACATCATGTTTCCATATAGGATACTGTAAAGGGGTGTAGTATGGGAGATGAAAAAATCAAACTGACAATCTGCGGGGAAGAAAAAGAATATGAAAAAGGGACGCAGTTCATTCAGATTGCACAAGAGTATCAAAACCGCTATCCGGATGACATCGTCCTTGTCGCCGTCAATAACCGCCTGCGGGAGCTGCATAAAAAAGTAAAAAGAGCGGGAGAACTTACTTTTATTACAACAAAGGATGTAATCGGCAGAAAAACATACCGCAGAAGCGTTACACTTTTGATGCAGAAAGCGCTCTATAATTTGTTGGGAAAAGAGAAATCAACAGTATATGTAAAGCATTGTATCAGCCAGGCGTATTATTGTGAACTGGTACAGTACAAAAGGCCGGATGAGGCATTTCTTCAAAAGCTAAAAGAAGAGATGCTTAAAATGGCAGAAGAACAAATACCGATTTATAAAGAGTGTATCGGAACAGATGAAGCAGTGGAGTTGTTTCATGGATTGGGTATGCCGCAAAAAGAATGTCTGCTCCGCTATCGCAGAAGTTCGAAAGTCAATACATATTCATTGGACGGATACAGGGATTATTTTTACGGTTATATGACAATTCATACCGGATACTTAAAATATTTTGATTTACAGCTTTTTGGAGACGGTTTTGTGCTGATGTTTCCAAACCACAATACGAAAGAGACAGCGCCATTTTGTCCGTCAGAGAAATATTATGCTACACTATCCCAGTCCAGGGAATGGGGGCGTACGTTGGGAGTCCATACGGTCGGCTCTTTAAATAACGCGATTGTTTCCGGTAAAATAAGAGAAATTATTCTGATACAGGAAGCGCTGATGGAGCAGAGGATTGGACAAATTGCAGAAAAGATTGTATCATCCGGCGATATTCGTTTTGTGATGATTGCAGGGCCGTCTTCTTCTGGTAAGACGACATTTGCACACAGGCTTTCCATACAGCTTTCCGCATTGGGGTTAAAACCGCATCCGTTATCTTTAGATGATTATTATCTGGAATTAGAACAGACCCCGAAAGATGAGAATGGCAGATACAATTTTGAATGTTTAGAAGCATTGGACGTGGAGCTGTTTAATCACGATATGTCAGCTTTGTTAGAGAAAAAAGCAGTCGGTATGCCCACGTTTAATTTTCAGAAAAGGAAGCGGGAATACAGGGGAAAGGAATTTAAACTTGGAGAGGGAGAAATTTTAATTATCGAAGGAATCCATGGATTAAATCCCAAATTATCTTATTCATTGCCGGAAGAAAGTAAATTTAAAATATTTATCAGCGCGTTGACGCAGATTAATATTGACGAGCATAATTATCTTCCAACAAAGGACGCAAGACTGATACGCCGTATTGTCAGGGATGCGAGGACACGCAATACAACGGCGCAGCAGACTATTGCAATGTGGGAATCTGTCCGGCGCGGAGAGGAAAATTATATTTTTCCATTTCAGGATGCGGCAGATGTGATGTTTAATTCCGCCTTGATTTATGAGCTGGCTGTGTTAAAATTATATGCAGAGCCATTACTTTTCCAAATTGAAAAAAGCGCTCCAGAATATGGAGAGGCAAAAAGGCTTTTAAAATTTTTGGATTATTTTCTTCCGGTTTCCTCAGAAGAGATTGGCAGAAATTCGATTTTAAGGGAATTTATTGGAGGAAGTACATTTCATGTTTAGTAAATAGATATAAGCAGGGTAAATGATCGCGCCTGTTTTCATCTCAGTTTGAGAAGATTTCCGCTTTGATAAGCAGGATACATGGCAGGTGAGGAAAGTCCGGGCTTCATAGGGCAGGATGCCGGATAACGTCCGGTGGAGGCGACTCCAAGGAAAGTGCAACAGAAATATACCGCCAATTTGATTGGTAAGGGTGGAAGGGCAGTGTAAGAGACTACCGCCTTTCTGGTAACAGAGAGGGCACATGTAAACCCCATCCGAAGCAAGACCAGACAGAAGCGTTGACGCGGCCCGCCAGCTTCAGGTAGGTTGCTAGAGGCAATTGGCAACAGTTGTCCCAGATAGATGATCATTCACGACATAACCCGGCTTACAGCCCTGCTTATATTTGTTTTAAGAGGAATATGGATTCCTCTTTTTTTAAAACTCTAAAAAGGGGAGACGGTTGTATGAATTTAAAAGAAGTTTTAGTAAAAGCCTATGAATTACAGGTATCAGATATACATTTTATGCCGGACTGTCCAGTGATGTTCCGAAAAAATGGCAAAATGCGCATTTATTCGGAAGAAAAAATTCTGACGTCTGATATGGAGTCCATTTTACAGGTGTTTTTAAAAAAAGAGCATAGGGAACGATTAGAAGAGCAGGGAGAAGTGGATGCTGCCGTTACGATAACGGGATTTTCCCGTTTGCGCGTCAGTATCTATAAACAGATGGGCTCGTATGGTGCCGTAGTTCATATTTTGTCTTTAGAAATTCCTTCGCCAGAAGAATTAGATCTTCCGTCTTCCATATTGAAATTTTCAAAAGAGAGCAAAGGATTGATTCTAATCAATGGAGAGGCGGGAAGCGGTAAGACGACGACGATAGCGAGTCTTTTGTGCCAGATTGTGGCAGAAGAAGCAAAGAATGTCATTACGGTTGAAAATCCGGTGGAATATCTTTTGCCGCATGGAATTGGCATGATTTCACAAAGGGAAGTGGGAAGCGATACGAAAACCTTTGCAGAGGCAGTAAAAGCGGCAATCCGCCAAGATGCAGATGTATTGTATATTGGTGAATTGTCGGATACAGATACGATATTTGAAGCGTTAAATTTTGCTGAGGCAGGTCATCTGGTGTTTGCCTCTATGTGTACGGCAGGGACAGAAGATACGCTGCACCGTCTGATCGATCTGTTTCCAGAGGAGCGGAGATCACAGATTCGGGTGCAGCTTGCAGGCGTATTAAAAGGCATTGTCACACAGCAGCTTTTGCCAAGGTCTGATGTAGAAGCCAGAAGCGCGGTTTTTGAGATTATGCTTCCTGATAAAGAAATACGCATGCTGCTGCGGGAAGGAAGGATTTCCCAGATTTTGTCTATTATGGAGAATAAAAATGAATGTGGAATGCAGACAATGGACGATGCAGTTCTTTCTGCTTATATGAAGAGCAGGATTTTAGAAGAAACTGCGGTAAATTACGCCAGGGACAAAGAACGAATGCAGCGGCGTATGAGAATTTATTAGAATAATTTCTTAAATGTTTCTAAAAAAACAATAGGTCAGTTGACAGTTTAAAACTCAAATTGTACCATGTTTTTATATTAAAACAAATGAAGGTGTGTCATTATGAAAGAAAAATTTCAAAGATTTATGGTTGGCAGATATGGATTTGATGATCTTTCCAGAATTTTTCTGGGGATTACGCTTGCATTAATGGTAGTATCGTTATTTACGAAAAATCAATTTCTGTATCTGGCGGCCCTTGTGATTTTGATCTATTGTTATTACCGTACTTTTTCACGAAACATTGCAAAAAGACAGCGCGAGAACCAGAAATTTTGTAATTTCAGGTATCAAAGAGCCGTAAAATGGAATAAGTTCAAAGAAAGGCGCAAACAGAAAAAAATTTACCGTTTTTATAAATGTCCTCAGTGCAGCCAGGCAGTGCGCGTTCCGAGAGGAAGAGGAAAAATCTGTATTACCTGTCCCAAATGCCAAACTGAATTTATTAAGAAAAGTTAGGATGAACTCGTATGTTTGGATATATTAACCTGAACCGGAAAGAACTTAAAGGGGAGAGCGTCAAAGAATATCAGGCATATTACTGCGGTTTGTGCCAGATGTTAAAACAGACCTGCGGAACAAAGGGACAAATGCTTTTGAATTATGATATGACATTTTTAGAAGTGCTTTTGACGGGTTTATATGAATTAGAGCATACAGAGACAGAATTTACCTGTCCGCTGCACCCGACCAAAAAGCAGAAAGCATGGATAAACGAAGCGACGCAGTATGCTGCAGATATGAACATCGTACTAGCATATCATAATTTCGAAGACGACTGGAAAGACAACAAGGCATATACGAAAAAAGCGCTGGCAAAAGCATTTTCCAAGGATTATGAAAGGGTTTATGCAAAATATCCCAGACAGGTAAAAGCGGTACAAGATTATATAGAGGCGCTTGCGGCGGCAGAAGAGGCAAACGAAGAAAATATTGATGTGATTGCCGGACTGACTGGAGAAATGATGGGGGAAATTTTCGACTGGAAAGAAGACGAGTGGTCGGAGGAGCTTCGCTGTCTGAGTTTTTATATGGGCAAATTTATTTATTTGATGGATGCTTATGAAGATTTCGAACAAGATAAAAAGCGCCAGGTATACAATCCGTTTGCCAGGATGGTCTGCGAACAGGAAGAAGATTTTGAGACGTTTGCGAAACTGATTCTTACCAGTATGATGTCGGAATGTGCCAAATCTTTTGAACGGCTGCCCATTCTGCTTCATGCAGATATTTTGCGTAATGTACTTTATTCCGGCGTATGGTCGAAATATGAATATATCCAGCTGAAAAAGAAAAAACGAAGCGAGTCCATGAATCGTTATAAAAAACAACAGGAAAAGAAAGCCAGAGGAAAATCCAATGTCAAATCCCTATGATGTCCTTGGTCTTACACCCGGGGCGAGTGATGAGGAAATCAAGAAGGCATATCGTGCCTTAAGCCGGAAATATCATCCAGACGCAAATGTGAATAATCCCAATAAAGCACAGGCAGAGGAGAAGTTTAAACAGGTACAGCAGGCATATGACCAGATTATGAAAGAAAAGCAGCAGGGATATACGTATGGCAGAAATCAAACGTATGGGGGATATTCCCGAAGCAGCGCGAATGATTCGATTCCTTTACAGGCAGCAGCAAATTATATTGCAAACCGTCATTTTGAGGAGGCGTTGCATGCACTTGGTTCTATTTCATCTGAGGAAAGGAACGCACGCTGGTATTTTTACAGCGCCATGGCAAATGCCGGCCTGGGACGGAATGTTACGGCAAAAGAGCATATAGATCGCGCAGTTATGTTAGAACCGAGTAATATGGAATACCGGCAGTTCAAACAACATATAGAATTCGGCGGCACCTGGTATCAGTATATGGGGCGCGGATATGAGCGGCCTTATGCAGGCACTGGAAACTGGTGTCTTAGTATGTTGTTTTTGAATATGCTTTGCCAATGCTGCTGTTTTAGGCCATGTTAGAAGATAAGAATACAGAAAATATAAGCAAATTAGGGAGAGAACGATGAATTTTGTACAGCAAAAGCCGCGGCGCGGCGTGAAATTACAGCCACTTGATGTAATAGACGGTTTTTCAGTCCGGCCGGGATTTTATAACAGGGATGGAGCGACAGCGACTTCAAATGGGGTTAGTTTCACAATTCATTCTTTTGGAGCGACAGAGTGTGTGCTTCTTTTGTTCCATCCACATGAGACAGTGCCTTATGCAAGACTTAAATTTCCGGAATCGTATCATATCGGAAATACATATTCTATGCTGGTATTTGGATTAAATATTGAGGATTTTGAATACGCGTTTCAGTTGGACGGTCCATATGACAGAGAAAAGGGTCTTCTTTTTAATAAAGAAAATATTTTATTAGATCCTTATGCGAGAGCAGTGACGGGACAGCGGAATTGGGGCGAACGTCCGGAAGGCGGGGAATATTTTACATATCGCGCCAGAGTCGTTGAGAATAATTTTGACTGGGGAAATATCAGGCAGCTTGAGTATCCATTGGAAGATTTAGTGATTTATGAAATGCACATCAGAGGTTTTACAAAAGACAGTTCTTCCGGCGTTGCTGCAAAAGGAACTTATGAAGGGCTTCGGGAGAAGATTCCTTATCTGAAAGATTTAGGCATCAATGCGGTAGAGTTAATGCCGATTTTTGAATTTGACGAAATGGAAAGCGCCAGAATGGTAGACGGGGAACAGCTTTATAATTACTGGGGTTACAATACGGTTTGTTTTTTTGCCCCGAATACCGGATATTCTTCTGTGATTGAGCACAACCATGAAGGAGATGAATTAAAGCAGCTTATCTATGAGCTGAAAGTAAACGGTATCGAAGTAATTTTGGATGTGGTTTTTAACCATACGGCTGAAGGCAATGAAAATGGCCCTTGTTTTTCTTTTAAAGGAATTGATAACAATATTTATTATATTTTGACTCCGGACGGATATTATTATAATTTCAGCGGCTGTGGAAATGCTTTAAACTGTAATCATCCGATGACACGAAGATTTATTATGGACTGTCTGCGTTACTGGGTGACAGAATACCGCGTAGACGGATTCCGGTTTGACCTGGCATCTATTTTAACAAGAGACCAGAATGGGGCGCCTATGGCAGAGCCTCCGATTTTACAGGAGATTGCATGTGATTCTATTTTAGGGAAAGTCAAATTGATTGCAGAAGCATGGGACGCCGGAGGGTTGTATCAGGTAGGCCATTTTCCGGCGTTTCGCAGATGGTCTGAATGGAATGGAAAGTACCGGGATGATTTAAGGCGGTTTTTAAAGGGTGATGAGGGTATGGCGTCGACTGCCGTTACCAGAATTACCGGTTCTATGGATATGTACGATCCATCTTACAGGGGAATTGGCGCATCTGTGAATTTTTTGACTTGCCACGACGGTTTTACGCTTTATGATTTGTATTCTTATAATACAAAACACAATGAGAAAAATGGCTGGAATAATGCGGATGGAGACAATAACGGAAACAGCTGGAACTGCGGTGTGGAAGGAGAAACAGATGATCCTAAAATAGAAGCTTTGCGCCGCCGTATGGTGAAAAATGCGTTTGCAACATTGATGTGCAGCAGAGGGCCGGCAATGTTTTATGCCGGCGATGAATTTTGTAATACACAGTTTGGTAATAATAATGCGTATTGTCAGGACAATATTATTTCATGGCTGGATTGGAACAGGCTTTCCAAGTATCAGGAAATTCACGATTTTTTCAGGTATATGATTTGGTTCCGCAGAAAACATGCAGTGATGAGGAAATCTACAAAACCGGCTTCTTGCGGTTTTCCTGAAATTAGTATTCATAATGGGTATCCGTGGAATGCCAGAGAGGATTATACCAGCAGGCTGATAGGCGTTATGTATGCGGGAAGAGATGAAGCGGATACAAAGGACGATATAATATTTTATAGTATGAACGCGTATTGGGAGCCTTTGGATATGCAGCTTCCAAATCTTCCAAATGATATGCGCTGGAAAGTTTGTGTCAATACATTTGAGCAGTATGAAGATGGAAAAGATATGGGACTTTTGACAGAATTTAACTATGAGAGCAAACTTAAGCTGCCGCCCCGCACAGTCGTGATATTAAAGGCGGAATAATGTTTCTAAAAATAACGGCAGAGTGATAAGGCATAAAATGCAGCGCCTTATCACTGCCGTTTCCTGGCGGTTATTGTAAGATATTAGGATTTACGATGTTTCTTTTTTTGTTGTTCTTCACAGTATTTGCAGCGGTAGATTTCTTTTTCTTTATCAGTCAGGATAAAAATATGATCCAGTTCCTGTTCGATTGAGGTAATACATCGGGGATTTTTACATTTAATTACATTTATAATCTGTTTTGGAAGATGCAATTCTTTTTTCTCTACGATTTTATCATTTTGGATAATATTGACAGTGATATTGTGGTCGATAAAACCTAAAATATCCAAGTCCAGCGCATTGATTGGACATTCTACTTTTATCATGTCTTTTTTTCCCATTTTACTGCTCTTTGCGTTTTTGATAATGGCTACCGGACAATCTAGTTGTTCTAATTTTAAGTCTTTGTAAATCGACATGCTTCTTCCAGCTTTGATATGATCCAACACATATCCTTCGTTTATTCCACTAATATTTAACATAAACGTATTACCTCCATTTTAACAGAGTCAGAATCAGCGCCATACGGACATACACGCCGTATTGTGCCTGTTTAAAGTATACGGCCCTTGGGTCGTCGTCAATTTCTACGGAAATTTCATTGACACGCGGGAGCGGATGAAGAATCAGCATATCTTCTTTTGCAAGTTTTAGCTTGTCCTTTGTTAAGATATAAAAATCTTTCATACGCACATAGTCTTCTTCGTTAAAAAACCGTTCTTTTTGGACGCGTGTCATATATAAAATATCAAGTGAGGGTATTGCGTCTTCTAAGCGTTCTAATTCGGTAAACGGCACATTGTTTTTGATTAGTACATCTTCTCTGATATAATCAGGAATCCTAAGTTCTTCAGGAGAAATCAAAACAAATTTTACATTTGCATAACGGATGAGCGCATGAATCAAAGAATGGGCGGTACGGCCGAATTTTAAGTCTCCGCACAGTCCAATCGTAAGATTAGAAAGACGTCCTTTTAAGGAACGTATCGTAAGTAAATCCGTCAGGGTTTGTGTGGGATGCTGATGACCGCCGTCGCCGGCGTTAATTACCGGAATAAAAGATTTTAAAGAAGCGACAAGAGCTGCGCCTTCTTTTGGATGGCGGATGGCACAGATGTCTGCATAGCAGGAAATTACACGAATCGTATCAGAAACGCTTTCGCCTTTGGCAGCAGAGCTGCTGTCGGCGCTTGAAAAACCTAAAACAGAACCGCCAAGATTTAACATTGCGGCTTCAAAACTAAGCCGTGTTCTTGTGCTTGGTTCGTAAAAGCAGGTCGCCAGCTTTTTGCCGTCGCATGCGTGGGCATATTTTTCAGGGTAGTGTTCAATGTCGTTAGCCAGGGTGAGAAGATCGTCTAACTCATCCACAGAGAAATCTAACGGACTCATTAAATGACGCATAGAAGTCCTCCTTAAAATGATTTTTACTATCATATAATGTATAGGGAAAAAATACAAGAGAAAAATTCAATTTTTATAGACAAAAAACGGTGGAGCGGCAATATTTTTGTCATTTTAAACCATGTTTTTATCGACAGAAAAAGAGAATTTTTGTATTCTGTTCATGTTATGAATATACAGTAAGCCATGCAGAGAAGGAGGTCATATTGAAAATAGCTGAATGGTTACTATTTATCAGCTGCTCTGCATATATTAAAGTAACAAATCGAAATGCCGCAATGTACAGTTCATGGGAATAACCCAGGACAGAGGAAGGGAGAAAAATTCATGGCAGATAAAATTTTTGAAAACAACCAAGTATCTATTGTAGGAACGATTGTATCTGATTTTCGGTATAGTCACGAAGTTTATGGGGAAGGATTTTATATGATTGACGTCTCTGTAAACCGTTTGAGTAATTTTGTGGATGTGATTCCAATTTTAGTGTCGGAGCGCATTATAGATACGACGCAAAATTACGAGGGAGAGATTATTTATGTGACGGGACAATTCCGTTCCTATAACCGACACGAGGAAAAAAAGAACCGGCTTGTGCTTTCTGTATTTGCCAGGGAGTTGGAATTTATCCAACAGGAATCAGAAGAGTATAAAAGTAATCAAATTTATTTGGATGGATTTGTCTGTAAAGAGCCGATTTACAGGAAAACGCCGCTGGGAAGGGAAATTGCTGATCTTTTGATTGCTGTGAACCGTTCTTATGGAAAATCGGATTACATACCCTGTATCTGCTGGGGAAGGAACGCAAGATTTGCTTCTAGTTTTGAGGTTGGAAGCCATGTAGAAATCTGGGGCAGAATCCAGAGCAGGGAATATGTGAAAAAAATTGGTGAAAATATGACGGAGAAGCGGGTAGCCTATGAAGTCTCGGTCAGCAAAGTAGAGCGTTTGGAATAATATTTGCTTTTTTTGGAAGAGTATGTTATTTTATTAGAATCTGGAAATAGAAAATTGTAATCAGAAGATAAATTTGATTGGGAGGTTAATATGGCGGCTGGAAGCGTACAGGTATATTATGGCGCAGGCAGAGGAAAATCACCTGCGGCATTTGGAAGGGCAATACGTGCTGCTTCAGAGGGGAAAACAGTATTTATCATTCAGTTTTTTAAAGGGAAAACGGATGACACTGTGAAATATTTAAAAAGATTGGAACCGGAGATTAAAATTTTCCGTTTTGAGAAATCTGAAGAATATTTTAATGAACTTTCCAAGGAAGAACAATTAGAAGAAGCACGAAATATTAAAAATGGAATTAATTTTGCAAAAAAGGTCTTAACGACAGGAGAATGTGACCTGCTTATCTTAGATGAAGTGTTAGGATTGGTGGATTATGGACTGATAGAGTCAGAAGAGTTAGAACATTTGATTCATGCCAGAGTGGAAGAGACAGATTTAATATTGACGGGATGGGTGTTGAATGATGAACTGCGTCCATATATTGATGAAATTTATCATTTGATGCCGGAAGACTGACTATTGACAAAGAGATAGGTGAGTGTTATATTAAATTATGATATTGCTGGTCATTTGATGGGCGGCAATATCATAGTTGCAATTGTATATTGACTGGATAGAGGTTGCGTGATTCATCAGTAACTTATTGGATGCAGCAGGTGCAGGGGAAGATAAGTGAAAGGGGAGAACGCCGAAAGAAAATGTTTCCTGTTGGGATTTTCTTGGGCGTATGTTGAAGAAATATACGACTGTCATCGTTTCGATGGGGAGCTATCAAGTATGTTAGATTTTTATACCGGCCCCCTATGAGAAAGAGCCGGTTTTTTGTATGCAGATGTTTTATTGAATTATGAATTCCAGGAGGAAAAAGAATGGCTATATTTAAAGGCGCCGGCGTGGCAATTGTCACTCCAATGAAAGATAATCTAGAGGTAAATTATGAACGATTAGAGGAACTGATTGACTTTCAGATTCAGGAAGGAACAGATTGTATTGTAGTTGCTGGTACAACGGGTGAAAGTTCGACGTTGACTATGCAGGAACATAGAGATGTGATTCGTGCAGCTGTGCAGTTTACAAAGCACAGAGTTCCGGTTGTAGCAGGAACTGGTTCAAATTGTACAGCCACAGCAATTCAGCTTTCTAAGGAAGCAGAGGAAGATGGTGCAGACGGACTTTTGATTGTGACTCCTTATTATAATAAAGCAACGCAGAAAGGCCTGATTGGGCATTATTCCCAAATTGCAGATTCTGTGAAACTTCCAATTATTATGTACAATGTGCCAGGCCGTACTGGATGTAATATTTTACCCGAGACTGCTGCATACTTATATCAGAATGTTGAAAATATCGTAGGTTTAAAAGAGGCGACTGGAAATGTAGCGCAGGCTGCGAAAACGATGTATCTGACAGATGGAAAACTGGATATGTATTCCGGTGAAGACGGTATCGTAGTTCCATTGATGGCAATTGGCGCAGTCGGCGTGATATCCGTGTGGTCAAATGTTGCGCCAAAGCAGGTACATGATATGTGTATGAAATTTTTACAGGGAGATATTGCCGGCGCAGCAGAAATTCAATTGGCGGCAGAACCGTTAATAGACGCGCTTTTTAGCGAAGTCAATCCGATTCCAGTAAAACATGCGCTGAATTTGATGGGTATGGGCGCAGGTCCGGCACGCGCGCCGCTTTGTGAAATGGAAGAAAAAACTGCGGCAAAGTTAGCGGAAGTGATGAAATCCTACGGTTTATTATAAAACATCAGGATAAATCTACATTTGGAGGAAAATATGATACGGATTATAATGCACGGATGTAATGGCAGAATGGGACAGATGATATCTGACATCTGCAAAGAAGAGGAAGAGGTAAAAATTGTTGCCGGGATTGATGTTGCAGAGGTTCAAAATTTATCGTATCCGGTTTTTACAGATATTACAAAATGTGATGTAAAAGCAGATGTGATGATTGATTTTTCAACGGCAAAGGCAGCGGATGCTGTTTTGGATTATTGTGTAGAAAAGCAGCTTCCATTGGTATTTTGCACGACGGGACTAAGCGATGAACAGTTGAAAAAAATGGATTTGGCGAGTGAAAAAATCCCTATTTTAAAATCTGCGAATATGTCGCTTGGAATTAATATATTATTTGAATTACTGCAAAGGGCGGCAAAAGTGTTGGCTGCTGCCGGTTTTGATATAGAAATAGTAGAAAAACACCATAATCAAAAGTTAGATGCGCCGAGCGGAACGGCGCTTGCGCTTGCAGACGCAGTCAATGATGCGTTGAATGGGGCGTATGAGTATACATTTGACCGCAGTACGGAGCGTAAAAAAAGAGAATCCAGCGAAATCGGTATTTCTTCTGTCCGCGGCGGAACAATTGTAGGAGAGCATGAAGTGATTTTTGCTGGAAAAGATGAAGTAATTGAACTGAAACATACGGCATATTCCCGCGCTGTTTTTGGAAAAGGCGCCGTGGAAGCTGCAAAGTTTATCAGTGGAAAAGCAGCTGGGTATTATGATATGCAGAAAGTAGTAGAGCGGTAGAATGATTTCTGCCGCTTTTTTGCAGCTTTCGTAATAACAATAAAAAATTAGTTGCATTATCCTCTAAAGTGTGCTAGAATCGCTTTAACACTATAAAGTGTAAAACTTTAATGTGAAATAGGAGGGCATTATGAAACTAGTATTATTGGTTGTGTATTTTGCAGTATTAATTGGTATCGGTTTGTACTGCCGCAAACATGCGACAGATGTCAACGGCTTTGTATTGGGCGGTCGTTCCGTAGGACCGTGGCTGACAGCGTTTGCTTATGGTACATCATATTTTTCAGCTGTTGTATTTGTAGGATATGCCGGACAATTTGGCTGGAGATTTGGTATTTCTGCTACTTGGGCGGGTATTGGAAATGCAGTGATTGGTTCTTTATTGGCATGGGTTGTGTTGGGACGCCGGACGCGTATTATGACACAGCATTTGGATTCTGCCACGATGCCGCAGTTTTTTGGAGAGAGATTTGGGAGTAAACCGTTAAAAATTGGCGCTTCCGTGATTATTTTTATTTTTTTGATTCCATATACAGCTTCGTTGTACAACGGGCTTTCAAGATTGTTTGGAATGGCATTTCATATTGATTATTCTGTCTGCATTATATTGATGGCGGTTTTGACTGCTATTTATGTAATTGCAGGAGGATATATGGCGACGGCAATTAATGATTTTATACAGGGAATCATTATGCTGGTAGGAATTGCAGCTGTGATTGCAGCCGTGTTAAAAGGTCAGGGCGGCTTTATGGCGGCTTTGGACGGCCTTGCAAAAGTGACGGATGAAACTGTGACGAAAACGCCGGGCACGTTTGCTTCATTTTTCGGACCAGATCCCCTGAATTTGTTGTTTGTTGTGATATTGACTTCACTAGGTACATGGGGACTGCCTCAGATGGTTCAGAAATTTTATGCTATCCGGGATGAAGATTCTATTAAGAAAGGAACAATAATTTCTACGTTATTTGCCTTAGTGGTATCAGGCGGATGTTATTTTCTGGGTGGATTTGGAAGATTATTTTCTGCTCAGATTGATGTAGAAGCGAATGGGTATGATTCCATTATTCCAACTATGCTTTCAGGGTTATCGCCTATGCTGATTTCTCTTGTGGTGATTCTCGTGCTTTCTGCTTCTATGTCTACGTTGTCGTCTTTAGTGATGGCGTCAAGCTCTACTTTGACGATTGATTTTTTGAAAGAGTTGTTTTTTCAAAAAATGAGTGAAAAAAAGCAGGTGCTTACAATCCGTATTTTAGTAGTTGTTTTTATTATTATTTCTTCTGTGCTGGCGCTTATTCAATATAAGAGTTCTGTAACATTTATTGCACAGCTGATGGGTGTGTCATGGGGTGCGCTTGCCGGAGCTTTTCTTGCTCCGTTTATGTATGCCCTGTATTCAAAGTGGGTGACAAAAGCTTCCTGCTGGGTATGTTTTATTTTCGGGTCGGTGCTGATGGTTGCTAATATTTTTTGGCGTCCGTCTTTTCCGCAAATCATACAGTCCCCGATTAACTGCGGTGCAGCGGCGATGCTTGCCGGGCTTTTGATTGTGCCGATAATCAGTCTCTTTACGCCAAAGCCGGATAAGAAGTTAGTCAATGACGCATTTGCCTGTTATGAAGAAAAGACACAGGTACCTAAAAAATCTTCTTTAGGAAAATAATAGCTTCTTAAGCTGGGCCATGCTTTGTTACATAATTTTTAATAGCGGCAAAACTCTCCGGACTAATGACGTGTTCCATACGGCAGGCGTCTTTGGCTGCCATATTCTCATCAATACCAAGAGCTGTCAGCCATCCGGAGAGGAACGTATGGCGTTCATAAATCATATCTGCAACTTCATATCCTTTTTCTGTCAGGGTAATAAATCCAGCGTCACTTACGATAATATATCCGTTTTCACGCAGATTTTTCATCGCAACGCTGACACTGGATTTTTTAAAATCCAATTCCACAGCAATATCCACAGAGCGTACGACAGGAAGACGCTTACTTAAAATAAGAATCGTTTCTAAATAATTTTCAGCAGACTCATTTATTTTCATAACTATTCCTCCAGATTCATTGTTTTTTTGTATTGTAGCATTTTTTTCAAAAAAAGGAAATTGAAAAATATTCAATTCCCCATATATCCATTTTCATTTTGATGTGGTATAATGATAAGAACACTTGGCAGCGTATGTTTAGAATGGAGGCGGGATATGAAGACGATATATAAGACAGATAATGGAATTCTTTCTCAAAAGGAGACATTTGAGCCGGATATCTGGATAAATTTGATTTCGCCGAATATGGATGAACTGACAGAGGTTGCAGAGTATTATCAAATAGATATTGCGGATTTAAGAGCTGCGCTTGATGAAGAGGAAAGTTCTCGTGTGCAGATGGAGGATGGCTATACCTTAATCCTGGTAGATATTCCTTTTGAGGAAATTCGCAATGAGCAGCGGGCTTATACGACAATCCCGCTGGGTATTCTTTTAATACAGGATGCCATTATTACGGTGTGCAGCGAGGATACGGCAATTTTAAGTTCCTTTGCCAATAACCGTATGCGTGGATTTAGTACAAAAAAGAAAATGCGTTTTGTATATCAGATTTTATTGCGTACGACAAACCTGTATCAGGCATTGCTCCGTGTGATCGATAAAAAGCGCAGTGAAATAGAAACCAGGGTGGGAACAGAGACGACGGAAGATAAGGACTTGATTAATCTGCATGAATTAGAGACCAACCTTGTCTATTTTGCCACCTCTTTAAGTGCAAATAAAGTAGTGCTGGATCGCTTGACACGTTATGAACGGATACAACAGTATCCGGAAGATAAAGAATTATTGGATGATGTTATTGTAGAAAACCGTCAGGCAATCGAAATGACGAATATTTATCGGGATATTATTCATGGTGCGAGAGAATTGGTTTCTACTATTATAAATAACCGTTTGAATAATACCATGAAACTGTTAGCCTCCATTACTTTGGTAATGGCAATTCCGACAATTATATCCGGTATTTATGGCATGAATGTCAGCGGAAAATGGATGCCGCTGTCGACAACGCCGCATGGATTTACAATTATCTGCGGGATTATAACGTTAATCTGCGCTCTTGTTTTGTTAATTTTAAAACGCTCAAAAATGTTGTAGGATTTTTTGCTTTTTTAAAAATGTGCAGAAGTCTCCAAAATGTTCCATCTGAATCCATATATTTTTGTCACAATTCTGTAATAAGATTGTAACATATTCAGGAAGGAGCATATGCACATGAAACAAAGAAATAGAAAATTAGCATTATTATGTATTGCGACTGCATTGTTTGCAGCAGCAAAAACTACGAATGTAGAGGCACATGAAAAGAATCAACAGGAGCTTGAAAAAAATATAGACGATATACATACCGGAGTGGCTACGGCAGCAATTGACGCAGCGTTTAGCGCAGCAGAACAGGAAGTGGAAAAGCTTCATACAGCTGAACAATCAGGAGAACTTTTACAGGAAGAAGAAAACAAAGAGCTTGCAGTCGCACAGGTAGATTCTTATATTAATGTTCGAAATTTTCCGGGAATGGAAGGGGAAATTATAGGAAAACTTCACAATAATTCCGTAGGGGAAATTATTGAGGAAGCAGGCGAGTGGTTAAAAATCACTTCTGGAAATGTAGAAGGTTATATCAAAGCAGAATACGCGCTTCGCGGAGAAGAAGGAGCTGCAAAAGCAGAAGAAGTTGGAGAGCGCCTTGCAAAAGTAGAGGCTGTTACACTGCGTCTTCGTGAAGAGGCTACGACAGAATCTGAGACACTAAATCTTTTGCCGCAGGAAGAAGTTCTTCCAGTAGAAGAGGAGACCGAAGGCTGGGTCAGGGTAACTGCAGGAGAAACCGCAGGCTATGTATCTGCTGATTATGTAGAAGTTTATACTGTTTATCAGGAAGCAGAATCAAAAGAAGAGGAAGAGCGCCGTTTGGCAGAAGAGGCGGCACGTGCAGCGGCAGAAGCAGCAGAAGCAGAGCAGGCGCGCCAAAATGCTTATCAGGCAGAGGCTTCAAGGAATACAAAAAGTGCATCTGCACCGGCAGGCAGTGCGGCGGGGCAAAAGCCGTCAGGCGGTCAGGCAGAAGCGCAAAAACCGCAGGCTTCTTCGGGATTAGGCCGAAAGATTGCAGATTATGCACTTCAGTTTGTAGGAAATCCTTATGTTTATGGTGGTACAAGCCTGACAAATGGAGCGGATTGTTCCGGTTTTGTAATGAGCGTATACCAACATTTTGGAATTTCGCTTCCAAGAACTTCTGGAGAACAGGGACAGTGTGGAACGAATGTCGGCGGAATCGGCAATGCCGTTGCAGGCGATTTAGTTTCTTATTCGGGACATATTGGAATTTATATTGGGAATGGGCAGATTGTCCATGCAAGCAGTGCAAGAACAGGTATTAAAGTATCCAACGCTTCTTACCGTCCAATTTTGTCCGTACGCAGAATTGTATAAAAGAAAATGAAAACGGAAATACTGCTGATAGAGTGAAACGGCAGGTGTTTTCAATGAAAGTTTTAGTTTATGGACAAGAACGTGTATGGGTAAAAAAGCTGCAAAGGCTGCTGGAATCAAATGGTGTTGATTTGTGTGAAGCGGTTTCGGAAGATATAAGACTGATAATTACAAATTTTCCAATAGAAGAAGAGAGGAAAGGAATCTTGTCAAAGGTTCCTTTCCTTGTTGTATCGAAAGAGAAAAGAGAGGAAAAAATTTTAGAGGCTTTTCGGGAAGGAGCAGAGGATTATATGATTTATCCTGTCAGTCCTAAGATTGCCTGTGCGAGAATCCTTCGGATATTAAAGAAAGAGCGTTCGCAAACAGGGGAATTACAGAAATTACAGGAACAGATACATTTTACGCCGAATGAATACCGGATTCTTTCTTTTTTAATGTCATATCCGGGAAAAGCGTTTTCCAGAAACGAACTGCTAGAAGGGGTGTTTCCAGATAATTATGAAGGATATGACAGAAATGTGGATAATTATGTAAAACAGATTCGGAAAAAACTGGCGGCAGAATCTGGAAAAAAGGAATGGATTGAAACGGTGCATGGAGTAGGGTATCGGTTTACTGCAAAAGAAGAATAGGAGACGTACCTGATTGGGATTTTTGTACACTTGAATCGTAGTGGGGGATATGTTATGATAATTAAGATATTTTAATTTTAAAGGGGATAGGGAAAATGACAAAAGATGTGTTGGTTTCGGTTAGAGGAATACAGATTGCAAAGCAGGAAGGCAGTTCGGAACCGGTTGAGGTGATTACAGCGGGAGATTATTATAAGAAGAATGACAAGCATTATGTGATTTATGACGAAATAGTGGAAGGTTATGACGGTACCACGAAAAATATTATTAAGCTGCAGGAGGATTGCGTTGATATTACCAAGCGCGGCTTGATGAACGTACATATGGTATTTGAGAAAAATAAAAAGAATGTGACCTGTTATCAGACGCCGTTTGGAAGCATGATACTTGGAATTAATGCAAAAGATATTCGGATTGTAGAAGAAGAACATGATATATCGGTAGCGGTGGATTATGATTTGGAATTAAATTATGAGCATTTGGCGGACTGCAAGATAAAAATGGCGATTCAATCGAAAAAAGAGGGAAGCCAATTTCGAATTTAATACTTGTTTGAATAGAAAAGACGGACAGTTTTCTTATATGGAAATTGTCCGTCTTTTCGTGTATCATAAAGTTTTTATTTGCTTTCTTTGAGTTTGCCGTTTAACTCGTTGTATTTTCGTTTTAATTTGGCGCGGAAGCCTTTTTTGACCGGTTCTTTTTTGGCAATTGGGCCGTGAAGGCCGCGGACAGAGGTGATATATAATCCGCTGACGGTTGCTTTGACTTCTTTTTTGACTGGAATGGAATCAAAGATTTCAGCGTCACAGATTAAAGTTGTGATTTTAGGACCGAGTTTCGCCTTGACGATTGGCAGTTTGGAACGGCGCATCATCTTTGGCGTTTGTTCCAAAACGGCTGGCGGAAACCCAGCGTCTTTTAGTTTCATTTTCTTTTTATCAATAATTAGCATAGAGACAGACCGCGAAGCTGCAGCAATTTGAGACTGCTGTTCTTCTTGTTTTTTCTGCAGGCGCTTTCCGAGAAAATATAAAGCAATCGCCCCGATGATTAATAGCGCAAGCAGGACTAATAGAATAATTGTTACTTTTGACACAATCAAAACCCTCCTTATCATATCGTACCTTATCGAACAGATTGTAACATTAATTGGATGAAAAAGCAATAAAACCTTTTTTTTTCTATAAAGTTGTGGTATGGTAGAGTTATTGTTTAAATATTCACAGATATGAGAGGTAGAAAATGAAGAAAAAGACGATTGCATTATTAACAGTGTGTATGATATTTCTGGCGGCCGGATGCGGAAAATCTGATGATAATTCGAATACAGACACGGAAACGCTGCCAGAGTCTGGAACGGAATCAAATACAACAGCGGCAGCCGGTATTGAGTATCATGCAGAAGACTATGTGACAATGGGAGATTATCTTGGTGTAAATGTTTCTTTAAATGAAGCGGAATATCAGGTGACGGACGATTCTGTCAATGAATATGCAGATCAAATGATTGCGTATACAAAGCCGTATGTGACGGACGAGACGAAAACAGTTGTCGGAGAAAACGATATTGTAGACGTGGATTATGTCGGCAAGAAGGATGGGGAGCCGTTTGAAGGCGGAAGCGCGGAAAATCAGTATATTGATGTTGCAAATAATTCCAGCGCGACGGGCGGAACGGGATTTATCGAAGGATTTACGGATGGCTTAGTTGGCGCTAAAGTCGGAGAAACCGTAGACTGCAACGTGACATTCCCAGAGGATTATCAGGCGGAGGAATTAAAAGGACAGGCGGTTGTGTTTACATTTACAGTGAATGCAATTGTCAAACCTGTAACAAGAGACGTACTAGACGATACCTTTGTAAAAGATAATTTTCAGGTGGAAAATGTAGATGAATTTTATAAAAGCGTCCGTTCTTATCTGGATCAGGATATGCAGTCAAAAAAAGATTCGGATATTCGCACTGCTGTAATTCAAAAGGTGATGGAAAATTGTAAAGTCAATTCTTTGCCGGAAGGACTTTTGGATGAAAGGCTGGAGGAATATGTGCAGCTTTTTAAAAAGCAGTACTGTTCGGAGGGCGTGGAACTGGAAGATTTTCTGAGGACAAATTATAATATGTCGGTAGATGAGTTTTACGAAGAGAACAGAACTTATATGGAAGAAAACTTAAATCAGGAGATTGTATTTGAAGCGATTGCAAACCGCGAAAAGATAGAATTTGATCAGGAAGGATACGATGCTTACATCCAAAATATTGTTTCAAGCGGCAGGTTTGAATCCGTAGACGCTTTATATGAAGGTTATGGTTCTAATAAAGCTGCGGGAGAAGCGTATTTTAATAAAATTTATATGGTGAACAAAGCGTGCAACATGGTGGTTGAACAGGCCAAAGTGAATTTTACACAGGGTGAAGCAGTAGAAGATACGGAGAATTCTGCACAGGAATAATTCGGCGTTTGGAAGGAGAGAAAAAGATGGACATTATAAATATCAGAGATTTATACCGCAGGAAAGACGAGTATTTGGAACAAAAAGTGACTGTGGCAGGCTGGGTCAGAAGTATTCGCAGTTCTAAAAATTTTGGATTTATTGTTGTCAATGACGGTACTTTTTTTGAGCCGCTGCAGATTGTTTACCATGATGGATTAAGTAATTTTGCAGAAGTGGAGAAGTTAAATGTAGGAGCCGCTGTCATTGCAACAGGAACGTTAGTGGCAACGCCGCAGGCGAAACAGCCGTTTGAAATACAGGCGGAAGAAGTGTTGATTGAAGGCGAATCCGCGCCGGATTATCCATTGCAGAAAAAACGCCATACGTTTGAATACTTGCGTACGATTTCCCATCTGCGTCCAAGGACGAATACGTTTGAAGCGGTATTTCGTGTGCGTTCCCTGACTGCTTATGCGATTCATAAGTTTTTTCAGGAGCGTGATTTTGTATATGTGCATACGCCGATTATTACCGGAAGCGACTGCGAAGGCGCCGGAGAAATGTTTCAGGTGACGACATTAGATATGAATGATGTGCCAAAAACGGCAGATGGAAGCGTAGATTACACAAAAGATTTTTTTGGAAAGCCGACGAATCTGACGGTTAGCGGCCAGCTGAATGGGGAAACCTATGCGATGGCGTTTAAAAATATTTATACATTTGGGCCAACGTTCCGTTCTGAAAATTCCAATACGACCCGCCATGCCGCGGAATTTTGGATGATTGAACCGGAAATGGCATTTGCAGACTTAAATGATGATATGATTTTAGCTGAGGCAATGTTAAAGTATATTATCCGGTATGTCTTAGAACATGCGCCGGAAGAAATGCAGTTTTTTAATCAGTTTGTGGACAAAGGATTGTTGGAGCGTTTAAACCATGTGGCGGATTCCGAATTTGCGCGCGTGACTTATACTGAGGCGGTTTCGATTTTAGAGAAAAACAATGATAAATTTGAATATAAAGTTTCCTGGGGCGCTGATCTGCAGACGGAGCATGAGCGTTATTTGACAGAAGAAGTATTTAAACGGCCTGTGTTTGTAACGGATTACCCGAAGGAGATTAAGGCATTTTATATGAAATTGAATGACGACGGCAAAACGGTTGCGGCAGTCGACTGCTTAGTGCCTGCGATTGGCGAAATTATCGGCGGAAGCCAGAGAGAAGATGATTACGGCAAACTTTTGGCGCGTATGAATGAATTGGGATTAAAAGAAGAAGATTATAAGTTTTATCTGGATTTGCGCAAGTACGGCTCTGCAAGGCACTCTGGTTTTGGCCTTGGATTTGAACGCTGCGTCATGTATCTGACGGGTATTTCAAATATCCGCGACGTCATTCCGTTCCCAAGGACTGTTGGAAACTGCGAACTTTAAAAAAGCATAAAAAACAGGGATAACTCCCCCTCTTACATCATATAGTGATTTCAGAGGGGGTGTTTTTTTGCAGAAAACAGAACAAGAACCAAAAAAACAAACATTGGTAAAGGATTGTTTGAAAATTTTATTTTTCATGTACGCAGTTACATTTGTTTTGCTGTTATTACTGGCGTTTGCGTTGTTTCGAATGGAACTGTCGGAGATGTTTAGCAAAGTCTGGCTGATTGTGGTTTATATTATCAGTGGGTTTGCCGGCGGTTTTTTGATTGGTAAGCGGGCAGGGACGAAGAAATTCCTGTGGGGATTTGTAATTGGGATGATTTATTTTTTGATTTTGTTTGCAGTTTCCATGGTCTTGTACAGAGGACTGCCGGGTGATTTTATGCACCTTCTTACGACGTTTGTCTTGTGTGTGGCGTCTGGGACTGTGGGAGGTATGGTGAGTTAAAGGTAAGTTATGGGGATTTATATCCGGGTGTTGGTATGCGGGAAAGCAGAGGCTAAGAGCCGGCTTTCTGCAAAATTTACCATAGCGGTGAAAAAGTCAAGTAAAATATTGCAAACGCTGTTTTCTTCTTTTATAATTGATTGTAAAAGAGTGTGAAAGGAAGCAGAAGGTATGGAACCGGTTTTGGAATTGGAACATGAGTGTACGATACGTGATATTTATGATATGCCGGAAGGACAACGTGCGGAGCTGATTGATGGACAAATTTACAATATGGCTCCGCCGGCCAGAAAGCATCAGGAGGTGACGGGGGAACTCTTTTTTCGGATTCAGGAATATATCCGGTCCCATCAGGGTTCATGCAGGGTTTATACTGCGCCGTTCGCTGTTTTTTTGGATGAAGATGAGAAAAACTACGTAGAGCCGGACATAAGTGTGATATGTGATTTGTCAAAACTCAATGAGAAAGGCTGCATGGGAGCGCCGGACTGGGTGATAGAAGTTGTGTCGCCGAGCAGCAGGAGGATAGATTATTTTATAAAATTATTTAAGTACCGTACAGTGGGAGTCCGTGAATACTGGATTGTAGATTTGGAAAGAAAACGTATTACAGTATATGATTTTGAATTGGAAGATACCAGAGATTATACGTTTGAAGATTCTGTAAAAGTTGGCATGTTTGAGGATTTTATGATTGATTTTTCAGATATTTCCAGACAACTTATCAATTGATTTTCGTGGGCAGTTACATTTCATCTTGAAAACTCTGTCCGCTTCCTTTATAATAACTCATTGAAATCAAGTAAGAATTAGAATACATTATATGGAGGAAAAGTATATGTACACATTAGAAGATATTCAGGCAGTGGATCGTGAAGTGGCAGATGCAATTACTGCAGAATTTGACAGGCAGAGCAGCCATATCGAGCTGATTGCATCGGAAAACTGGGTAAGCCCGGCGGTTATGTCTGCAATGGGAAGCGTGATGACAAATAAATATGCGGAAGGGTATCCCGCGAAGCGTTATTATGGCGGATGCGAATGTGTAGACGTTGTGGAGGAGCTTGCAAGGGAGCGTGCGAAAGAGTTGTTTGGCTGCGATTACGTAAATGTACAGCCACATTCCGGCGCCCAGGCGAATATGGCGGTTCAGTTTGCGATTTTAAAGCCGGGCGATACCGTAATGGGGATGAATTTAGATCATGGCGGACATTTGACGCATGGAAGCCCTGTGAATTTCTCCGGAACATATTTTCATATTGTACCGTATGGTGTAAATGACGACGGATTTATCGATTATGAAAAAGTTATGGAAATTGCAATGGACTGCAGGCCGAAGATGATTATTGCCGGCGCAAGCGCATATGCAAGAGCCATTGATTTTAAAAAATTTCGTGAAATTGCAGACGCCTGCGGAGCAGTTTTGATGGTGGATATGGCGCATATTGCCGGACTTGTGGCGGCAGGCGTACATGAAAGCCCGATTCCTTATGCGGACGTAGTTACGACGACGACGCATAAAACGCTCAGAGGCCCCAGAGGCGGGATGATTTTATGCAATAAAGAAGCTGCGGAGAAATACAATTTTAATAAGGCGATTTTCCCGGGAATCCAGGGCGGGCCGTTAATGCACGTGATTGCAGCAAAAGCAGTTTGTTTCAAAGAGGCGCTTCAGCCGGAATTTAAGGAATATCAGAAGAATGTAGCGGCAAATGCGCAGGCATTGTGCAAAGGGTTGAAAGAGCGCGGTATTAAAATCGTATCCGGCGGCACAGACAACCACTTGATGTTAGTTGACCTGACGCCGTATGATTTGACTGGAAAAGCAGTAGAAAAACTTTTGGATACTGTAAATATTACCTGTAATAAAAATACAATTCCAAATGATCCGAAATCTCCGTTTGTAACAAGCGGTATCCGTATCGGAACGCCTGCCGTTACGTCAAGAGGACTTGGATTAGAGGATATGGATCAGATAGCCGAGGCGATTGCTATGATGATTAAAGAGGGAGAAGCAAAAGCAGACGAAGCAAAGGCAATTGTAAAGAACTTGACAGAAAAATACCCATTGAGATAAGTGGAAATTATATTTTTAAGGAAAATTTAATTGTTTTTATAAAGAGATGGTGATAAGATGGTTACGGATATTGTGTCATTCGTAACCGTTTTTTCATTTGGGATAAGCAGAATCTTTTAGGGATTTACAGGAGGATAGAATGGGTAAGAAAAAAGCAGGAGTGATTTTGTTTGTAATTTTAATTGCAGCAGTAGCTGCGATAGGGATTTGGTATTACTTCGATAATGATGGGAAAGACAGTAACGACCGGGTTTATGTTGAAAAAGTTTCTGTGATTATGGGAGGGGCTACGGGAATTCAAAACCGTTATTCCGGCGTAGTGCAGCCGCAGAAGACAGTAGAAGTGAAAGCGGATTCCGATCGTACGATTGGCGAAGTTTATGTGCAGGTAGGCGATACTGTGGAAGAAGGCACGCCTCTTTTTAATTATGATACAGAAGATGCAAAAATTGAATTGGAACAGGAAAAGTTAGAGCTGGACAATCAGGATATTGAAATTAACAACTTTAGAAACCAGATTCGGGAACTGGAAAAAGAAAGACAGGCAGCTGCAGAAGCGAATAAATTCGAATACACAACCCAGATTCAAACGATTGAGACAAATATTAAAAAAGCAGAATTTGAAAAATCCAGCAAACAGTTAGAAATAGACAAACTTCAGAAACGTGTGGATAATTCCGAGGTAGTCAGTACTGCTTCCGGGGTGGTCAAAACAATAAACAATGGAGAGAATTCAGAAATGGGAGAAACTTCTTCCTCTGCATTTATGACGATTCTTTCAACGGGGGAATATCGTATTCAGGGAATGGTGAATGAACAGAATATCGGTATGATTTCAGTTGGTTCACAAGTGATTATTCGTTCTAGAGTAGATGAAGAGATTACATGGAGCGGAACGATTGATACGATTGACACAGGAGAAGCCTCAAGTTCTTCAGAAGACGAATACTATGAGTCCGACTCAGACAGCAGCGCTTCATCTTCCAGTAAATATCCTTTTTATGTTGCGCTTGATAGTGCAGAGGGACTTATGCTTGGGCAGCATGTATTAATTGAATTGGATGAAGGACAGATGGAGGAAAAAGAGGGAATCTGGCTGTTTAGCAGTTATATTGTCAGAGAAGGACAGGAAAATGGAATGGATTTACTTCCGGAATCAGATGATTGGATGAATTCTACGGAGTTTTTGGATGCTACGGAATATATGGATTCTTCAGATTTATTCGATTTTACGGAATCAACCGAGTTGGAAGGAAGTACAGAGCTTACAGAAGGAGCCTCTTCTGCATATGTATGGGCAGACGATGGCAATGGTAGGCTGGAAAAACGAATGGTAGAGCTGGGCGAGTACGATGCAATGCTGGATGAATATGAAATTTTATCCGGTTTGACTGAAGATGATTTAATCGCATGGCCAATGGAAGGACTTTATGAGGGAGTCCGTACGGTAACGGATATGGACGAAGTGGACTATTCCTCCGGTTTATATAATCAGGAAATGGGAACAGAAACGATGATTGAAGGTTCAGAAATGGATATGCTCCCTGAAGAAGGTTATATGGATGACGATTATAATATGGATAGTGATTATGATATGGATGATGATTATGATGAAGGAGATTATGAGAGCGACGGTTCAGATGAAGATATGATAACAAACGATAATTCTGCGTTGGATAGTTTAATGAATGAAGGTGCGGACAAAGACGACTCTCTTTTGGATATGGGGGTGCCTGAATGATATTGGAGTTAAATCATATTTTTAAAGAATATAATCCAGATAAGTTGGTTGTACCAGTGTTAAAGGATGTTTCTTTACAGGTAGACGAAGGCGAATATGTAGCAATTATGGGGCCTTCCGGTTCTGGTAAGACAACGCTTATGAATATTATTGGCTGCTTAGACCGTCCGACTTCGGGAGAATTTTTTCTGGCGGGTACAGACGTATCTTCTTTAAAAGACAAAGAATTATCAAGTCTGCGTTTAAACAGCATTGGTTTTGTATTTCAGAGTTTTCATTTGATGCCAAGGGAAACTGCATTGGAAAATGTGTCGCTTCCTTTGAGTTACGCGGGTATTAAGAAGAAAGAAAGAAAAGAACGCGCTCTTAGGGCATTGGCGAGAGTTGGATTAGAGGAACGTGCGACATTTATGCCTACGCAGCTTTCCGGTGGACAGAAACAGCGTGTTGCGATTGCACGCGCAATGGTAAACCATCCGAAACTTCTTTTGGCAGACGAGCCTACGGGCGCCTTAGATTCAAAATCAGGGATACAGATTATGGAATTGTTTCAAAGATTGAATGAAGAGGGCGTTACAATTGTTATGATTACCCATGATAAAAATATAGCGCTTCATGCAAAGCGTGTTTATAATATTATTGACGGTGAAATTTCAGAGGAGGCAGGTGAATAGGCCGGGTATGAAGAAATTTAAAAAATTATTTATTTTTCTGCTTGTTTTGCTGATACTTGGCGGATCAGCAGCAGGGGGTATTTATGCGTATCAGCAGTACCAGCAGGAAAATACAGAGATAGAAGTGGTTTCTGTTGCGAACTTGAATGTCGGATTTTTTGGTGATGATATGACAAGTTCCGGTTATGTATCGGATGATTCTTCACAGTCTGTTTATACAGAAGAAAAAACAGTTGTGGAAGTGAAGGTGGCAGAAGGGGATGAAGTAAAAATTGGAGATCCTCTGCTTGTTTATGATACGACGGATATTGCGCTTCAGATGGATATGGCGGAGTTAGAACTTCAGGGTATCAATAATGATATTACACTTGCAAAACGGGAAATTGAACGTTTAAAGAAAATTACGCCGACGCCGGAAAAAAAGACTACGAATACGCCTAAGCCGCCTCAAAGCAGCCAGACGACAAAAAAGAAGAATGATTCTGTTGTGATTGTACAGGTGCAGAAAAAAGATGGAAAAGCCTACAATTATATTGATGCTACTGCAAAACCATATAAAGGAAAAGGGACAGTGGACAAACCGTACCGTTTTTTATGTACACCAGAATGTTATGTGACGGGAGATTATTTAAACCGTTTGGTCAGTAAAGAAGAGACGGCGGCATTTGAAATCTGGAGCGGCAACAGTACGACGGAAGGAACATTGATTAGCTGTTGGACGTTCAATGGGGCGGAACAAAGGACAGTAAATACAGATTCAAAATGGCTGGTGTCTACCCATGAGGAAATAGACGAGGAGTTAGATACCGAAGAAGAGGTTGAAGAAACGGAAACAGAAAGTGAATCCGAAACAGAATCAACAGAAGAAACTTATACAGCAGAAGAGTTGAAAAAAGAAATTGCAGAAAAAGAAAGCGAATTAAAAGAACTTGAGATAAGTCAAAAAAAAGCGGAACTGGATATTGAGAAGTTAAAAAAAGATGAGGAAAAAGCAACCGTTCTTGCCAGCATCAACGGGGTAGTAAGGACAGTAGAAGATCCAGAAGACCCGCCGATAGACGGTTCGCCATTTTTGGAAGTCGCAGGTTCGATGGGAATGTATATTCGTGGTGAAATCAGTGAGCTTTTGTTAGATCAGATTGAAATTGGACAGCAGATTACAGCAGATTCTTGGGGAAATGGACAGACATATACTGCAGTGATTACTGAAATATCGGAGTATCCCATAGAGAACAGAGGCGGATATTATGGCGAGGGAAATCCGAATGTTTCCTATTATACTTTTTTGGCGTATGTAGAAGAGTCTGAAGGGCTGACAAACGGCGATAACTTGGAATTGAGGATGTCTACTGCTGATGTGCAGGAAGAAACGGATGCCTTGTATATTGAAAAAGCATATGTCAGACAGGAAAATGGACAAAGTTATGTATTAAAAGCGGGAAAAGATAATCGTTTAGTGAAGCAGTATGTTTTAACCGGAAGGACTGTGTATGGATCTTCTATTGAAATTAAATCTGGTTTAAGTGAATCAGACCGTATCGCTTTTCCTTATGGCAAAACGGCAAAAGAAGGCGTAAAAGTGGTGGATTCAGATGAATAGAGGGGGCATATATGTTAGAGAATATTCGATTGTCATTTAAAGGTATCTGGTCGCATAAGATGCGTTCTTTTTTGACGATGCTTGGTATTATTATTGGAATTGCTGCAATTATTGCGATTGTTTCCACTATTCAAGGAACAAATGAACAGATTAAAGAAAATTTAATTGGATCAGGAGATAATACCGTAAAGATTGCATTAAATCAGGGTGACTGGGAATACGAAATGGGATACGAAGGCGTTCCGGACGGAGTTCCAGTGATTTCCCAAAGTGTATTAAATAATATTAAAGAAATTGAACATGTTGAAAATGCTTCTCTTTATTTGTCCAGACAGGATTATGGCGGCGTATATTATTTGAACACGGTTTTGTCTGGAGGATATGTGATTGGGGCAGATGAAAATTATATGAATACCTGTAATTTCATCATTCAAAAAGGACGTGGTTTTACCTCAGAGGATTATTCCAAATTTCGTAAAGTTGCTCTGCTCGATAAAGATTCTGCCGATGTATTGTTTCAGGGAGAAGAACCGCTTGGCAAGACGATTGAGATAAAAAAAGAACCTTATACGGTAATTGGAATTGTAACAAAGTCAAAAGAGTTTGAACCTGTCATAAACAGCATAGACGATTATTATACGTATGCACAAAACTCTACTGGAAAAGTATATGTCCCGGATACGACATGGCCGATTATTTATCAGTTTGACGAACCGCAGAATTTAATTATTAAGGTGGATTCCACAGATAATATGACGGATGTAGGAAAAGAGGGGGCCAACATTTTAAATGGGTATCTGAGTACAGATGATGATACGATTCGCTATAAAGCAGAAAATTTATTGGAACAGGCAAAGAAAATCCAGGATTTGAGTAAATCTACGAATAGTATGCTGATTTGGATTGCCGGAATTTCATTGATTGTCGGCGGTATCGGCGTTATGAATATTATGCTGGTGTCAGTGACGGAGCGTACGCAGGAAATAGGATTGAAAAAAGCAATTGGCGCAAGGAAATCCAATATTTTAGGGCAGTTTTTGACTGAAGCCGCAGTGCTTACAAGCATGGGAGGAATCATTGGCGTTATATCAGGAATTGTGCTGGCGGAGGTTATCTCAAGAGTAAGCGAGATGCCGGTTGCGATTAACGTACCGGCTGCAATCGGCTCGGTATTGTTTTCGATGGTGATTGGAATTGTTTTTGGAATGCTGCCTTCTTATAAGGCTGCGAATTTGGATCCGATTGATGCGCTTAGGCATGAATGACATATATATGAAGCTGCTGCAAAGAGATTTTGCAGCGGCTTTTTCTAAATTTTTTCTAAAACGCCTTTACAAACCTGCTTATAAGGTGTATAGTAAATCCATCTTTTAAATCTTTTTATCAATTTAGATAGTTCTATCTATAAATCCCGTTTTATGAAATAGGAGGAGTGTAATTGCATATAGCATTTTATGGTTCTGTGCGGCAGATTGGCACAAGTGCGAATATGTCGGCGGTAGCGGCGGGTATTACGCAGTATTTACAGCTTCCGGTTTCTTATGAAAATATGAAAACAGATGCCAGATTGAAAGAAACAATGCGTTTCACAGACTGCAGCAGAAGTGTCTGCGCAGAACAGGTGATGAAATCCTGCGATCTTCTGGTAATCAATTTATCCTATTCCTTTCAGGAATTGGCGCATGTCTATCTCAGACATTCACTTGTTCGAAAGAACGTCGTTTTTCTAATCGGAAAATATATTCCAAACAATTCAAATCAATTAAAACAGCTTGCGAAACAATACCGGATTTCAGAGAACAGAATTTGTATGATTCCGTATAATCCAAGGTTTTCAAAGGCGTATGAGAATCATAGGGTGTTTGATTATTTAAACTGCTCTAGTATTGGCGCGGCAAGCTATGAGGATTTTGATTTTTGTATAAACTTAAATCACGTCATAAATACAATGATAACTTATGTAAATAGAAAAGGAGATAACTATCATGGATGAAATATTTAAACAATATGGTTCAACAATTATTACAGTTTTGGCAATTATTGCAGTAATTGCAATTATTAAGCTTGTGATTGGAAACAGTGAAAGCAGTATTGTATACAAAGCTTTTTCTGATTTAATCAATAACTTTTACAAAAGTGCAGGCGGTGTGCTGCCAACATAGAACTAGCGGAGGAATTCATGGAAAACATTGAAAATAAATTGCTTTTGCTGGATGAAACAAGTTTTGGTCCTTTGTGGCCGTTTGTAAAGGATGAGAGTATTACGGACGTCGATTATAACGGTACCGATTTATGGCTGACGGATATACATAAAGTTAAGACAAAGGTAGATACATATGTTGTAACAGATCGATTTTTAGAAGTATTTATTAATAAAGTCAGTATGGCGGTGGAACAGCAGTTTAATCCGGCAAATCCGATTTTAGAAGCAGAGTCGGAAGAACTTCGTATTACAGCAGTACATGAATCCGTAACTAGTACAGGGCGTGCCTTTTGTATTCGAAAGGCGCCCGCCGTCCCGCGGTATCGTGCGCAAACTCTGATACGGCAAGAGTATTGCAGCAAAAAAATCTTAGCATTGCTGATTAATTGTATCCGTACAAAGATGAATTTCGTCATCTGCGGCGACACTGGAGTTGGGAAAACAGAGTTTGCAAAGTTTTTATCGGGGTATATCCGGCCGCAGGATAAGGTAATTACCATAGAGGATAATCCGGAATGGCATTATGCAAAACTTTACCCCGGCAATGATTGTATTGCAATTAAGGTAAAAAAGGATAAGTCGGATGGAAATGAACGAGGCAGTTTCACAACTATGAATTATACCAACGCTATTAAAACTTGCCTTCGGCTGAATCCTTCCTGGATTATGCTTTCAGAGGCACGATCAAAAGAAGCAAAATCTCTTTTGGAATGTTTTTCTACCGGAGTGAAGGGAATTACGACGATTCATACGGATAATGTGCTTAAAATACCAGACCGGTTTATGAATATGATACAAAATACAATGGATGCAGACCGGATGGTCAATGATATTTATGATTTTATTGACGTTGGAATTTTGCTGCGTATCAAAGAAATGCCGGATGGGAAAAGCAGGCGTTATATCGACCAGTTATGCTTTTTTTACCGCGAAAATGAAGAAAATCACACCAGTCTTTTATTAGACGAAGGAGCTGTGCAGACGGACAGTCTTCCGGATTCGATTCGAAAGAAAATGGAAAGGGCGGGAATTTTTGAGCCGTTTCATTTTGAATTTCAGGAGGGGAAGATATGAAAAGCAAAAAATCGTTTTTGTATTATCTAAATCCGAAAAATGTTTCCGCGGCTATTGAAACGTATGGTTATACGTACCGTATTCAAAATACTATTTTGGTTTATCTTGTTGTGACGGTCTGCTCTATCGCAGGAGGCGTCGTTTTTAAACTGGATTTACCGGAAATCGGGGTTGTCGCAATTTGTGGGATGGCTTTGATGCCGCGCGTTATTATTAACAGTTATAAGAATATGTACGAGCAAAAGCGTTTTTCTGACGTCAATCTATATATGGAACAGGTGTTATATTCTTTTAAAAAGACGCCAAAAGTCATTACCGCGCTGCAGGACGCAGAAAAAATCATTTCGAAAGATTCTCCTATGCGAAAGATTTTACAGGAAGCAGTCAGATATATTATGTATGAGTATTCGGAGGAAAATTCTTTAGACAGCGCCCTTCAATTGATAGAACAAAAGTACCAATGCCAGCGTATAAAAGATGTACATGCCCTTATGCTGAAAACGGAAAAAATTGGCGGAGATTATGAGTCGTCCATTAAAATTCTTTTGTCGAGCAGGGCAATTTGGGAAACAGAGACATGTAAGTTTCAAAAAGAGTGCAAAAACAGGCAGAAAATGGTAAATATAGCGCTTCTATTAGTTTGTGCGGTTTGTTTATTTACTCCAGTGATGATTACAAAGTTTGCACCAATGGTAGATATTATGACTTCAAAAGTTTATAAAATCGGAACAGTGATTATGATACTGGTATCTATGCGGACGTATATCAAGGCGGATGGTATGGCGGCGGTCAACTGGCTTCGCAATGAATCTTCCCTGACAAATGAAGAACAGGCCGCGCTTTATCGAAAGGTGAAAAACTATGATTTCGCCAGAGAAAAAAGAAAAAGCTTGTGTTATGGCGGCGTTTCATTTTGTTTAGGAGCTTTTTGTTTGGTTTTAAAATGGAAGTATTTGGCGGCGGCTTGTATATTGATTGGGTTTTTTATGTTAAATCAGCATAATATCGGTTATAAACTGGCAAAGAAACGGTGCGGCGAAGAAATTACCAAAGCGTTTCCACAATGGCTGATGGAAATTTCTCTGTTGCTTCAGATTTCAGATAATGTCAATGCAGCGATTGCAAAATCGGCGTCAGAGGCTCCGGGAATATTAACGGAAAGTTTAAAAGAAATGCAGGAACAAATTATGGATGCGCCAGAAAGTAATGAACCGTATATGAATTTTATGAAAGAATTTGGAATCATGGAAATTCAGTCTGCTATGGGAATGCTTTATTCGATTTCTTCTGGACGCGGAGGAAATGCAGGGATGCAGATTGATGAGATACTATCCAAAAATGCGGCTTTGCTTTCCCAAAGTGAAAATACAGCGAACCAAAACCGTTTAGCGGCGTTGTACTGGCAGTTTTTATTTCCGTCGTTAATTGGCGGCGGGAAATTACTAGTAGATATGACTTTAGTGACAATTGCGTTTATGACGCTTGAATTGGCTTAAAAGAGCAGGAGGGATGGATAGCAATGTCTGTAATTATAAAATCTTTTATGGGAATCTTTTTCTTTATACTAATCGTTTTTTTAGGAGTTGGTATGATTCAATACCAGACAGAGGTAAATCAGGCCACGAATTACCAGCAGGATGTGTTGAGAGAACTCCAAAACAGTGATTTTTCTCCGAAAGTGCTGAATTCTTGTATATTGACCGGGACAAAAAATAAGTACGAGGTGCTTATTGACGTATCTTTAAAAGATGGTTCCCATACGACCTATACGAAAAACAGTTTGGCGGTTCATACGGAAGGCGTTGTGGCGGCATATGTGACAGTGCTTTATAAAAGCCGGCTGCCGTTTCTTGGAGTGGAAACATTAAATAGTTTAAGAGGATTTGCAAGATAGGAGGTTTTTGGAGAATGAATGATGAATTATTTGAAGATTATGGAGAAGCCATTTTGTATGTGGTATTGGCAATTTTAGTTTTAGGAGTAATGTCGGTGGCGCTTAGTGCGTTTACTGCATTTTGAAAAGGAGAACATACATATGAATGAAGCGGTAAGCCAGGGTGGAGAATTGTTAGTTGGTATTTTTACAGCGTGTCTTGTAGTCGGCAGTGTTATGCTTTTGTTGAGCAATACAGATGCAGGGATTTTAAGAATGTATGCAGCATATTTTTTAGAGGCTGCATGTTAGGAGGAATTATGTTTAATTTAATGAAGCAGCATGGAAGAACCATTCTATATTGTGCGGCGGCGGTACTTGTTTTGGGAATTGCGTTTCATATTCGCAGCGGTTTAAATACTGGATTTATTCAGATTGCTTATGCAAAAGCAAGACAGAGTATGTCGAATATGGATGTTATGGCATATACCGACACTTCTGCTGTAAAAGCGTTTGCGGCAAGGAGTAAGCCGAAGATTACTTATTCTTATACAAAAGCGCTTCCAAAGAGTGAAATCAATCTAAACCAAATGTTTTCTGCAGTAGATGCTGACGGAACTTCTGTCGCCGTAGAAATTACAGATATTTTAAACAGCCGTGGTGAAAGCATATTATACCAGACAGAAGAAGAAAGGAAGCAGCATATTATGCAATATAATACAGATCAGTTTTTATTTCCTTCTGTGGGAATCTATACTATAAATGTCAAAGCAACAGACACAGAAAAGAAAACCGTGTATGGGAAGTACCGATTGCCTGTAACAAGCAATTAGCGGAAAGGGTTATATATGAAAAAAATTGCATTTGGAATCGCATGTGGCATGACGGCGGTATTTGTATTGGTGATGATGCTTACGCTGTTTGGAAGGGCGGCGCGGAAACAGGAAACAGATAAGGCGTTAGCACAGGCAATAGATTCGACATTGTCAAATGTTATGAGTGAACATAATTATACGATTGAGAAAAATGAAGATTTTATTGCGGATTTTTTAAAGGCTCTGTTGATACAGACAAACAGTACTTCAGATCTTACTGTGTCTGTTTTGGATGCAGATTATGAGCATGGTATTTTATCAGTAGAAATTACAGAAACGTATACACATCCCGATGGAAATAAAGGAAGCGTATCTGAAATGCGGACAGTGATATTTGACAGACCCGTGGAAGAGAGTGTGCAAATGCGAACAGTAAGTTTTTATGTAGAAGATGAATTATATAAAACTTATACATTGCAGAAGAATTCTTTTTGTTCGCTTCCGGTTCCTCCCGAAAAGGAAGGGGCAGTATTTCGGCATTGGCGTTTTGTGACGGGTGGGGTTGGAGTGGCACAGAGTTTAGAAACTGCATATGCCAATGGAAGAAAGACGGTACTTTCTTCCGGCGGCAAGCCATATCTTGTGTCAGAAAATACGAAGTTGACGGCTGTATTTGATTAATTGGTTTATAAAAAGTAAGAGGAGGAATGAAGTTGAATTTCAGAAAGAAAAATGCCGTATATCTGCTGTTCATTTTTGTCTGTCTGGCGTTTATGCCGTTAATAGGATATGCCAATGAGGGAAAGAAAACGGTGGATAAGACGCCTGTACCCGAAACGTCTGTGATAGAAGTGTCAGATTTTGCGGAATTTCAGGAAGCAGTAGCGGAAGTAACACAAGAAGAGGGAGTTGGAAGAAGTTTGCCGAATGTATGGCAGAATCATCGGCTTTTGGTAAAAGGGGAAGCTGAATTTGATATTATGGGAGCATCAAATGTGATTCAAGGCTATGAGGATATGGTGATTTTGGATTATGATTCGAAAAAAGAGGCAAAACGGGCATATGAGTATCTTAAGGGGATACCGAATCTTGCAGTAGAAATTGACACGCCTTATGAAGATTCTTTGGTAAATCAAACAAAAGGTATGGCAGATTCTGCTCAAATTAGTAAAAGAAAATTATATACAGTATCTGGCGGACAAGAGATTCTTGTGGCAGTGCTTGACAGCGGTTATGATATAAACAGCTATGGAAAAGAGCGTTTAGTAAAAGAAACAGATTTGACGGGTTCTGACGCCGTTCAAGACGTCAATGGACATGGAACGGCTATGGCAAATATCATCTTAGAACATACTCCGCAGAATGTAAATGTAATGCCTGTAAAAGTAACGGATCCAAACGGAAGGACATCTTCTTTGAAATTATATATGGGTATCCGTTATGCAGTAGAAAATCAGGCGGATATTATCAATATAAGTATGAACTCCCTTAAAACCTCTAGTTCAGAAGTAATAGCCGCCGTGATACGGGAAGCCAGACAGGAGGGTATTTTTGTGGTAGTATCTGCCGGGAATATGGGGCAGAATGTAAAAGATTTTTCTCCGGCAGACGAGCCGGAAGCCATTGTAGTATCTGCTGTGAATACAAAGAAGGAAATTGAAGAATATTCCAATCGCGGACATGGGGTAGATTATTGTTCTTATGGAAGCATACAGGTTTCTGGAATGAATCGTCAATCGGTACAGGCGTCAGGTACATCCGTATCAGCGGCAATTGTATCGGCAGTGACAGCAATAAAAAAAGGCAGCCAGACGGGCAGTTCGTATGAAGAATTGCTTGAATCATTAAATCAAAGCGCAAAAGATTTAGGTGAGAAAGGTGAGGATGAGCTGTATGGCAGAGGATTGCTTGTTTTTGAAACATCCGAAGGATTCGAATTTCCGGAAGGGATGAAAAAACCGGATATTTTGGCCTGCAACTGGAAGGAAATTTCTGTGGAAACGTTCAATCAATATATCGGAACTGCTACCAATCTGGAACGAAGGGCATTTTTAGAGCAGTTAAATGACGAAGAAAAGGAACTTCTTTTTTCCAAAAATACAATGTTTTCGGAAAAAGTTTTGTATACAGAAAATACATATACAGAAGAGAATACCGTAAATGAGATTTTTCGGATGGAAGGAAGATTGTATGATATTGTAATGAGCGAAAGAGTTTCAGATGAGTATGAAACACAGGCATACCGTATTTTTCATTATGGACAGCAAAATAAAAGCTATATTCAGCTGGATACTGCCTACAATCATAATAAAGCGAAAGTTTTTTGTTGGATTACGGATAGGAGTACAGATTTATCTAATAGTGGAACATATGGTATTACATTTATGCCCGGAACTTCTGCATATGATTTTAGTGAATGTACATCAGGGGTTGAAGATACAGACACGTTTGACGGAGGATTAGGCTTTCCGGTCTGGCGTTTGAATATAAAAAAAGTAAAAGTGAAGAAACCAAAGGATGCCTGTATCAATTACAGTTCTTCTCTCTGGAATGATACGGGAACTTTAGACGGGCATAAAGTACAAAAGCATTATTGGTATATTTGGAAATACCAGGTAAAGCCGGCTTCAGATGCAGCCAGGCAGGAAGCATATGGAAAAGGCTGTAATGAGGTTGGAAAATGGCATGGAGGTTTTTGGGATTTGGGGGATACGGGAAGGACTTCCGGAGGAAAATGCGGCAGTGATACGATTACAACTGCAGTGGATATTGGCAACAGAGATTTGGATATGAGCGGAAAAGAAGGAATAACTTACCGTTTGCCGTTGTCTACGCATCAGAATGTAAAAACCTCAGAAACAATTACGGATATTCCGTCCTCTTGTACCCAACAAGGTTCCTGCCATATAAAAACAACATTTACCTGTAATAAATGCAATAAAACTTGGAAAGTAAAAGGGGATCAAACGCCAGTTGCAAGGCTTGCACATATTTTTGCAGTCAAATATATGGATAATAACGGTGTGCCAAAGGGAAAATATTGGGAAGAATGTAGCAGGAATTGTTTAGGCTATGATGTAAACGGAGAGTATTGGCAGAGGAATGTCAAATATCTTCAGGAAATACATTTTTGGGAAATGGATGTAAATGGTAATTATGGCGTTTTGCACACTGGCACAGACAGAGGGGCGTCTTATTATGCTTTCGGAGAGATCGTTCCACAATGGAGCAGGCTTCCGTCAGAAGAATATCAGACAGGCATATTGGCAGCATTTCAGGCGCCGGAGTTTGCATCATATCATTCTGTTTATATTCCTAGGAAACAGTATACAGTCGTTTATGACGGAAATGGGGCGGAAAACGGTTCTATGCCGTCCCAGCAGGTGTATTGTGGAAAAGTTTTTGATTTGAGGCCAAATGGTTTTTATCGTAAGGGTTATAATTTTTTGGGATTTAGTAAATCAAAAGATGGAGAAGTGATTGACGGAACGAATGTCAGTAATTTAACGCTTATAGATCAGGCGATTGTAACATTATATGCACAGTGGGAACCGATTCTCTATGAAATTACGCTGGATAACCAGGGGGCAGACAAAAAAGCCGGAACAAAAACCGTTTACGAACATTATGCAGTCGGATACTTTAAGGATTTTGAATCGAATACAAAATTTGAGGAAAATCGTATCGAAATTCCAAGGAAAGACAGAGCAGATACTTCCTTATCGGGCGGTATCCGAAGACAGAAGTTTTTGGGGTATTTTACGAAACAAAATGGACAAGGGAATCAGATGGTTAAAAAAGATGGTTCTTTAATCGGGTCTATCAATGGAAAAGGGGCGTATCAATATTTTGAGAACAATCAGACTGTATATGCGAAATGGGAAGATATGAATACTGTGTCATTTGATGCAAATTTGTCTGAAAAAGACAAAAAAATATTGGGTATCAAAGAAATTGAGAGTTCTGTTACCTGTCCGGCTTCGCGTTGGAAAACGAAAGGAGAGGCAATTACAATTGGTTTTGGGAAGGTGAAAATTGAAGGTGGAAAGTTAGCCGATTTTTATCGTTTCAAAGGATACAGCCTGACTCCTCGGATAAAAAATGAGAATGAAATTGTGTTAAGCAGGGATAAAGCGGCATGTACTTTTACGGCCGATCAGGATGTGACTTTATACGCTCAATGGGATACGAGTTTTCGGGTGGCTTATATAGGAAATGGGCAGTCAGAAGGCGAAAATAGAATAGATGAAACTGGAGATCTCACAGAAAAATATACGTTTCGGGCAAATCATTTTTGTAAAACGGTTCAAAAGGAAGTGAAAGACATTGCAAGCGGACAGATGCAAGATGAATCTGGAAAACCTTATATGGAAACGGTTCCGTATAGCTTTCAGGGCTTTAGTATGGTAAAGGAAGCGGACGAACAAAAGAAATATGCTGTGTATCAGAAGGAAGACGGAGGATATGAGGGAGCAGAACTCATTCTATCAGGAAAAGAAATTACAGAAAGCAAAATGGGTGCAGGAATTACTTATGGAACGCCGTCGTCGGATTATGGCAATCTCCTCAAAGACGATACATTAAAGATTCCTTATCTTAATGTGTACGCCATCTGGGATGAATATCCGCAAATTCAGGCGTCCGACTTATATATTCCGCTTATAGACGCGCAAAATGGAATTCTGACAGAAGAATATCTATTGAGTCTTGCTATGGCAACGGATAAAGAATTAGAATCAAATGTCAATCCAAAAGGAATCTTAAAACATGGAAAAGATACGAAAAATCATACGTCATTTACGATATTAGACTATCAAGATTCGGAATTTAAGGGAGCAGAAAATGAAATGAGTCTTTCTGTGACTTATCGGGCAGAAGATAAAGCGGGGAATATTACGACAAAAAGAGTGATGGTTTATCTTGTTGATACCACGGGAGAAGAATGTGAGACTGGGAAAGTCCGTTTTATATCGGAAGAATATTTGGATACTCTTGCTGAAAATTCTATTTGGAGGACAAAAGAATATGCACAAAAATTAGCAAAAGCGCTGAATAATAAAAAAACAGGAGAAGAATATACAAAAGTAACGCCAATTCAAAAAGCATTTGGAATAAAACAGGTGCGAAAGCCAGACAGCGGCGTCTGGGAGCATGTACAGGAAGTATGGAAATTTACGCATGACGAGGTGTTAAAAGTGCAGGAATATGTCAATCAGAATGGAATCGCAAATCATCCGTCTGAATTTCTAAAAAAATTTGGACATTGCCGGATACAGTAATTGAAAAACGGCTGTCGGTAAATGCAGCTTATGTGCAATATAGCGGCAGCCGTTTAAAAGTTATTCTTCTTGTGTAGTTTCGGGAAGTTTCAGATAGATTCTGGAAATCCGGTTTTTATCCATTTGGTCTACCTGCAGCAGTATGTTTTCTTCTGTGGTGATTACTTCATTTTTTTCTGGAAGATGATCGAAAAGGCCGATGAGATAGCCGCCGATGGTATCATAATCTGAGGAAGAAAATGGAAGTTTTAATTCGTCGCATAAATCATCTAAATTCATAGAACCCTGTATATAATATTCATTTTTTCCAATTTTTATCAAAGGGTCTTCTTCATCAGCATCAAATTCATCACGAATTTCACCTACGATTTCTTCGAGTAAATCTTCTAAAGTAATCATTCCGGCAGTTACTCCATATTCATCCAGGACGATGGCTAGATTGATGGATTTTTTCTGCATTTCTAAAAAGAGTTCGGAAATATTTTTTTGTTCGTAGGTAAAGAAAGGTTTCCGGATTAAATCATGGATATGAAAGTTTTGTTTGTCTTTACATAATAATAAATCTTTCATATTGATAATGCCGATAACGTTGTCCGTAGTGTCTTCATACACAGGAAACCTGGTAAATTTATCTTCACAGAATATTTCAATCAGCTCATCGTACGTACTGTCTGACTTTACAAATGTCATATCAATTCTTGGAATCATAATTTCTTTTGCCTGAGAATCTCCAAAATCGAACATATTGTTAATCATTTCATGTTCAGAATTTTCAAGAACTCCGGTTTCATGGCCGACATCTACAATGGTTTTAAATTCTTCCTCTGTCATAGCCGCTTTTTGGGCGTTCGGGTCTACACGAAGCAGACGCAGAAATCCAATAGAAAGCTGATTGATTATGAAGATCACAGGAGTCAGAATATACATTAGCCCATAAATGACAGCGGAATACGTAAGGGCGATTCGGTCTGCATAAATAGTTGCAAATGTTTTTGGTGAGATTTCTCCAAAAATCAAAATAAGAATCGTTAAAATTCCGGTAGCAATACCGGCGCCCATGCTGCCGAATAATTTAATTGCAAGGGTTGTAGCGATGGAAGATGCAGAAATATTGACGACGTTATTGCCGATTAAGATGGCAGAAAGCATTTTGTGCATGTTATCTGTAATATTGAGAACCCGCTTGGCCTGTTTGCTGCCGTTTTCTGCTAAAGTACGCATACGGATGCGGCTGACAGTCGTGAAAGCGGTTTCTGCTGAGGAAAAAAATGCAGATAACAGCAGTAGAAGAATTAAGAATATAAGCTGCGAAATAGAATCTGAATCCAAAAAATATCCCCTCCACTTTACTTGTATGTGTTTGAAAACGCTGATTTTGCTTGAATTTGGAGTAAAAATATGCTATAATTTTTACTCGCCTGTACCAGCGATGTTGATTTGGTGCTGTCATTTTAACATATCCATGTTATTATAGCAACTCATAATTATCACTATATGGAGGGAAGACATGAATTTAGCCGAAATTGTAAAAGACAGATATGAAAAATCGATCAAAGAATGTACAAATCAGGAATTGTACAGCGCCTTACTGGAAATGACAAAAGGGATGGCAGAGAAAAAAGAAATCAGCAGGGGAAAGAGAAAACTTTACTATATTTCTGCTGAATTTTTAATTGGAAAATTATTATCGAACAATTTAATCAATCTTGGTATCTATGACGAAGTAAAGACACTTTTGGAACAAAGCGGTAAAGATTTAGTGGAAATTGAATCATTAGAGCCGGAACCTTCCTTGGGAAACGGAGGTCTGGGACGGCTTGCAGCATGTTTTTTGGATTCGATTGCCACTCTTGGGTTAAATGGCGCCGGGATTGGACTGAACTATCATTACGGATTGTTTCAGCAGGTTTTCAAAAACAATCTGCAATATGAAACGCCGAATCCATGGATTGAAAAAGAAAGCTGGCTGAATAAAACAGAGAAGGTCTACCCAATTTCGTTTGGGGGATTTCAATTGAATTCCAGAATGTATGATATTGATGTTACCGGATATAACAATCATACGATAAAACTGCATTTATTTGATTTGGAAACAGTAGAAGAAGGGATTGTAAAAGGAGAAGGCATTGATTTTGATAAGAAAGATATTGCAAGAAATCTAACGCTGTTTCTTTATCCGGATGACAGTGATGAAAATGGACATCTTCTTCGAATCTATCAGCAGTATTTTATGGTGAGCAGCGGCGCAAGGCTGATTTTAGATGAAGCGGTAGAAAGAGGCAGCAATTTACACGATTTAGCTGACTATGCAGTGATTCAGATTAATGACACGCATCCGACTATGGTAATACCGGAATTGATTCGTCTGTTAATGGAGCGGGGAATTTCGATCGATGAGGCGATTCGGATTGTTTCAAGGACCTGTGCTTATACAAACCATACAATTTTGGCAGAAGCATTGGAGAAATGGCCGCTGCGGTATTTAGAAAAAGTTGTGCCGCAGTTAATCCCGATTATTTATGAATTAGACAATCGGGTGAGGGAGAAATATGAGGATGCTTCAGTATATATTATTGACAATGAAAAACGAGTTCATATGGCTCATATTGATATTCATTATGGATTTAGTGTAAATGGAGTCGCATATCTTCATACAGAAATTTTGAAAAATTCAGAGTTGAATAACTTTTATAAAATATATCCTGAAAAATTTAATAATAAAACGAATGGAATTACATTCCGTCGTTGGCTGTTGTATTGTAACCCAAGGCTGTCTTCTTTTATTGAAGAAAAGATTGGGGCGGGATTTCAAAAAGATGCGATGGAATTAGAAAAATTAGAGGCATTTTTGCATGATAATGCTGTATTGGATCGCCTTTTGGAAATAAAAATGGAATCTAAGCGCGAATTGAAGGAATATTTGAAAAGGACGCAGAATATTGTAGTAGATGAGAATTCTATTTTTGATATACAGATTAAGCGTCTTCATGAATATAAGAGGCAGCAGATGAACGCATTGTACGTAATTCATAAATATTTTGAGATAAAAGCTGGCATCAAACCTTCTACGCCAATTACCGTTTTATTTGGTGCAAAAGCAGCTCCCGCATATGTAATTGCAAAGGATATTATTCATTTGATTCTTTGTCTCCAGCAGTTGATTAACGGGGATCCTGAAGTATCTCCGTATTTGAAAGTAGTGATGGTGGAAAATTATAATGTGACTTTGGCGGAGAAATTGATTCCAGCGGCAGATATCCATGAACAGATTTCGCTTGCTTCAAAAGAAGCCAGCGGTACAAGCAATATGAAATTTATGTTAAACGGCGCAGTGGCGCTTGGGACTATGGACGGTGCAAATGTGGAGATTGCAGAACTTGCAGGCAAAGAAAATATATTTGTTTTTGGTGAAACGAGCGATACTGTCATTGCACATTATAAAAATTCTGATTATAAGGCGAAGGAGTTTTATGAAGCTGATTCAGATATAAAACGCGCGGTTGATTTTATTATCAGTGATGAAATGACGGCAATTGGAAGAAGGGAAAACCTGGAGCGTTTATACCATGAACTTTTGGGTAAAGACTGGTTTATGACGTTGCTTGATTTTAAATCTTATGTCAAAGCAAAAGAGCAGGCGTTAAAAGACTATGAGAACCGAAGAAGCTGGGCGAAAAAAATGCTGATGAATATCAGTAAGGCTGGTTATTTTTCGTCAGACCGCACAATTGCGCAGTATAATGAAGAAATATGGAGGCTGGATGATGGGAAAAAATAGGAAAACTGCCAGGGAATTTCTATTGCATTTTCCATTGTGATTGTATAAACTGACAACATATTGCAATGATAATTATCGGTAATATAGGAAAAAAATAAAAAAAATTTAAAGGTATTGACCTTTAATATAATTTGTTGTAAAGTATAAAAGTGTATAAAAACTTGTACTATAAAATTTAAAAGGAGGAATTTGGGTTATGGAAAAGAAGACAATGCCCAGAGTAATGGCGTTACTGCTTGCGTTTGCAATGGTTTGCACAAGCATTATTTCAATGCCGACAAATGCAGAAGCAGCAGCGAAAGTCAAGTTATCAGCAACAAAGCAGACAATGTATGTAGGTGGAAGTTTTACATTAAAAGTAAAGAACCCGAAAGGAAAGAAAGCTACATACAAGACAAGCGACAAAAAAGTTGCTACTGTCAACAAAAAAGGTAAAGTTACTGCAAAGAGCGTTGGTAAAGCAACAATCTCCGTAACAGTAAAAGGTATTAAAAAAGCAGCTGAATGTACTGTAACAGTAAAACAGGGAGTAAAATCTATCCAGACTGCTTCCCAGGTTTACGTTCAGAAGGGCAAAAGCCTGAAACTGAACTATGGCGTTACACCAAGCAACGTTGATAAAAAAGCAAAGAAAATGACTTTTAAGACGAGCAAGAAAAAGATTGCAACTGTCGACAAAAAAGGAACCATCAAAGGTAAGAAACCTGGAAAAGCTAAGATTACAATGCAGTCAGCAGGCGGAAGCGCAAAAGCAACTGTTAAAGTTAGCGTTGTGAAAAAATTAACAGCTGTTAAGAGCGTTGCTTTAAGCGCATCAACACTTGCTTTGAACACAGGAGCATCTGAGACATTGACAGCAACAGTTGCACCGGCAAAGGCAACAGCTAAGAAAGTATACTGGGTATCCAGCAATACAGAAGTAGCAACTGTTAAAAATGGCCAGGTAACTGCAGTAGCAGATGGTACAGCAACAATTACAGCATACGCATCTGACAGCAGCAAAAAGAAAGCTTCTTGTACTGTAACAGTTACAACACCGGCTCCGGCTCCAACAGAAGTTGCAGTAGAGAGCGTTACGGTTACTCCGGCTTCATTAACATTAAAAGCAAATGCAGCTCCTGCTCAGCTTGCAGCAGTTGTTGCACCGGAAAACGCAACAAACAAAACAGTAACATGGTCAGTTGACAATGCAGCTGTTGCAACAGTAGATGCAGCAGGTGTGGTTACACCGGTAAGTGGTGGAAAAGCAATTGTAACAGCAACAGCAGGCGGAAAAACAGCTACATGTGAAGTGACAGTAATTGAAAGAGAAACAGCTCTTACATCAACGAACAGTGAGTTTATTTACAAATTAGATAAAACAGCAGTTGCTTATGAGGCTACAAGAGCAAATGGAACAGTTTATTCTGTATTAGCTTCTGATGTGGCAGCTGATTATGCATGGCTTGCAAACCAGCTTGATGATGAATATTGGGATAACAATTTCTTCAAAACAAATTGGAGCAAATTTGATTCAGAGACTTTAAAGGTAGTCAGCGCTTTGTTTGGTAATACACTGTTGAGTGAAAAGGTTAAGGTTGAAGCAACAGATGACAATACTTTGACAATCGATGCTGGTAATAAAGGTATCATCACTGTTGTGCGGACAGACGCAGAAAAAGATGGTGATCCTTGTACATTAACAGTTACAAAAGGTGAAAAAGTAACTACATTAAAAGAAGTAACTGTGGCTCAGGCTGAAGACAAAACAGTTACAATTACAGCAAAAACAGCAGTAGGCGGAACTGACTCTGTATTAAAAGCAGAAGTTACAAAGACTGGCGTTACTCTTAAGATGGATGACGATCTTGTCGTATCATCTAAAGTAACAGATACTGAATACGAAACTACAATTGTGAAGATGGCTTATAATCAGTTGATGAAACAGCTTGGATTATCAGTAAATCTTGAAAACATAAAAGTTGAAAACGTATACAAATAAAATTTAAAACAATCCTTAAAATGCTCCGGAGATGAGCTCCGGGGCATTTTTAGGGAAAGGAAAACCTATGTGGAAAAAACAGTGTGCAGGATTAGGGTTGATATTTGGACTGCTTTTGATGATCGTCATACCAGTCTACGCTGGAAATATTAATGCGGCAGAGCAAAGTATTATTGCTTATTATAGCGGGACGGTATCTTATGACGGCAAAACGTATCAGTTTACAGAGGCTGCCAAACAACAGGCCTATAACAAATTAATGGCGGATGATGTAGATTTGAATGAAGCTCAGGCAGCTTCCGCAATCCGGCAGGCTAATGCTAATTTGAAGCAGGGGATTGATCAGGGGTATCTGGTAGAAGTCGGCGGTCAAACGCCAGAGGAAACAGAGATGCCAGAAGATGGAAAGACAGATGCGAATGTCTCAGATAATACTGGGGCAGAAAGTGGAAATACAGAAACTAATGAGACAATACCAGGTGGCAATGATGGCGAAAATTTGGGGGAAAAGGATGGTGAATCTTCAAACATTCCAGAATATTCCGATTCCCAAAAGACAAATTTGAATGATATTATAAAAGATGCTTTAAATGAAGGGGCATATGCCACAGTAAGTACTGGCTCTGAAGAAAACAAAAAGTCTAAAGATACATCGGTTACGGTTGAGCAGTTTTTAAAAGGAACGCTTAATGTTGTTAAAAACAACGGTGATGTAGTACTTTCAACAGGACTTCCTGTAAAAAATACAGGATATTATATGAAAGAAATTCGCCCGATTGCAGGAATTATTTGTATCGTATGTTTAATTCTTATGGTTGTGGCAATTCGTAAAAAGAAGAGTAGTTATATTAGCATGCCTGTTTTAACTTCTATTATGGGCATAGCGCTTTTTTTAACGTTTGCATCCGGCTTTGTAGAAAGCAAAGTTGGTAAATGGAAATCACTTTGGATTCATGGAGCGCCGGAATATACATATGCGGCAGAACTTGAAAATGGAGAGGTTTCAAATAAGACAGAGATAACTCCGTTGCAGGGTGAACAGTATGGAGAAATTCTTTGTAACGAGATTGATTTAAAAGCGCCGCTTTATTACGGTGATACAGATGAAATTTTTGAACAGGGTGTAGGGACATATGCTGGCAGGAAACTTCCTGGGCAGGGAGGAGAGATACTTGTCAGTGGACATGATACTACATTTTTTGCACCGCTTGCGTCCATACAAGAGGGCATGGTTCTTTCGGTAAAAACATATTATGGACAATTTGAATACAAGGTAAAAGGAACGGAAGTTCTGGATGTTCTGGAATACAAGGAACGAAAGCCAGAGACAGAGGAGCTTGTACTTTATACCTGCTATCCTTTTGGAGCAGAAGAAGAGCTTCGGAATGAACGGTTTTTTGTTTATGCAGAAAAAATATCAGGACAAGAAATTGGAGAATAGCACATGCACAAAGAGCGAAAATACAGAACAGCAGCTAGCCTGACAGCAGCTATCATATTGTCAGTGACACTTTTTTTGCTGTTCTTTTGTATAGAACTGCTGGCTGGTTATTTCAGTCCCCGATTGTTTCGGGAGAGTTTGAGAGTCAGTGATTATGGGACTGGCATGGAACAGGAAATGTTACAGAAGCAAAAAGAATTGTTTGTTTCTTATGGTTTGCCAGAATCGTTGACAAATGAGATTTGGGAAGAAAATGAAGCGTATCTTGCATTTTATAAATTTGTTGACGGAGGAAATGCAGAAGATGGCAGTCAATTTGGACAAGAGGAAGTGTTGGACAATTATCTGAAAGGGCAGGAAGTTTTTGAGACTTCTGCTGTAAAAGATGCAGCAGATATTTTACTATCGGAATCAAAGGCAATTTGTGTCAGATATTTGTATCCTTCCTTTGTTACAGATTATCAGCAGCTTTTTTCTGAAAAGAAAATGATTTTTATGATTACTGCCGTTATATCAGCTATTATATCTGTTGTTTTAATTGTACTTTTATTTCGGTGGTATCGCAGCAGACATCATGCGCTGCGTTATGTAATTGGCGGTTTATTTACTGCATTGGTTTGGAATCTTGCAGGGACGTTTGCCCTTTCGTCCGGCGATTGGTTTCCGGCTTTTGGAACCGTATCTGAAAACTATCAGAATTTTTTGGATTTATATTTTACAAATGGGTTACAGCCATGGTATGTTGTAAGCGCTGCTGCGGCAGGAATTACAATTCTTTTGGTAAGTGTATATATACGTATGAGGAATCGTGAATTATGAAGCAGTTAGGATATTTGGATATACACAGTCATATTCTGCCGGGAATAGACGATGGGTCTAAAGACTGGGAGATGACGAAACAAATGCTAAAAATGGCTTATGAACAGGGCGTGCGGCAGATGATTGCCACTCCTCATAATTATCCTGGAAATCACAAACAAGATAATGAAAAGATAAAACGTCTTGCAAAAGAAGCTGATAAATTGGCAAAACAGATTGCTCCTGACTTTCAAGTGTTTTGTGGAAATGAAGTTTTTTACCGCAGAGGAATTGAGGAGGAAATAGAACGTGGACATGTCCTGACAATGGCAGGCAGCAGATATATTTTAGTTGAGTTTTATCCAAATGAGCAATATGGAAAGATTTATCAGGGTTTAAAAGAACTTGTAGAAGAGGGATATTACCCTATTATTGCGCATATGGAGAGAGTACATGCGCTTTTTGGCGATGAGTCTAAAGTGCATGAAATTATAAAAATGGGTATTTCTGTTCAAGTGAACAGTGAGAGCTTGATGGGAGGTGTATTTGACCGAAGATCAGCGCGTCTCAGAAAATATATTGAAAGCGGTATGGTTCATTTTTTGGGCAGTGACTGCCATAATCTGAAAGAACGTCCGCCAATGATGAAGGATTGTGTAGAGAAACTTTATAAAAAGCTGCCGAGTACTTGTGTAGATCGTCTTCTCTATGAAAACAGAGAACATCTATTTAAATACAAGTAATGGACAAGCGGATACCAAAAAATACAGTTGAAAAAGAAAGAGGATGACTATGAATTCCCAGAATGATGAAATTGAAATTGATTTGCGAGAGATTTTCATGTTAATTATAAACCATCTGCTGATGGTTATTTCTGTAACCGTTATTGGAGCTCTTCTGGCAGGATTGATTAGTGTTTATGCGTTGACGCCAATGTATACTTCGACAGCTAAAATGTATATACTTGCCAATTCTGATACGATTGTCAGTTTGACAGATCTGCAGATGGGAAGCAGTCTTGCAAATGACTATGAAGAATTAATCAAAAGCCGTCCTGTTGTAGAGCAGGTAGCAGAGAATTTGAATTTGGATGTAACTTATGGGGAATTATTGGGTTGTATGTCCATTACGAATAAAGATAATACCCGAATTATTCAGATTCAGATTACGTATCCGGATCCCGTTGCTGCAAAAGAGATTGCCAATGAATTTGTGAATGTTTCCAGAAAGCAGATGTCGCAGATTATGAAGGTGGACGAGCCAACGATTGTAGAAGAAGCGATTGAGGCGAAGAGCCAGAGCAGCCCGAATAATATTAAAAATATTTTGATTGGAGCAGTAGTTGGTTTGCTGCTTTCCGTTGGTTTTATTGTAGTGCGTAATATTTTGGATGATACTATGAGAACTGCAGATGATATTGAAAAATTCCTGAAACTGAATACATTGGCTTCTGTGCCGGATGAAGGCGGAACGGATAACTCAGAGAAAAAGCAGAAACGTAAATTATGGGGCGTCAGAAAGGGTGAATCAAAATGAAAGTAGAATTAGAGAAATTAGAAAAATTAGGATATGGAAAAAGAGAAGCTTTCAATTCCCTGAGAACAAACTTAAGTTTTTGCGGGGCAGATATTCAGGTGATTACTTTTACAAGCTGTACGCCGGATGAAGGGAAAAGCAGCGTTGTTATGGAGCTTGGGAGAGCAATGGCGGAAGATGGAAGAAAAGTCTTGATTTTAGACGCAGATTTGCGTAAATCTGTGTTAGTAGGCCGTCATCATGCTAAGAGTAAGAAAGGCAGTATCAAAGGCCTTTCCCATTACTTAAGCGGCCAGGCGAAACTTGCGGATGTGCTTTGTGAGACAAATGTAGAAAATTTGAATATTATTTTTGCGGGACGTACAACACCAAATCCAACGGAGCTTTTGGGCAATCATTATTTTGAAGAGCTGATTGTATATGCAAGGGAAAATTATGATACAGTATTGATTGATTCTCCGCCTCTTGGTTCTGTGATTGATACTGCGATTATTGCTCCGAAATGCGACGGTGTGGTTTTGGTTGTAGAAGCAAATAAATGCAGTTACCGTTTTATTCAGGATATTAAGAAGCAGTTGGAGATTACCGGCTGTAAGATTCTTGGGGTTGTCCTGAATAAAGTGAAAATGGAGAAAAGCGGTTATTATAACCGTTATTATAGAGGTTCCTATAAAGGATATTACAGTGGGTACTATAAACCATATTATGGTGAAGAACAAAAAAATCATAGAGAATAAAAAACGAGAAGTTGCAGACACTAAATACACCCTTCGGACATTTGTATGGTGTATATGTTCGACAGTCCGTTAAGATATAAGTCGGGGATCGTATGATTAAAAAAACAGATTGCAAAAAAATCAGTATATTGGATATGCGTGTAGATAATTATACCGTCAGAGAGTCTTTACTGCGGTTGGATACGTTTCTTGGCAGCACCATGTTAAATGTAATAGAAACAGTGACAATGGAGCAGCTTATTTTGGCGGCGGAACATCCGGTGATAAAAGAATGTTTAGAACAGGCAGACCTTTGTATTGTTGGTGAATGTGAAATTTTATCTGAAACAGGCAATGCGAGCGCACAACGTATGAAAGAAATCAGAGAACAGGATTTTTTGCGGGAAGTATTAAAACGCGCAGTACGCAGTCAAAAACGTATTTTTTTAATTGCGATGACAGGTACAAAGCTCGAACAGATACAGACGTTTTTTATGGAATGTGTTCCAAAATTTGCTGCAGTAGGTACTTGTGCAGTTGAGGAATATGCAGAAGATCTGGATTCTATTGTCAATGAGATGAATGGGGCGGCGCCGGATATTGTGATTTCGGCGTTGGAATCTCCAGTAGAAGAAGAATTTTTGCAGTCTCATAAAGATAAGATTAATTCATGTGTGTGGTTTGGGCTTGGAACCGCGCTTCATTACGGCCAGAACAGAATACGAGTTGGAAAAACAATTAAAAAACTGGCTTTAAGAGGCAAGTTGCACCATTCGATGTCGAAATATGGGAAAATGAAGAATAAGGACGAAAAATAAACTATGATGTGGTTGAATCGGAAACTGCTCTATGCCGATTATTTTTTAATGATTCTTGGATCTGGCTGCCTGGCATTTGGGATTGTGAGTATGTATTCTCCGGTCGGCCTTGTTACGGGAGGATTTTCCGGTATTGCAATTATCGTCAAACAAGTAAGCTCCATATCTATGGAAAGAGAGATTCCATTGTGGCTGACGAATTTTGTATTGAATATTCCAGTATTTTTCGCTGCCTGGAAGATGAAGGGAGCAGATTTTGTAAAAAGAACAGGATTTTCAGCATGTATGTTGTCTGTCTGGCTGTATATATTGCCAACGGCAGATATGACGCAGCAAGATCCAATGTTAGCGGCGATTTATGGCGGTGTATTATCCGGTATTGGTATCGGACTTGTACTTTTGGCGAAAGCAACGACGGGAGGTACAGATTTACTTGCAGTTTTGATACAGCATAAACTGCGTCATTATTCGGTTATTCAGATATTACAGATAATCGACGGATTAATTGTAGTGGCGGGATTGTATGTATTTGGTGTAAAAACAGGATTGTATGCGGTAATTGCTATTTATATCACGTCAAAAGTTTCGGATGCATTGATGGAGGGCATGAAATTTTCAAAAGCGGCGCTTATTATCACAGACTGTTATGAGAAAGTGGCGCAGGCTCTTATGAAACAGTTAAATCGGGGCGTGACGGGACTTTATGCGAAAGGAATGTATTCTGATACTGAAAAATGTCTGCTTTACTGCGTTGTATCCAAAAAAGAGATTGTAGATTTAAAAGAAATTGTTGTGGAAATAGATCCTTACGCTTTTGTTATCGTATCTGATGCAAGAGAAGTTTTAGGGGAAGGGTTTCTGGAATACACAAAAATTTGAGGAAATGCATAAAAGTATTGCATTTCCTCTTTATTTTTTTGCTAATTTAGCTTAAAATAGCTAGAGTAGTAGTTTATGTTTCGGAGAAGGAGACTAAGATATGATTTCAAATCAGATATTGCAGAATACGCTTGAAGGATTAAAGGGGATTACAAGAATTGATTTATGTATGATAGATACTGAGGGAAAGGTCAGTGCAACTACATTTCCAGAACCGGAAGATTATGTAGAAGCAGCAGAATTGTTTGCGAATTCTCCAGCGGATTCACAGCTTATGCAGGGATACCAGTTTTTTAAAGTATTTGATGAACATCAATTGGAATATATTCTTCTTGCGAAAGGAGAAAGTGAAGACGTATATACAGTAGGTAAAGTAGCTGTATTTCAAATACAAAGTCTTTTAGTAGCATATAAGGAACGCTTTGACCGCGATAATTTTATAAAGAATCTTCTTCTTGATAATTTGCTTTTAGTGGATATTTATAATAGATCCAAACGTCTTCATATTGATACGGAAGCTCAAAGGGTCGTGTTTTTGATTGAGACATCTCGTGATAAAGATGGAAATGATATAGAGAAAATCCGCGGCATTTATGGGAATAAACCGACAGATTTTGTGACTGCTGTGGACGAGAAGGATATTATTATTGTAAAAGAACTAGGCAGAGACGAAAACTATGAAGACTTGAATAAGACGGCGGAAGTGATTTTAGATTTGTTTAAAGGGGATGTTAGGCGTGAAGTCCGCATTTCTTACGGCACAATTGTTTCAGAGATTAAAGATGTGTCCCGCTCTTATAAAGAAGCGAGAATGGCATTGGACGTTGGGAAAATTTTCTTTCCGGAGAGCCAGATTGTAGCGTATTCTACCTTGGGAATTGGACGTTTGATTTACCAGCTTCCGATTCCGCTTTGTAAAATGTTTATCAGTGAGATTTTTGACCAGAAGTCCCCGGATGATTTTGATGAGGAGACGCTGATTACGATTTATAAATTTTTTGAAAATAATCTCAATGTATCTGAAACATCACGTCAGCTTTATATTCACAGGAATACTTTGGTTTATCGTTTGGATAAACTTCAAAAAAGTACAGGTCTTGATTTGCGGATTTTCGAGGATGCAATTACATTTAAAATCGCTTTAATGGTTGTAAAGTATATGAAATATATGGAAACACTGGATTATTAAATTTGTGTGCAGGAGGTATTCATGATTAAATTACAGCATGTCAGCAAATCTTATTCGGCTGGAATTCCGGCGTTAAATGATGTAAATCTGGAAATAGAAGAAGGAGAATTTGTATTTGTTGTAGGAGACAGCGGTTCCGGGAAATCTACCTTGATTAAACTGCTGTTAAAAGAATTAGACCCGACGGAGGGTGAAATATTGATAAATGGAAAGAGACTTGGGGCGATCCGCCATAAGCAGATTCCAAAATTCCGAAGGGATTTGGGCGTTGTGTTTCAGGATTTTAGATTGTTAAAAGACAGAAATGTATACGATAATGTGGCGTTTGCCCAAAGGGTAATTGGAGCCTCCGTCAGAGAATCCCGAAAAAAAGTGCCGCAGATGCTTTCCATGGTAGGGCTTGCGGCAAAATACAAATCATTTCCCAAGCAGCTTTCGGGAGGGGAACAGCAGAGAGTAGCAATTGCAAGGGCGCTTATTAACCGTCCCAAGATACTTTTGGCAGACGAGCCTACCGGTAATCTGGATTCAAACAATGCGTGGGAAATCATGAAGCTGTTAGAAGAGATTAATGAGCGTGGGACGACAGTTGTAGTTGTTACTCATAATATGGAGATTGTAAAAGTTATGCAGAAGAGAATTATTACAATACAGAAAGGTGTCATCATTTCTGATGTAAACGGTGGAGAATATGAGAATTAGTTCTCTTGGTTATATGATAAAACAAGGATTTTGCAATATCTGGAGGAACAAGATGTTTTCTCTGGCCTCTATTGCTACAATGTCCGCCTGTATTTTCCTATTTGGATTATTTTTTGCGATTGTGACGAATTTTCAGTCTATGGTAAAAGAGGCGGAATCAGGCGTGGCAGTTACTGTTTTTTTTGAACCGGGAATTACGCAGGAACAAATTGAAGCGATAGGAAATGAAATCCGCGGAAGGGCTGAGGTTTCAGATTATCAATTTGTTTCAGCAGAAGAAGCCTGGATGGAATTTAAGGAAGATTATTTCAAAGGTCATGCTGAAGCAGCGGAAGGCTTTGCAGAAGATAATCCGCTTGCGAATTCAGCAAGTTATGCGATTTATTTAAGCGACGTTTCGATGCAGCCTGTTTTAGTAGACTATTTGAATGGGTTAGAAGGCGTTCGTGAAGTCCGTCATTCTGCGACCGTAGCGAATACGCTTTCGGATTTTAACAGTTTGATTGGATATATTTCAGTCGGGATTATATTGATTTTATTTTTAGTTGCGATTTTCTTAATCAGCAATACGGTTACAACAGGAATTGCTGTCCGCAGAGATGAGATTGGAATTATGAAATTAATTGGAGCGACAGATTCCTTTGTACGGGCGCCGTTTATCGTAGAAGGGGTTTTGATTGGGCTGATTGGCGCCATTCTTCCTTTATTATTGTTGTATTTGCTTTATAACAAAATTGTAGTATACATAGGGGCAAAATTCAGTTTTTTAAGTAATTTGATTAATTTTGTTCCAGTTGATAAAGTATTCCATGCGCTTGTTCCGGCAGCGCTGGTTCTTGGTGTTGGCATTGGTTTTTTGGGTAGCAGGATTACAATTCGAAAGCATTTGAACGTGTAATGAGGGCTGTTTATGAAAAAACGTATTTTAGGATGTTATGTTTTTTGTCTGATGTCTGCCCTTTTGTTTTTTACAGCGCCCCTATCAGGCGCGGCGTCAGATTCGCTTAAGGACGCCAGACAGGAAAAGAAGGTATTGGAAGATTCTTTAAAAGAGGCGCAAGATTTGATTAAAGAATTAAAAAATTCCAAACAGGGTATTACGGATAAAGTGACGCAGTTAGATGAAAGACTTACAAATCTTTCTGCGGATATTGATAATTTGGAAAGCCAGCTGGATTCAAAAAATACTGAAATTTCTGATATGAAGCAGGTGTTAAAGCAGGCGCGCAAGAACGAACAGTCGCAATATGAGAGTATGAAAATCCGTATTCAGTATATCTATGAAAACAGCAGGACCTCTTATATGGAACGGCTGTTGTCAGCAGGAAGTTTTGTAGAATTTATCAATGCGGTTGAGTATATAAATCAAATATCTGAATACGACAGAAAGATGTTGCTGAAATATCAAAATACGCAGGAAACAGTGAAAAATACCAGTGAGAAATTAAAACAGGACAAAGAGGAATTAAAACAGTTAAAAGCAAATGTGCAGCAAGAACAGCAGGCAGTACAGACGCTGCTTGCGGCAAAGGAGACAGAACTTGCGTCGGTGGATAAGGATTTAGAGACTGCAGACAGCCTGGCAGACGCTTTTGCGGCGGAGATTGTAGCGCAAAATGAAGTGATAGAACAGATAAAACAGGCAGAAGAAGAGAAAAAGGCTGCCAGAAAACGGGCGGAAGAAGAAAGAAGAGCGGCGGAAGAAAAGGCCAGGGCTAAAACAGGAAGCACCGAAATTCCATCGGAAGGAAATGAGCCTTCCAAAGAACCTCCGTTTTCCGGTACTTTTATCTGGCCGTGTCCATCGAGCAGGCGGGTAACAAGTGATTATGGAAACCGTATTTCTCCAACGGCAGGAGCTTCCTCAAATCATAAGGGAATTGATATTGGCGCTGCGCAGGGGGCGGATATTGTGGCTGCGGCAGGAGGCGTTGTCGTCTTTGCCGGATACAGCAGCAGTGCGGGAAATTATGTGATGTTGGATCATGGCGGAAGTTTGTATACTGTCTATATGCACGCCTCGTCATTATGTGTAGAGAAAGGCGCTGTCGTGACGCAGGGGCAGGTAATCGCAAAAGTAGGCAGTACGGGAATTTCTACTGGAAACCATCTGCATTTTGGGGTATCATTGGATGGAAGTTATGTCAGCCCATGGAATTATTTGAGCAGATAATACGTATAATGATAGGCAGAAAGCCTTGGGAAAGGATGATTGGACTTGGAAGACAGGGAATATGAAGGTTTAAAAGCACAAAAGGAAACGCATACATCCAGAGGCAGTTTTGTAAAAGGTATGATAATCGGTATTTTGTCGACGTTGGTATTAGGCGCGGCAGTGTTTCTCTCTTTTGGGCTTGTGAAAAGCCAGATTGGAATTACACCAGACGGCGGCGAGGAAAACGTCAAAACTGTGCTTAGCGAAAATGTGCAGAATAAAATAAATGAGCTGATGGGATACATTAATTTGTATTTTTATGATGAAGTAGAAGAAGAGAAACTTGCAAATGGTATTTATTCCGGTTTAATGAAAGGTTTAGACGATAAATATACAGAGTATTATACAAAGCAGGAGTACGCAGATTTGCAAATCAGCGCTACACAAAACTATTATGGTATTGGGGCAGGGTTAAAACAGGACAAAGAGTCGATGCAGGTGACGATTACACATGTATATGAAGGATCTCCGGCAGAGGCCTGCGGTTTGCAGGAAGATGATATTATTGTGCAGGTAGGGGAAATAGAAGCGGTTAGTATGGAACTTTCCGATTTGGTTACGTATATTCGTGGAGAAGAAGGGACAAAAGTACATCTTCAAATATACAGAGAAGGTGAGACGGATTATCTTGAATATGATGTAGAACGCGCCAACATTGATCTTCCAACGGTTGAGCATAAGATGTTGGATGAAAACATTGGATATATTCATATTTTGGAATTTGGAGAGCCTACGGTTTCACAGTTTGAAACTGCGGTAGCGGAGCTGACAGCTTTGGGAATGAAGGCTATGGTTTTGGACGTCAGGGATAATCCAGGCGGCATGATTACGGCGGTAACTGGAGTGTTGGATGATATTCTGCCGGAAGGAACGGTAGTATATACACAGGATAAGTATGAAAAGAGGCAGGATTATACCTCTGATGAAGAAAAACAGATGGATTGCCCGCTTGCAGTTTTGATGAACGGCAACAGCGCAAGCGCTTCTGAAATTTTAGCCGGGGCAATCCGGGATTTTGAATATGGAACATTAATCGGTACGAAAACTTTTGGGAAAGGCGTTGTACAAAGTATCCTGCCGCTGTCGGATGGAGACGCCATTAAATTAACGACGGCAAAATATTTTACGCCAAAGGGTGAAAATATCCATGGGACTGGGATTTTGCCGGATGTTGAGCTGGAATATGAATATTCAGGTGATAAAGAAGAGGAGTACAATGAGCTTTTGGATAATCAGGTGCAGAAAGCAATGGAAATATTAAATAAGGAGATTTCTACACAGTAATGAAAGAAACAGGACACAAAAGCAGATATTTTTGGCTTGCAGCGGCGGTTATATGGATGGTTGTTATTTTTGGGTTTTCCAGCCAGAAGGCAGATCAGTCTAGTGAAATCAGCGGAACACTTGTGTACCAGATTGTAGAGAGTGTGAGTCGGGCGGCTCACCTGGACTGGAAAGATGAGATGATTTTAAGTTATGCGAATATGTTAGAGCATCCGGTTCGAAAAGCTGCGCATATGACGGAATATGCAATTTTCGCCTGTATTCTACTTGGAAATTGTATGCAGTATCCCAAACTGCAGAAAAAGCCTTATTTATGGGCGGAATTAGGAGCGGTTTTCTATGCTGCAACAGATGAATTTCATCAGTTATTCGTAGATGGGCGTTCCTGTGAATTAAAAGATGTAGCAATAGACAGCATAGGGGCATTGTTAGGGCTGCTTATTGCGTGGATAGTAATTTCTATTTGGAATAGATTTAAAACGAAAAAAAGAAAGAGGTGAAGTTAGTGGTAGAATTAGATGCGCTTAAAACAGCGTTAAACGGATATCGAAAGCCATTAGTGGAAGTGAGGGATTCACTTTGACTTAGCTGCAAAAGAGCAGCAAATCCAAGAATTGGAAAGGGAAATGGAAGCACCTGATTTTTGGGATAATGTAGAAGTTTCCCAGCAGAAAATGAAGCATTTAAAGAGCTTAAAAGACGATGTAGGGACTTTTGAAAAATTAAAAGGGCAGTTTGAGGATATTGAGACTTTATTGGTGATGGCAGGAGAGGAAAACGACGTATCTTTAGTCAGCGAAGCAGAGGCAGAGCTTGCCGACTTTGAAGAGACTCTAGAAAGAATCCGGATGAAAACAATGTTATCGGGAGAATATGACAAAGATAACGCGATTTTATCCCTTCATGCCGGAGCCGGGGGAACAGAATCCTGCGATTGGGCAGCTATGCTTTACCGTATGTTTACCAGATGGGCGTCGTCGCGTGGATACAGCGTAGAAGTATTAGACTCCCTGGACGGCGAAGAAGCCGGTATAAAATCCATTACTTTCCAGGTCAATGGAGAAAATGCTTATGGATATTTAAAATCCGAACACGGCGTCCACCGTCTGGTACGGATTTCGCCCTTTAATGCAGCTGGAAAACGCCAGACTTCTTTTGTATCCTGCGACGTAATGCCGGACATCGAAGAAGACATAGATATTGAGGTAAATGAAGAAGACATTCGGATAGACACCTACCGCGCCAGCGGAGCCGGAGGCCAGCATATCAATAAAACATCTTCTGCAATCCGTATCACCCATTTTCCAACAGGAATTGTGGTTCAGTGCCAGAATGAACGTTCCCAGCACATGAATAAAGACAAAGCCATGCAGATGTTAAAAGCCAAACTCTTTCTGTTAAAACAGCAGGAAAACGCCAAAAAAGCAGAAGGCATCCGCGGAGAAGTCACAGAAATCGGCTGGGGAAGCCAGATACGTTCCTATGTTATGCAGCCCTATACGATGGCCAAAGACCACCGTACCGGAGTAGAGACAAGCAATGTAGACGCCGTAATGGACGGCAAAATTGACCTGTTTATGAACGGCTATCTGAAATGGCTGTCCTTAGGCTGTCCAGCCCGGATGGACAGCAGCACAGATTCGGAGGACAAGATATGAAAGAATCAGGACAGACACAGGCTGCAGTAACAATTATAGATGATGCAGAGGTTTTAATGGAAGAAGAAGCAGACTGGCTTTATTCCATAGCATCAGAACTTTCCAAAAAAACCGGATGGAGCGTGTCGGCAGTAACGTGTGATGAAGATTCGCAGCTAAATGCGACTGCCGATAATGGTATTTTGTGCCAGGTAGATGTGAGCGACGGCGCCGTCCTTTTTACGGCGAACGGATCGGCAGAAAATTATTTTGACACCAATAGAAGAGAAGAAATCATAAAAGAAGCCCAAAAGCCAATTGAGGAACAAGACTACACACAAAGTTTGTATCTTATGCTGTTAGGCGCAGATAAATCCTATGAAGCAGGTGAAATCGCCCATACGCAGACGTCCATCTGGATAATAACCGGAACCGCAGCCCTATGTATAATATTATTTATTTATAGTTTCATAAAAATAAGACGCATGAAAAGATAATGGAAGGGTATGCAGACACCGTTCCTTCTACATACCCTGTCTCTGGGGATTGCAGTGGTGGGGCAAGTGTGGTATTATTTTTTTGTGGGGACAAAATACAAAAAATGGAATTAAAAAATAATTGTTTCAATGAATAAGATTGGCAGGGGATACTAAGGATAGGGAACAGTACCGTTCCCTGGATTGGAGGATATGATGATACAAGCAGCAGTAATGGGATATGGGACGATAGGTTCCGGCGTAGTGGAAGTATTGCATACGAATCAGGAGAGTATTGCGAAACGTGCCGGAGAAGGAATTGAAATAAAATATGTGCTGGATGTCAGGGATTTTCCGGGGGATGTAGTGGAAGATAAAGTGGTACATGATTATCAGACAATCGCAAACGATCCGGAAGTCAAGATTGTTGTGGAGACAATGGGAGGCGTAGAGCCGGCTTATACATTTGTAAAAGCGATGCTAGAAGCCGGGAAGCATGTGACGACTTCGAATAAAGCGCTTGTTGCTGAAAAGGGCGCCGAGCTAATTGCGATTGCAAAAGAAAAAAATATTAATTTCCTGTTTGAAGCCAGCGTAGGCGGCGGTATTCCGATTATACGGTCTTTGAATTCTTGTTTGACGGCAGATGAAATTGAAGAAATTACTGGTATTTTAAACGGAACTACCAATTATATGATGACGAAAATGGCCGACGAAGGTTCTGAATTTGAAGATGTTTTAAAAGACGCGCAGAATAAAGGATATGCAGAAAAAGATCCTACCGCGGATGTGGAAGGGTACGACGCCTGCAGAAAAATTGCGATTTTGACTTCTTTGGTTTGTGGACAGCAGGTTAATTTTAATGAAATTCATACAGAGGGCATTACAAAAGTATCTGCAGCAGATATGAAATATGCAAAACAGATGGGACGCGCGATTAAACTTTTAGCGTCCAGTAAACGGACAGATTCTGGGTATGCTGCTATGGTAGCGCCGTATTTGCTGTCACCCAAACATCCGTTATATCATGTCAATGATGTGTTTAACGCAGTTTTCGTACATGGCAATGTATTGGGAGACGCTATGTTTTATGGAAGCGGCGCCGGAAAACTGCCGACAGCTTCCGCAGTAGTGGCAGATATGGTAGATATTGCAAAGCATATCAACCGCAATATCTGGGTGGAATGGAGCTCGAAGAAATTAGAATTGTCTGAGTTTTTACAGATTCAGAATATGTTTTTTGTACGTACCTCTGCAGATAAGGAAGAAGTTAAAAAGGTATTTGGGGAGGTCGAATTTGTGGAAGCGCCCCAGATAACAGGGGAAATTGGATTTATTACCGGAGTTTTGACAGAAGAAGCATTTGCAGAAAAAAAGGAAAAGCTTTACGGTATTCTTTCTGTGATTCGGGTTAGTTAGAGATAAAGGAGTAGCAGTATGAAGTATTTGGTAATCTTAGGGGACGGTATGGCAGACCGTCCCATTGAAGCATTTGGAGAACAAACGCCGCTTGCGTTTGCAGATACGCCTATGATGGATTTGCTCGCGTCAAAAGGGGAAATCGGTATGGTACATACGATTCCCGATGGAATGAGCCCGGGAAGCGACACTGCGAATTTATCCGTGTTAGGATACGATCCGAGAAAATATTATTCTGGAAGGTCGCCGCTTGAGGCGCTTAGTATCGGAGTTTCGATGAAAGATACGGATATTGCGCTTCGCTGTAATCTGGTAACGCTTTCAGAAGAAGAGGACGCTTATGAAGCGCGCAGAATGATTGACCATAGTTCGGGAGAGATATCAACTGGAGATGCGGCTGTTTTGCTGGAAGCGGTCAGAAATGAAGTGGAGACAGAAGAATTCCGTTATTATACCGGTACCAGTTACAGACATTTGTTAATCTGGGAACATGGGAGAAGGATCGACCTTGTGCCGCCGCATGATATTTTGGGGCAGAATATTGACGGAAAACTGCCTGCTCAGCCGGAACTTCTTAAAATGATGAAAAAAAGTTACGAGATTTTAAGCCGTCATCCGATTAATTTGGAACGGAAAAAACAGGGGAAAAATCCCGCCAATTCTTTCTGGTTTTGGGGAGCGGGAAGCAGGCCGGCTCTTTCTTCGTTTAAAGAAAAGATGGGAAAGACGGGAGCCATGATTTCAGCTGTGGATTTATTAAAGGGGATTGCGGTTGGAGCGTCGATGAAGGTAATTACAGTAGAAGGCGCAGACGGCAGTCTTGATACAAATTATGAAGGAAAAGCACAGGCAGCAGTGGACGCTTTGACAAAAGGCGGCTGCGATTTTGTATATGTACATTTAGAAGCGCCGGACGAAATGGGACACCAGGGAAGCGCCAGGCGCAAGGTACAGGCTATTGAGAATTTGGATCAGCGTATTATCCGTCCAATTGTGGAAGGGTTAAAGGAGTGTGGGGAGGAGTTCCGTATGGTAGTGCTTCCAGATCATCCGACTCCGGTTTCTATTCGTACACACAGTTCGGACAATGTACCATATTTATTATATGACAGTACAATAGAACAAAATCACAACTGGAAGTACAATGAAAAAGAGGCAGGAGAGACAGGAAATTTTATTCCCAAAGGACATGAACTCATCTGGCATTTGTTTGGCAAAAATAGAATTGAGGAGTAAAGATATGTTAAAAGTAGTAAAATTTGGCGGAAGTTCTCTGGCAAGCGCAGCACAGTTTGCAAAGGCAGGAGAGATTATCCGTTCAGAAGAAAGTAGAAAATATGTAGTACCAAGCGCGCCGGGCAAGAGAAATGCAAAAGACACAAAAGTAACGGATTTGTTGTATGAGTGCTATGCGGCTGCGGAAGCAGAAGAAGATTTCAAGATGAAGCTTAGAAAAATCAAAGAAAGGTTTGATTCAATTATCAATGGATTGAATCTAAAGCTTTCCCTTGAAGAGGAATTCCGTACGATTGCAGAGAATTTTACAAAAAAATCAGGACGTGATTATGCGGCTTCCCGCGGAGAATATTTAAACGGTATTATTATGGCCGCGTATTTAGGGTATGAATTTATCGATGCGGCAGAAGTCATCTTTTTCGATAAAAACGGAGAATTTGAAGCGGAGAAAACGAATAAAATATTGTCGAAACGCTTGAAGAAATGCGAAAAGGCTGTGATTCCCGGTTTTTATGGAGTTAGAGAAGACGGCGTAGTCTGTACGTTTTCAAGGGGAGGCTCTGATATTACCGGCTCAGTTGTGGCAAAAGCTGCCGGAGCAGATTTATATGAAAATTGGACGGACGTGTCCGGTTTTCTGGTGGCTGACCCAAGAATTATTGAGAATCCAGAAGTGATTAAAGTCATTACTTACAGGGAGCTGCGCGAACTTTCTTATATGGGGGCGACTGTGCTGCATGAAGATGCAGTGTTTCCGGTTCGTCAGGCAGGTATTCCGATTAATATTAAAAATACAAATGCGCCGGATGAGGAAGGTACGCTGATTGTAGAGAGCACCTGCCATCATTCGAAGTATACGATTACGGGTATTGCAGGCAAGAAGGGATTTGTTGCAGTTAATATTGATAAAGACATGATGAATTCAGAAGTTGGGTTCTGCCGGAAAGTTCTGACAGCTTTTGAGCAGAATGGAATTTCTTTTGAGCATATGCCGTCAGGAATTGATACGATGACTGTTTTTGTACATCAGGAGGAATTTGAAGGAAAAGAACAGCAGGTATTGTCTGCCATTCACCGGCTTGCAGAGCCGGATACGATAGATTTGGGGGCGGATTATGCGTTGATTGCAGTGGTAGGCAGAGGGATGCGCGCCACCCGCGGGACAGCAGGCCGGATTTTTTCTGCTTTATCCCATGCAAATGTCAATGTCAGAATGATTGACCAGGGTTCCAGTGAACTGAATATTATTATAGGTGTGGCAAATAATGACTTTGAGACGGCAATAAAAGCCATTTATGATATTTTTGTTACGACACAATTGTAGAATATTTAGCGAGGTGAAAATGATGAAGGTATTAATTAAAAACGGAAGAGTAATTGATCCGGCATCGAAATTGGATAAAGTATCCGATCTTTTGATTGAAGACGGAAAAATTGCAGAAATTAAAACGGCGCTTTCGGCAAAAGCAGATCAGATTATTGATGCAAAAGGCTGTTTTGTTATGCCGGGATTTATTGATCTTCATACACATTTAAGAGATCCCGGATTTGAAGAGAAAGAGACAATTGAGACAGGGGCATTAGCTGCGGCAAGAGGCGGTTTTACAACAATTCTTGCTATGCCAAATACCAGTCCGGTTGTGGATAACGCAGATGTTGTCAATTATATACATCAAAAAGCCAAAAACCTTGCCGTAGTCCATGTGCTTTCGATTGGCACTGTTACGAAAGGACAGGAAGGGAAGGAATTAGCAGATATACATCAAATGGTTTTAGCTGGAATTCCGGCGATTTCTGAGGATGGTAAATCTGTAATGGATACTAAAATATATTATCAGGCAATGCAGATTGCAAAAGAAGAAGGGATTCCGGTTTTTGCCCACTGCGAGGACAAAAATCTGATGATGTCCGGTGTGGTGAATGCTGGAAAACAGGCGGAAAAACTGCATTTGCCGGGTATTTTAAATGCGGTGGAAGATACGGTTATTGCAAGAGATTTGGTACTTGCTGAGAGTACTGGGGCGCAGCTTCATCTTTGCCATTGCTCGACTAAAAACAGCGTTCTTATGCTAAAAGATGCAAAAGCACACGGGCTGAAAGTGACGGCTGAGGCATGTCCGCATCATTTTACATTAACAGATGAAGATATTACAGAAGATAATGCTGATTTTAAAATGAATCCTCCGCTCCGTTCCAAAGAAGATATGGAAGCGATTCGGGAAGGATTAAAAAATGATATTATCGACGTGATTGCGACAGATCATGCGCCGCATACGGCAATTGAAAAGGGAATGTCTATGAAAAAAGCTCCGTTTGGGATTGTTGGCCTGGAGACGGCGGCGTCCCTGACGTATTCTGAGCTTGTGCTTGGTAAATATCTGACGCCAATGCAGATGGCGGAAAAGCTAAGTTATAATCCGGCAAAAATTATCGGAATTGAAAAGGGCGCCTTAAAAGAGGGGGCTGCCGCCGATATTGTAATTTTTGATCCGAACAAAACGTATACGATTTTGAAAGAGGACTTAGCAGGAAAAGCAAAAAACACACCATTTCACAACAGGAAGGTGACCGGAAAAGTAATGGCGACGCTTGTGGATGGAAGAGTTGTATATAGCGCGTTATAAAAAGAGAGGAAATTACTATGATACAGAAATTAGCAGAAAAAATTAAGAAAAGCCATGCGCCGATTTGTGTGGGATTAGATCCGATGTTAAGTTATATACCAGAGCATATCTTAAAAAAAGCATATGGAGAATTCGGCGAGACTTTAGAAGGCGCTGCTGAAGCAGTCTGGCAGTATAATAAAGCAATTATTGACGCAACATACGACTTAATTCCGGCTGTCAAACCGCAGGTTGCGATGTATGAGCAGTTTGGGATAGAAGGACTGAAAGTTTTTCAAAGAACAATAGAGTATTGTCACGAGAAGGATTTGGTTGTAATCGGCGATGTAAAACGCGGTGATATTGGTTCGACGTCTGCCGCTTATGCAGCGGGTCATCTTGGGAAAGTGCAAGTAGGAAGCCAGGCATATTCTGCGTTTGATGAAGATTTTATTACGGTCAATCCGTATCTTGGCACAGATGGCGTGAAACCGTTTATTGACGTCTGCAAAGAGGAAAAGAAAGGAATTTTTATCTTGGTAAAAACTTCCAATCCGTCGAGCGGAGAATTTCAGGACCGTTTGATTGATGGAAGGCCTTTGTATGAGTGGGTCGGTGAAATGGTTGCCAAATGGGGCGAAGCTCATATGGGAGATTCGTACAGTTATATTGGGGCAGTCGTAGGCGCAACTTATCCGGAAACCGGGAAAATACTGCGTAAGATTATGCCAAAGAGTTTTATTTTGGTTCCAGGTTACGGCGCGCAGGGCGCAACAGGGGCGGATTTAGCACATTTCTTTCAAGAAGACGGTTTAGGTGCGATTGTCAATTCTTCCAGAGGAATCATTGCAGCTTATAAACAAGAAAAATATCAGCAGTTTGGGAGCAAAAATTTTGCAGACGCTTCCAGGCAGGCAGTAGTCGATATGAAAACAGATATAGAAGGGGCGCTTTCACATGTCGGATAAAAAAAGAGAACGGGTCGTCATTCTGGAAAATAAGGAAATTGCAGACCAGATTTTTGATATGTGGATTCAGTCAGAAAGTATCGCAAAATTAGCGAAAGCAGGTCAGTTTTTAGATTTGTATTGTGAAGACGGCAGCAGGCTTTTGCCGCGCCCAATCAGTATTTGTGAGATTGACGGTATAAAAAATATGCTTCGTTTGGTTTTTCGTATTGCCGGAAAAGGAACAGAAGAATTTTCACGGAAGAAAGCCGGAATGTATCTGGATGTGATTGGCCCTTTAGGAAACGGTTTTCCGATAAAGAAGAAATCAGCTTGTATTATTGGCGGGGGAATCGGGATTCCTCCCATGTTAGAGCTTGCAAAACAGTTGGATTGTGAAAAAAATATAGTACTTGGATATAGAGATAAATTGTTTTTATATGAAGAATTTCAGAAATATGGTAAAGTATATGCGGCAACAGAAGACGGCAGTTTTGGGACAAAAGGAAATGTGCTGGATGCAGTTTTGGAGCATGGGATACAGGCAGATATTATGTATGCCTGCGGGCCATTGCCAATGCTTCGCGCATTAAAAGCATATGCCGGGGAAAAGAACATCGAATGTTATGTATCTTTAGAAGAACGTATGGCATGTGGAATTGGCGCCTGTCTGGGCTGTGTATGCAAATCAACGAAGACAGATACTCATACGAATGTGAGGAATAAAAGAATCTGCAAAGAAGGTCCAGTCTTTGAAGCAGGGGAGGTGAATTTTTGATGAATTTAAACGTAGACCTTGCCGGAATTTCTTTAAAGAATCCTGTGATGACGGCTTCCGGGACATTTGGTTCAGGAGAAGAATTTTCCGAATTTGTAGATTTGAACCGTTTGGGAGCAGTTGTTACAAAAGGCGTCGCGCTTGTTCCATGGGAAGGGAATCCGACTCCGCGGATAGCAGAGACGTGTGGCGGTATGTTAAATGCTGTCGGCCTGCAGAATCCGGGAATTGACTTATTTATCAAGAGGGATATTCCTTTTTTAAAAAAGTTTGATACGAAAATCATTGTCAATGTATGCGGCAAAACAGCGGCGGATTATTGTGAGGTTGTAAAGCGGCTGGCGGATCAGCCGGTAGATTTTCTGGAAATCAATATTTCCTGCCCAAATGTCAAAGAAGGCGGCATTGCGTTTGGCCAGAATCCAAAACAGGTTGAACAGATTACAAAAGAAGTTAAAAAATATGCCGCGCAGCCGGTAATAATGAAGCTTAGTCCAAATGTCACAGACATTACGGAAATGGCAAGGGCGGCGGAAGCAGGCGGTGCAGATATACTTTCTTTGATTAATACATTGACCGGAATGAAAATTGATATTCACAAACAAACATTTGTTCTTGCCAATAAGACAGGGGGATTATCGGGACCTGCCATTCATCCGGTAGCCGTCCGGATGGTTTATGAGACGGCGAGAGCAGTCAAACTCCCTATTGTTGGTATGGGTGGAATTCAGACATCAGAAGATGCCATTGAAATGATGCTTGCGGGAGCAACCGCTGTTGCAGTAGGGACAGCAAATTTCCATAATCCGTTTGTGTCAGAAGAGATTATAGACGGCATAGAGAAGTACTTGAAAGAACAAAATATATTAGATGTAAAAGAACTGATTGGCGCTGTAAATGAATATAATTGAAAAGGAGACATGTAAATGAAGAAGATTTGGATGGCAGGGATTGCCTGTTTGGTTGTTTTGGGTATAACGATACCGGTGATTGCTTCAAATATCGGAAAAGCAGATATTAAAGATGAAGAAAAGCCGTATACTGGAACGATTGAAACGGAAATCAAAGCAGAGGTCGAAACAGAAGTTGAAGCGGAGGCCGAAACGGAAGTCAAAGCAGAGATTGAAACAGAGCAAAAAGCCGGCACACAGAGCACAGAGACGCCACAGGCAGAAGTTCAAACGGAAGTTAAAGCGCAGCCGATATGCAGCAGTTATGTAGATGCAAACGGCGACGGAATCTGCGACCACTGCGTGGCGGGCACACAAAATCCAGCGTGCGGCAGTTATGTAGACGCAAACGGCGACGGAATCTGCGATCACTGCGTGGCGGGCACACAAAATCCAGCGTGCGGCAGTTATGTGGACGCAAACGGCGACGGAATCTGCGACCACTGCGTGGCAGGCAGCAGCCAGAATAGTGGTAATCAGTGGGGCGGCGGTCATCATAGAGAAAATCATCATGGCGGCGGTCATCATGGAAGAAGATAATTTTATATGGGGCTGTCGCAAAATAGCCGCTTAATACAAAATATGGTATGAAACTCCCAGAAATCTTAACCATATATTGTATGACAGCCGCATTTTGCAACAGCCCCATCATTTTATGAACAATTTGAATCAGTTTCTATATATAATGTGGATCAGAAATTCATCGTACAGAAGAAGAAAAGCGTCTGGTCAAAAACACATAGCGCGTGGAAGAGAAAAGACAAAAGGAGAAAAAGGAAGCCATGAAATTGTCAGAAAAAAAGAAGAAGGAAGAGCAGTTTCTTGCTGTGAAAAGAAAAAAAGAGGAATATTCCCTTCTTGGTGACTCGTGGATAGATGAATCGGAAATACCTTTGGATCATGCCGCCCACAGCATTGCAGATTTAGAGCATTATAGTTATTTTCTTGCAAAGCGTATTTTAGAGTCTATGAATATAGACGGGAAGATTTTTCTGGAAGGTGAAAAACTGATTTATGAGAAAAAAATTATACTTCAGCAGGTTATATCCGGATATGAGCGGCTGGATAGAGAAATATTGGGCGAGATTGATGCAATTGGTAAATTTGAAGATGATCAGTTTCCGGTTAAAATTATTTTTTCCAGAGAAGAAGTCAGGGGCATAGAGTGCAAATGTCCAAAATGCCGGAAAAATTATTATTATGCGTGGTATTCCAAAAATATCAGTTGTCCATATACTGCTGGATTATTAAAAATACTTGAAGAATATTTGAATACACATAATTTTGGGGATGCGACGGATGAACAAGGGCAGCGCCTGTTGAATTATTATCAGGAAAAACGGGCAAACCAGATGGAGGCAGATTTTTTGGAAAAAGATACAAATTTGACATTACTGCCTCGTCTGATTAAAAAGAATGGTAAACTGACGGTTTCTTTTAAAGTGGGAGAAAAGAAACTTTTTGTAATTAAAAAACTGGATGTATTCTGCAGGAATGTGAAAGAGTCTGCAACGGATATTTACGGAGCCAATACAAAAATCAATCATAACATGGAGCGTTTTTCGGAAACAGGAAGACAGTGGATTCGGTTTATGAACCGCGTTTTGCATGAGGAAGAAGAATTCCAATTAAGATTGATGGAGAACCGGAATTATTATTACCGAAATTTAAGTATTGGCAGCGAATTGAATTTATTTGGCTGGAGATTAGATGAATTTTATGAACAGATGACTGGTTTTGAAGTGGAATTTGAGGATAGGGACGCACGTGTGAAAAAGAAAGAGGTGTTGTCCTGCGTAAAGAAAAATCCAAAAGTATCTATGAAAATTTCTTCTGAATCAATCAAAGGTGAGAAAGAATTTCATGGAGTTGAGGTAAAAGGCAGTCTTCCGGAATTGTTTTATGGAGTAGATACGGCATATTATATTAAAAATAACCATCTCAATCAGGTAGACAGTGCATTTTTAGAACAGATTGAACCATTGGCAAATCTGGCTGTTGGCAAATCATTTTCTTTTCATGTAGGACGTAACCGTATGTCAGAGTTTTATCATAGAATTTTGCCAAAATTGCGGGATGTGGTAGATATTACAGAGACAGAACCGGAAAAGTTTCAGGAATATTTGCTTCCGGAGGCAAGATTTGTTTTTTATCTGGATGCTGTGGAACAAAATCTTTTTTGCGGGGTTTATGCCCGATATGGCGAAAAAGAAGTCTCTCTGCTGGATATGATTCGAAAAAGGCAGACGGGCGGTATGGAGCCGTTTCGTGATCTTGTCAGAGAAGATGAGGTTTTGTATGTGGTTATGCAGATGTTTCCAGAGATTGACTGGGAAAAAGAGGAGCTGCACTGTAACTGTGATGAAGACTTAATTTATCGGGTAATTGAAAATGGTGTGCAGAAATTGATGGAAATAGGGGAGGTGCAGTGTACAAACCGTTTCCGCAGTTACCATCAAATAAAGCCTGTCAAAGTATCCGTTGGAGTATCGGTTTCATCCGGTTTGTTAGAACTTGATATTTCGACAGAAGATATTTCACAGGAAGAACTGTTGGTTATTTTAAAAAGTTATCGTGCAAAAAAGAAATACCACCGTATGAGGGATGGTTCTTTTGTGAACCTAAATGACAATTCCCTTGATATGCTTGCGGAATTAATGGATGCGGCGCATGTAAAACCGAAAGATTTTGTAAAAGGGAAAATGCATCTTCCAATGTACCGTACGCTTTATCTGGATAAGATGTTAGAAGAAAATGAGGGTGTTTACAGCAGCAGGGACAGTCATTTTAAAGAAGTAGTAAAAGGATTTAAGACTGTTCGGGATGCAGATTTTGAAGAGCCAAAGAGTTTGTCTAAAATTATGCGCAAGTATCAGAAAAACGGGTATAAATGGCTGCGCACTCTGGAAACGTGGCAGTTTGGCGGAATTCTTGCAGACGATATGGGCCTGGGCAAAACATTACAGGTGATTTCAGTGCTTTTAGCTGCAAAGCAGGAAGGAAGGGAAAGTACATCGTTAATTGTAGCGCCGGCTTCTTTGGTTTTTAATTGGGGAGAAGAATTTCAAAAATTTGCGCCGGAACTTAAAATTTCTTTGGTTACGGGCACACAGGAGGAGAGGCAGAAAAAAATCAAGGATTATGAAACGTTCGACGTATTAGTGACGTCTTATGATTTATTAAAACGTGATATTTTGTATTATGAAGATAAGCAGTTTTTTTATGAAATTATTGACGAGGCGCAGTATATCAAGAATCATATGACTGCGGCGGCAAAATCTGTAAAGGTAATTTCAAGTAAAATACGCTATGCACTGACGGGGACGCCGATAGAGAACCGTTTGAGTGAATTATGGAGCATATTTGATTATTTAATGCCGGGATTTTTGTATGGCTATGACGTATTTAAACGTGAAATTGAAACGCCTGTTGTAAAAAATGGAGATGAATCAGCTATAAACCGCCTTCAAAAAATGGTAGGGCCTTTTATTCTGCGAAGGTTAAAAGAAGATGTATTAAAGGATTTGCCGGAAAAATTGGAAGAATGTCGTTATGTCCGTTTTGAAAACGCACAGCAGAAACTGTACGACGCTCAGGTAGTACATATGAGAGCAAATATTGAAAGCCAGAATGAAGCGGATTTTAATAAAAATAAGATGTTAATTTTAGCAGAATTGACAAGGCTTAGACAGATTTGCTGTGCTCCTTCTTTGTGTTTTGAAAATTATAAAGGAGAGGCCGCCAAATTAAATGCCTGTTTGGAATTGATTGAAAGCGCTATGGACGGCGGGCATCGGATACTGGTGTTTTCCCAATTTAAGTCTATGTTAGGGATTATAGAAGAAAAATTAAAAGAGCAGGGCATTGAATATCATATGATTACGGGAGAAACCTCAAAGGAGAAGAGAGTGCAAATGGTAAAAGAATTCAATGAAGGAAATACGCCGGTTTTTTTAATTTCATTAAAAGCAGGAGGAGTCGGCCTGAATTTGACTGGGGCGGACGTTGTTATTCATTATGATCCGTGGTGGAATCTCGCAGTACAAAATCAGGCGACCGACCGGGCGCACCGGATTGGACAGACAAAGAAAGTAACTGTTTATAAACTAATTGCAAAAGGAACAATAGAAGAAAAAATCCAGAAACTTCAAGAGACGAAGAAAAATCTTGCAGATCAGGTTATAGGAGGCGAAACGGGACAGCTTGGCGGATTAAGCAGAGAAGACATTTTAGATTTGTTAAATGTTTCTTAACTGAAATGATCCAAAAGATAAAATAAAAATTAATTTTTCTTTTATATTACATAACATAGGGCCATTTTGCATATCTTATTATGATGAAATCATAATAGGAGGAAAATTATGCAGTTTTGGAAAAAGAAAGAATGGGCGTTTTTTGTCGGCGTGATTGCAGTCATTTGTCTGATGGTACAGCTTCGGCCCAAGGCAGGGAGCGCGGATACGTTTATTTCTCCAGAGTGTGTGGCATATTGTGAAGAAATTGGTATGCAGTATGGAATTTGCCCGGAGTTGTTAGAGGCTATCATGGAATCAGAATCTAGCGGCAATCCCAAAGCGAGGAATGGAAATTGTAAAGGATTGATGCAAATCAATGAAAATTACCATAAAAAACGGATGAAAAAATTAGGTGTTACAGATATTTATAACGCAAGGTCTAATATTATGTTAGCGGCCGATTATCTTTCGGAACTTTTTCAGGAACATGGCGATTTGGGAACAGTTCTTATGATTTATAACGGCAGTAAAAATGCGAAAAAACGCGGGGAAGCGGCAGATTATACACAGTACGCGCAGACAATTATGAAGCGTTCCGAACAATTAGAACGGCTGCATCAGAAGTGACGGATTTCCGATAGTTCTAATTGCTTTTTCTTTGTTTTTCTACTATAATGATAATAATTGTTTTTAAGGTACGGAGGAGTTATGATAAGAACACCATATGAAGCGGGGGGATTTGCCTTTTCCGATGAAAAAATGATGGAGAAAGCAGTAAAGGAACAAGAGGGAATCCGTTATATCAAAAAAAGTTCTGATATGAACGACCCAAAGATGGTTTATGAATTATATTGCCAGATGGTTCGGCAGAGAATCTTTGAAACTCCGGTAGGATATACATTTTTATATGATATGCAGGAGTATTTAAGGACGAATCCGTCTATATTAAATGACGATATACCGGCAATTCCCGTCGTGCTGCACAAAGAGTATCCCAATAAAAGAAATGAAGGGCAGCCACGTCCAAAAGACGCGGTAAAAACGAAAACGAAGGTGATTCATAAGAAGATTGAAAAACATGTGGATTATAAACCATGGTTTCGGACAAGTGTTACCATCAGTATCATTCTTTTTTTTATTGTTATTGGAATGTTTATTGTGACAGCTACAAGTGATAATATCAATATTATCAATTATGAAAATGCTTTAATTGAAAAATACGAAAACTGGGAAACGCAGTTAAATGAGCGTGAAGATCGTTTGTTGGAGCGTGAGAAGGAATTAAGATAAAACATATTTTCCCGTAACCAGAGATCTAAAATTGGAAATGAGGGTGTTTGGATGGATAAAATTAAAATACTGGTAGTAGATGATGAGAGCAGGATGCGTAAGTTAGTTCGGGATTTTTTGATTCGTAATAATTTTGAGGTATTAGAAGCAGGGAACGGAGAAGAAGCGCTTAATATCTTCTACCGTGAAAAAGAGATTGCAATGCTTATTTTAGATGTAATGATGCCCAAAATGAACGGCTGGGATGTCTGCCGGGAAATTCGGGAAACATCAAAAGTCCCGATTATTATGCTGACTGCAAAAGGAGAAGAAAGCGACGAGCTGCAGGGCTTTGACCTTGGCGTAGATGAATATATTTCAAAACCCTTTAGCCCGAAGATTCTGGTTGCCCGTATAGAGGCGATTTTACGCCGGGCCAATAACCGCGTAGCAGAAGAAGAATCAGTGGAAGCAGGCGGTATTGTGATGGATAAAGCAGCGCATCTTGTTACGGTAGAAAGTGAGCGTGTAGATTTAAGTTATAAAGAATTTGAACTGCTTTCTTATTTTATTGAGAATCAGGGAATCGCTCTTTCAAGAGAAAAGATACTAAATCATGTCTGGAATTTTGATTATTTTGGAGACGCAAGGACAATTGATACCCATGTCAAAAAACTTCGCAGTAAGCTGGGTAAGTGTGGAGGATATATTAAGACAATTTGGGGTATGGGATATAAATTCGAGGTGAACGGGTAGCGGCATTGGCTCTGGAAATGTGAATTTCTCTGTTGCGGCAACACTTCCAGGCAACGAAATAGATCAGCTTGCCCTGTTTATTGGACACAAAATTCTGATTTGCCATCAGTATATTAGCTTAGTAAAAAGAAATAAGCATCCTCACTTTAGGCGGTGAGGAATGCTTATTTCTTTTTATGATTATCTATTTTTTTAGTTCTATTTGATGGTTACTTTTTTATTACCGCCTTTTTTCAAAGCTTTTAAGAGTTTGGTTTTCTTCGCTTTTGATTTTTTGATATTTGCTGGAGCTTTTACAGTCAGTTTTTTTGATGTATTTTTAAATGCTCCTTTTTTCACAGTCTTGAGAGCGGTACCTTTCTTTAAAGTAATTGTTTTTAATTGTTTACAGCCTTTGAAGGCATTTTTGTTAATTACTTTTACGTTTTTCCCAAGGTTGATTTGTTTCAATTTCTTGAAACCTTTAAATGCCTTGCTGCCAATTTGCACAACCTTACATGATACGTTATTGATTTTTACTTTTGCCGGAATGGTTACTTTCTTTTTATTTACCCCTTTTTTCACAATTGCTGTTTTCTTATTCGCGTCAAGTACCTTGTAGGTAATTCCCTTGATGACTGCTTCTGTGCCGTTTGTGAATTCAGAATTAGCTGTGTCTGAAAGAGGAGGGGTAACCGGATTTTTAGCTGGTGGATTTTCCGTGTTCGGTGTGTTCGGTGTGTTCGGTGTCCACTGTGCAAATAATTCGGTTGTTTCTTTAAAGATTGCTGTTTTGTCTGTAAATTCGACCTTGTTTCCACCCTTTGCAAGAGTATACCAGCCTGCAAATGTATGCTCAGATTTTGTTGGATTTTCTGGAGCAGTTACAACGCCGTCCGCATTGGCCGAAACAGTGAGTGAAGTATCGCCGCCAGAAAAAGCCCCGCCGTTTGCATGGAAAGTAACCTTAACGGAAGAA
>CAJUHJ010000002.1:157654-174490 GCA_910586355.1 uncultured Lachnospiraceae bacterium
CCGCCGTTTGCATGGAAAGTAACCTTAACGGAAGAAGCGGGCGGAATATCCGAATTGGCCTTCCAGTGAGCGAACAGTTCAGCCGACTCGTCGAAGGAAGCGGAATTATCTTTAAAATCGACCAAGTTACCGCCTTCGGGGTCGTCAAACCAGCCAATAAAAGTAAAGTCATCTCTGGAAGGAACTGGAGCAGTTACAACGCCGTCCGCATTGGCCGAAACAGTGAGTGAAGTATCGCCGCCAGAAAAAGTCCCGCCGTTTGCGTGAAAAGTAATCTCAGTTGGAGTTTCCGGTGGAATTTCTAAACTTGGCAGCCAGTGTGCATAAAACGTTGTTGCCGCAGTATAGGTTTCAGTTGATTTTCCATCCTCGTCAAATTCTACTTTTGCGCTTTCCGTGTCGCCTGTTCCTTTTGTATACCAACCATCAAATGTAAATCCTCTTCTTTTCGGATTGGTTGGTTTAATCACTTTTTTATCATTCTCTACATTTACATTTTTTATCTTAATATTGTCTTCAAACAGACCTTCCATTGCGTCAAATGTAATGTGGATTGCTGTTACCTTTACATTTATAGATGCGGTTAATGACGCTCCTTTTGCCGTGATAGTAGTATCTCCTGGAGAAATTGCTGTTATGGTTGCTTTTGTACTGTCGCTGTCATTTGCTTCGATCGTTGCAAAAGATGGGTTGCTGGATTCCCATGAAACTGCCGTGCCAGCTGGAATGATTCTGGCGGTAATTTCTGTGGTCAGGCCGTCTTCTAATTCTATATCCTGATTTGGGGTCAGTGTGATATTGGAATTCTCTGTCCAGTGTGCATATAATGTTATTGAATTTGAAAATGTTTCTTCATTATTAGATTCAAATTTTTGGGTCCCATTTGTTATGTCAGTAAACCAGCCTGCAAATGTATAGCCGTCCCTTTTTGGATCTTCTGGTTTTGTAACAGTTTCAGTCTCGGCAATATTTACATCGTATTGTTCTCTTTCATAAGTTGTATTTGCATTGGTATCTTGGATGACAAATTTACCTCCATTTGCATGGAATGTAACCATTTTCACATTTGGAGTTGTAGATTCGTCAATTGACATCCAATGAGCATACAGTGGAGTGTTCTTTTCATAAGGTTCTATGGATAATCCTTCGGAATCAAATTTTATTTCTTTTCCGTCTGTCTGCGCATCATACCATGCTACGAATGCATGATTTGCTCGCGTTGGATTGTCCGGTTTTTTTATTCTACCATTTTCATCTACTACGACTTCAACTGTTTCGTTGCCGTTTGCAAACGTTCCTCCGTTTGCGTTGAATGTAATTTTCTTCTCTTCTGGTTCCGGGGTTTCTGTATTTTCGTTATCCCAATGCGCGTACAGCGTTGTGGCGCTGTTATATGTATGGTCGGATATTCCGTCTGTAAATGTTACCGCTTCACCGTCCGTTTTACTGGTAAACCATCCGATAAATGTAGCGTTTGCTTTTTTTGGTTTTTCAGGTTCCGTTACTTTTAAGTTTCCATTTACTTCAACGGCTTTTGTTTGCTGATTATCTGCAAAACGTCCTTCATTTGCATCAAATGTAACCATGGGTATCGTGACGGTTACAGAAGCGGTTTGGGAAGTTAATCTGCTGTCGGATACTGATTTTGCCGTAATTGTAGCGGTTCCTTTTCCGGTTGCAGTTACTATGCCGTTTTTATCTACGGCCGCCACAGTTTCACTATCGGATATCCAGGTCATCTTTTTATTTGTTGCGTTTTCTGGTTCAATGACCGGTGTAATTGTCTGTGTCGCTCCTTGTCCCACCAGGTTTAATGAAGTTTGGTTTAGTGAAAATCCGGTTACTTTTACTGGATCTGGTGGAATCACATCGCTTTGTGTTCCGATAATTTCCATTTCCATAATCCCTATTGTATTACTGTTGCTCGTACTTGGCCCGGTAAAATTCATTCTTAAATATCTTTTAAAATGATTGTCAAGAATACTTTGTTCTGACATTTTAATGCTTTCCTGAACCGTACCGTTTAAATTTGTAACTGTCAAACCGTTTTCAGTTAAAACGTCTATCGTTTTGCCGTAGCTGTTACTTTCCTTTTCAATATTTGCAACTTCGACCCATGGGCCGTCTTCATATGACGATGTTTCAAGCACATATCGGCTTGGGGCTTCATTGCGGAAATAGCTGATTCTGACCTCGTCAAATTCAGTTCCATTCCTTCCAAGATCCATTGTCATTGTAACCGGCTGGCTGTCTGACGGTGTGTGTGTGCCTAAAGAGAGCCATCTGTGCCATTCGTCTACATAACTGTCTGTCAAATTTATCTTGTCTCCGTCATTGGTATTTGACTCAGATACAACAGCTGTTGTATTGCCTGCAATGACGTTGGTTTTTTTACCATCTACGACATTTACTTCAATTGTATGTTGGATTGTTTCGTCAGCGGCGAGAGTCGCTGTAATATAAGTCCTTCCGACGCTCATAGGTATAAGTGTTCCAGTCAGGCTGTTACCTTCTATTCTTGCGACTGCCTTATTGCTGGAATTCCATTTGATGAGCATCCTGGTGGACTCTAGAGGGTTTTTTACGATATGAAGTGGTATGGAGGATGCCTGGTTTATATCAATGTCAAGTTTGTTGTCTGAAATAATACCGTTTTCAGTTCCGTCAGTTGAAATATGAATATCTGTTGCTAAAATACTTTCAACTTTTTCGCCTGTGTGTTTTCCAATTATTTTAATAGATTGAAGCGCTACCGTTTTAAGTCCAGTAGCTTTTTTATTGACTTCTTCAAAATAAAACCTTACAAACCGATCCAAAGTGCCGGGATTGTCTTCTGATAAGCTGTATGTTGCCGTACCTATCTCTGCGTCACTAGATGTTCTGTTGATTTCCGTAACCGTTCTCCAGTTCACAGTGTCATTGCCTGTTTCAATTTTGCCTTTTGTCGGCCATGCTTTCGCTTGATAAGCGAGTGCGATACTTGTAAATTCTGTTTGTTTGTACCCTAAATCAACCACCAGCCATTGGGGATCTGAAAAATAACCGCTGTTATCATTTTCGTCCCATGTATTTGGTTTTAGCTGTTCACCCATCCAATAGCGGTTGTTTATGGGGTTTACGCCAAGTATTTCTGCCCCGCCGTTACTCGTGCCTCTCGCTGCAGATACCATAACTCTTTTGCCTTTTGTTACTTCGTGATATCCTTGGCCGTCTGTTCCAAGGGTATTCTCCGGCTGGGCGCCGGCAGCTGTTGTAGGTATTCCTGAAACAACAGAACCAAATATCATAACAGAAGCCAGTAAGCCGGATATTACTTTTTTCAAATTCATAACTTCATTTCTCCTTTCTAAGTATTTTGTTTTTGTATGGTTTTTGGAAAGCATACGCATATCAGACAGCTGTAATAAACAGAAATCCGTTTGCAATCCTATTGTCTATTATATCAAAACAATTTTGAGTTTGCACTGGTAATTTGTACAAAATAAATATTAAAAATTAGTATAATATCAATAAAATAAGAAATTGAATCATAACTCCAAATGCATTACAATAATTTTGGAAAAATATAACATGCGGTATCCTATTACATATACTATGGCAGGAGACGTCAAAAGATGTATATTACAGATTAGGATTGGGAGAATTACATTGGCGGAATGGATGACAGCGGCAGTATTGATATGCGGGAACTGGACATAGACGAAACAGATGCACCTCAAAGCATTTGTATTACAGCTGAGCGGTCAGAGCATGAAATGATAAATCAGGCGTTGAAAGATTTTGTGGCTGCGCTTTGTGAAGAACTGAGAAAAGAATTATATGGAGTTTTGTATGAAGCAATTTGATAAGGATTATAAGATGCTTGAAGAAATGTATCAGGATGAATATTTTCCAGATTTTTTAGTTGATAAGGTAAAAGATGCAATGTTAAATGCGGTTGCTTTTTTAGAAACAGGAGAAACGAATTTGGAGAAGATACAGAAAAAATTTAATGAAATGACATGGGCAATTCATGATATACAGGAAGAATTTGAAGAAAATGACAGTGAGTTGGAAACTGGTGCAAGGGAAAGCATAGGGGAAACCGTAGAGTATATATTACAATGGTTTGATATTGCCATTGAAGCAGAAGACGCCATAGGAGAACGCGAATGGTAAATATTAGCGTATCTTTCATAGAACGGATGAAAATGAGGTGAACCATATGGATTTGAAGATGTTTGATAACTTTCAGAAGGAATGTTCAAAGAATTTAGCAGGATCTGTGGATGAAATTTTTCAGAAAAATAATTTTAGAAGAGAAGACGTCCTCTTTTTTGCAACGATGGCTGACGGAGATTATATAGAAGAAATGTTGGAAGCATCCATAAAAATGTTTAATCTTCCAGAAACAATAGAAGCATTTGGAGTAAAAAATGATTTGCCATAATTGGAACGGATTTCGGAGAGAATTGGCTGAATATATGGCAGAACATCAAATACCGGAAAATGAATTCCGTTTTTTGGGTATTTATGAATGGCAGAATATTTATAATAAAATCTTAAACCGTTTTGTCGATGGTAAGTATGCGTTAGGCCATGGACTGCACTGGGCAAATATAGAGGATGGATTCAAAAAAGATATTGACAGTATTTATGATTTTGCATATCAGCATAAAGACTCTTATAAGTGGCTTGAGAAACTGCCGAATATTGTAAAAAGTGACAAAGTATATCTTTTATTGGAAGATGGTGAGCGGCAGTATTCAAAATATTGGATAGCAGAGTGTATTCCTTCTGTGGTTCATCTTGTGATAAACGATACCTATTTATCGGAGGACTATTATATTACAGATAAAAAATTCAATTGGCTGATTACAGAAAACCACCATGAAATCGTGCATATAATTGGGAAGGGATTAGATAGAAAGACAATAGAAACGGTCGTATTTTCAAAGAGCGCAACGGCTTTCATCCGGCATTAGATTTTTCAGTGGAAAAATCCATATGAGAAAATTTGGAAGCTGTGAAAAAAGCATGGACTTTTTAGAATAGAAGCGTTAAGATATATACTAGAGATTTTTTTCAAACATATTTTCGGCAAAATAGCAGAAAACAATTTTCAATATGCTGGAAGATAGGAGAAATGAGGTGAAAATCTGATGCTGAAACGCTCCGTTACTCTTCAGTATACAGGAACTATTTTGGGATTAGTGGCTGGTACTGTTTTGCTGTGCTGGGTCATCAATACGACATTTTTAGAATATTATTATACTTATAATAAGCAGAATGTCATGTTAGAAGGGTTTTCCACTATTGATATAGAAAGTGGGAAAGGGACGCTTGAGGATCCGGATTTTGACGTTGGGTTTGAGACAATATGCGCCAATAGCAATATTTCGATTCTTATTATTAGTTCTGACGGATCGATTGTCCGTACATCAGTAAATGATGTACAGGCGTTAAAGAGACAGTTTATGGATGTGTTGTTTAGGACCAGTGAAGATACTTCTTCTGAAATTCTAAAACGGACGAACAGTTATGTGTTGGAAAAACAGGTGGATTCAAGATTAAATTCAGAATATCTTGTTCTTTGGGGCACATTGTCAGATGGAAATCTTATTTTGATGCGTTCTGCTTTGGAAAGTATTCGGGAAAGCGCGGTGATTTCGAATCGGTTTCTGGCTTATATTGGGATATTGGCAGTGATATTAAGCGGTATTATTAGTCTTTTTGCATCCAGAAAAATTGCAAAACCGGTACTGGAACTGACAGAAATATCACGGAGAATGACAGATTTGGATTTTAATGCCAAATATCAGGTAAAAGGTGAAAATGAAATTGACCAGCTTGGCGAGCACATAAATCAGCTTTCTGAAACATTGGAAAAGACAATTTCAAAATTAAAAAGCGCAAATAATGAGCTGCAGATGGATATAGAGAAAAAGACGCAGATTGACGAAATGCGTAAAGAATTCTTATCCAATGTATCCCATGAGTTAAAGACGCCTCTCGCACTGATTCAAGGTTATGCAGAGGGACTGTCAGAATGTATCAATGAAGATGAGGAAAGCAGGAATTTTTACTGTGAAGTCATTATAGACGAAGCGGATAAAATGAATCAGATGGTAAAAAAGCTATTGACGTTAAACCAGCTTGAATTTGGAAATGACATTGTGGCCATGGAACGGTTTGATATGACGGAATTGATACGCGGTCTGATTCAATCGAACTCCATTTTGCTAAAACAAAATGATATTACTTTAACGTTTCATACCGATATGCCGATGTATGTTTGGGCAGATGAATTTAAAGTAGAAGAAGTTATGACGAATTTTTTGAGTAATGCGATTCATCATGCGGAAGATGACAGGCGTATTGATATAAAGTATACTCCAATGGAAGATTACGTCCGTATCAGTGTGTTTAATACGGGAAAACAAATACCAGAAAAGGACGTTGATAGAATCTGGATAAAATTCTATAAAGTAGATAAGGCAAGAACTAGAGAATATGGGGGCAGCGGCATAGGGCTTTCGATTGTAAAAGCGATTATGGATTCTTTTCACCGGGAGTGCGGCGTTATAAATCATGCCGACGGGGTAGAATTTTGGTTTGAATTGGATACAAAAAGCCGATAAATAATAATTTGTAGTTGCCCATTCTATAAAAAAATGTTAGAATAAATATATTCAGAGAAACTTTATACAGTGGAGGCATGAGATGAAAAGCTCAAAGATGAAAATGACTGTGATTCTGCTGGCAGCGGCGTTTCTGTTTGCCGGCTGTGGAGATGCGCTGTACGTAATGACTCCTGAAGAGGAAACAGCCATCGTAAGTTATGCTTCGCAGCTTGTGGCGAAGTATAATACCTATCAGCGGGAAGGAGAAATAAATATCAGTCAGGAAATGTTAGAGTCGGCAGAACAAGAGACGGAAGTGTTGCCGCAGGAAGAACCGCCTAAGGAGCAGCAGGAGACGCCAATACAGGAAGAACCGCCAGGTGCGCCGGGAGAGAATGAGGCTGGTTCGGATTCCCAGGTTTTACCCGAAGGAGAATCATTTTCTACAATAAATGAAGCTTTGGATTTAGGTGTTGTTCAGGTGGAATATAAGGGCAGCAGTACTTGTACGACTTATGAAAAATCTGATATTTATGCGGTGGATGCAGCGTCAGGCAAACAGCTTCTTGTATTAAATATGAAACTGACGAACCCATCCAATCAAAATCTGCATGTGGATATATTGGCAATGACACCGACGTTTCGTGCGGTTGTGAACGGAACAGAGAGCGTTCCGGCACAAACGACGATACTTCCAAACGATTTATCTACTTACCAAAGCGACATTTTAGCGGGAGAGTCGGGGGATACTGTGCTGTTATTTGAAATTTCAGAAGAAATTCAGGAAATTTCCAACATACAATTAAAGATTCAAATGGCTGGAAAAGAACACACAGTAAATTTATAAAATATATACAACAGCAGAAATTGTGTTATAATAGAAATAGAGAAAATGGTCTGCAATAGACAGCAGATAATAAATATATGCCGGGAGGATAGCTTTATGGATACAAATATACTTTTGGAAAGCGGAACGAATGAACTAGAGATACTGGAGTTTGCATTGGGGAGAAACCGTTATGGAATCAATGTGGCAAAGATACGTGAGATTTTGTCATATCAGCCGGTGACGCCGATACCTCATGCGAATCCAAGTGTAGAGGGGATTTTCATGCCGCGCGATGTAATGATTACGGTAATTAATCTGAAACGCTGCATTGGAATTGATGATGATGAAAAGGAAGGATTATTTATCATAACAAACTTTAACAAGTTAAATATTGCTTTTCATGTAGATGAAGTAATTGGTATACATAGAGTATCCTGGGAGGATATTATCAAACCGGATTCCACGATTAATTCTGACGACGGCGGAGTATCTACCGGAGTTGTAAAATTAGATGATAATCTTGTCGTGATTTTGGATTTTGAGCGGATTGTAACGGACATCAGCCCGGAGACGGGATTAAAGACGTCGGAAGTTGATGATTATGAGGGAAGAGACAGAAGCGACCATCCGATTTTGATTGCAGAAGATTCACCGCTTTTGAGCAAACTTATTACAGAATGTTTGAAAAAGGCTGGTTACAGCAAGCAGATTGTAACAGCAAACGGACAGGAAGCATGGGATAAAATATGTGATTTCAGAAGAAAAGGCACTCTGGATGATATGGTTCATTGTATCATTACTGATATTGAAATGCCGATTATGGACGGACACCGTTTGACAAAATTAGTAAAGAGTGATGATGGACTAAAGGATATACCGTTGGTTATCTTTTCATCTCTTGTAAATGATGAAATGCGCCGTAAAGGAGAGCAGCTTGGTGCAAATGCACAGTTGACTAAGCCGGAGATTGGAAACCTGGTCGATACGATTGACAAACTGGTCGATTATGACTTAGGGGAGTAAGACAGTTGAAGGGGTGTGATGGTTCATCACATCCCTTTCTAAGTTTACATATATGGGAGGTATGCTGCTGTGAATAAAACAGAGGAATATTTGGATTCCCTGCTGAATAATGTCTCACCAAAAAGGGTTGCAGAAGAGGAAAAGAAAAGAAAGAGAAGAGCGATCAATTTTGGCGATGATTTTGAGAAAGAATTAGATGAAACAGATATAACAGATTTTATTCAAGATTTTGAGGATGAGGCTGGTATAGAAAGCCCCCCTCCTGTCCAAACAAAAGAACAAGAGCCGCAGGATAATTTCTTTGGCAATTTGGAGGGGATTGTAAATAATGTAAAGGAGACAGTTTCAGATTCAAAAGTCCCGGATTTAAACACTGTTTTGGAACCTGAAAAAGAGACTGGATTTGAAGTCAATACATTAGCGGATGATTCGTGGATTGAGCCGCCGTCAAGTATGCCGGAGACGGCGACGCCTTTGGCAGAGGAGTTTTCTCCGGTAGCAGAGGAAGTGGTTCCGCCGTCAGAAGGAATTCCCTCTGATGAAGCAAAAGAAATTTTAGATTTATTGGAAGGGCTTCCGTCTGAGGAAGAACTTTCAAATATCAGTAATATGTTTTCCGAAGAAAGCGGCGGTTTGGTTGTTGAAGAAGAGCCGCAAAGTGAGCCGGAGTCTGCAGAAACAAGTAAGGAAAAACCCAAAAAAGAAAAAAAGAATGGCTTTTTACAAAAACTGATGTCTTTATTTTCGGGCAAAAATAAGGATAAACAGAGGGAACAAGAGGGCATGGAGGATGCGGCTCTTGCGGAAGGCGCACAGGATTATGGGGATATTTCCGATGAGAATTTGGAGATTCTAAAGGAATTAAGCGGCGCTGGACAGCCAGATAAATCTTCTGAAAAAAAGGATAAAAAGAAAAAGAAAAAAGAAAAGAACTCCAAAGAACAAAAGGAACAGGAAAAGAAAGAGAAAAAAGAGAAGAAAGAAAAAAAGGTAAAAGAGAAAAAACCGAAAAAAGAAAAAGCGCCAAAAAAACCAAAAGAGGTTGATTTGTCACCGCCTTTAAAAAAGGCGCCGGTAATTTTAATTACCGTTATGGGAATTTCGGTGCTGTTGTTTATTTTACTTTCTTCTAATCTTTTAGGCTATTCCGTTACAATATCAGAAGCAAAGGAAGCATATGAGATTCAGGATTATGTGACGGCATATCAAAAAATAGCAGGCTTAAAGACAAAGGAAAAAGATGAAGAATTCCATCAGCAGATTATGCTGCTTGCCAGAGTACAAAGTGAATTGTTAAATGGAGAATCTTTGTATGGTCTGGGAAAATATACAATGTCACTGGATTCCTATATCTGCGCGTTAGGCAGATATGACGTGAATTATGAAGAAGCGTCTGTTTATGATGTACAGGGTGAATATGATTCCCTGGCAGAGCAGATTCAAACGCAGATGTCAGAGAAGTTCGGCGTAAGTGCAGAGACAGCAAGAGAAATCTATGCTCTGGATGACCGTACGGAATATACACTCAGAATTTACGATATTGTAAAGGGATTAGGACTGATAGAATAGGTAATATTTTATGATTGCAATTTTAGATTATGATGCGGGAAATTTGAAAAGCGTAGAAAAAGCACTGGCATTTTTAAGAGAAGAAAGCATTATTACCAGAGACAGACATGAGGTAAAAAGGGCAGATAAATTGATTCTGCCGGGGGTAGGTTCTTTTGGGGCGGCTATGGAGCAGCTCAAAAAGTACGAGATAGATCAGATGCTAGAAGAAGCAGCGGAAGAGGGGAAACCGCTGTTGGGAATCTGCCTGGGACTGCAGCTTTTGTTTGACGGAAGCGAAGAAAGCCATGGGGTAGAAGGACTGCATCTGTTAAAAGGAAGTATTTTAAGAATACCGGATCAGGAAGGACTTAAGATTCCGCATATTGGATGGAATTCGTTGAAACTGGAACATAACGGCAGATTATTTCAGGATATTCATACAGAACCATATGTATATTTTGTACATTCTTATTATTTAAAGGCGAAAGACGAATGTAGTGTTAAGGCATCTACAGAATATGGCGTTTCGATTCATGCGTCTGTGGAGCAGGGGAATATTTTTGCCTGTCAGTTTCATCCGGAGAAGAGCAGCAGCGTGGGACTTAAGATGTTATCTAATTTTGCAAAGACTCAGGGAGGGAATGAGTGATGTTTACAAAAAGAATCATTCCCTGTCTGGATGTAAAAAACGGCAGGGTAGTAAAAGGCGTAAATTTTGTGAATTTAAAAGACGCCGGAGACCCGATTGAAATTGCGGCGGCTTATGACAAAGCCGGGGCGGATGAAGTTGTATTTTTGGATATTACAGCTTCTTCGGATAACCGCAAAACGGTTGTGGATATGGTACGGCGGGTTGCAGAACGTGTCTTTATTCCTTTTACCGTTGGCGGCGGTATTCGTACTGTCGATGATTTTCGGGAATTGCTTCGGGAAGGGGCAGATAAAATTTCCATTAATTCTTCTGCAATTGACCGTCCGGAATTGATTTCGGAAGCTGCGGATAAGTTTGGCAGCCAATGTGTTGTTGTGGCGATTGATGCAAGGAAAAGAGAAGATGGAAGCGGGTGGAATATTTATAAAAACGGCGGAAGAATTGATATGGGAATCGATGCTGTGGAATGGGCCCTGAAAGCGGAACGTTTCGGCGCTGGAGAGATTCTTTTGACTAGTATGGATTGTGACGGTACGAAAGCCGGATACGACATTACGCTTACCAGCACGATTGCAGAACAGGTATCTATTCCTGTGATTGCTTCCGGCGGAGCGGGTACAAAAGAGCATTTTTATGATGCTTTGACAAAGGGGAAAGCAGATGCGGCATTGGCAGCATCATTGTTTCATTATAAAGAACTTGAAATAATGGATTTGAAGGAGTATTTGGCAGATCAGGGAGTCTCTGTCAGAAGACAGCTACAATAGGAGGAAATGGATATGGGGATGATTTCAAACGACTGGCTTCCCGCAGTTTCTGAGGAATTTAAAAAGCCTTATTATCGGACGTTGTATAGTTATGTGAAAGAGGAATACAACAAGACAACTGTGTATCCTCCTGCAGATGATATTTTTAACGCATTTCATTTTACACCTTTAAGTAAAGTAAAAGTGCTGTTGTTAGGGCAGGATCCATATCATAATGTAAATCAGGCGCATGGGCTTAGTTTTTCTGTTCTTCCAAGTCAGAAGGATATTCCGCCTTCTTTACAAAATATTTATCAGGAACTGCATGACGATTTGGGCTGTTTTATACCAAATAACGGTTATTTGAAAAAATGGGCGGATCAGGGAGTGCTTCTTTTAAATACAGTTTTGACTGTGCGGGCGCACCAGGCGAATTCCCATCAGGGCAAAGGCTGGGAGAAGTTTACAGACGCAGTGATTCAGGCAGTCAATGCCGAAGATCGTCCAATTGTCTATTTTCTTTGGGGAAGACCGGCGCAGAGTAAAATGTCTATGCTGGATAATCCAAAGCATTTGATATTAAAGGCGCCTCATCCAAGTCCGTTATCGGCATATCGCGGATTTTTCGGATGTAAGCATTTTAGCCAGGCGAATACATTTTTAGAAGAACGCGGCATAGAGCCGATTGACTGGCAGATTGATAATATAGGGGATTAAATTAAGCCGCGTATAATTTCAGGAGGATTTGTATATAGCTATTTCAAAAAGAAGGTTTTTCTGAATGTATTATATTGTCGGAGAACATGGAATGTCAGAGACAAACCGTAAAGGATTTGAGGATTGTTCTGGCAGTATTGGAATTTTTGATGAAGAAGAGTGGAACAGTGAGTTAGAGCTTTTGAAAGAGTTTTCTTTGCGCAGGGAAGATGGAGATGTATTTTTCTGCAAATTGGAAAATCATGCTTCGTATCTTTTTGGAATGTTTCATATTCCGGTAAAGAAAAAGGAGAGAAAAAGTTTTAATTTCGCTGTTTATATTTTAAAAGACAGATTAATTTTTATTGAAGAGGAATCGTATATTGAAAATCTTGTTTGTGGCATGCAAAAAAAGATCGGGGACGAACCCTATACCATAGGTCAGTTTCTGGGCGATTTTTTTATGACGCTGGTGGAGGAAGATACGTTATATCTGGCGTCCTTAGAGCGGGAAATTGCAAATATGGAAGAGATTATACTGCGCGGGGAGACGGAGCATTTTCACTATCGTATGCTGGGAATCAAAAAAGAAATTTCACGTCTCTACTGTTATTATTCGCAGATGACAGATGTTGGCGAAAGCCTTATGGCCTGGGATGGCGCATGCAGCAGGTTTATAGAGAGGGTGGACCGCATGAAACAGGAAGCGCAGTCGCTTCGGGAATATGCAATGCAGGTGCAGGACGTGTATCAATCAGAAATTTCGATTCATCAAAATAACGTAATGAAATTTTTGACTGTTGTGACGACGATATTTCTTCCATTGACGCTTATAGCAGGATGGTATGGGATGAATTTTTATAATATGCCGGAACTTAGCTGGAAATATGGTTATCCGGTTGTTTCGGGCATTAGTCTTATAATTCTTATCGTATGTCTGTGGTTTTTTAGAAAAAAGAAGTTTTTTTAAAGAATTTCGCTTAAAAGAAGGGTTTTTTATTTGAGAAAAAATAGTTATAGGCAGTTTGACAATTCAAAACAAAAGAAACAGAAAAAGAAAAACAGACCAGAGCAGAAAGAGGAACGCAGGAAATATAAAGAAGCGCTCCGTAGTGAACACCGTTATGGTACAAATACGACTATCGGCTGGGAAAGGCTGGATAATACGGCGCATGTGTTTCCTGTGATTGCGGGAGAGGACATGACAAATGTTTACCGTATTTTTGTGAATTTGAATGAAGAGGTAGACAGGGATATTCTTTTTAAAGCGCTGTCTCTTGTGCTTCCAAAGTTTTCTGGGTTTAATGTACGGCTGAGACAGGGAGTATTTTGGTATTATTTTGAAGAGAATGGCAAACCGGCGCCGAAAGTGCGGGAGGAAAATACATATCCCTGCCGTTATATTGTTCAAAACCAGAACCAAAGCTATTTGTTTCGTGTTTCTTATTATAAAAACCGCATTAATCTGGAAGTATTTCATGTGCTGACAGATGGAATGGGCGGTATTAATTTCTTAAAAGAATTAACCTATCAGTATCTTCGTATTGCACATCCAAAACTTAGGGAACAAACTGGGAATCAGTTATCTGTGGATACGTCTTTGAACAGGGAAGACAGTTTTTTGAAAAATTATAAAAAGAGCCATGCAAAAGGTTATAAAACGCAGAAAGCATATCTGCTGAAGGGTGAACGCTTAAGAAAAGGAGAATTTGGCGTTATCCATGGAGTGATGAGCGTGAAAGCGTTAAAGGAAGTCGCACATCGTTATGGTGTAAGTATCAATGAATATTTAACAGCGGCTTTTATTTACAGTATTTATACAGAATGTATGCAAAAAATGACAGGATTGCGGCCAATCCGGGCGGCCGTTCCCGTAAATTTACGGCCGTTTTTTCATTCGGTAACAACTAAAAATTTTTTTGTAATGGTGTCTGCGGAGTTTCTTCCCGAAAAAGAATCTTATTCGTTTTCAGAAGTACTTGAAATTGTAAGTAAAAGCCTTAGAGAGCAAATTACGAAGGAACATCTAGAGAATTTATTTTCGTATAATGTTTCAAATGAGAAGCATTTGATTGCAAGGGCGGTGCCTCTTGTTTTAAAAAATCTGGCAATCCGTTATGTGTACACGAAAGCTGCGCTTGCGAATACTACAACTGTGACAAATATTGGAAATATCAGCGTTGCAGACTTATATAAACCGTATATACAGATGTTTGGCGCATTTCTTGCAATGTCAAAGGGACAGCCGATGAAAGGCACGATTTGTTCATATGGAGACCGGCTGATGTTTACGTTTAGTTCTGTGCTTGCGGATACGTCAGTGCAGATGGGATTTTTTCGAAGGTTATCAGCAGATGGGCTGGAAGTTGAAATAGAAAGTAATGGTGTTTATTATGAATAATCTGATAAAACTTTTAAAAAATTTTGTATTTGGGTTATTTGGCGTTATTTTGTGCTTATTATTTTTATTGTCCATCTTTCAGACTTCCAAGGTAAACAGTGACGAACAGATTTCTTTTCATTGGGATTTTCCATTTTTGCACATTATTTTTTTGATTCTTATCTGTCTGGCGGGGGTTTATCTGTTTCAAAGAGAGCATAAATTTCTTCCTTCTAAATATTTTTATCTTTTGGCTGCTATTGTTCTTTTGACTCTTGTTTTTTTGACGCAGTTTTGGCCGAAAGGCGATTCTTTTATTCTTATGAATATGGCTGTCCATATTTCAGAAGGGAATTTTCAGGATTTTCTGCCTGGAGGATATTTGTATAACCAGCCGCACCAGCTTACAATGGCATATCTTTGCGCAGCGCTCTATAAATTGTTTGGGCGCTCTTATATTTTTGTGTTTCAGGCATTGAATTGCTTTTGTACGGTCGGTGTATTATATATGCTGCAAGTCTTATATGAGAGATTATGCGGAAAAATTTCAAAGGCAGGTTTTCGGGTGTTTTCTGTTCTTTTTTTGCCTTGTCTTTTGTATGTTACATTTGTATATGGAACAATGCCGGGGCTTTTTTTGGCTTTGTCGGCGTGTGTGCAGTGGATGAAATATTTAACATCCGGCAGTTACCGAAATGCTTTTGCTGCGGTAATACTGATTACAGCAGCAAAAATGATAAAAAGTAATTATTTAATTTTTGTAGTCGCGATGGCTGCAGTTTTGGCCTATGATTTTTTGAAAACAGTCCGTAAACGCCATGTTGCAGTATTGTGTATGCTGATTGTTTCTATTTTTCTAACGAGCCATGCAATGACGTCTTTTACAGAACATTTGACGAAAGTGACTTCGAAAGGCGGTATTCCGTCTGTGCTGTTTGTGATGATGGGATTTCAGGATGGACAGCTGGCTCCAGGCTGGTGGACGGGCTACCATGAGCTAATTTTTTTAAAAAACGATTTTGATGTGGAGAAGTCTGCAGAAATTGGGAAAGAAAGACTGTTGGAGAGCCTGGAAAAAATGAAAAATGATCCGGCTTATGGGGCGTCGTTTCTGTTAAAGAAAACGGCTTCCCAATGGAGCGAACCTACGTATCAGAGTATTTGGATTCAACAAAATCGTGATTCCAATACACATGTGCCGAAAATACTGGATCGTTTGTTTTTTGGGGGAGGAAGACTGGCAGATGCCTATATACTTTTTTGTAATCTTTTCCAAAGTTTTTTATATTTTTTTGCTTTGCTATTTGTAGTTGGAAAGTGGAAAGATGTTTCAGTATCAGAACTTCTTTTGCCGGTGATTTTTATTGGCGGATTTTTATTTCATTTTTTTTGGGAAGCGAAAGGACAGTATACCCTGCCGTACTGTATCTGTCTGCTGCCAATGTGTTTCTGGGGATATGGATTTGCGGTGCAGTGGCTGAGAGATAGAAAAGAAAAGGGATGGAAATGGTTTTTAAAATAGAAAATACAGATGTGGCAGAGCATATATTTTATGGTTGGGAAGAGACGATGATTTGGTCTTGTCTGCAGAACGTGATGGGATGTATTTATGGGGATTCTGTCAAACGCCCTGTTTCTGCCATGGCAATGTTGGGGGATTTTGCTTTTTTAGGCGGTAAACCAGACAAAGAAGTTTTGTCGTATGGGCTGGGGCAGTCCAAAAAGGACGTTATGATTTTGGTTCCTTGTGGCGGAGAATGGGGAAATTTGATAAAGGAATGTTATGGGATGGGGGCAAAAAAAGTCGTCCGGTATGCGTTTAAAAAGGAACCAGATGTTTTTGAGAAAGAAAAACTGCAAAAAGCCGTTGCTTTGCTTTCAGATGAATATACGCTTAAAATGGTGGATGAAGAATTATTTTGGCGTTGTAAGGACTTGGATTGGTGCAAAGATTTTACAGTACAGTATGCAGATTATGAAATGTATAAAAAGTATGGACTTGGAGCGCTTATTTTAAAGAATGGCGAGATTGTTTCAGGGGCGTCTTCCTATTCTGGTTATTTGGGTGGAATCGAGATTGAGGTGGATACCAGAGCAGATTTTCGAAGGAAAGGACTTGCTTTTGCCTGTGGGGCAAAATTAATTTTGGAATGTCTAAACAGGGGTTGGTATCCAAGCTGGGACGCACAGAATTTATGGTCTGCGGCTCTGGCAGAAAAACTTGGGTATCGTCTTGATTATGCGTATACGGCGTATGAAATAATATAGGAAGAAAGACCGCCGGCTGATGCCGGCGGTTTCATTTCTGGGCTTTAGCCTGTTGAGTGCATCGGAGTTTCTCCCAACGGAGAAATGGA
>CAJUHJ010000003.1 GCA_910586355.1 uncultured Lachnospiraceae bacterium
ACCCACGTATCCAGCTTGGAAGGCTGGTGTTCTACCATTGAACTACACCCGCACAAAATCGGGGTGACAGGATTCGAACCTGCGGCCTCCTGGTCCCAAACCAGGCGCTCTAGCCAAACTGAGCCACACCCCGTAATGATATTTTATTTACATCACCCAGACGCATTAGAAATTATATCAAAGTATTCAGAGGTTGTCAACCATTTTTTTACAAATAATGAATTAAAATTTCTGCCTTTTTAAAATCTTCCAAATTCATCACAATATAAGAAGGCCGTCTGCCATCCTGCCTTGGATAAGAAAGACTGCCCGGATTTATCGTGATAACATTCTTTCCATATTCTACGATAGGCCGGTGCGTATGCCCAAACATCACAATATCACACCCGCGTCCCCTCGCTTCTTTTTTAATATCTTCATAACCTGCGTTGACATTATAATAATGCCCATGCGTTATAAACGCCTGATAGCTGCCAACCTGAATAATCTTTTCCTGCTCCAGATGAGATAAGAAATCGCAATTTCCCGCCACAATTTCAAGAGGACAATTTACCATTTCGGAAATCTGCTGCTGAAAGCCTTCTGCATCGCCTAAATGAATGACCAGATCAAACGGAGGCTCTCTTTTTAAAACTTCTTCTAAATTCGTATGCTTACTATGCGTATCACTAATTACTAAAACTCTCATCCCTAATCCCCTTAAATTCTTTTTACTAATTCCTCCCGGACTGCCCTTAAAGCATTTCCCCTGTGGCTAATCTCATTCTTCTTTTGGCTTGTCATTTCCGCCGTTGAACAGCCATATTCCTCAACATAAAAAATCGGATCGTATCCAAATCCATTTTTTCCTGCTGCAGATTCCCCGATATAACCTTCAATCGTCCCCCGCCTGACTATGGTTTCCCCATCTGGAAAAACAGCTGCAACAGCGCAGACAAAACGCGCAGTCCTCTGTTCTTTCGGTACTCCTTTTAAACGGTTCAACAGCGTCTGGTTCTTTATCTCATAAGATGTATCTTCCCCCATATAACGTGCAGAATAGACCCCCGGCTCTTTGTTTAGATAATCAATTTCAAGCCCAGAATCATCTGCCAAAACGATTGCATCCGTCTTTTTTGCTGCTGCTTTTGCTTTTATCAGCGCATTTTCTTCAAAAGTCACGCCATCTTCTTTCACATTAAGCTCTATGTCCGCTTCCTTTATCGAAAGAATATCAACGTCTAATCCTCCCAGAATTTCACGGATTTCTTTCATTTTATTCGCATTTCCCGTTGCAAAAACAAGTTGTGTTTTCATAGATTGTTACCCTTTCTTAATATCCTTCTGCAAATGCCCTTAGAATTGCATTGTATATTCCCTGCGCAACTTTCATCTGATATTCCTCAGAACACAAATTCGTAAGTTCCACCTGGTTTGTCATAAATCCAACTTCAATCAAAGCAACCGGAGCCTCGCTGTTGCGTATCATATACATTTCGCTGCCCGTTACTAAACCCTTATTGGCGCTGCCTGTCATTGCAATTACTTCTTCCAGGCAAATCTGTGCAAATCCCATTGAACTAAACTCCAAAGATTCCTTTGATTCATCATACAATACCTCCGTACCGTTGATGCTTGACATCCGCCCGCTTGGAGTTGAATTATTATGCACGCTGATTAACAAATCTGCATTTGACTTATTTGCAAGCCCTACGCGATGTTCGAAACTTGGATTTTCATCTGTAAGCCTTGTATAGTACACTCCAATTGACGTATTCCCTGAAGCGTCAATAATCTCTTTTAATTTTAAAACAATACTTAAGTCAATATCTTTTTCATAGACACCCTGTTTCGTCGCGCCTGGAGCATTTCCGCCGTGCCCCGCATCAATTACCACTACTTTATCATACACTTCCTGCGGTGTCAAAAAATCAATGTAAAAATAATCTTTATCAAAACTGGTATCCAGCTCAAATACCTGATCCGTAACAAATTCGACAATACCATATCCATTTCTGCTTTCATAAGTTAAACTGTCAATATTATCGCTTCGCCCCAACATTGGATATTCATAAAAATATTCCGAATTTGCATAAGGTATTACAATATTTATTGTCTGCGTCACATAATTCTGCATAATTTCCAAATCATCCCCGGATACTCCAAGCGGAAGCTCTAGCCGAAGCTGGCTTACAAACTCTGCATCCTCATTCTGTTCTTTCTGCGCCTGCTCATTGTTGTATTCTAAAAGTTCTAACCCCGTCATATTCAAACTTTCTTCTTTTGTTTTTGTCTGATAAATTTTATACGCTTTCAAAATTTTTTCAGAAACTGTCCCTAAACGCGGCAGGTAAAATACAGCTATACAAGCCGTTACTGACAATACCGCCACAAATATTGCCGTTTTCTTTAGAATTCTTTCCTCCACTTTAAGGTTCCTCCAACATTCTCTTTGTATATGCTTTAATACACAAATTACAGGAAAATGCTTCTTCCACATGCTCCCATTTCTTGCCGTCCGCACTGATATACCCTTCTCCATCCGTCAGGTCAACACGGCTTGTCGCTTCGTCCGCCGCATACTCAATTGCCATTGGATGGACTGCTTCGGGTGTTTTTAAGTACAATATCACCGCATACCGCTCTTTTGGGTTTAGGACAATCTCATTGTGAATTGGAATCGTATAATATCCGGCATTTTTTAAGCTGCCCTCAGCAATTTTTTCCCCATGTCCCAAAGACTCTTTTTCTTTAAAATCACGACGCAGATAGACACTGTATTCTGTATTTTTTCCAATGGCATAAAATCCGACCGCCGACAGTAATTCGGTACTCTGCGCCGTATAGACATTTGCACCATATACGGATTCCTTTTGAAATCCAATCTGGCCTACCCAGCCGCATAAATCAGACTGATAAATAGTATCGTAGTTATCCGTATTTTCTATTTTTGTACAGACAATATTATGGCTTCCAATATTCGTATCGTAATATGAAACATAAAAATATCCGTCCTCCCCAAACTCTTCTCCCCAGCTATTCTGGCAGATAAATGCTCCGTCCCCTTCCACATTCACTGAAAAATTATCTTTCGAATAATGATCATCCCAGCCGACAATCACGACCTCATGGTTTGGTTTGTCTGTTCCTATATAACAATAAGCAGACGCATCCCTGTTATAAAAAACTGAATTGCTTTTATTATTGTTTAATTCAAAATACAAAGAAGTCTGAACGCCGCCGTACAAAAATACAGATTCTTTGATTTTCTCATAATCTTTGCCTTCCATTATCTGCATTTCCTGGACATGTTTCACTGCTGTAAGGCCGCTCGCCGTCTTCCCGTCGCCAAATGGATCGTCTTTTTCATAAACTGGTCCCTGCCAGGAAAGCAGATATGCCATTGCCATTGTGTATTCTCCGCCGTTATCTGTATCCACGACAAAAGAATTACTCATACTCATATGGTCTGGGGACAATTGTACTGTTTCTTCGGGCATCAAGGAAGATTCCAACGCGCTAAGCGCCGCAAACGCCCAGCAGGTTCCCGTATTCCCTTGATTTTTTATATCTCCAATGCGTTCTTTTTCACGCAAATCATAGCGAATCGGAAAAATAGACGCTGTTTCTAAAACGTCTACTGCAGCCGCCTGATTTTTTTCGATATTCCAATCGTAATCATAACCGATATTTTTTGAAATTTCACCAATACTAACGTAATACTTCCCTTTTTTCTTTATCATAGGAGAAGAAAGAAAACGACCCTCATCATTTACCTTAATTTCTTGTTTTTTTAAAGATAACCGGACGACATGATCCCTTTTTTCGATTAATAAATTTTTATTGTCATATAAATGTGAACTGCACTGTAATCCGTCTCTCAAAATGTCTATGGGAACCATAATATTTAAGTTCTCATCCATAAAAATCGTCGTATCCTGATTCGTATACTCTTTATGGTCCAATGCAACCGTAAGCTTTTTTTCATTGACTGTATCTGCTATCAGCGGGTACCAGTCCTCTTTTGCCAGATTCGCCCCGCGGAATTTTTCCACAGTCTCAAATCCCCTGTCAAAATGATGAAATTTTATCATGCAGGCCGTTACGATTAATATCGTCAGCAAACCATAACGTTTGACGTCTCTCATTTGTTCCCCTCTTGTCCTACTGCTTTTTTCTCTTCGGCGGTTTTTCTCCTAAAAACTGATAAAAATATGTCTTTAACATTCCATTATAAATTTTTCGATTTTTATTTGCCTTACGTCCAATGTACTTTTCTGTATCTTCGTATCCGCTGATTAAAAACATCGACCAGGCGTCCAGTCCCAAATATGCCCGTCCTATTTCCCGGTAAAGGGACGGAAGCGCCTCTTTTTCTTCTAAGCGCTCCCCATATGGCGGATTCGTAATCATAAAGCCATATTTTTTCGGATGATGTAAATCTTTGACGGCGCGCTGCTGAAAATGTATCAATGTATCCACTCCGGCTCGCTTTGCATTTTCCCTGGCTGCTTTTATAATCTCACCGTCTATATCGTAGCCCTGAATATCCACCTTCACATCCAGGTTCACCAGTTCTTTTGCTTCCTCAAAACAATCCTGCCATATTCCATCTAAAAACAAGTTATCCCACTTTTCAGACAGAAAATGCCGGTTCATTCCCGGCGCAATATTCGCCGCAATCATGGCTGCTTCGATTGGAAACGTCCCGCTTCCGCAAAGCGGGTCGACAAGTATGCGGTCTGCTTTCCAAGGAGTCAGAAGAATCAATGCAGCAGCCAATGTCTCCGACAGTGGCGCTTTGCTGGAAAGATAACGGTACCCCCTTTTATGCAGGGAATCTCCCGACGTATCAATTGTTACCGTCACTTCATCTTTATACAAAAAAATACGCACTGGATAAGAAGCCCCATCCTCAGGAAACCAGTCCGTCTCATATTCCTTTTTCATGCGCTCTACCATTGCTTTTTTCGCGATGGACTGAAGATCTGACGGACTAAATAACTTACTTTTGATAGAAGAAGCCTTCGTGACCCAGAATTTTCCGTCTTCCGGTATATAATCTTCCCATGGAATGGCTAAAATCCCCTGAAAGTATTCCTCAAACGTCTCTGCCCGAAACTTTCCCACTTTCAACAGAATACGCTCTGTGGTACGCAAAAAAATATTTCCGCGGCAGATTGCTTCCGCATCTCCTTCAAATGTCACTTTTCCATCTTCAACCTGTAAAATCTCATATCCCAAATCATATATTTCTTTTTTTAACACTGCCTCTAATCCAAAATGGCATGGTGCGATTAATTCATAATTTTTCATCTGTTCTTCTCTGTCTCTCCCATTTTTTTATATTACTATCTTATCTTTTAAAAACAACTGTGTCAATCTCTTTTCCGCGGCGGAAATCGAATCAAAACAATTCCCAAATCATTAAAAATCGTTTTTCGCCAAATACGCCTGATACCCTCCTGACACCGTATATAACGCCCCTTTTCTTCCCCGAAGTTTCCTTGCAGCCAAAAGGCTTAGGTTCCCATGTTCACAATACAAAATCAAACTTATTCCAGACGGAATTTCCCTCTGCCATTCCCCGATATATTCATATGGAAAATTTCTGGCGTTTTCTATATGTCCATTCTGATAATATTCCACGCTTCGTAAGTCTATTAACATTGTCCGCTCTCTATGTATGATTTCCTGTATTTCATCTGCCGCTATCATTTCAAATCCGTAATCACCTTTACACTCCATCTGCCTGCCTCCTGATAAAAAATATTGTGTAAAAAACGGATTACAAACTATCGTTTGTAATCCGCTTTCTACAATATCTTATGCAGTTGATACCTATCTGCTACAAACAGATTTGTGCGTCTTATCTGCAGTTCGATGAGCTGTCAGAAGCGCTGTTTGACGCTTTGTTGGAAGACTTGTTAGAAGTCTTATTGGAAGCGTCGGAAGCGTTTGTGCTGTTATCTGCACTGTTTTTGCTTGTTGCGTTCTGGCTGTAACTCTTTAAATTGTAGCTGTTGGAACTTTTGTTTTCACTATTTTTTGCCATTTTCATTTACCTCCTAAGCAATTATTGCAATTTTATTATCTGTTGTTAGAAGATAAATTATACAACTATTTTTTTCCAAAAAATATCCGGTATATGACATAAACCAGAAAGCTTATCATAACAAAAGCAGAAAGAACCGGAAGTAATAGTATCCCAATTTTCAATAAAAGAAATAAAAACACTATGGTTAAAAGTCCCGACGACAAATAACCATACCAGGACTTTAGCCGAAATGTCTTCTGTTTTTTCTGCTTCGTATCCGCCGTCTGTCCCTCCGGCTTGATACCGCCGCCATAAGTCTCAATAATCGTTTTTGCAATCAATCTCGGATTGCCCAGATAGAGAAGAACCTGTTCCTGCGTCCTCCCCTTTCTCGATTCCTCGATGATATAATTCTCATAATACTCTAAATGTCCGTTCACCTGTGCCTGTGGAATCCTGCCTTGTAAAGCAATTCTCAACTCCTGTAAAAATTTATCTCTTGTCATTTACTGTCTCCAATGTGAAATAGACGCCTAAAACCGTTTACCGTTTAATCGACATTGCCATCCGGCGGTAAGTATGGCGCACGCCTTTAATTACAGTAGAATATGCCGTAATATTTTCCGGCAGGGCAATCCCTGTATACCCTGAATCACCCAGATGATGTATATCTGTTCCAGTCATCTTACACATAAGAGCAATCTGACGTATCGTTTCCACGTCCGCTCCTTCCTGAGACGTCCCAATAGCCGTAATCGTAAGTTTCGAAAGACTATGCGCATAGCAGACAAGCCCCCGCACATATTCCATTGTAATCCCTGGAACCGTCCCCGGAGCCGGAAGCAAAATAATATCCGCTCCAGCGTCTGCAAACGCTTTTATATCGTCTCTGGTAATTATCTGCTCCGCAGCCTCGCTTAAAACTCCTGAAGCGTGCATTTTTCCCGCTGCAAGCACAATCTTATCGCCGACTTCTTTGTGAAACATTTCTAGCGAATCTGTAATCGCCTTATTTGACACGCCGGTTCCGGGATTTCCCGTCAGAAGTATAAAATCAACTCCCATATCCGCCGCTTTTTTTGCATTTTCTAAAGTAGCTATCCTTCCTTCTGTAATCGCCCACATATCATCTACTTTTGCAATCCCGCCAGACTGCTCCACCGGTTCCAAATTAATCCCAACCGGCCTTCCAGTCAGACGTTTTACTTCCCGGACGACATCTTTTGGCTCTGTCTTAGGAATACCTAAAATCTTTGGATTTGCCACATCAAAAATATTTAAAAGCACGACGTCTGCTCCCATAGCGGCCGAAAGCTCCACATTTGAAATATCCGACAAAAGAGGGCTCACCGTTCCAATCGTCTCACAGGCAAGCACCCTTCCCTCAGACGCCCCAATTGCAAAAAGTAAATCATCCTTTGTCATATTCAAAAAATCCGACGCCGTACAATCCAGAAATCTTTTCAACATTTTAATTCTCCTCACATACTTGAAAAATAAAAAACTTTAAATAAGAACTTTCCTCTGCTGCCCAAAGTATCGGATGATCCGGCGACTGGGTACGGGATTCCACCTGCTTTAATCTCTTGTGCGTATGCGCCGCCGCCTGTTGAATTGTCTTTTTCAACAAATCACTATCCATAAAGTGGGAACAGGAACAAGTTGCCAGATAGCCGTTATGCTTTAACAATTTCATTGCCCTTAAATTTATTTCCCGGTATCCCTTCACTGCGTTTTTTACAGACTGCCTGGACTTTGCAAATGCCGGAGGGTCTAAAATAATCATGTCATAAACCTTTCCTTCTTTTTCCAGTCGCGGCAGCAGTTCAAACACATCTTCACACTGAAACTGTACCACGTTCTCCAAACCGTTTAATCTGGCGTTCTCTTTTGCCTGGCGCACCGCCAATTCTGAAGCGTCTACGCCCAGTACGCTCTTTGCGCCGCCCATTCCTGCGTTTAAAGCAAAAGAACCCGTATGGGTAAAACAATCCAATACCGTCATGCCGCGGCATATTTTCTGGACTGCAAGCCTGTTATATTTCTGGTCTAAAAAGAACCCGGTCTTCTGTCCGTCCTTTACATCTACAATATAGGTTACGCCATTTTCTGTAATCGTTACATTTGTATCAAACGGCTCCCCGATAAAACCTTTGAACCGTTCCATCCCTTCATTCTTACGGACTTTTGCATCACTGCGCTCATAAACGCCCCGAATCACAATTTGGTCTTTGGAAAGTATTTCTTTTGTAATATCTATAATCTCCAATTTCAAACGATCTATTCCAAGCGCCAAAGACTGCACCACTAATACATCTTCAAATTTATCAATGACAATCCCAGGCATAAAATCAGCTTCTCCAAAAATGATACGGCAGCTTGAAGTGTCTACCGTTCGTTTGCGGTATTCCCACGCTTCTTTTATCCGCATGTATAAAAACGCTCTGTTAATTTCCTGGCTGATATTCCTTGTCAGCATACGAACGCGGATTTTCGAATTCTCATTGATAAATCCTTTTCCCATTGGATAGCCGTCGAAATCATGGACATTTACAATATCCCCATTCTGAAACTGACCCCTTACAGAATCAATTTCATTGTCAAATATCCACATACTTCCAGCTTTTAAACTTCTTCCCTGTCCTTTTTTCAATGTTACTGACGCCATACTCATTGCCTTATCCTTTTATTGTTTTCCCGTACTTCCAAATCCGCCCCGGTTTTCATTCTCTAACTGCTGACATTCTTCAAATAAAATCTGCGGCTGGTTTTTCATAATCCGAAACTGGCAGATTCGGTCATTTTTTTCAATTACAGTATCTCTTGTCGCATAAACGGGCATACGCCACATATCTTCATCACCGCAGTATGAACCGTCAATGACTCCGCAGCTGTTTGTCTGTAAAATACCGTATGTCCGAAATGTGGAACTGCGCGGCACTAAATGTCCTTCATAACCATCTGGAAGCTGCATAGCAACGCCAAGTGGAATTAATTGAAATTCCCCTTCCTTTAGTTCTACACGTTCTGACGCCCGAAGGTCTATCCAGTCTGATTTCCCATCAATATAACGAAGCCGTTCTATATCGTCTGAAAAGTATTTAATCCGAATTTTTTCCATGGTATCCTATCCCCATTCTAACGTCGTATATTCTGACCGTTTATCCCTTAGCATTAATTCTGTCACTGCATCCTTTGCCGGTTTATCTTCAAATAAAACCTGATTGACCTGTTCGATAATCGGCATGGATACCTGATATTTTTTTCCAAGTGCAATTGCTGCTTTTGCGGAATAGACGCCTTCTACAACCATTTTTACTTCGTCCATAGCCTGCTGCATCGTAAGTCCCCGCCCCATCAGCATACCCGCTTTTCGGTTTCTGGAATGTCTGCTCGCACAAGTTACAATTAAATCACCTATTCCTGTCAGTCCGTTTAACGTTTCTGGATTTGCACCCATACAAACGGCAAGCCTTGCAATCTCAGCTATTCCCCTCGTAATAAGCGCTGCTTTTGTATTATCTCCATAACCCAGTCCATCCGCCATTCCAGCTGCAAGCGCAATCACATTTTTTAACGCGCCTCCAAGCTCCATTCCAAGCACATCCGGACTGGTATACACGCGGAACACTTCATTCATAAACACACTCTGGATATATTCTGCCGTCTGTTTTGATTTTGCGCCGGCTACCAAAGTCGTCGGAAGCTCTCTTCCAACTTCCTCTGCATGACTTGGCCCGCAAAGCACCGCGGCGTCTGCTTCTTTTATCTCTTCCTCAATAATTTCCGTCAGCGTCATAAGCGTATTTTCTTCAATTCCCTTTGCGACACTGATAATTATCTGGTTCGGTTTCACAAATGAAGCCATCTTGTTTGCCGTACTTCTGGTAAAAGCGGACGGAACGGCAAGCACCAGAAAATCCATTCCTTCCACTGCCTCTTTTAAATCCGTAGTAAACGTAATGCGATTGGATAATATTACTCCTGGAAGTTTATCGGTATGTTCATGCTTTTCTTTCAGCATAGCAATCTCTTCGTCCATTACAGACCAAATCGTCACCTGATGTCCATTTCTGTCCAATACGGACGCCAGCGCGCAGCCCCAGCTTCCAGCGCCGATAATCCCTGATTTTGCCATATTAGACCACCTTCCCTTCTTCTTTCTTTTTCAAACTGAATTTATTTTCATTTCCGTTTAACAAGCGTCTGATATTTTCGTGATGACGCGCAATTCCCATAATCATAATCACTGCCGACAATATATAGATTTCGATTTTATAATGACTGGTAACATTCAATAAGCCCAGTTCCCCAAATACAACCGTCTGTATGAAAAAACTAATCAGTCCAAGAATAGATCCCAAAGACACATATTTTGTCAGCGCAGTTACCACAATAAATATGCCGAGAGAAAGCGGCACTTCAATCGGGCAAAACGCAATCATCATGCCTCCCGTACATGCAATGCCTTTCCCGCCTTTAAAATGCTTCATATAAAACGGATAATTATGTCCGATTATCGTTCCAAAACCTGCATACAACTCCAACAAGCGCACGCCCTCCGGCTCTCTGTTGTGAAATAACAGCCACGTAATGAGGATTGCCGCAATCGGTTTTGACACGTCTCCCAACAGGGTAATCAAACCTGCCTTCCAGCCAAACATACGAAATGTATTTGTGGTTCCGGCATTCCCGCTTCCCATAGTGGTAATATCTTTATGCTTTGATTTACTGTAAGCATATCCAGACAAAAATATTCCGCAAAAATATCCAATGATTAATACAAGGATTCGATTGACTAACATAGTATCACTGACCCTTTCTTTCCCGAACAATAAACTTTAAAGAAGTTCCTCTAAAACCAAACGCGTCGCGAATCCTGTTTTCCAAATACCGAAGATACGAAAAATGCATTAGATTCTTATCATTGACAAATACAACAAAAGTCGGAGGTTTCACCGCCGCCTGCGTCGTATAATAAATTTTTAACCGCTTACCTTTATCGGAAGGCGGCTGCTGCATTGCAACTGCTTCTGTGACAATTTCATTTAAAACTCCGGTAGCAATCCTCATGGAATTATTCTCAATTACCATCTGAATCATACCAAAGATTTTGTCTGTCCTTTGTCCTGTTTTTGCAGAAATAAACATAATTTCCGCATAGGGCATAAAACTTAAAATCTGGCGGATTCTCTCCGTATGCTGATGCATGGTTTTATCATTTTTTTCAATTGCGTCCCATTTGTTGACGACAATAATAATCCCTTTGCCCCTGTCATGCGCAATGCCTGCAATTTTCGCATCCTGTTCTGTCACGCCCTCAGTCGCGTCAATCATAATCAGAGCCACGTCGCAGCGTTCTACCGCAGTCACCGCCCGGATAATGCTGTAACGCTCCAAATCCTCTTTTACTTTGCTTTTCCTGCGAAGCCCCGCCGTATCAATAAAAATATATTCCTCTCCATGATAGCGGACTGCCGTATCAATCGCATCTCTGGTTGTTCCTGCAATTTCGGAGACAATCACACGGTTTTCTCCTAATAAACGGTTTACCAGGGAAGACTTTCCTACGTTTGGTTTGCCAATCAGCGCAATCCTCGGCCGGTCGTCCTCTTCTTTGCTGCCGCCGTCCGTTTTAAAATGTTTTACCATCTCATCCAGCATATCGCCAATGCCAAGCATGGACGCTGCCGAAACCGGAACCGGATCTCCGATTCCTAAGTTATAAAACTCATAGACGTCCGGCATGTATTTTTCAAAATTATCGACTTTATTGACGACTAAAACAACGGGCTTTTTGGAACGCCGCAAAAGGTCTGCCACTTTTTCGTCTGCGTCTACAAGCCCCTGCCTGACGTCTGTCAAAAATAAAATCACATCCGCTGTTTCAATTGCAATTTGAGCCTGTTCCCTCATCTGGGACAAAATAATGTCCTTGGATTCCGGCTCAATCCCACCTGTGTCAATTAAGGTAAAATCTTTATCTAACCAGGAAGCGTCTGCATATATCCGGTCTCTTGTCACGCCGGGCGTATCTTTCACTATGGAAATCCTCTCTCCGGCAAGGACATTAAATAAAGTAGATTTTCCCACATTTGGGCGTCCTACCACTGCTACCACGGGCTTACTCATATAGTACTGCTCCTTTTCTCTAATCTAAAAGCGCTTTTATCAAATCTTGTCCGCTTGATTTTACAATATCTACCTTTACTTGTAAAGCATTTTTCACCTCTGCAAGCGTCACGTCGTCTAAAAACACTTCCTCTCCGCTCCGAAGCAGATTACATGGAAGCAAAAGTTTATCGCCCAAATTTTTTCCCGTAAGCTGGCAGATAATATCCCCGCCGGTTAAAAGTCCGGATACCGTAATCCGTTCCCCAAAGAAATCATTTCGAATTGGTATGACAGAAATAAATATATTCGGAAATTTCTGTCTGAACCAACCGCACAATTTTTTAAGCAATGGAGCCGCCAATGTTCCAGTTGCAATTGTAATCTGTTTTTTCCTGCCAGAATCCGGCTCTAGTTTTAAGAACGCTTCCAAAAATTCGTTTTCCAAAAGCCGCTCCATTCCCACTCCATTTTCCAGCTGCAAATATCCGTCATACTGTTCCTCTTTCGGCAGTTCTATATCCGCCAAAAGATACCACTCGTCAGAAGCGTGTACAAAATGAGTGCCATATGTTTCCATACAATACTGCTGCCATTTATGAATGACGGCAAGCACTTCTTTTGCGTCTTCTTTTTCAAAAGGCTCTAACGGATACAAGCCGTCCCGAAACTTTGTCAGTCCTACCGGAACAACAGAAAGACTTTGTAAACAGGGAAGATACGCCGTCAGCTCCCGGATACTGTTTTCTAACACGACGCCGTCATTGATTCCTTTACAAAGCACAATCTGACCGTTCATTGTAATTTCTGCTTCTTTCAAAAGATTCATTTTTTCCAGCAAATCTCCGGCAAAGCGGTTGTTTAACATACGGCACCGAAGCGCCCCGTCCGTCGTGTGTACCGAAATATTAATCGGCTCCATCCGGTAACGAATCATACGTTTTATATCTGATTGTTTCATATTGGTAAGCGTAATATAATTTCCCTGTAAAAAAGAAAGCCTTGAATCGTCGTCTTTAAAGTAGAGTGTGTCGCGCATTCCTTTTGGCATTTGGTCGATAAAACAAAAAATACATTTATTCCGGCAGGATTTGTATTCGTCCATCAGCCCTTCTTCAAATTCAAGTCCGAGTTCTTCGTCATACTCTTTTTCAATTTCAAATTCCCACTCCTCGCCGTCCGGTTTCTCAATTAGAATGATAATTTCCTCATCATTTACCAAAAATTGATAATCAAAAATATCTTCTACTGTTTCCCCATTGACTGACACCAAAAAGTCGCCTGCCTGTATCCCAAGCTCCCATGCAATACTATCAGAAAGTACCTTTGTTATTTTATGCTTTTTTTCCATGTTTCACTCCTTATGAATCTTTATATCTGCCTGCGCTTCATACAACCGAAGAACATGCAGCGCCCTTGTAGCGTTGATATAAAGCGCCTGTTTGTGCAGCGGGGTCACATAATCCCCAAGATTTGGCACATACACAACATCAAATTCCAGACCTTTTGCAAGATAAAACGGAAGTACCGAAATCCCTTTCTGAAATTTCATGCTGTCTTTTGTCAATAGTGTAACATCCCTTTTATTTTGTTTTTCAAGCAGCTCTTTTACAACTGCTTTTGCACTTTCTGCTGTAAGGCAAAGTATTGCAATTGTCTCGTATTCCGCATCTTTTTCAAAATCTAACGCCATCTTTGCATACATTTCGTCTGTCGTGCCGCATTTTATAATTTGAGGCTCTTCCCCATGGCGCTCAATCATCTGAACCCCGTTATCTTTTGATAGACGGTTGGCAAACGCTGTAATTTCCATTGTAGAACGGTAACTTTTATTCAGATAGACACAGTGGACGCCTTTGCCAAAAATTTTTGGTAAAAATGGTAAAACGTCCAAATTTTGTTCTGCCAGCGTCTGTACTTTGTCCCCTAAAATTGTCATCGGGCAGTCGAATAATTTTTGAATCAATACATATTGCAGATAGGAATAATCCTGCATTTCATCAATCACCAGATGCTTGACTTCTCTGCGTTTTGGCATTTGAAGAACGGCATATTTTAAATACAAAAGAGGATACACGTCTTCATAGCGTATTTTCCCGCCCAAAAGTTCCAATCTTTTACGGCCGCCTGCGCTTAAAAAACGATTATATATTTTTATTAGGTTTCTCGTTTCATACATTTGATTCAAACGGTCATATATTTCCTGTTTTTCCTCGTCTGACATTGGTTTATTCCGTAGTGTTTCCTCTGCGTCAATCAAGTATTCCCCGATTTTTTCCATCCGGCTTAAAATGGGTACGTCCGCCAGCTTTTCATAAAACAATTCTGATATTTGAGAATCACTGATTTCAATTCTTCTATACGAAAACGACGTCAGATTGACAAGCTCCCATTCCAGACTTAGAATAAACCCGTCCAATTCTTCTATATATTCTTTTGTCTGTTTATAAGCCGCGCTTTTTCCATGACAAAGCAGCTTTTCCATTTCATCATACCGGTCTTCGGCTTCTCCATATTCTTTTAGTTCATGGTAGGCAAAATCATCCAAGGTCAGTTCACAAATATTTTCTTCTCCCAATTCGGGAAGAATTCTGGAAATATAATCTGCGAAAATACTGTTTGGCGATAAAATTAAAACCTGCGCGGCGCTTAATTGTTTGCGGTTATGGTACAAAAGATACGCAATCCGATGTAGGGCAATTGAGGTTTTTCCGCTTCCGGCACAGCCCTGCACAGCCAAAATCTTATGGTTTTGATCCCTGATAATTTGATTTTGCTCTTTTTGGATTGTCGTGACAATACTTTTCAATGCGGCATCTGCATGTTCCGAAAGCGTCTGCTGCAAAATTTCATCATCAATATTCATGTCATTTTCTAAAATATAGATGATAGTTCCGTTTTTTATTTTATATTGTTTTTTTGTTGTAATTTCTCCGCCGAGCGTACCAGACGGAGCTAAAAATTCGGCGGGTCCTTTGTCATAATCATAAAATAAACTGGAAACCGGAGCGCGCCAATCAAAAACATAGGGCGTCATTGCACGCCCTTTTGCCAGGTTGCCTATACCAATGTAATATGTCTCCGGCGTATCTTCCCCTTCATAACAAAAATCTACTCTTCCAAAATAAGGAGAATACAACATTTTTTCATATCGCAATTTTTCTTTTTTATATTCTTCCTGTTCTCTTTTACGGCTGTTTAGTGCAATTTTATTATCGTACATTTCATAACCGTACTCATCAAATTCTGTATAGTTCTCCCAGAAATAATCATTCATTGACTTGATGTCGTCTTCATTATCTGCAAGTTTTGCGCCAAGTTCTTCTATTTTTTTTTGAAGGGCCTCTTTTACAAAAGCCAAATATTTTGTTTCGTTCATGGGGATATAAGCTCCTTTGATGTATATTCATCAAATGATTTTAACAATAGGAGATGAGATTTTCAATAGGAAATTTCCATAATTCCCATAACATTCACGTCAATCCCGGCCGCATCTATAAGGGCGTCTTCATTTTCCTTCTGCTCCTCCTTCCTTGAAGGAACGGTTCCCTCTAACTGCCCTAAAATGCTTTCTGTGCGAAGCAATACTGTATCGTAGAGCATATCGGCTCCTGCAAGATATTCCTCATACGTATAAAAAGCTGTTGGGTCTGTTTCTACTAACATATCAATTTGATTTCTCGTTTTTTGATAGAATTTTTCAAATCCGCCGCCCTTGACATATTGTTCGCAAAGCCGTTTTAAATAACCATGGTACTGCGCAAGGCACTGCGGATCTTCTAAAACTTTATCAAAAAACTGAGTTCCCAAAAAAGGCGTATCTACCGGAAAATTTATCATTTCAGCAGCGCTGCCGCCGTCCTTTGACATTCCGCCAAAAGCAAGGTTATAATCCCATGGCAAAATATTTAATTGCCCGTCTGACTCATAAAGATAATAATTATGCGCCATATTTCCAGTCAGGCTGTCCATGTTTACGACAAATGTATGGACTGCCATATATTTTAAAATATTGTCCAAATCCAGATATGTTTCAAGCTCTGATCCGTCTTGTATCTGTTTCAATGCTGTCACTACTCTTTTATGGTCTTTCTCTTTCGTCTTCGTCACAGCTCCTTCCCATATTGTAGAATAACTGTCTGTATTATCATCTATATAATTCAAATCCGCTCCATTGCCGCCCCTGGAAGATGTATGATTTTTCCCAAAACCTTCTTCTAAAAATCCGCGGCCTTCATTCCCAAAACCTTCCGGAAAGTCTGCCTTTTGCATATCTTTCGGCCTCTCCGGCATATCATTTTCTCCCATTCCTTCCGGCCTCTTTGGCATACCATTTTCTCCCACTCCTTCCGGCTTCTCTGGCATACCATCTTCGTTCATTCCTTCCGGCTTCTCTTGCGCGCCATGTTCGCCCATTCCCATACTTTCCGGTTTATACAGCTCTCCTGTCTGCGTTCCATAATTACGGAGCATAAAACTGTCTTCCACAGCTTCTAACGCCAGATAAATCCCCCAGTATTCCCCATTCACAGAAACTTTGGCATAATTCGAAAGGGACGCGTCTGCATCCAGAAAATGATACATATCATAAACAACGGCTTCTTTCATATTTGTTGCATCCGCATAATTATTGTTGAGAATCAATTTATCCAGCCCAAAGCACGTCTGTCCATTTACATACTGGTCAAATTCCAGTTTAAAACTGTACCTGTCCGTATCCGGATCCATAACGATTGCACTTAAACTGGTATTGCCTTTTGTACGGATACCCACATTGTACAGATTCATTCCATTGATTTTCACATCACAGGTATAGTATGTTTCAGACATGGCATTTTTGAGCATATCGTCCCAATTCTCCTGCTCCATCTGAATATCTACTGTAATCATCTCATCCGTCCCAAACAGCCGGGATTCATATTCCATTGCAATGCCATACCCTCCCGCCGCCTCTACAATCCGTTCTGAAAACACCATTGCGCCTACGCAGACAGCGACTGCAGCCATTACAATTACAACGATTATTTTTGTTATGTATTTATTTGTAATCATAACGGTTTCCTCCCTGCTTATGACATATATTCTCCATTATAACTGACCAAAGTCGCATTTTCTATTTCTGAAATACAATTCAGCTGGTTTACAAATGCAGTAGACGCGTCTTTCATACGAAGCTCCGCCGTCAGCTCAATTCCGGAAGCATTGACGGTTTTTGACTTAATCACATGCCGCTTGACAGATTGATCCAACAAGGAAAGCGCCGCTTCTTCTGCTTTTTGATTCTTACAATTCAATATCAAAATATAAGCATTATCATATAAATTTCTATTTGCAAATACGAGAAGAATCACTCCGATTATCACCGACCCAATCACAGCCAAAGGAATCATCCCCGCGCCAATCACAATTCCAATTGCAATTGCCCAAAATAAATATACAATTTCCATAGGTTCTTTAATTGCCGCCCGAAAACGCACGATAGAAAGCGCGCCGACCATACCAAGAGAAAGCACAACGTTTGAAGTCACCGCCATAATCACAAGCGTTGTCACCAAAGAAAGTCCCACAAGCGTCATTGCAAATCCGGTAGAATACATCACTCCCGTAAATGTTTTTTTATAAATGACAAATATAAACAAACCAATTACGAAAGTAAACAACATGCCAATCAATATATCTGTAATTGAAAATTCTGTTACACTTTCGAAAAAACTTGACTTAAATACATCTTGAAACGTCATATCCCGTTCTCCTTTTCTTTATTTTTCAATTATCCAAAACGCCTGCTGATTCCATATTTGGAAAAAGCCTGCCTGTAAATTCCGTTCATTTGTAATAGAGTGGAAATAATTTCTGGAAGAAAATCATCGTATTTTACTTCTAAAATTATAGTCTGCGGTGTATCCGCAGCCAAAATACTGTGCGCTCCCATCCCCAAACATGGAAACTGATATAAACTTGTCCTTATATCAGAATCAAATGTAATCCGAACATTACCAGCTTTGAATATATAAGGTTCCCGAAAATATGACACCATAATCCGGGGTCTTAAACGCTGATACTGCATTTTCACGTATAGCTCCCTGATAAGAGGCTCCTTATGCCTTAACATCCATTTTGTATTTTGGGACAATATATCCCGACATTCCGCTTCTGTCAAAGCCGCCGCATATTTTCTGCACAAATAATTATCTTTTCTCTTCTTTTCCAGCATAATATAAGAAAAATCATTATTATAATAACGGATACGAAATTTTTCGCGTCCCAGTACGCCGTTTATTTTTTCACGCAGCGCTTTATCATTCATATTATCAAAATAAATACTATAAATCCGATAACAACCGTCTGATCCCGTATGCACATCTGGTTTCATCACATAACGTAAACGCTGACGCAAAATGAGATAATTTTCATAATTGATTTCATATTTCAACTCATGCCGAAAATGTTCCTTTTTGTCCAAATTCAAATTCCTCCCTTCTATACTTTCCAGTATATGGGAGGAATTTGATAAAAAATTGAAAATTATTCAAATATTCTCTTAATTCGTAACAATGTTAAAACTGAGATGAAAATAATGATTTGTTTTTTTCATCTTTTTCATATCTTACCAACCTGTTTTTAATCTTTATACTCGGCAGATACCGCATCCTCTAGTTCATAAAATTCATTTATAGTCATCAAATCATTCTCACTTTCAATCATACCCATATCAATCAAAGCTTCTATAATATGCCTGCAGTTTTTATCAAACATAATATTTGCGCTCCCTGATTTTGAACCTTCCCCATTTTCATACCAGCTTGAATCATAATCCATTTGTACCGGAATAATGTTTTCTTCTCCCAGATAATCCAATTTTATCGAATTATAATACGTAGACTCATTACGCAAATCGTCAAAATATCTTTGAATGAGACAATGTTTGAAATTCCCTTCTTCTATATCTGCCAATACTGCCTGATAAATTTTTTCTGTATCTTCTAAAGAAAATACAACATCTTCCCGTTCTCCGGTTTTCTCATCATATAAATCAATCTCAGCATACGTCGCTTTGATGTTCTGTTTTTTCTTTCCAAACAGTTCCTTCCAATAAACTTCTGGAGAAGTCGTAATCTGTATAACCTGATAAGCAACGCTATCCTGCTCTGTCATCATTTCTTCCTGCCATGGAATAGGATAATAACGTTCTAATGAAGAGCCGTTTTTCATTTTATATTTGATACCCAGATAATATACCTCCTGGCTTTCTGCTGCATAATCTTCAAATTCCTTTTTTGAGCCAACAATCTGTTCATGGATATGAATAATCTGGTTGATCGTATCCAAATCTGTGCCGCCTACCGGAACATAATCCTCAATATATGCCTTTTCTACCGCAGAAGCTTCCGGTATTTTTCTTTCAATTCCAAATAAATCCACCTCAATGGAGATATACAGACCGACAAAAACAAACAGAAACACTCCGCACTCAACTAATCGCTTCTTCTTAAAAACCCGAAATCCTTTTTCTAAAAACATCTGAGCGGCGAAAAAAAATACGGTTCCAAATACAATTGCTGATGCCACGGCTGAAGCAAACACTGCTTTACTTGATGAAAAGTTTAATAAAGCACTAAATATGATACTAAATATACCTCCGCCGCAAACTGCTGCGCCCCATCGGAATATCGGGCAAATCCACCAAATAGAAATCAGGCTCCCCGCCGTTTCCAAATTTCTTACTTTATAAATCAAATATGCGCCAACCACACAAAAAACCGCTGCAACTGCATAAACTGCAATTACTTTCCCACCGTTCATCCCAATAGGTACGCCGCCGGGACCATAATTTATTGTCACCCGGGAACAAAGATAATAAAGGGGCGATAATACATCCAGCTTACCGCTTTGAAATCCTAAAGAAATACCAAAAGAAATCTGCGACATCAGCGTACAGAATAACATTTTACAGCCCACATACAAGAAATTAAGAATCACTGCAAAGATTGGAATCGCCATCAATTGTCCGGTAAACATGGCAATCAGCACCGTAAAACTGTATAAAACAAAGCTAATCCCAAAGGCATACAAAAGCCCTAAAAGCAAATAATTCATACTTGTATATCCACAGACTGCCCCGACTAAGATTCCGAATAAAAATCCAACTGTTTCCGGTAAAATTAAAAACAACAGACCGGAAATAAAATTCGTAAAAAATAATTCTTTTCTCGTAACCGGAAACGAATGCATCGCATTTGTGGTTCTGGAGTTATACAAATACGAAAATACCGCCATCACTGCCATCACCGAAAAAATAAACAGTACAGCCGGATGACAGTATATCGATACAACTTCCAAAATATCCATTGATTTGCGCATTTCTAATTCTTTTTGTGTTAAATCCGTAAAGTACTTATACTGCAAAGAATCATTATAAATCATAAACGGCACAATAAAAACATTCCATACAAGAAACATCAGCCATATCGGCCAAAAATGCGTAATATTTTTAAAAAAAATGGTTTTATTAAAATAAGATGTCTTTGACTTCATATTCCACTCCTCCTAATTCATAGATAAAGATTTCCTCAAGCGTCAGCGGAAGAATATCAATCAGCATAGGATTCATCTTCTCAAGCTGCTCCTTTGCCTCTGCCGGATTTCCCTTAACAATCAGCGTATAAACCCTTCCCGTATTGGACATATGAAGCACTTCAAAATTCTCCGGCAGTTTTGGCATTTCAGCCTGAAAAGCTACCTGAATTTTGCAGACACTACCCTGCAGGTCGCTCAATGAACGCTCAATAATAATTTTCCCTTTATGCATAATCCCGACATGATCGCAGACGTCTTCCAACTCCCTTAAATTGTGGGAAGACACAATCACTGTTGTATTATTTTCCGAAACATCCGCCATAATAATACTCCAAATCTGACGGCGCATAACAGGATCTAACCCGTCAACCGGTTCATCTAAAATTAAGAGTTCAGCTCTTGTGCAGACGGAAAGCCAGAAAGCCACCTGTTTTTGCATCCCTTTTGAAAGACTTCGGATATTTTTTTTGGGGTCAATCGTAGGAAAATATTCCATCAAACGGAAAAACATTTTTTCGTCAAACTTCGGATAAATCCCCTTATAAAACCGCATCATTTCCATTGTATCTGCCTGCATAAAATAAAAAATATCATCCGGAATAAAAACAAATTTCTCTTTTATCTTAGGATTTTCGTAAACTACTTCTCCTGCAATTTTTACTGTTCCAAAATTCTGTCTGTAAATTCCAGTCAAATGACGCAGCAGCGTAGACTTTCCTGCACCGTTGGGACCTACCAAACCATAGATCGCACCATTTTTTACAGTCATATCTACTCCGTCCAAAGCGCGAAACCCATCGAATTCTTTTACTAAACCAGTCACTTCAACCATTTACATCAAGCCTCCCCTGTTTCAAATTATTCATACGGCATCCCAGTTCTTCCTGCGTTACATCCAAGACAAACAGTTCTGTTACAACATCATCGAACGTCATCAAAAGCTCCTGTTCCCTACTTTTGTGTATAAAGTCTGTCGCAGACGCAAATGTCCCTTTTCCCTTCATACTGTAAACATAGCCTTCAGATTCCAGCTCTTTATATGCCCGCTGTATGGTATTGGGATTTATTGCCAGCATTGACGCAAGCTCCCGAACAGACGGCAGCTTTTCATCTGCCGCAATTGCATTCGTCAGCAGCAAACGCCGGATTCCCTCTTTTATCTGTTCATAAATGGGTTTTGCATCCCTGTAATTTAATTGCAGCAATATCATAACCTCCTCACCTAAGTGTATTAATACATTTGATACAGCAAGTGTAACACACTCCCCCAATAGAAACAATAAAGATCTAAGAAGTAATTTATTAAGGTTTCCTTAATCCTGCCGAATGGCATACTGGTATCCTTTAGGGTTTCCTTAATCCTGCCGAATGGCATATTGGTATCCTTTAGGGTTTCCTTAATCCTGCCGAATGGCATACTGGTATCCTTACAACCGGTATTCAAACGCATTCTCCACATGCGTAATTTCCCCATTTCCCAAAATGGCAACCACATCAAAGCGAAAGGACCTATCCATAGAATAACCATAACGGACACAAAAATAAGAAGCAGCCCTGCAAATCCGCTTCTGCTTCTTTACATTCACTGCTTCTAAAGGACTGCCGCAAGACTCATTCCGCCGATATTTCACTTCGACAAAAACCAGATATTCCCCGTCTTTTGCAATAATATCAATCTCACCCATCCTGCAATAAAAATTCTGCCCTAAAATCTTTAACCCCTTTTTCTTTAAATATTCTGCCGCCTGTTTCTCGTAATTAGTTCCGACTTTTCTTTTATTTACCATACCTTCATATCCTATTTTATTTTTGAACGCAGCCGGTCCATATCATCGACAAATACCAAAATCTCTGCTACCACCTCATATAACTCTGGTGGAATTGCATCCCCGATTTCAAGCTTTGACAACGTACTAGCCAATTTATTATCTTTATATAAGGGTACATTCCCTTCTTTCCCCTTTTCAATAATCCGCTCTGCCAGTTCGCCTTTTCCAGTCGCTAATATCCTTGGGGCAGCATCCCCAGCCTCATAAGCAAGCGCAACCGCGGTTTTTATTTTATTCTCTTCTCTCTCTTTTTTCATATCATCACGCCCTGACGTCAAATGAATACCTGTGAACCATTCCTCCGGCAGACGGCGTCCCCTGCTTTAATAAATCCTCTACAAAGTTCACCTTCTCCTCCTGGTTCTCCACATGTATTTTTGCATGATAACCTTTTTCATTAAGCCTTCTCTCCAACTCATCCAAATGGTCCATAAGAAGCTGATAAGATACATCATCTTTGATATAAAAATTCGTCGTCACTTTTTTTTGGTGCAGTTTAATTGAAACGTCTGTCGACCCTAAATGATCCAAATCCAAATGTAAAAATGCTGTAAGTTCCCCATCTTTTTGACGCGCTTTTCGCTTATCCGTATAAACATAAAGATCACTGTGCGCATTTTGACCCGCTAATTTCAATGGAATCTGCACATAAGCGTAGGTCTGGTTGAGCTGATTCATAAACTGAATATTCTCCCGAACATTTGCAGCTGTATTCGTAAGCTGCTGCGTATTTTGGCCAAACTCTTTTAAAACCTTTTCCATCTGGCCAAGCTGCCGGTCCAATCGTTCGTATAACTCCTCTACTTTATGTTCTGTTGTCAATTCTTCCGGTTTTAACAGCCATTGCTTCTCCATTACATTCCGAACAAGCGCCCTATATGCCTTCGACGATACCAAACTGCCCAACGCCTGACGACTGAAAGGATTCTCACTGGAAAATGCCTGTTCTAAAAGCTGCAGCAGTTCCTTTGACGTTATATCTTCTGATAAAGTACCATCTGGAAATAAAACCGGATTTTTGGACAATTCCGGCACTTGTTCAAGCTGCTTTGACAATTGCTGCATTTGAGCGTCGCTCAGCAGATTTTTTATCATATCCGGGGATGATTTCCCGGATTCTGCCGTTTGTGCTGGGATTTGATTTTCGGAATCCAAAGCTGCCTGATGCGCCTTCGCCTGCTGTACCACATCCGTTTCCCCAGGTTTTACGTAAACCGGATTATCTTCCTGTAAAACATTTTCCTGCAAAACTGCTTCTTTTCCATCTGCCGTTACAGTCTGAATCGGTATTTCCAAAGCATCTAAAGCCGCTTGTTTTAAACCTTCTGCACTCTGCTGTGACCCGCTGGAATCTAAAACAAGCACCTTTCCATCTTCCGTTTGCTGCGCCACATTTTCAGTATTCTGTACAGACTGTTCTGCAGCGGGCAAGTCACCATTTCCCAAAAATATTTTCATCATCTGCTGATTAAAGTCCAACAGCTCTTTTGGGTTTAAGCTGCCGCCCGCCAACTTTTCCGGAAGCAGCTCCATAACAGATTCCAGCTGGTCTATAATGGCATATTGATCTGATTTATAGTTTTCAAACTGGGCTGCCATCTCTTCTGTAACCGGAATCCCAAGCTTTGCCATCTGAACAATCGAAGTAATATCCATTTGGTCGTTTCCCATCACCAGCTTTGCCATATGTAAAAGACTTTGCTTGTCAATAGACATGGACTGTTCCATCATGGTATTCACCATGGTAATCATCTTTCCATTCGCCTGAATATTAGCGGCTTCTAGCGCATGTAACAGAGTCGGATTTGTCGTAATTCCATTGGAAAACGGACGTATTGCAATCTGCGCCCCATTATTGGAACGCACTTGAAAAAACATTGATTCCCCTTCACGCACCGAAACGCCGGAATCCAATTTGGCCTGTATCATCTTGCCGTCTGGAAGCCCGAGCGTCACGATGCCGTTATCCATTTGATTAATACTGCCTTCAAACACATTCCCCACCGCCATCTCCTGAAAAGAAGAAACAATCTGTTTTATTCCCTGTGTTCCGCTTGAAATTTCTGTACCATTCGCAAGATTTCTGTTGTACTGATTCATAATATCCGTAATCTGCATTGCCATTTCCCCTTATACAAATTTCTGAATAAATGACCTGCGATGAATCGGCGTCGGGCCATGGGCTTTCAATGCCGCTATATGCGCCGCCGTCCCATATCCTTTATGTGAAGCAAAACCATATTCCGGCAAAAGGTCATCGTATTCCACCATTAACCTGTCTCTTGTCACCTTAGCAATAATACTTGCCGCTCCAATTGAAATACTCTTCGCATCCCCTTTCACAATTGGGATTTGCCGAATATCGACACCTGGAATTGTCACCGCATCATTTAATAATATATCGGGTTTTATGCTTAAATTTTGAATAGCTAGGCGCATGGCTTCATAAGTTGCCTGTAATATATTAATTTCATCAATTCTCTGCGGAGACGCCATTCCAATTCCAACTGCTAACGCCTGTTCCATAATAATTGGATATAGTTCTTCCCTTTTTTTCTCCGAAAGCTTTTTGGAATCATTAATATAAAGTATCTGACAGTCCGGCGGAAGAATGACCGCTCCCGCCACAACGGGACCTGCCAGAGGGCCGCGTCCTACCTCGTCAATGCCGCAGACATTGCCAAACGCCGCATACTGTTTCTCATAGATCTTCAAACCTTCGATACGTTCTTTTTCCGCTTCTAGTTTTTCCAGACGCTTTTGTTCCTGCTTCGTAAGTTTTTTTTCTTCTCCCATCAAATCTCCCATTCTTTTGGTAGCTCTATCGTCATTCTTCCAAGTTTTCCACTGCGAAATTCATCAATCAAAAGCGCTGCCGCCTTACTATAATCAAGCTCGTCTCCTTTTTTCCGGCAATTTCGTTTTTTTGCAATTTCCTCCAGCATAACTGCCGCTTCTTTGTTTTCCTCTATCTCATACCGATTTGTAAGAATCCCAGGATAATCCGGTAAAACCTGTTCTAAAAATAACATTGCCAATTCATCTACATTTAAAATTTCATCTTTAATAGAACCCGTCAGCGCCAGCTTTAAGCCTACTGTCTGATCTTCAAATTTGGGCCATAAAATTCCCGGTGTATCTAGCAATTCCACATTTTTATTCAAACGAATCCACTGTTTTCCTTTCGTTACTCCTGGTTTATTTCCAGTCTTCGTACAGGCTTTTCCAGCAAACGTATTAATAAACGTAGATTTTCCAACATTGGGAATTCCCACCACCATAGCGCGCACCGGCCGGTTTTTAATTCCTCTTCTACGGTCGCGTTCCATTTTTTCTTTACAGGCTTCCATAATTTCATTCTGAATCAATTTCATGCCAGTTTTGCTTCTGGCGTCAATACAAACGACAAAGTATCCTTTGGATTTAAAATAGCTGTTCCAGATTTCTGTCCTCTTTGCATCTGCCAAGTCTGCTTTATTCATTAATATCAGCCGCGATTTATGTTTTCCCAATTCATCAATATCTGGGTTTCTGCTTGAAATAGGAATCCGCGCGTCTACCAATTCTATGATTAAATCAATTAACTTTATATCTTCCTGCATTTGACGTTTTGCTTTTGTCATATGTCCCGGATACCATTGAAACTGCATACGATTCTCCCTTTCTTTAATCCAAAAATCCAAAATTTTTAAATGGTGATACAATAAACCATGCTTTTCCTATAATATATTCTTTCTTGACATTTCCTATATTCGCATAACGGCTGTCTTCACTATTATTCCGGTTATCCCCTAATACAAAATATTCATCCTCCGCTAACTCAATCTCTTCCGCTGCCAATTCTGCATCTAAAATAGCCGCCGTCTCCACCGCTTCTTCAAACAGTTCTCCATTAACATAAACTGCTCCGTCCAAAATTTGTACTGTATCTCCCGGTACGCCTATCACACGTTTGACATAATAATGGGATTTTTCATTTCCATTTGGTAAAAATACCACAATATCATTTGGTTTCGGATTTGAAATTGAATAAATAAAACGATTCACTAGAATCTCCTGACGATTCTCAAGTGTAGATGACATGGAATTTCCCACAACACTCGTGCGAAATCCAATATAATATACAAATACAAACGCGATTACAAGCACAATTGCAATTTCTAATATCCAAGTAATCACTTCTTTCACAATTGGTACATTGACTTTCTTTTTCTCTTTTCCAAAATGTAATCCACTTCTTCTCATGTTCGCCTCAAACTTTTCAAAAATAAATGTGTAAATCAAATGCCGCATCCATACAGGATACGGCATTATAATTATTTTACCAGTTCTTTTACCTTTGCAGATTTTCCAGTACGTCCTCTCAAATAGAACAATTTCGCTCTTCTTACTTTACCGAAACGTACAACTTCAATTTTTTCTACGTTTGGGGAATGTAGAGGCCATGTTTTCTCTACACCAACACCGTTAGAGAATTTACGGACTGTAAATGTCTCACGGTTGCTTCCTCCCTGTCTTTTCAATACAATGCCTTCAAATACCTGAATTCTCTCACGATTACCTTCCTTAATTCTGCCGTAAACTTTTACCGTGTCTCCGACATGAAATTCCGGCACTTCAGCCTTAAGCTGCTCTGCTTCAATGCTTTTGATAATCTCACTTGCGTTCATTCTGTTTCCTCCTAAATTTGTCCGACGTTCTTAATACAATTTGTAACAGAGGACCATCGCATATTTTACATAACTATCAAACTATATCACAAATAGAACGTTTTTGCAAGATATTTTATTCTTTTTCACCACTATTCAACCTTCGTTGTCAGTAATACAGCAATTTCTTCATAAGTCGCATTTTTGGGTATATCATATACCCCCGGATTAATATAATTGTCATAATCCTCTTCTACCAGGAATTTATTATAAGCGTCTGCATCGTCAATCAAGCCAGCTTCCTGCAGCTTTCTGCATATCACATCGGAATATTCACCGCCTGAAATAACAAACCTCACTTTTGCCGATGAATCATCTAAAACAGAAGCTCCCGGATCCTGTTCCGGCTGTGATTCTGGATTGGGTTCTGGTTCCACAGGCATATCTGGATTTGGCTGCGGATCTGTTTCCGGCTGCGGAAGCGCTTCTGGAGACTGTGGATCTGTTTCTGGTATCGGTTCTGCTTCAGGAGGCTGCGGATTTGCTTCCGTGTCTGGCTGTTCCTCTTTATTCTGCTCTCCATTTTCATATTCTGCAACTGTTTTAGACTCTGTGTCTTCTATCGCTGTATTCTTCTGTTCTCCGTCATTTTTATTGAAAGAGAGTAGAATTACAAATAATAACGTTGTAATTACTACTCCTACACCAATCCCTCTCAAATAATATTTCAATCTCACTGCTCTTTTTTCCCTTCATACAATCCGATTACCAATTGCACTTCGCCCAATCCAAGCGCCAATTCACGTGCAATTTCAATTGCTGATTTCCCTTCTTCCTTCAGAGCAAGAATTGCAGCATTATGATTTATTTCCTCAAGATCATCAAATTCCTCTTCCGGCCAAAAATCTTCTTCCCGCTTTGCTTCTTTAAATACTTTCGGTTCTTCTAAAGCAGGTTTCAATGACTGCTGCGTTTTTACTGCTTTTGGAGGTTCTTTTATTTCTTCTGGTACAATCCTCTGTGCCAAATGCTTGGAAATTTCCTCATCCCTCTTTTGGAGTTCAGATGCCAATTCCTGCAAATTAGAAGAAAACTGAGTCAGTTCCGTATGTTTATCATTTAACATACTATACAAAAACATAATTTCAGTATGCGTTTTGTTCATAGATTCTACAATTGTATCCGCATAATCATCAATTGTGCGAATTTTATCATTACATTCTTTATCTAATGATTGTTCTGATACTTCCAAAGCCTCTTCCGCTTTTTCTTCTACCTTTTCTTTAATATCTACGGCTACTTTCTGAAGTTCCCGTTCCAAAACTTTCCGAATTTCACGATTGCTTAACTCTCCGATTTTATTCAATTCTTTCGGACCTAATTTTTCTGTAATGAAAAAACTCGCCACATAAAATATTACACCAATTACCAATAAAGGAATTTCAATTCCTGTCATGTTGATTCTCCTTTAGATCTTAATGTCAAAATGGCCGCTTTCCTGTTTATACATGACTTTATTACGTTCTTCTTGTTTTTTCTTTTTTTTCTGCTGTCCATGATATTCATTGCTGCCTTTTTCTTTCGCATCGTATTTTTTCTGATGCTGCTTTGCATCGTCTGCATGATTTACCTGCTTTAAATGCCGATCTTCCTGCGTCTTAAACTCTGCCTGAATATTCTGCTGCTGTACAAAAGGTTTATTATCCTCTTGCTGTTTAATCGTACTAATATCCTGTGTTCTCGAAATAAGTCCGTTGATTGTCACTGGTCCAACTGCCATTTTGTCACCTCGTATACTAATTTTACAGGTTCATTACTTTAATATCTGCACCGTCTTTTACAAACTGGCAGTATTTCCTTTCACTCTTTGTTGTCACAGATACATCTGAAATTTTAATCGTAACTCCTGGATAAATAACATCCTGAACTTCAACTTTTGCTCTTCCAGCGCTAATAAATTCCATACGGAGTTTATTAATTTCCTCTGTAATTGGAGCAAGTTGTGCCTGCAAAGTCTTCATTGTCATTACCTGGGTTTTCATATATTCTACTTTATCCGGCGGAAGTGCAATTCCTTGTTTTAATTTCTCACTGTAATTAACTAAAATCGGCCGGACTACTTCAATTTTTTTTGCAATGCTCCTTGCTTCCTTCTGAATCTGATTGAAATGTTCCAGTTTTTTCGGTTCAATACCCGCTTCAATATTGGTAGCAATTCCCATTGTAGAACCTATCACGCGGGCTGATACCTTGTTGCTGACACGGATTGTACCGCCCCGAATCAATCCTTTTCCTCCGCTGACAATCACTTCGGTATTTGCAGATACCATACTTTGAATTACAGATTCTGTCTCTACATATCCTCCGGATATGACCGTCGCACCTTCAATAAACTTAATGACAATATTACCTTCTGCTGAGAGAAGACCTTTCCCCATGCCATGAATTCCACGCTGTACGATAATCTGACCTCCGGCATAAAGCTGAGCCCCTTCTACAACGCCTTCCACTACAATATTCCCATTCGCATGAATGACAAATCCACTCTTTACATTGCCTTTTACCAATACGTTACCCGGGTAATTAATATCCCCAATCGAATTATCCACATCTGCCGGAACTTCATAAACCGCAGAAACAAACACTTTCCCCTGTACTAAAGAAGCGTGTCCTGTCACTTCAGAATACAGTTCTGTTCCATCATCTGAAACATAAATATTATTAGAATAAGATAACTTTAAATTTTTAACTTCTTTTGGTTTTAATTCTTCACCCAATACTGTTTTTCCGGGTTTACCCGGTTCAGAAGGAATCAATTTTGCCAGCAGCTGATTCTTCTCTACCCTGCTGATAATATTCAAATCATGGTAATTCACAGAACCGTCTGTATTATGCTTTGGTTTTAAACTCTTAGAAGTCGAAAAATAATATTCTATTTTAGCATCTCTGCCTAATGTCGGCGGAGTTCCTTTTCCAATCAAATATTCTGTACAATATTCTCTTTCCTGCATAAGACTATTTAATAAAACAGTATCAAGACCGTACACGATCTTTTCATGCAAGAGCGCATCTGCAATATCTTCTTTTGTGATTGTCTTACGACCTTCTGCTGCAGGATAAAATCTGCATCGAACAAGCATATTATCTGCCGAAAGCGAAATTATAATTTTTTCATTGAAAGAATTTCCCTCACTTTTACCAATCAAAACCTCTACTGGCTCAGAAGCCTTCACTGCTTCATTCAATTCCCTCATGTCATAATTTTGATAACCCATGTCATTGAGATATGACATGACTTCCTTGATATCCAGTGATTTTCCGCCTTCCATAGCGGGGAAAAACTGTAAATAAAAATCAGTATTTACGATTACAGGCTTAAAGTAGCTATTTCTATTTTCCATGTGTAAATCCCCCATCAGTCTACAAAAATATCCATATAATTTCCCATTTTCTTACGCATTTTTAACAATGCTTTTGTATGAAGCTGCGAAATTCTTGATTCAGAAACACTAAGGACTTTGCTGATTTCTTTCAAAGTTAATTCTTCGTAATAATAGAGTTCTATCACTTTTCTTTCTTTTTCTGTCAAAAACTCCAATGTATCTTTTAATACTTTTTTTAATTCATTTTCCTGTATTTTTTCTTCCGGCTGTATGAAATGTGAATTATTCCTCGCATCCATCACCGGCTCTGTTCCCTGCTCAACATATTCATTCAGGGAAACAATATTTGTTATTTTGAGCTGCGACTGCCAAACAATCAGTTCTTCTTCAGAAATTCCCATTTCTTTTGCAATTTCTTCTTCACTGGCATTTTTGCCAGTCCTCATTTCAATCCGTTTCACCGCTTCATCCAATTTTTTCTGTCTTTGCCGGACAGTTCTTGGTATCCAGTCCATTTTTCGGATATGATCTAAAATAGAACCGCGGATTCTCAGACTTGCATAAGTTTCAAATTTCACATCTTTACTTGCGTCATACTTATCGATTGCATCTATTAATCCGAATATGCCATAACCCACCAAATCGTCATACTCCACATTGTAGCCAAGATACATACTAAGCCTTCCTGCCACCACTTTGACCAATGGTACATATTCTAAAATAATCTGCTCACGCAATTCAGACGAAGGATTTTTCTGATATGATTCCCATAACTTTTCTTTTTCTGCCGCCCTCATTTGAAGCCTCCATTTACAAATGCCGAATTATTCTTCATCTTCATCGGCTTCTTGGACATTCTCCTGCCCATCCTGACTATCCTCGTCCTCTGACCCTGACACTTCTTCCTCTTTTGGCGTCTCATCTTCGGAAATAGTCTCTTTAAAATTCATTTGTATCAAAAGATGGATTACCATACCAATTGCAAAAAAAACAATACATACTAAAACGAATTTTCTTGCAAATACAACAGTATCCACATGCTGTACAAAAGATATCACACACGTTACAAATCCGGCTATTAAAGCCAAAACTGCTGGAATCGGTTTTGTATTCATGTTTTGTTCCTCCACTGTCAGAGGTTTTATATAATTTTCGGTGTTTTACCGATTGCCTTGATATAAAACTCTCCTGTATCACAATGTAATTCCACAGTACGCCCATAATTGAGACCCGTATCTTCAGCAATCAGCCGTATTCTTAATTCTCTCAATTTCTGTTTTGCAGCAAATGCATTCCTCTCGCCAATATTACTGACATTAGACATTCCGCTGACTTCAAACATCTTTGCTCCGCCGGCAATTTTTGAAACCAGGCGGTTACGGTTTGCACCGGCTTTAATGACCTGACGAAGGAGCTCTTCAATGCCCGTATCTGCAAACTTTGCTATATTACTATTATTCCTCATCTGCGTACTATCTGGCAGCATATAATGTACCAAACCGCCAATTTTTGAAACCGGGTCATAAAAAGTCAGACCTATGCAGGAACCAAGACCGATAGTAGTAATGATATCAGGAGACTTGCATATATTCAAATCTGCCATTCCAACTTTTATAACTTTGCTCATTTGTCCGCTCCTTATAAAGAAAGTCCTAGCGCCGTTAATATCTTATCATATGAATCCTGTTCTGGCATTAGGATAAAGTAACCATTTATCATAACATCATCTCCAAATTCTGTCTCAATTAAAAGCGCATTGTCTCCAAACTGCCCAAACTGTATTGCTGGAACACTTAAAATAGAAGCTGCCATATCTACGGCAATATATGGGATGGACGGCGTAATTACCAGATTTGTCATGGCAGATAACGCAGAAAGATAAGATGCTGCGATAATATTACCGATTTCTTTTAATGCAGACAAATCCATTTCATCAAATTCACACGCATGATCCGCATCCCTGCCCATCAGCATATTCACTAAAAACTGGGCTGAATCCATTTTCAGCAAAAACATCATACTGCCTTCAATATCTGTCTGTACTTCCAGAAAGATACCCACAATAATCTCATCTTCTGAGCAAATTGCCGAACCCAGTTTAGAAGCCTCAAGCAATGCTACCTTTGGCACGTTCATATCAAGACGGATTCCCAACATAGATGAAACTGCCGTTGTCGCATTTCCTGCTCCAATATTTCCTATTTCCCTTAAGACATCTACATAAACATCGTTGACTTCTTCCAACGTAAATTTACCCATCTCATCCTCCATTATATTCAGATATTTTCCGATTCGTCAACAACTGCATATATATCAAACAAAGAAATTAATTCATCTCCATGCTTGCCAATTCCACTAATAAACGTATTCTTATCATTTTTATCCTGTTTTGACTGACGTTCAATATCATCTGTTCCCAATTCCACAATTTCTTTTACTTCATCCACAATAATACCAACTGTACCCAAATCTTGAATTTTCAAAATAATAATTCTGGATGCATCAGAAAACTCGTCGTCTTCAAGTTCCATTTTTAGCCGTATGCTCATAACTGCCACAATTTCACCGCGCAGATTTATGATTCCCTTAAAATATCTCTGTGCCTTTGGAACTCTGGTAATTCTTTGCATACGTACAATATTATCTATGTAATTGATGTCAAAACCATACTGCTCACTTCCGATTTTTACAACAATATATTGTTTGGTATCTTTTTCAGAAACCAGAACTTCATTTTCCATATCTGACACCTCCTTAAATTAACGCGTTGACATCCAGAATTAATGCCACCTCACCATCACCAAGAATGGTTGCGCCGCTGATTACTTTATTATTCCGGATAAATTTTCCAAGGGATTTAATGACGATTTCCTGCTGCCCAATTAAACTGTCTACTACTAAACCGGCATACTTATCGCCTTTTTTTACAATAACTACGGTCAGATTCTCTGGCTCTTCCTCCAAAGGCTCAATATCTAAAATCTTATCCATACGGATAATTGGTATGACTAACCCTCTTAGATGTATCACTTCTTTCGCTTCTACATATCGAATTTCATTTACTGGAATATCTTCAATATTTTGAATGGAACCCAACGCAACTGCATATTTTTCATTACGTATTTCCACCATTAATACCTGAATAATTGCAAGCGTTAAAGGCAGCCTTACCGTAAACTTAGAACCTGCTCCAAGCCTGCTTGATACTTCTACGTCGCCGCCTAACGCTTCTATATTCGAACGCACCACATCAAGCCCAACACCACGCCCGGAAATGTCCGTTATCTTTTTTGCCATTGAAAAACTCGGCATAAAGAGCAAATTGACAATTTCTTTCTGATCCATGATTTCCGCCTGTTCCGGCGTGATAACTCCGCGCTGAATCGCTTTCTCTTTTACCTTTTCAGTATCAATGCCGTTTCCATCATCACTAACTTCAATTATGACATTGTTGCCTTCCTGAAAAGCGTTTAAGTAAATCGCTCCCGTTTCCGGCTTTCCGCGTTCTTTTCTTACTTCTGCACTTTCCAATCCATGATCAGCTGAATTCCGAAGCAAATGCTGCAGCGGATCTCCAATCTGATCCACTACGGTACGATCCAGCTCCGTATCTTCACCGCTCATAAACAATTCCATCTTTTTATCAAGCTTCCTGGAAAGATCACGAATCATACGCGGATATTTATTGACAACGCTTTCAATTGGAACCATTCGAACCTGCATAACCGATTCATGTAAATTCGTTGTAATCCGCTCTAAATACTCTATTTGCTCATGGAACGCCTGGTTTTCAAAATTCCCGCCTTCTGTCATGCTGATAGACGCAAGTCCGTTTTTGGCAATAATCAGCTCGCTGACCTGATTCATAAGCGCATCTAATTTTTCAATATCTACACGTACCGTACGGCTCGTTACCGGTTTTTTCGCAGTTTTCTTGACTGCGGCCGGCTGTGCTTTCTGCTGCAGTTCCGCCTGCGGCGTCACAGCCGACTCAGTCGTTTCCTGCTTTGGCTGTTCTTCTTTTTCTTCCTTTTCTTCTTTTTGCTCAAAACGTTCCGGCTGTATTTCCTCTGCAAGTACCGACGTAATTTCTGATACTGCTTTTACTGCCGGAATAATCTTGTCCAATTGCTCAGAAGCAATCAGAAAAAAAGAAAAATCCAATTCAAACTTTTCATCTTCAATATCATGCGGATTCGGACGGTAAACTACAACTTCACCAAAATCTTCTACCGCCTGAAATACAAGAAAAGCCCTTGCTGCTTTTAGCAGACATTCCGGATGAATATATACGGTAAATCCATAAATATGATTCTCGTCATCTTTTGTGTTTCGAATTGCTTCTTTTTCTTCATTTGTCAGATCAATTTTTAAAAACTTCTTTTCTGCGCCTGTTTCTGGTTCAGACGAAACTGACGGCTTTTCTGTACTTACTTCCTGCCCTTCAGACTGTGCGATAAAATCATTCAATTCTTTAATAATCGCCTGATTGTCTTCCGTCCCTTCATCAGACGTTTCTTTGATTGTCTCAAGATACTTATCAAGCGCATCTAAACATTTAAACAAAATATCTATCATCTTACTATTGACTACTATTTTGTCGCTTCTTACTTCCTGAAATACGTCTTCCATATCATGTGTCAAATGCTGCATACGCTTAAACCCCATGGTTCCCGCCATTCCTTTTAGTGAATGTGCGGCACGAAAGACCTCATTAATGGTATCTTTGTTGTCAGGCTCTTTTTCCAGTGACATAATACAGTCGCTTAGGCTTTGCAAATGTTCACTTGTCTCATCAATAAAAATTTCAAGGTATTGACTTACATCCATTTTCTACCTTACCCCCACTCTCTTCGTAATTGTTGATGCTACTTCTGCCAATGGAACCACTTCGTCTACAAGACCTGTTTCATAAATCGCTTTCGGCATACCATAAATAACACATGACTTTGCATCCTGTGATATAACATATATCGGTTTTGCTTTTTCCAATGAAAGAATTCCCTTTGTTCCGTCTGCTCCCATTCCGGTCAGTACCACACACACAATTTCATCATAACCGCTTTTTACCAAAGAATCATATGTAATATTTGCACACGGCTTCAATCCTCCAATGGCCGGTTTATCATTTAAGACAATTTTATGTCTTCCGTCTGCCATTTTTCCAACTTCCATATGCTTGCCGCCAGGCGCTACATAAACGCATCCTTTCTGTAAAATATCGCCGTCTTCTGCTTCTTTTACAGAAATTTTACTTACTTCATTTAACCTTTCTGCCATGGATTTCGTAAATCCTACCGGCATATGCTGTACTAAAACGATTGGAGCATCCAAATTGGAAGGCAAATATGGAATAACGCTATGAAGTGATTTTGGTCCCCCGGTTGAACATGCCAATGCGACCAATTTGTTCCCTTTTGCAGAAACTTTCTTTTTCTGCACAGGAGACCTGACGTCAGCAGATGTTGGCCTAGATACTGTCTGTACAGAAGTCTTTGTGCTTTGCAGCTTTTGTATTTTCTGCGTCTGCAGAACTGCACAAAGCACACCCAGCAATGATTCCTTAAAAAAGTCACCTTTTGCTTCAATGATATTATTCGGTTTCGCCACAAAATCGACTGCACCGCGTTCCAATGCCATCATTGTCACTTCTGCATCTTTAACTGTCAACGTGCTGACCATAATGACTGTCGCTTTTATTTTGTCTTTTTGTAACTGTTCCAGCAATTCCAAACCGCTCATACGGGGCATATTCACATCCAGTACAACAGCGTCATACCGTTTCTTTTTGAGTGTTTCATATGCTTCCAGTCCATCCTTGCAAGTTTCTACTGCCTGCAAATTATCATTTGAATTAATTATATCACATATTACCCTTCTCAGGAGTGCAGAATCATCAACAACTAAAATATTTTTCTTCATATTGGTTCCCTCCAAAATATATTAATAGCTGTCCTTTCTGGACAGAAAGTGAATCATTAACTGGACAATACCCCGATGTATCGGTATTCTTTCATTTTCGTTAAACATATAATTATTGACTAACACTTGAAACGCCTTGGAAGATGATGCGGTTGGCTTCTCAAGTGAAATGACTTTCTGATTACGGACTGCATTATCCATTTCCTGATCTTGTGGAACCATTCCCAAAAAATGAATCCTGCCCTTCAAAAATTGTGAAACAACTGCATCTAATTTGGAAAAAACTGCATCTCCTTCTTCTATACTATTGACTTTATTTGCTACAACACTGATTTTTGTCTCATTTTTAGGAAATATCGGATTCCGGTACAACGCTTTTAGCAGAGAATATGCATCTGTTAAAGAACTCGGCTCCGGCGTACTGACCAGTAGAATTTCAGGACTTGCCATCACAAATTCTAAAACGCTGTCAGAAATTCCAGCTCCCGTATCTACAATAATAAAATCAGCAATTTCATTTAATTCTGCAAGACTATGTACCAAATAAACAATCTGATCTTTTGAAAGGTCGCTTAATCCTGCAATTCCCAATCCTCCGGAGATAAATCCAATATTCCTTGGTCCTTTCGTAATAATCTCACGGATACTTTTGCCTTTATAGACCAAATCACTTAAATTATATTGCGGAACTGCACCGAACATAACTTCTACATTTGCCAATCCCAAATCAGCATCAAAAATAACAACCCGTTTGCCCATTCTACTAAGCCATACTGCCATATTGACTGCTACATTTGACTTACCAACGCCACCCTTTCCACTGGTAATTGTAAGTACCCTGGCTTCTTTTTTCTGAAGTTCTTCGCTTCTTAGCTTTATCGCATTTCTAAGCTGTTCTGCCTGATCCATAGGCTAACTTCCTCCTAGTAACCTCTTGACAATCTTCTGAGAATTAAAGATTTCAATATCATCTGGTACGTTTTGTCCATTCGTAATATAGGAAACTTCAGCTTTTGAATATAATTTAATATTCAGAATATTTCCATACGTCGTTGTTTCATCAAGTTTTGTAAAAATAATTTTATAATCCGAAATCTCTTTATAAATATCCGCAATATCAAGCAGATCCTTATATTTTGTCGTAGCGCTCAATACCAAATATACTTCACAATTGTAGCTGTCGTCCAGACTTTGAATCAGATTTTTCACATCCTCTTTTAAATCTTTGCTTTTATGCGAAAACCCAGCCGTATCTACTAAAACGACATCTATATCTTCTAACTGTTCCAATTCCTTATTTAATTCCTCCGCAGAATAAATAATACTTAACGACGTATCTAAAATATTCGCATAAATACGAAGCTGCTCAGCCGCAGCAATACGATAGGTATCTGCAGTTAAAAATGCAATTTTCTTGCCCTTATCAACTTTAAGACGGGAAGCAATTTTAGCAAGCGTCGTTGTCTTACCTACTCCAGTAGGCCCGACAAAAAAGACTACATTGGGCTTCGGACCGGAAAGTTCAATACCATGCGGCTGTCCAAACTTCAAAATCATCTTTTGATAAATATTGGAAAGAATGTGATCCATACTATTACCATTCCAATTTACTTTTTCTATCTCATCCATAATCTGATTTACATACTTTTCATCCACTTCATTATCAATTAATGTTTCATATAACATTTTGATAAAAGAAAGATTCTCATTCTTTTTTGGATTTGATTTGATAAAATCATCTTCTTCCTTTTCTTTTTCTTTTTTTCTCTCAGCAGCCATCTGTTTTTCCAAAATACTTTGGAGGTTTTCTAACTTTTCTTCTATACGTTCCCTATCTGCAACTTCATCTTTTTTTAATAGATTTGCATTTTGTTTGATAAATTCTAATGCATTCTGCTCTGCTTTGTTTTGATCCATTGAGACGCCGGATATTGGAGGAATCTGAATTTGCTCGTCTGCAGTCATATTGATTGTTTCATGCACTTTTTGCGTACTTTTCAATGCAGGTCCAGAATCCGCACGGTTTTCCTTTTCTTCTACGGCAGCTGTAACTTCAAATACAGACTGTTTAAACGCCTTTAACAATCCCTTTGGCTTTACTTCCTTGACATTCATTACTACTGCATCTTCGCCAAGTTCCAACTTAGCCTGCGTCGTCGCCTCTTCTTCTGTTACCCCCTGAAATTTCTTAATTGTCATTATCCTGTCACCATCCCTACTGATTGTAATTCTACATTTGATTCAACTTCATTATAAGATACTACAATTAAGTCCCTGAAATAATCCGATGTAAGTTTTTTAAAATACATTCTTACAATCGGCGACGTTATGATAATCGCATTTTTGCCAAGGTTTTCAAGTTTCTCTACTTCGGTTTCAACAGATGCGACAATCGCTTTTGTACGCTCTGGGTCTAACGTCAAATACGCCCCCTGCTCTGTCTGTTTAATAGACGACATAATATCCTGTTCTGTTTTGGGATCCAGCGTAATCACGCTTGTCACTTCATTAGGTGTAAAATACTTACCAGAAATTGCCCGTTTTAAGTTTTGCCTAACGTATTCTGTCAATACATCTGTATCCCTTGTAGATGCAGCATGGTCGGCTAAAGTCTCAAAGATTGAAAGCAAATCTCTGATAGAAATTCCCTCTCTTAAAAGATTCTGAAGTACTTTCTGGACTTCTCCAAGACCTAAAAGTTTTGGTACAAGTTCTTCCACAAGCACTGGGTTGCTTTCCTTTAAATTGTCCACAAGATTTTGCACGTCCTGTCTTGTCAAAAGTTCGTCAATATGTGTTCTGACAATCTCTGTCAAATGAGTAGCGATAATCGAAGGCGGATCTACTACCGTATAGCCAAGACTTTCCGCACGTTCTCTCTGACCTTCTGTAATCCAGATTGCTGGTAGATGGAAGGACGGTTCAAATGTCGGAATTCCAGTGATTTCTTCTTCTACATATCCCGGATTCATCGCCATATAATGATCAAATAAAATTTCGCCCTCTGTCACCTGAATTCCTTTTAGTTTAATAATATACTGATTGGGATTCAACTGTATATTATCCCTGAGACGAATAATCGGAACTACCGTTCCAAGCTCTAATGCAATCTGTCTTCGAATCATTACAACACGATCTAATAAATCACCGCCTTGATTCACATCTGCAAGTGGAATAATACCATAACCAAATTCGAGCTCAATTGGATCTACCGAAAGCAAAGATACCACATTTTCCGGTTTACGGATTTCTTCTGCTTCTGTTTCCTCCATACTGACCTCTTCTTCGATTTGTTCTATGCCAATATTAACTGCCATGCTTCTTCCTGCAATAATAAAAGCGCCGCCGATTCCAACAAATAAGTACCATTTGAATGGAGTAAAAATACCCAGCATACACATAGTAGCGCCTACAATATAAAGTACTTTCGGCATTCCAAAAAGCTGTCCAACAAGAACAGAACCAAAATCTGCCTCCTTAGAAGCTTTTGTTACCAGAATACCGGTTGCAAGTGAAATTAAAAGTGAAGGAATCTGGCTGCAGAGCCCATCACCGATCGTCAGCACGCCAAACCGCTCAATGGCCTCTCCAAATTCCATACCCTGACGAAGCACACCCATTGCCGTACCGCCGACAAGGTTAATTAATGTGATAATTAAACCTGCTGCAGCATCTCCTTTTACATATTTCGTAGCACCGTCCATATTACCAAAAAAACTAGATTCCGACTGAATTTTCTCACGGCGTTCCCTTGCTTCTTTTTCTGTTATTGTACCCGTATTCAAATCAGCGTCAATTGCCATCTGTTTACCTGGCATTGCATCCAGGGTAAATCTTGCCGTTACTTCTGCTACACGTTCAGAACCTTTATTTATCACAACAAACTGAATAATAATCAGGACAATAAATACAATTGCTCCGATAATTAAATCACCGCCGCCCACGAAAGAACCAAAAGTTTCTACTACGTTTCCCGGACTTCCCGTTGTCAAAATTAAACGTGTCGAAGACACATTTAAAGAAATTCGAAATATTGTACTAAACAACAATAACGTTGGAAAAAATGACATGTCCAATACTTCGCGCGAAAACAATGAACGGAACATAATAATCAACGCAAACGAAATATTGATTGACAGCATAACATCGAGTAATACATCTGGAATTGGTACAATGAAAAAGATGATTGCTGCAAGTAAATATAGCGCTACGCCAATATCCGCTTTTTTCATCTCATTTCCTCCTTCTAGCCGTTTTTCATATTATATACCATTGCAAGAACCTCTGCCACTGCCTGATAAAGCTCTGGTGGAATTTCCTGTCCAATATCCACATTTGCATAGAGCATTCGTGCCAATGGTTTATTTTCTACAATTTCTATATGATTTTCTTTCGCAACTTCCCTAATTTTAAGCGCCAAATAATCTTCCCCTTTTGCCAAAACAATTGGAGCTTTTGACTCATTGGCATCGTATTTCAGCGCAACAGAAAGATGCGTTGGGTTTGTAATAATTACATCTGCTTTTGGAACATCCTGCATCATTCTTCTTCTGGAAGCCTCCTGCATCCTTTGACGCTGCTTTCCTTTTATTTCAGGATTTCCTTCTGTATTTTTATACTCATCTTTGACTTCCTGCTTTGTCATTTTCATTTCTTCATGGAACTTATGCTTCTGATAAACCCAGTCAGCTACACCAATGATAATATATACCAGCGCAATCTTAAATCCCGTATCCAAAATAATCTGACCGCAGAGAATAACCGCCTGCATAAGCGGAATATCATACAAAATAAACAACTCATCTGCATTTTCATTAATAGAAGAATAGGCAATATAACCTATAATCCCTAATTTTACAAAAGATTTTAATAATTCAAAAAGAGACTCTTTTGAAAATATTCTTTTAAACCCATTTAATGGATTAAATTTACTAAATTTGGGCTGCATAGGTTTCGTTGTGACTTTCCAGCGTACTTGCACTAAATCGCCTAAAAAAGCAACCGCAAACCCTATCAAAAAGAAAGGCAGAACAAGTTTTATAATTTCAAGCAGTTGTTCCTGAAGAAACGCTGCAACATTAAACACATTCATTTCTACCGCATTATTTGTTACAAAATCCGGTATCCTTGAATATACAAAAGAAAAAGAATCTACAAACCCATTGTATACATAAGACAAAAAGATTTTCAATACCAAAAATAAGACAACCAGATCAAATGCACTGCTCAATTCCTTACTTTTTGCAACCTTGCCGTCATTTCTGGCATCCATTAGTTTTTTTCCCGTAGGCTCTTCCGTCTTTTCACCTCCGGGACCGTCTTTTGCAAACCACTGAAGCTGATACGGAAGCTGTAAATTATACCATTCTGTCAACTTTCATACATCCCTTTTATCATAGACACAATTGTCCTCTTCATCTCATCAAAAATAAAATCAGAAACATTTATAAATAATTCAATCGTAATAAACATCACAAGCAAACCCAAGAGAATCTTTAACTGCATACCTACCGCAAACATATTCATCTGTGGAGACACTTTTGCCATAATCCCCAAAATACAGTTTAAAATCATCAGACAAGCAAAAATAGGAAGAATGATCCGAAAAGCAATGACAAATAAATCTATCATATATGTAATCATTCCTGATAACAGGTGATCCCATTGAAACACCTGGCCGTTTACTGGTATAAGCTGATAAGAATCCGCTACGGCACGCAAAAGATAATGATGCATATTTGTCACAACCAAAAGCAGCAATACAAGATAGCTGTATAAATTTGCGCTAACACTCGCCTGCGTTTTCATCTGTGGGTTATACTCCTGTGCCATCGAAAAGCCAAGATTCATATCCATTAAATTTCCAGCTAATAAAATAATGGAATTACAAATATTTGCTGCAAATCCAATGAGCAATCCTGTAATTCCTTCTTTTAGGACGATAATGGAATATCCCACGATCCCTGTATATCCCAAGCTCTCTTTTGGAACAAGCTGAAATAAAAGCAAAGAAATAAAAACAGATACACCTATCTTGACCTTCCCTGGTGTATTCTGCATTTCAAAAAAAGGGGCTACAAAGACGAAGCAGGAAATTCGTACCAAAATCAACAAAAAATATTCAAATGTAATAAGAGAAAAGCTATAATTTACCATACTGCAACCTAGCTTAAGAATACACTAAAATCTGACCAAAGACGTGTCATAAAATCAGACATAATATTTAACATCCACGGACCAACCAACATAATTCCTAAAAAAACCGCCAGAATTTTTGGTACAAAGGTAAGTGTCTGCTCCTGAATCGATGTCACTGTTTGAAAAATACTAATAATCAATCCTACAACTAATGAAATAAGCAATAAGGGAGCTGACGTAATAATAATTGTATAAATTGCTTCTTTTGCAATTGTAATAACATCTCCCTGTGTAATCATCTCATTTTCCTCCCAACTCATCAGCCTTGCTACTATTTATCTGACAGCAAGGCTAATAAAATGTCTTCACCAAATTTCCAATCACTAAATTCCAGCCATCTGCCAAGATAAACAATAAAACCTTAAACGGCATTGATATCGTTGTAGGCGGGAGCATCATCATACCCATAGACATAAGTACAGAGGCCACCACCATGTCAATCACAATAAATGGAATATAGATACAAAATCCTATAATAAAAGCTGTCCTAAGCTCACTAAGCACAAAACTTGGAATTAAAATAGAAAAAGGAACTTCCTCATAACTCTCAAAAGTTTGTCCGGAAATTTGAATAAACAAGTCAATATCTTTTGTCTGTACCTGTCCATTCATAAACTCACGTATCGGCTGGCCGCCTATTTCTATTGCCTCTTCCTGTGTAATCTCATTTGCATCAAAAGGCTGAATTGCCTTTTCATTAATTTCTGAAAACACTGGCTGCATAATAAATAATGTCAAAAATAATGCAAGACCAATCAAAATCTGATTTGGCGGAGCTGTCTGCGTACCAATCGCCGTCCTTAAAAAATGCAGAACAATTATAATTCTGGTAAACGACGTCAGCATAATCAATATAGACGGCAAAAGAGCAAGAATCGTAAGCACCAACAAAATCCGAATGGAACCAGACAGATTTCCTTCTTCATTATTATAACTAAAAAATATCCCATTGGTACTATCCGAAGTAGCGCTTGGTAAAGGTCTGTTTCTCTGGTCTTCAGGTTCTCCAATTGCATCACCTGACGGCACGTCTATATCATTTACTGCTTCATCATAATCTAATGGTGGATTATTTACCGTTCCAGTCGCATAAATATCCTGGCTTTTTAAAAGCATAACAGCAAATATGATAACCATTACTGCAAAAATCACAGTCACCCTACAATAAGCATTTTTAAATTTATTCATAATTAATCCCAGTCTACTTCTTCGGTATATGTTCTTTCCATTTTTCCAATATATCTTTAAAACTATTCGCCGAAATTCCAGTAAACCCTTCATCCGGCGTTACTTCTTTCAACTGTTCCTTCGTAAGTTTTGTAAGCAGCTGTACTTCATCTTTTCCAATCGCTATAACCAAATATTCATCTCCCGCTTCTATAATCTGAATATATTTATTTGGAGTAATTTTTAAAGTATCAATTACTCTCAAATTTTTATTGAAGCTATGCCCTTTTTGATAAGATGCAATCCAACGTGTAGCCAGATATGTAATCACAAGCACAAAGATAAAAATCAATAAAACGCCGATTAACTGTACAAAACTTTCAAAAGAAGAAGTCTGTACTGCTATGATATACATAAATTAACCTACGACTTTTTTTACAGCTTCTAAAACGCGCTCTGCCTGGAATGGTTTTACAATAAAATCTTTTGCACCAGACTGAATTGCTTCAATAACCATCGCCTGCTGCCCCATTGCAGAACACATAATAATAGCAGCGCCAGAATCTATCTCACGAATCTTCTTCAATGCCTGAATACCATCCATCTCTGGCATGGTAATATCCATCAGAACGAGATCCGGCTTTGTTTCATTGAATTTTTCTACTGCTTTCTGACCGTTTTCTGCCTCTGCTACGACATTATAACCATTTTTTGTTAAAATATCTTTAATCATCATCCGCATAAACGCTGCATCATCACAAACTAAAATATTCTTTGCCATTTTTTTAATCTCCTTTTTGTTTATTTAATAATATCAGTAATTCTGACGCCAAAGTTCTCTTCAATGACTACAACTTCTCCTTTGGCTACATACTTACCATTAACGAGAATATCAATCGGCTCGCCAGCAATCTTATTTAATTCAATAATTGTACCGGGAGTAAAATCCAAAATCTCTTGAATTGATTTACTCGTTCTTCCTAATTCTACTGTCACCTCTAAAGGCACATCCATAATCAAATCAATATTTTCTGATTGTAGCGCCGGACTGATACTGCCAGGTGCAAATGCCTGAAATTGCGCTGGTTGGACATTTACCGGCTGCGCGGGCATTGGCTGACCCATCATCGGCTGACCCATCATCGGCTGACCCATTACCGGCTGTGCGGGCATTGGCTGACCCATCATCGGCTGCGCCGGCATCGGCGCTGCTGCAGGCTGTGAAGCCGCTACATCCGTCTGTTCTGTCGCTGTTGAATTCACATCCATCTCCATATTCTTTGTTATACTTGAACACATCTCTCTCGCAAAAGAAAACGGATACAACTGCATAATCTGGCTGTCTACCAAATCCCCGATTTCCATCCGAAAAGAAATCATTACAAACTGCCCTGTAAGAAAAGTATCAATCTCTGCCGCTTCTACTGTTTCTGTCAAATCAACAACATCTGCTTCTGGAGGGCTGATGTCTATCATTTTATTCAACATGGAAGACAAAGAAGTGGCTGCAGAACCCATCATCTGATTCATTGCCTCACAAATTGCGCTTAAATGCAGTTCGCCTAATTCTCCATCTGTATTTGTTCCATCGCCGCCCATCATCAAGTCTGTAATTACTTTTACATCGCGGTCCTTTAATACTAATACGTTGCTTCCATCTAATCCCACTGTATATCCAATCCGGATAAATACACATGGTCTTTCATATGCAGCCACAATATCTTCCCATGTAGCAAAAGAAACAACCGGAGTCGATATATCGACTTTTCTGTTTACAAGCGAAAATAATGTTGTCGCCGCTGTTCCCATACTGATATTTGCAACTTCACCAATTGCATCTTTTTCAGTATCAGTAAGAGGCTGCTCTCCTAAATCAGAACCATCCGGCTCATTTAACAAGGCATTTATTTCTTCTTGAGATAACATTCCATCCATTGTCTATTACTCCTCCCCGATTACTGATGTAACTCTTACTGCATATTGTTTGCCGGATGCCCCCGGTAATGCAGTAAACTTTCGTATATTACCAACATATACATCTAATTCTTTATCAACCTTTGAATCCAAACGAATAATATCCCCAATTTGAAGATTTGTAAAGTCTTGAACGGAAACCGTACTTTTCCCAAGATAAGCTTTAATTGGCACTGGAGCCTTTGAAATCATATCCTGAATAAGTTCCGCATATTCGGCCTCATCGCCTTTTTTAATACTCGAATACCAGAATTTCGTATTTAATTTATCCATTACAGGTTCTAAAGTCATAAATGGCAGTCCGACATTCATCAGTCCCTCGACATCACCAATCCGTATATTTATACTGACAAGCGCAATCATTTCACTTGGCGAGATAATCTGTGCAAACTGAGAATTTGTTTCTATCCTTTCCAATCTTGGATGGATTTCAACAACATTCTGCCATGGATCTGCAAGCAATTCCACACACACTGTCATAATCCGTTCTATAATCAAAAGTTCTATTTCTGAAAAATCCCGGCTCTTATCCAGCGGCTGCCCAAAACCTCCCAACATACGGTCTACCATTGTATACCCAAGATTTGCCGCCACTTCAATAATAATATTTCCGCTTAACGGCTGCATATCCACAACACCAAGCAGAACAGGATTGGAAAGCGCATTCGAAAACTCCGAATAAATAACTGCTTCTGAATTCATCACTTCGACCTGGACACTTTTTCTCAGATATACCGGAAGATTGGTAGATATCAACCTTCCGTAATTCTCAAAAATCATTTCCAATGTTCTTAAATGCTCTTTCGAAAACTTAGAAGGTCTGGCAAAATCATATTTCTTCACCTGTTTTTCCGGAGCATCCTTCATTTCGTCTACATCGAGTTCACCATCGCTTAACGCCCTTAGCAAACTATCGATTTCACTCTGGGATAACACATCACCCATGAAATTTCACCACCTGCCTCATGCGTTTTTTACTGACAAGTAACTGTCGGAAATCCTACACTGATAATAAAATCAGAATCAAACATTGTCTGCAGATCTCTTAAAATTTTATCCTGTATTCCCTGCGTATCTGCATTAAACTCCTCGTATGTGTAACCTGATATAATCGTGTTAATTTGATTCTTAATCAAACTTTCTCTGTCTGTCATTGCATCACCATATTCTTTATAGCCGTCATTTTTGGTGTCCATAGCAAGAGAAATACTGAGCGTCACATAGTGCGCTTTACCATCTGCGCTGTCTTTTAAATTAATGGTCATATCCGCAATATCATAGTTTGCCACCTGTTCAAGCGGAACATCTAACTTTGCAGACGTCGCGCCGCTGTTTAATTCCAAATCAATCGCGCTGCAGATTTGTGTAATCAATTCATTTGACTTTCTTGTTTGTGGCAGAATGGTTATTGTCACAATGGCTGTTAAAATTAAATTAACAAAAACCAACACCAGAATAACCACACTCATAAGATTCTTCTTCATAATGCCTGTTCCTTTCCCAGTTCTAATAATCTGTACTGTAAGAATTATAAATCTTTACTTCTACCCGCCTGTTGCGCGCTCTGCCCTCTGGAGTAGAATTATCCGCAACCGGAACATATTCGCCTCGGCCAGAGGATTTTAAAAGTCCAGGTTCCAAATCAGTAATATCTCTAATGTAATCTGCCACGCTTAATGCACGATACATAGAAAGCTCATTATTATTTGCATATTTATCATTCGAAATCGGGACGTTGTCTGTATGTCCTTCAATTTCTATAATATTACTGTCATAATTTGAAAGAATGGCGCCTATCTTATCCACCAAAGGATATGCGTCTTCGCGAATTTCAGAACTCCCCGAATCAAACAGCAATGCGCCATTCAAAGTCAAAAGAACATATTGCGCGTTGAATTCCACTTCCACCTGATCCTGAATCCCATATTCGGTTGCTTTGTCGCTGACTTCTTCCGACATTTTTTCAGATTCTTTCAGCGCCTCTTCCTCATATGCTTCCTTAATATCTTTTTCCTCTTCCGCCTTTTGTTCTTCATCTTCCGATTCAAACTGTTCAAAGAATATGTTAAAATCTTTCAACTGGCTAATCCCCGAAGAAATCAACTGTCCCTGCTGAATCGACGAACCTCCGGCAGGCAGCACGCTGAATGTGCTCTGTAAAGAAGCTACTACCTGTTCAAATTTTTCCGCATCTACGGTAGACATGGAAAAAAGCAATACAAAGAAACACAATAAAAGATTCATCAAGTCACTAAAAGTATTCATCCACGCCGGTGAGCCTTTTGGAGCATCTTCCTGCTTCTTTTTCGCCACTATTCTTCACCTCCGCCGGTGCCGACGTCACTTCTGATTGCCGGTGACAAGAAGGATTTCAGTTTCTCTTCAATTACTCGTGGATTCTCTCCTGCCTGGATAGACAAAAGCCCTTCCACCATAATCTCTTTTACAATAACTTCCAAATCATTATTTACTTTCATCTTGCTGGCAACAGGAGCACACAGCCAGTTTGCAACAATAGAACCATACAAAGTAGTAATCAAGGCTACCGCCATGGAAGGACCGATAGAGGAAGGATCCTCCATGTTATTTAACATATTAACAAGACCAACCAAAGTACCAATCATTCCCCATGCAGGACCCAATTCTGCCCATTTATCCCAGAATCCAATTACTTTCTTATGCCGGTCTTCCAAACAGACAAGCTCTGTCTCTAAGATTCCACGTACCAGCTCTGCGTCTGTACCGTCAACAACAAGCATAATCCCTTTTTTTAGGAATGGATCTTCAATGTCATTTGAGGCTTCTTCCAATGCTAAAAGACCTTCTTTCCTGGCAACGTTAGCCAGATTGATAACATTACTGATAACAGCTCCCGGATCTAAAACTTCTTCCTTAAATGCAAGTGTGATACTTTTTAGACCGCCAATAAAATCTTTCAGTTTGTTTGATGCCAAAACACCCGAAATGGAACCACCCAATGTGATAATAATAGATGGTACGTCTATGTAACTGCCAATATCTGCTCCCGCAGAAAGGATACCAAATATAACCATACTGAATCCAAGAATGATTCCCAATAAAGATGCTATATCCACTAACTCTCACCTACCCATTTTATTATTCTTTGGTATATGGTCATGCCATGAAACCTTTGTATCTTAGTTTACTAGACTTTTCGAAAAATGTCTATACATATATTGAATTTTTTTTAAACAGAACAAGAAACCGCGTATTAAAACGCAACACGCCTTATGTCTATTTAAAATAAAACATGTGCATAACTGACGCTATACCGCCAAGTCATGCACACATTATACCATATCTTGCGTAAAAATGGAACACCTATACGTTATTTATTAACGTTTCAGATTGATTAATTCTTCCAAAAGTGTATCCGAAGTAGTGATAACACGTGAATTTGACTGGAACCCTCTCTGCGTAATAATCATCTGTGTAAATTCTGTGGACAAATCCACATTCGACATCTCAAGTTCGCCAGATGTCATACTGCTGCCGTCTGCCGCAATCTCCCTGCCGACTCCATCAAAATCACCAGAGTTTAATGTTGTAGTATAGCAGTTTTCACCTACTTTCTCAAGACCGGAAGCATTTGCAAACTGAGCAACGGCAATCTGTCCCAGAAGTACTGTATTTCCATTGTCATATGTACCGTAAATTCTTCCATTATTATTAATATTAAGTCCGATCATAGCTCCTAATGCACGACCCGTACCTTCGTTTCGGAATCCAGCATCTGCATTTGCAGTACTCTTTCCACCATTGTCGGATGATTTACAGCCGGAAAAATCAATTTTTATATCGGAGAAATTGTTGCCCAAGGTATCTGCAAGATTCAATGTAACAGTGTTGGATCCCTGCATTCCAACATAAGAAAACGTACCGTCGTCAGGACTAAATTTTAATGTATGGTTAATCGTATCTTCTACATACACAAAAGCCCCGGTATCCGGATCCATATAAGCTACTGGGCGGGCTGCCCCGTCCACTGTGTCCGGTGTTACTGTATCATCATATGCACTCAGCTGAAGCTGTGAAATACCAAAAAAATCTGCCATGGATTCTATTTCACTGGCTGGTTTATCTGCCTCTATTCCCTTAGAGCAGGACTCTTCATCTACAAAATATTTATAATTACTGATTTGATACATCAGGCCGCCGTCATTTCCATCCTGATCAATCCATGTATTTACTTTTGCATAGCCTTTTGCCGGAATTACTGTACCATTCGGCTGCTGTTGAAACGTTGCATATTCATAATAATATCCCGGTTCTGTATTTCCATTTACATCATCAGTAGGTCCATTCGGATAATACTTAATATTGCTGTTGGTCGGCATATAAGATTTTGTAGCAGTTGTCTGCCGTCCAAATAAACTTGACAAATCAGCTGTTGGATTTTTCTGTAAATACTCTGAAAGTATAGATTTATTTTCGGAATCCAAAATATCTGACAATTCAACTGAATATGTTTCTGTCTTTGCATCTGTAAGTTTCACAGCAAATTTTGCAGAATATGAATAACCCAGGTTATCATAAAAATTCAAAACCATGGTATAACCGTCGTCACTTGAAACATTCGTATCGTTGCGGTCAATAATACCTGCGACTGTACCAAGAGAAGTTGCCTCCGCCGGAGACGTTAGATTCTTCTCTTCCATAACCCTAAGAGCCGATACCGTATCTTTTTTAATATCTCCGGTTGTCTCATCTACCTGCCAGCCCATAACGGTATATCCAGTAGACGTCATAGCTAAATTTCCTGCTCCGTCAATATAAAAGGAACCTGCTCTTGTAAAGAGATTTTTTGTACCGTCGCTTACAATAAAGAAGTTCGTGGACACTTTATCCGTCAGTCTCAAATCCAGGCCGTCTCCGGTTGTCTCCGCAGCTCCGGCTCCGGTAATTGAAATCTTCGTCGAACCCATGCTAACGCCAAGACCAATCTGTTTTGCATTGACACCGCCTTTTCCTGTCGCAGCATTGGCGCCGGACGCATTGGAAGTGGTCTGGTACATAATCTCACTAAATGTTACTGAGGAAGATTTGAACGCAACGGTATTTACGTTGGATACGTTATTTCCGATAACGTCCATTTTTGTCTGATGTGTCTTAAGACCTGACACAGCAGAAAACAATGATCTCATCATAATAAATGACCTCCTGAAATTCTATGGCGCATTTGCCCCCTCTGTCAGTCAGGGGCGCTCGCTTCCCGAAGGACCAGCTACATAATTACTGCGCCGTCTATGTTAGTAAATATATTTGTTGGTGTTTCTTTTTGATCCATTGCAGTTACAACGGTCTTATTTGGAACATTTACAATAAAGGCAAGCGAATCTACCATAACCAGAGAATCCTTAATTCCCTTTTCCACCGCCTTTTGAACGCCGTTTTCCAAACGGTCATTCTGTTCTTTTGTCAGGCTTATATTCCGTTCCATCAAACGCATCGAAGCATGTTTGGAAAATTTCAGCTCAGATGCTGCATCCGACTGCCTTTGCCGTAGAATCTCTTCAAATGAAAGCTCATTTGCAGCTGTCTCTTTATGTTTGGAAGTATGAAGATATTCACCTGTAACCTGTTCAATTGATGTAAAACGATTCGTGAGCTTATTCATATCGCCACCCCCGCTTATTTCGCGTTTGTTTTATCCTCCTTATCTGTCTTATCGGTTGTATCACCCTTGTCTGTATCTTCTTTGTCATCCTCATCATTAGAAGAACCCATAATCTCTTTTAATTTCTTTTCCAATTTTTCTAATTTATCAAGGGCTTCTTTGCTGACAAATCCCTGCTGATACTGGTTCATGGAATCATAAACCTCTCTTGCCGCCTCAACGTCTTTTTTATTGGCTGCTGTCAGATTTTCTTCAGATGGAAGTTTTGCAATCATTGACATTAACATATTAGCCATCTGGAATGCTTCATAGTACGATTCATCTGCTACCGTATCAAGGTCGTCAATCGAATATAACCCATCGTTGACTGCCAGAAAAACATCGCCGTTCTCATACATGACGTAATCCACTTTGCCGTTTATAGTACCATTCGCCGTATTTAATATAACATACTTGCCGACCAAATCGTTTGCCATACTGTAACTTACTTTATCGGTCATATTCTGTATTGCTTCTAACTGTGAAAATGTGGCAAGCTGGGATATATACTCTGTATTATCCATTGGCTCTAGCGGATCCTGATACTGCATCTGCGCTACTAACAACTGTAAAAACGCTTCTTTGCCCAATCCAGAAGTACTCTTGGATTCTGCATTTGATTTTTTGCCATCGACAGATGATCCTGCGGCAGTACTGTCAACAACTTTTCCATTTTCTATTTGTACTAATGGCATATATTCTCTCCTTTCCTATGCTGTTAAATCTACCTGGTTCCCATTGTCCTTCATAATAGAAGCTGCAAGCTGCTCTTCTTCTGTCATAAGGCCGGTCAAACCATCCAAATCGTTTAAATTCAAATTTCTTTTTGTTCGCTGATGATTCTCTTCCATCTGTTGCTGCATTTGCTCTTCCTGTTTTGCATTCTGCTCTAAATTCTGTTCAAACTCATGTGTGGCAACTGTAACCTCAATTGCATCTACCTTTACACCCTGCTGATGTAAACTCTGACGCAATTCAACCGCCTGTGTTTCTAACGCTTCTTTAACTGCTTCATTTTGAGCCACAAGCTGCGCGCGTACTGCGCCTTCTTTTTCCGTAACATTCAAATAAATTTTACCAAGATGTTCCGGGTTTAACTGCATTTCCATAGATGTCGTCTGTGCTGAAACTATCACGCGGACATTTTTTGCAATTTGTTCTATTAGTTCAAACGTATCAATCTGGCTGCTGTAATTTAACGCTGCTTCTTGTGGGAGAACTGCTTCTTGCGTCCTGACTGCCTGCTGTTCTGCAAATGATACGCCTGTATGGAATACATCCTGTTTCAAATCTTTCGAGTGTTCTGCAAAAGTCTGTTCATTTGAATTTGAACTTGAATCGGCATTTGATTCTGCTTCTTCTCCAAAATCTGGCGAAGCCTGTTCTGGAAGGATTTCTTTTTGCTGTGTTTCATCTGTATTCTGAACAGATACTTGCTGCTCTTTCATTTCTTCTTTCTGCACGACAACTTCTGCCTGCTCTTTTGGAAGCGTATTTTCTGTAACAGGCGTCTCTAACAGACGTTCTTTTTCCACAGACGCCGCCGTTTCATTTGATACTGGCAGTTCTTCTGTGCCTTCCAAAATAGAAGACTCCGGCTCGCTCTGCTCTGTCTGCACAAATTCAGGCATCGTTTCTGCAAAATCCGCATCCACAGGTTCCATTTGTCCAAACACTTCGCAAAGAACATCCCATTCCTCTTTTGAAACGCCAATTTCAGCACAAAATGTCTCTGTTGCCAAAGATACCTGCTGCATCACATTTTGAAATGATTCGCTTAAAAACAGCGTCCCAATGTCTTCTCCTGTCAGCGTCTGTACTAAAGCTGCCAAATCCTGTACATTCTTTACATCAAGCATAGTCAAACCAAGTGTTTCCAATGCCGCATCAATCTGCTCGTCTGTTACGCCTAACTCCTCTTTTATAATATTACGAAGTTCCTCTTCATAAGCTTCCATTGGCTCGGAAACTTCTTCTAAGATTTCTTCCGGCGCTTTTTCCACTGCTGTCGACACATTCTTCGATGAATCACGATATGTATCGTATGCAGCTGCTGCAGAATCTTTTGAATTTGACACAACGGTCTGCTGTATATCAGAAGATATATTCCTATTAGAAGACATCTGGTTTTGTCCCATATAATCCATAAAACTTACCGTAATATCTTCCTTGGAACCTTTTTTTGCCGCAGACTCCACTTTTAAATTAGCCTTTACATCTAAAAAGTTTTTTGCAACTCCAAAAATGTCGTTTTTCATCCTCTTTCACCTCCTTTCGAAAATACGGTTTAAATTTATGATTCAGGAGGATTCATGATCTTGGTCAGCTTTGCTGCTGTCTCCGCGTCCATTGCCCCCAGAATACGCGCGCTCGCATCGGTATCCATGGCTTTTAAAATTTTCGCTACCAGTTTCAAATCTTTTGTCATGGTATCAAAAATAGCCGCCGCCTGTCTTGGCTTCATAGAAGAATACATATTTACATACTCTTCCAGCTCTTCATCTGTCTGCTGCTGTTCTACTACCCTCCGGTAAATGGCTTCCGCATTTGCCGGATCGATACTTTCATAAAAAGTCCTATATTCATTTATATCGGGCGCTTTATCGGAAAAAACAACCTCTTCGTCAAATTTTTGCTTTAATGCTTCAAATGCCGCCTCTTCTGACTTATATTGTTCTAACTGCGCAGATTGCTCTTCTAAATCACGCGTCCTATCCTGACTGTCTGCCGCTGCATTTTTTTCATTCTGGAGCAAAACTTCCAGTTCTTTAATTCTTGCAATGGCTTCTTCTAATGTAGCATATGGGTATTCTGTATCTTCTGTACTTTTCAATTCTTCTTCACCCTCAGCTTCTGGCAGTATACGGTTCACATATGGCACATCCTTTAATAACGGCCTTAATATGGTAGAACCAAATCCACCTACATCCATCTTGACTAAAAGCGCCAAAATTGCAAGCCAAATTGCAATAATGATCAGCGTAACAAAAAAAACTGCCAGGCGTCCTCCGCCTTCTTCTCCATACTCTTCCTGATAATCCATAGCTCTTTGGATTTCCTCTGGAGTAGCGCCGGATTGTTCTAATTTCTTTCTTCTTTTTTCTGCTTTCTTATTCGCTTTTTCTTCTTTTTTTGCTTCTTTTGCCGCTCTTTTATCTGCCTTACTGTCTTTAGACGCATCCTCAGACATTGCCTTCGTTTCATCTGCCATATTTTCCACCACCTATTAGTCTTCGTTTTGATGATAGGTATAACTTACCAGTTCGTCTACCTCTTTATTTTCCTCATATAAAACTTCCGCTTTAAACTCCTCAAACTTTTTTTCACGGAGTTTCTCATATGTTTTGCGCTCAATCATCACTTCATTTAATCTTCTGCGGACAATGTCCAGCTGTTTTTCTGCGTTATGTACTTCTAACATCTGCGCCCGGATTCTGGTTTTCATCGTCTCTACTGCCTGACGGCAGGTATGAATATCGCGCAGATTGATATTCCCCTCTAAAAGTTTCCTTGCCTGCTTGTCATATCCGGCTTTCTGAATCATAAGCTTTTGAAGAACTTCCTGTTCTTCCAGAAGCTTTGTCATAGCAATTCCAAAAGCAATTTTTTCCTGGCTTTCCAATTTTTCTTTAATATCTAATACACTCTGTAATTTATATTGAAACTTTGCCATTCATTTCACCTATTCAGCAAAAAGGTCTTCTAACATCTGTTCCTCTTCTTCAAAACCAAATTTCTCCATCGTATCCTGCCGCAAAAAATTATTTACCGCCTCTATTTTTGAAATTGCATAATCAATTCCGGGATTAGATCCCCGCTTATATGCTCCTATATTAATCAAATCTTCCGCTTCCTGATATGTAGCAAGCACATTTTTTAGCTTGCCCGCCGCATCTTTGTGTTCTTTTGACGCAATAGAACTCATTACACGGGAAATACTCTGCAAAATATCAATCGCCGGATAGTGGTTTCTATGCCCTAGTTTTCTGGAAAGCATAATATGTCCATCCAAAATGCTTCGCGCCGTATCGGTAATCGGCTCATTAAAATCATCTCCATCAACCAGAACAGTATATAACCCGGTAATAGACCCATGTTCTGCATTTCCGGCACGCTCCAAAAGTTTCGGCATCTCCGAATATACGCTCGGCGGATACCCTCTCGTCACAGGAGGTTCGCCGGAAGCCAAACCAATTTCTCTTTGCGCCATGGAAAAACGCGTTAAGGAATCCATCATCAAAAGCACATCTTTTCCCTGGTCCCTAAAGTATTCCGCTATCGCCGTAGCCGTTTTTGCCGCCTTATTTCGAATCAAAGCGGGTTTGTCGGAAGTTGCTACGACAACGACAGAACGCTTCATGCCTTCTTCTCCCAAATCTCTCTCGACAAATTCACGTACTTCCCTTCCACGCTCTCCTATCAAAGCAATCACATTTATATCTGCTTTTGTATTCCTTGCAAACATACCCATCAACGTACTTTTTCCTACGCCAGAACCGGCAAAAATTCCGATTCGCTGCCCTTTTCCTACGGTAATTAACCCATCTACCGCCTTTACCCCTAAGGGAAGAATCTCATCAATGATTTTTCGTTTCATAGGATCTGGCGGAGCCGCTTCTACCGGATAATCTTTCGTCTGCATATTTTCTAAATCATCTTCTACTCTCCCGATTCCGTCTACCATATGGCCAAGCAGCGCATCTCCGACACAAACAGACAAAGGATGCCCCGTATTTTCTACGGTACATCCAACTCCTAAGCCTTCCACACTTTCGTAAGGCATTAGCAGCAGACGGTTATCCCGTATTCCCACCACTTCAGCCATTACGGAAATGTCCTTATTCTTATCAATGATAATACGGCATAAATCATTCAGTTTTGCATCCGGTCCAATGGACTCAATCGTCAATCCGACGATTTTCACAACTTTTCCAAGCCTTTCAAAATAGGTCCGGTCTGCCAGTTGTAAATACTTATCAAAATTATATGACACGTCTATCATCCTCACGAACTTAATGATCTTAAATCTTTGATCAAATTCTCCAACTGCACGCCCAGGCTGCAGTCAAATATTCCGGTATCTGTCTCAATAATACATTGGCTCCCCTCAAGGGATAAATCTGAAACAATTTCTATCGACATATCATGTCCGATACGGTCTGAAATCTCATCTTTATGATATTCTAAGAAACTCTTCTGCTCATTTCCAACCCGAATGCGAAAACTTTTACAGCCTTCGATATTCGCTATTGTATTGCCAACCAAATATAATAAAATCTCTTTTTTATCTTTAAACTGAATATGAAATACACGCTCTACAACAGTTAAAATTACATCCAAAAGTTTTGGTTCTAAATCCTGCAGCTTTTGATTATGTTCTTCCAAAAGCTGTTGCTTTAATTGTTCTAATTCTTCCTGCCGTTTTGTATACTCCGTCTCCAGCTCTTCTTTTATCTGCGCATAACCCGCTTCATATCCTTCTTGAGCTCCTGTTTCTTTTGCCTGGTTAAATAATTCTTCCGACTGCACTTTCGCATCCGATAACATCTGCTGCGCTTCTTCCTTTGCCTGGCTTAAGATAGCCTCCGCCTCTTCTTTTGCCTTTTGAAGGACTTCTTCGGGATCTTCCCTCACAACTTCTTCTGCGACAGCATCTAAACTTCGGAATTCGTTATCTTCCGGGTCTGCGTCTGCATTTTGCTGTTTTGCCAATTCCGCCAGTTTCTCTTCTATCAAGGAATTATAATCCATCACACGGACAGACTCTTTTGACGGCATCGTATTATAATGCTTATATAGATTAGACAACGATCTCGTCACCTCCGCCTCTGGAGATTACAATCTCAGCAGAGTCTTCTAATTTACGGATTACGCCAACAATCTTCTGCTGTGCTTCTTCCACATCTTTCATACGGACTGGCCCCATAAATTCCATATCTTCTTTAATCATTGCAGACAGACGTTTTGAAAGGTTTTTAAAGATGGTATTTTGAACGTCTTCATTTGCGCCTTTCAATGCAACTGCAAGATCATTGTTATCTACATCTCTAAGCACACGCTGAATCGCACGATCGTCAAGCAGCATAATATCTTCGAATACGAACATCTTCTTGCGGATTTCGTCTGCCAATTCCGGTTCTTCGATTTCGAGCGTTTCCATAATATGTTTCTCTGTGGATCGGTCTACCGTATTCAAAATACTTACAATCGCATCTACGCCGCCCACAATGGTGTAATCCTGATTGATAAGAGAAGATAACTTTCGTTCCAACACATGTTCCACCTCTTTGACCACATCGGGAGACGTCCGATCCATTGTCGCAATTCTCTTTGCAACATCTGCCTGGACTTCCGACGTCAGCGAACTCATAATCATAGCCGCCTGCGCCGGCGTCAGATATGCCAAAATCATGGCAATCGTCTGCGGATGTTCGTCTTGAATAAAGTTTAACACCTGGCTCGGATCTGTTTTTCTGACAAATTCGAATGGACGAACCTGAAGCGATGCCGTAAGCTTTGAAATGACTTCCTGCGCCCTTTCTCCGCCCAAAGCTTTGTCCAGCAATTCTTTTGCGTATCCAATACCGCCTTCTGCAATATACTGCTGTGCCAGACATACCTGATAAAATTCGTTTAATACACTTTCTTTGACCTGCGGAGAAATACTTCTGGTATTTGCAATCTCCAACGTCAGCTCTTCAATCTCATCTTCTTTCAGATGTTTGAAAATATCCGCCGACTTTTCCGGTCCTAATGCAATTAATAGTACGGCGGCCTTTTGGACGCCCGTTAATTCATCACTACCTGCCATTTTATTCCCACTCCTCATTCAGCCAGTTGCGCAACAACGACGCTGCTGCCTCAGGATTGTTGTCCACAAAATTCTCTATTAAAATACGAGTTTCCGACTTTTCGGAAAAACCGATGTCTTCTAACCCTTCATTTTCATCCTGTTTCGTCGATTCTAGTAAACTTTCAACAGACAGCTCCGGCTCGATTTCCTGCTCCTGCTGTTTCCTTGTGCTTCGAAATACAACAAAGCCCAATAATGCAAAAATCAAAACTGCCAGCGCTATCTGAAGATAATCCGCCACATCTCTTCCACCCGAAGAAGCATACTTAAAAAACGGTACGTCATATGCTACAATCGTAATATTGTCCCTGGCAAATCCTGTTGCATTCGAAACCATATCATAAAACTCATCATCCACGGTCGTCTTGACACGATCACCGTTTTGCGCCACAAATTCATCAAATGTAATATCGTCTAACGTCCCGTCTGCTTTCAGCGCCGCTTCATCATAAACAACAAAAGATGTTGCCACAACAGAAACGGAAGAATTCTCGTAATCCACTTTTCCGCCGTCACTATTTCGCTTTGTAACTTCCTGGCTCGTCAAATAGTTCTCTTTCGTTTCACTGACAGAAGAAGAAGTCACTTCTGAATCCGGCATTACATAGGTCGTATCCTGATCATTGGTATCGGTTCCCGGAGTAGCGGCCTGTCCACCCTGTGATTCCGATTCAAAATTGCTTCTGCTGTCTAAATATCCCTGTTCTCTTCCTTCGTCCACATAATAGCGCTGATTTGTATATTCTTCTGTATTAAAATCCATTACAAGGTTCAAGCCAACTTCGACATTGTCATAAACATTTGTCCCAAGCACAACATCCCGGACCTCACCTTTTACCATATTCTCCGCTTTCCCTTTTAAAGAAAGCTGTGAATTGGCATTGCCAATTGATGTAGCAGAATCGCCTCCGGAAAATAACGTATTTCCATCAGAATCCAGAATCATGATATTGTCCGTAGAATCATTTCCTACCTCAGTAGCCATAAACTTGGCAATTCCAGCCGCCTGCTCTTCTTCCATTTCTCCGCTCAAATCTAAAACGACGCTCGCGTATGTCTCCTGCCCCATAGAAATAATCGTTCCATCCTCGTTAGGTATAGAAAGAGAAACATAAGCGTTTTCTATATTGGAAATTGTTGCAAGCTGCTTCTCAAATTTTCCTTCCAGATATAACTGATATTTTTTGGTCTTGTCTGCCTCTGTTGTACTGAAACTTCCGTCAAACACATTTTCAATTCCATATCCGTCCGTCGGAATATCATTTGAGCCGAGCAGAATAGATGCCGCAGATTCATCTTTGGCATTCACCGAAAATGTAAGGCCATCCTGAGATATATCTGCTTTTATATTTTCACCTTCCAGCAGTTCCTTTACCTGCGAAGCCTGTTTCGCATCTTCACATGTAATCAGCGTAACCATTTTGGGACGGCTCATCACAGCAGCCAAAATAGCCAGCGCCAGTACAATAACTGCCATCGCGCTAATTACCAGTGTTCTTTGTTTTACCGAACACTTTTTCCACCATTCTTGTAAATCATTATATTTATTCATTACTGAATTTTGTAATTTTTCCGGCATTTTCTATCCCTACCCACTAAACTGTCATATTCATAATCTCTTTATACGCTTCTATCACTTTATCACGCACTGCAACCGTATACTCTAATGCAAGATTCGCTTTCTGCTGGGCAACTGCCAGCTCATGCGTACTTTCTGATTCTCCAAGCGCAAACTGAATCTCCGCCGACTCTGCAGCATTCTGATAATCGTTTGTCTCGTTAATCATATTCATCGCGGTATTCAGAATAGAACCAAAACTTCCATCATTGCTTTTTTCTCTCTCTTGAGTCTGATTCAAACCATATCTTGTCAGATAATCCGGTGATACACTATAAAACATAGCTGCATCCATATTGATACTCCTCCTTCAATTTCCCATCTTTATCTTATGCTTTACCTACCTGCAGACCCGCCTGAGCCATTGATTTTATCGCGTTAAATGCTGTTACATTTGCCTCATACCCTCTGCTGGCATCAATCAAATTCGTCATTTCTGTAACGATATTTACATTTGGATAAGAAACGTATCCATTTTCATCCGCATCCGGATGCGCCGGGTCATACGACATAATATAATCCGACTCATTATCTTCTAAAACTTTTGTAACCTTTACTCCATTTCCTCCATAAGATCGCGCCCTTGACAGCATATCATCAAAAGAAACCGAATCCTTCTCTGCGAATGTTACAATTTTCCTGCGGTAAGGCGTACCGTCCTCTGTTCTGGTCGTATTCACATTTGCTACATTTTCTGCAATAATATCCGTACGGAAACGTTCTGCCGTCATTCCGGACGCACTAATATTAAATGCCTGAAATAATGCCATAATAACTCCTCCTTACTCTACAAAACCATTTTACTTCTGCATAGCTGTTCTTAATCTGTTAATCTCATGTGTCATACTGTCGGTCAAAGCATCATAACGAATCTTTTCCGAAGCAAGCTCTACATTTTCCGTATCAACATCCACATTGTTCCTGTCAATCCTGTATGAATAGTTTGCATGGTCATAATATGTAGAAACATCCAGCCGGCTCAAATCTGCGTGTTCCACTTTTGTATCCAAAGTAACGTACTTCATATTGCCCAGTTCATTTCTTAGAGCGCTTTGAAAATCAACATCTTTTCTCTTATAACCAGGCGTATTCACATTGGCAAGATTGTTTGCAATGGTCTGTTCTCTCAGCCAGCTTGCATCCGATGCTTTATTTAACACATCAATATAACTATATACATTGGTTGAAAACATATTTTTATTGTCCCCTTTCTAACATATTCTTCATCCTCATATTCTAATCCTATTCTCTATAATAAATTATATTAAAAAAAAGCACAAGTATTTTTTTATCACTTTTTACACGATATTGTACTTTTTTGTATTTTTTAGCACAATATGTGCAAAAAAAAGGATTTACAGGTATAATCTGCAAATCCTTTCCAATCAAAACCAGTATTATTGCTGTTGTCTGACTTGTTCTAATTCGTCAAAAATAACATCATTTAAGACTTTAATGTACGTTCCTTTCATACCAGACGAACGAGACTCTATCACACCTGCACTTTCAAATTTACGAAGTGCATTGACAATAACAGAACGTGTAATTCCTACCCTGTCCGCAATCTTGCTGGCGACAAGTATACCCTCGTTCCCATCCAATTCTTCAAAAATATGTGTAATTGCTTCAAGTTCTGAAAAAGACAGTGTGTTAATCGCTGATTTTACAATTTGCACTTTACGGCTTTCCTCTGCGTTTTCTTCATTGACAGAACGCATCATCTCAAGCCCTACCACGGTTGTGCCATATTCGCTTAAAATAATGTCGTCAATATCATACTGCCTGTCGTAACGGTATACAAACAACGTACCAAGCCTCTCGCCTGCAATATCAATCGGCGTAATAATCGCACAATGTTTCTTGATATCCGTTTCAAAACCCAGTGTTTCCAAATTTACATTTTCTTTTGTGGAAAGAATACCCAAAAGCCTTTCATTCAAAAGCGGGTCAATAAATCCTCCGACCTCTTCTAAAATCAATTCGCCTATTTCTGGTATTCCTCTGCTGACACTGCTTCCCAATACCTTTCCTTTTTTGCTGATGACTAGAATATTAGATTGTAAAATCTCTGTCAGCACATCACATATATCATTAAACACTACCTTGGAAGAATTATTATTATGCAAAAGCTTATTAATTTTTCTTGTCTTATCCAAGAGCTGCACACTCATATATTATCCTCCTTAAATATTCTGAATTTTCTACAACTAATTCCTAGTTTAGCATGTTTATTCTGAAATTTCAAGAAAACAAAACAAATTTGCGTTTTATTCTGCTTTTTTTGGAGCAGAGCTTTCACTGTAACCACACTGCTTATCTGCACATGCGAGTTTATTTCCCTTTTCTACCATATAGCCGCCGCATTTTGGACAAGGCTTTTGCGACGGTTTTTGCCAAGACATAAATTCACATTCCGGATTGTTTTCACATCCATAATATTTTCTGCCTTTTTTCGTCTTTTTTAATACGACTTCTTTTTGACATAATGGACATTTTATGCCTGTTTTTTCTAAGTAAGGCTTTGTATTGCGACATTCCGGAAAACCGGGACAAGCCAAAAATTTTCCATGCGGCCCATATTTTACAACCAGGTTCCTGCCACATTCTTCACAGATAATATCTGTAACTTCATCTTCAATTTTGATTTTCTCCAAATCTTTTTCAGCAGCTTCTACCGCCTCTTGTAAATCCGGATAAAAGTTGCTGACTACCGCTTTCCAACTGACGGCGCCTTCCTCGACTTTGTCCAGCAAAGATTCTAAATTTGCCGTGAACCGCTCGTCAACGATAGTCGGAAAGGATTCTTTCATAATCGCATTGACAACTTCCCCTAACTCTGTCACATATAAATTTTTGTTTTCTTTTACGACATACCGTCTGGCTAAAATTGTTGTAATCGTCGGAGAATATGTGCTGGGACGCCCAATCCCAAGTTCTTCTAAAGATTTTACCAGTGATGCTTCCGTATAATGCGCCGGAGGCTGCGTAAAATGTTGTTTTCCTTCTAAATTTTGAAGCGTCAGTTTCGAATCGCCATCTATCGAATGAAGCAGGACATTTCCCTTTGCTTTATCTTCATCTTCCTCTGTATAAACGCATAAAAAACCGTCAAACAAGATTTTCGAAGCGGATACATGAAAACGATAATTATCCGCCCCAATTATCACAGACGTCGTTTCATACACAGCCCCATGCATCTGACTTGCTGCAAAACGCTTCCAAATCAACTGGTACAGCCGAAACTGATCCCTGGAAAGAGATTCTTTCACCAGAACTGGCGCTCTTGCAATATCCGACGGACGAATCGCTTCGTGCGCGTCTTGAATCTTTGAGGATTTTGTATTTTCACCTGTATGCTGCGCGGCATACGTTTCACCATAAGATTCTATAATATATTCTTTTGCAGACTGGCTGGCTTCTTCTGAAATACGTACAGAATCTGTCCTTAAGTAAGTAATCAGGCCAACCGTACCCTGTCCTTTAATATCAATTCCTTCATACAGCTGCTGCGCGATACGCATTGTCTTTTGAATCGAAAAATTTAAGGTCTTTGACGCTTCCTGCTGCAAAGTGCTTGTCGTAAACGGAAGCGGCGCTTTTTTGGTCCGCTCCCCGCGTTTCACTTCAAGTACTGTATATTCAGCTTTTTCTAACTTCTTCTTTAACTCTTCAAATTCCTGCTGTGAGGGAATTTCTAATTTACCCGACGCATCTCCATGAAATTTTGCCATTAACGGACGTTTTTCCCCTTCTATACCCAGCTGTGCATCTAACGTCCAATACTCTTTTGGAATAAAGGCGTTTATTTCTTCTTCCCTGTCACAAATCATACGAAGGGCTACGGACTGTACCCTGCCTGCGCTCAAACCTCTTTTGACTTTCGCCCATAACAGCGGGCTGATTTTATATCCAACCATACGGTCTAACATACGCCTTGCCTGCTGTGCGTTGACTAAATCTATATCCACTTCCCGCGGCGTCTTTAACGCCGACTTGACTGCATTTTTTGTAATCTCATTAAAACTAATACGGCATACTTTTTTGTCTTCTAAATGAAGAGCCTGTTCTAAGTGCCATGAAATCGCTTCTCCTTCCCGGTCAGGGTCAGTCGCAAGATAAATTTTATCTGCTTTTTTGACTTCTTTACGCAGCTTTGCAAGAATATCCCCTTTTCCCCGAATCGTAATATATTTTGGTTCAAAACCATGCTCTATGTCAATTCCAAGCTGGCTTTTCGGCAAATCTCGCACATGTCCATTTGATGCAGTCACCTCATAATTCTTTCCCAAGAATTTCTTGATTGTCTTGACTTTTGCCGGAGATTCCACAATTACCAGGTACTTTGCCATAATTCCCAAACTCCTTTTATGCTTGTTTCACTTTTTATGATAATGATTTTTATAATATTCCTCTATCAATCCTTTAGCCTGTAAACTTATCAGTATATTTGCCAGTTTTTGGACAGGCATTTTCGTCATTTTAACTAATTCTTCCATATTTTTTGGTGCTAAACCGAAACAACTATACACCATCAATTCGTCTTTTTCAAGAGCCTTTTCTATTTTTTCACGTTCTTTTTCTTTTTTTTGTTTTATTTCATCTTTTCCAAATCCCAGTTCCAGCAAAAAACCCTCAATATTTGTAATGATTCCGGCGCCCTGCCGGATAAGTTCATTGCAGCCCATACTTAATGCGTCGTCCATTCTGCCTGGAACCGCATAAATATCTTTTCCCTGTTCCAAAGCAAAATCTGCCGTAATCAATGAACCGCTTTTTTGTTTTGCTTCTACGAGAATCACAATATCCGACAATGCGCTGATTAGTCGGTTCCTTGCCGGAAATTGTCCCGGCACAGGTTTTGTCCCCGGAAGATATTCTGACAATAATCCTCCGCAAGACTGAATTTTTTCATAGAGCTCCCACCCTCCTTTTGGATAACAGACGTCTACTCCGCAGCCCAATACTGCATACGTACGTCCCCCGCCTTTCACCGCGCCCCAGTGCCCAAACGAATCAATCCCATATGCCATGCCGCTTACAATACTAATTCCCTGCGCAGCCAGCGCTTCTCCCAGCGCAAGGCCGGCTGCTTTTCCATAAGATGAACACATTCTTGCCCCCACAATCGCAGCCGTTCTTTCTTGTTCGGAGGGAATGTTTCCTTTATAAAATATCGCATAAGGACAATCAGAAAGTTGCAAAAGACGTTTTGGAAATTCAGCCTCTTCGATTGTCAGCATTTTTATCCCCGTCTGATTCAAAATATCCGCTTCTTTTTCCAAATCCAAATTTAAACGGCTAAAAACGACTGCCTCTGCTTCTTTTTCATTTATTTTCGGGATTGACATAAGCTGCTTTTTTGTCAGGGCATACACTTCTTTTGCACTGCCACAATATTCTACTAACTTTTTTCGTTTTTTATTCCCGACTCCCTTGATACAAGAAAGCCAGTATTGATATTTCCATTTTTCTATCATTGTTTACTCCCAATATTTTTTATCCCAAGTCCGGTAACAAACCGCTTCGTTTAAGTGACATTCCTTTACTTCTTCACTATTGTCTAAATCTGCGATTGTCCTGGCTGTTTTTAATATTTTATAATACCCTCTGGCAGAAAGTTCCATATTCTGATACATTTCTTTCATATAATTTTGCTGGCTGCTGTTTAATCCACAGTATTTTTCTATCGCTTTTGACGGAATTCTGCTATTTGTACAAATATCCGTCCCACGGAACCGGTACTGCTGCCGTTCTAATGCCGCCATCACACGTTCTCTTATTGCGCCGGATGATTCCTTTTTCTCTTTTTTCACAAGTTCCTCATATTTTATCATGGGCGCTTCTACACATATGTCAATACGGTCTAATAATGGTTTGCTGACCCTTCCCAGATAACGGGCAATTTCTGTTTCCCTGCAGTTACATTTGCTCCGGTCAGGATAATATCCGCATTTACAAGGATTCATAGCCGCTACCAGCATAAAATCCGACGGATACCGATACGTTCCCGACTGCCGTACTAATGTGATTTCTTTATCCTCCATAGGCTGGCGCAGTATTTCCAATGTGGATTTCTTATATTCCGGCAATTCATCTAAAAACAACACTCCTTTATGCGCAAGGCTGATTTCTCCCGGCTTTGGAACTGCGCCTCCTCCAGCAAGCCCATTTGGGCTTATCGTATGGTGCGGCGTCCGAAATGGACGGCTGCGTATCAGCGCTCCATCTTGCGGGAGCATACCGCAAATACTATAAATTTTGGATATTTCCAGCTGTTCTTCTTCTGTCATAGGCGGTAAAATTCCAGGAATTCTTTTCGCCAACATGGTCTTGCCGCTGCCCGGCGGCCCAATCATCAAAAAATTATGCATTCCCGAAACTGCCACCTCACAAGCACGCTTTACACTATCTTGTCCATTGATTTCTGAAAAATCACATTCTGTTGTTTTATCTTTCTCCCCTTCCCCAAATCCCATCGGTTTTTCCTGATATGGCTTCCCTTTCAAATAAGACACAAGCTCTTTTAAATTTTCTACCGCCCATATTTCAATACCGGAAACCTGACGCGCCTCCGCCTGATTTTGATATGGTATCAGGCATCGTTTCATACCCATCTCCTTTGCTTTTGCAGTAATAGGCAAAACGCCGTGAATCGGAAGTATTTTGCCGCTCAAACTAATTTCTCCAAGAATCAAGGTATCTTCTAAATATTTTTTATCAATCTCACCAATTGCCGCTAATACTGCCGCTGCAATTGGCAGGTCAAATCCGGAACCGGACTTTTTAACGTCTGCCGGAGAAAGACTGACTGTAATCCTCTTTGCCGGAAGGGGATAACCGTTGCTTTGCAATGCGGTACGGACCCTCTCCCTTGCTTCCCGCACTTCGGACGATAAAAAACCTACCATTTCAAACACAGGCATACCGTTACTAACGTCTGCTTCTACATGAATACACACGCTTCCCAGACCGCGGATAACGGCGGTCTTCACCATACTATACACTATTATCACTCCTCGAAAATCATTCATCTAAATGGGATTTTCCAGCAGAATTGCTGTATAAAAGATAAAAAGACAGAATCATTATAACATAGATTCTATCTTTTTCAATGAATTTAAAAATTATTTTTCAGCTTTTCCAACGCCTTTTTTTCAATTCTGGAAACGTAGGAACGGGAAATATGTAACTTTTCCGCAAGTTCCCGCTGAGTAACCGGCTTTCGGTTATTCAGGCCGTAGCGGAGACGCAAAATTTCTTTCTCGCGTTCATCAAGGACATCCGGTATCAGCTCATAAAGCCTGACAATCTGCCGTTTCAATTCCAACTGCTCTACAACATCTTTTTCATCTACTTCCACAATGTCTACAAGCTGAATCTGATTGCCTTCTTTATCTGTACCGATTGGTTCATAAAGTGAAACTTCCTTCGAACACTTCTTTTTGGAACGAAAATACATCAACAGTTCATTTTCAATACATCGTGCCGCATAAGTTGCAAGCTTGCTCCCATGCCCTTCCTGAAAAGTAGAAACTGCTTTAATCAAACCTATCGTCCCAATCGAGATTAAATCTTCCATCTCTTCCTCTGAATTTTGGTATTTCTTGGAAATATGCGCTACTAAGCGCATATTACGCTCTATTAATACCTTTTTTGCCTCCTCGTCTCCCTCTTTCTGGCGTCTTAAATATTCCTTTTCTTCCGTTGCATTGAGAGGGGATAAAAAAGTTTTCAAGCTGACACCTCAAAAACTTACTTGATATATCCTATGAAGAGGCCATGTTATTCGTGCCTTTCCACCTTCCGTATAGGCATATTTTATTTTATCATCTCTGTAAGCCCTACCTTTTTATGGACTTTCCGCAATGTTTTTGCCGCATAAAAAGCCGCTTTTTCATCATTCATTTTAATCATGGATTCTATATATGTTTTATCTGCCATCAATTCGGTATAACGTTTCTGTAACGGCGCTAATTCGTCTGCAACGGCTTCTCCAACCGCCAATTTGAAATCCCCATATCCTTTTCCTTTGAATTCTTTTTCGATTTCATCATAATTTTTACCTGTCACGCAACTGTAAATATCCATTAAATTGCTGATTCCCGGCTTTTCTTTTGCATAACGCACCACTGTATCGGAATCGGTAACTGCCCGCTTAAATTTGCGGATTATGCTGTCCCTGTCATCCATTAACCATATGGATGCGTTTGGATTTTCTTCTGATTTGGACATTTTTTTCTGCGGATCCGCTAGGCTCATAATTTTCGCGCCTGCTTTCGGAATATACGCTTTTGGAACCGTAAAAACTTCCCCATAAACTGCGTTAAATCTCTGTGCAATGTCCCTGGTAATTTCCAAATGCTGTTTCTGATCCTGTCCAACCGGAACCACGTCCGCCTGATAAAGCAGAATATCCGCCGCCATCAACACTGGATAAGTATATAAGCCGGCATTGATATTATCCGTATGCTTTGCCGATTTATCTTTAAACTGCGTCATACGGTTTAATTCTCCCATATAGGTAAAACAGCCTAATATCCAACTTAACTGAGCATGGCCGGGCACATGGGACTGGTAGTAAATACAATTTTTTTCCGGATTTAGTCCTGCCGCAACATACAGCGCATACAATGAGCGCGCATTTTTCCGAAATTCTGCCGGATTCTGCCGGACTGTCAAAGAATGTAAATCCATTACGCCGTAAATACATTCATATTCTTCATTCAAATTTACCCAGTTTTTTAAAGCTCCCAGATAATTTCCCAAAGTCAACGTACCAGTCGCCTGCATACCGCTGTATAATATTTTTTTATCGTTTAACATAATGAAACCTTTCTGTTTTACCGTTTTTTAATACTTTTTTACGGATATAATAAAATACCGCATTTTCACCTTTTTCCGCCAGAATATGCAGAAGTTTTTCAAGCAGCTTTCTCGTATCCTCATGCATAATATAACGGTCTTTCCCATTTTCATAATATGCAAGAGGGCTTTTATCCGTATATTTGTCTTTCTGATAGTTCTTTGAAGCAGAAATACGGTCGATAAACATTTCCACTACATACTTTTTGGGCATACGCATTCCTGACATATACCCATTTTTATCACTATAATCAATCCAATACTCCAAATGATGTTTATTTCTTCCTTTGTGATGCAGCCAGGCAGACGAATACCCTTTGTCCAAACGCTCTGCATTATTGGGGCTTTTCGTCCCCTGGAAATATTTACACCCAACCAAAAATTCCGTAGGCGTATATTTGGACCAGTCGTGCATAATTCCCTGACGATATAAGCCTACTTTAAAACAACCTTTCCGCACCAAATTTTTATGGTGCAGTATCGTTTTTAAATGCTGCAACGCTTTCATTTTTTCCTGCTTTCATTTTTCCTATTATAATACAAACACTTTGCGCTTCTAATGTATACCAATCCTCATGCAGTTCCTCAAGCTCAGGTAAAAACGCATTTTTCAGCGCCGTATCCATTGAAAGATACCAGCATCTGTCCTCTTTTAGCTGAGGCACCGCCAGTTTTTTTGGAAAATCCGAAAAATTAAATCCTACATAAATGTCTTCGTTTTCATCTGCATATTTACCACAATAAAGAATTCCCACGGATTTCCAGTTTGAAAATCCCGGCACAATCCATGCGTCTTCACCATGATAAGACAAATCAGGATAACCGCAGGCAAGCGTATCTGCTAACGCCATGGGTTTTTCCATGCGAAGTATAGCATGATCTCTCCGAAAAGCTATCATCTGCTTCATATATTTTAAAAAATCTTTTGACTGCCTTGACCCGCTCCAGTCTTTCCAGCCAATCGGATTGTCCTGACAATACGCATTATTATTTCCGTTCTGGGAATTGTTGTCTTCATCTCCCGACATAATCATCGGCACTCCCTGTGACAAAAACAGCATTGCAACCGCATTTTTCATACGACGGTCACGCAGTTTGTATACATTTCTGCTGGTCGTTTCTCCTTCTACCCCGCAGTTAATACTGTAATTCCAAACCATCCCGTCAGTGTTATTTTCTCCGTTTGCCTCATTATGTTTACTTTCATATGCAAATAAGTCTTTTAATGTAAATCCATTATGATCCGCAATATAATTAATATATCCAAGTTTTGTATTTTGCTTCTTCATCTGGTCTGCAATCTGCCAGACGCTTCCGTCAATACCGCTCGCCAGTTTGCGGCATGGGTATAAAAATTCATCCGTATCTAAAAATGCCCTTGGATATTTATCTTCCTCTTCCGGCACCATGCCTTGCGACAAATTCTTATAAAAGAACTTTGTCCTCCCCAAATAAGCATCTTTTAGCAAATACTGCATTGGAATCTGATTCCCCTGTAAATGAAATCCATCTACATGATACTCCCTGACCCAGTAGCGCAGTACAGCAAAGATCCGGTCTAATGGCACTGTATCCGGAAAATCCATTTCCAAAATACATTCTATGCCTTTTTTGTGCATTTGAAGAATACATTTCTTTAATTCAATATCCGGCGTCTGACTCGCAGCATAACCCGCCTTTGGAGCAAAGTACATGCCTTCTCCATATCCCCAATAATTTATCTTATGCAGGCGTGTTGCTTTTGGCTTTTGTATTCTGTCCTTTTTTTTCGAATGCCATTTAATGTATTTTGGTAATTCCTCAGCTTCTTGAAATACCAATTCTTCAAATTCATACACTGGCATTAATTCTATGGACGTTATGCCTAAAGATTTTAAATAGGGAAGTTTCCTCGTCAATCCCAAAAACGTCCCCCGGTCCGGCGTCTTTTCCGGCAGTCCCATTGTAAATCCCCTGACATGGAGTTTATAAAGCACCATATCTTTTCTTGGGATATCCACTTCACAATCTCCACGCCAGGAAAAATGATTCTCTTCACAGCGGCAGCGCAATATTTCGTCTGCGCTGCGGTTCTTGTCAGCCCAGGTATCCCTCCCTACAATTCTCTTCGCATATGGATCTGCAATAATCTCACCATCTATCCAGAAATTATAATCATATTCTTCTAAATTTAATCCATCTGCCTGTACAGCGCGAAGATTTCCTTTGGAAAACTCCGGCGATACAGACAATTCTGTTGGCTTTTTTGACTGATTTCTTTTATAAAGCAGAATTTTACAGTCGGACTCTTTTCTGCATTCGATGCAAAAATTTGCTCCCGTTCTTCCTTTGACTGCTCCTAATCTGGAGAAATCCCCTTTTCTCAAGTTAAATTCCATATTAAGTATCACCTTTTTCATCCTAAACTAAGCAAGTACATGGGTATTATAACATCATTTTCCTTCTTTTGTATAGTTTTTTCTAATATTTCACACATACAAGCCGGAATTTATCTGAAAAAAGCAACAAATACTGGCGCTATACAGTCACGAAAAACCTCATACTCCACTACACCTCAAAAATCAAATCTCCATACGACGGCATCGGCCACATTTCTTTATCTACAATCATTTCCAATTTATCTACCGGAGTCCTAAGCTCTGTCATCACTTTCATTACAACATCACGGTAAAATACCGCCTGTTTTCTGCCTGCTTCTATTAAAGTTCCCTGTTCCGCCACTTCTTCTAACCGCAATAAAGCCGTTCTGGTCTGGGAAAGTAAGGCAGATACTTCTTTCAATAATTCTGTTTGGACGCTGACATCTGCATCACAGGCTGATTTTACTGCATTGATAGAATCTGCAAGCGCTTTCGTATATTTAATGACCGCAGGGATAATCTGCTTTCCAGCAATATCAATCATCGCCCTTGCTTCAATATTAATTTCTTTTGCATATGTTTCGTACTCAATTTCAACGCGGGAATCAAGCTCTGCTTTTGTAAATACTCCGAACTTTTCAAATAATTGAACCGATTTTTCTGTATTTAACGCTGGAATTGCATCTACCATAGAGGTAATATTTGATAATCCACGTTTTTCTGCTTCTTTCACCCATTCCTCAGAATAACCGTTTCCATTAAAGACAATCCGCTGATGTTCTGTTGCATTTTTCTTAATCAAATCATGCAGAGCCATCTCAAAATCATCTGAATTTTCTAATATATCACAAGCTTCCGAAAACGCTTCTGCTACAATCGTATTCAATACGACGTTCGGCTGGGCAATGGAATCCTGTGAACCAAGCATACGAAATTCGAATTTATTTCCAGTAAATGCAAACGGCGACGTCCGGTTGCGGTCTGTTGCGTCTTTCATAAAATCAGGCAGTGTTTTTACGCCCGTCTCTAACATACTTCCCATGATACTGTGCGTTGCTTCACCGGTGCTGATTAACTGCGACAGCACATCCTGCAGCTGTTCACCTAAAAATACGGAAATAATCGCCGGAGGAGCTTCATTTGCACCAAGCCTGTGGTCGTTGCCAACGTCTGCCGCTGATTCCCTAAGTAAATCTGCATGAACATCAACCGCCTTTAAAATACAAGTGAGCACTAACAAAAATTGAAAATTTTCATGCGGTGTAACGCCCGGTTCTAACAGATTGATTCCATCATCTGTTATCATAGACCAGTTATTGTGCTTTCCGGAACCATTTACGCCGGCAAACGGCTTCTCATGCATCAGACATTGTAATCCGTGACGGCCGGCCACCTTTTTTAATGTTTCCATTACAAGCTGATTGTGATCGACTGCAACATTTGCAGAAGCATAAATCGGAGCCAGTTCATGCTGCGCTGGAGCAACTTCATTATGCTGTGTTTTAGCGGAAACACCCAATTTCCAAAGTTCTTTATTCACATCGCGCATATAAGCTGCAATTCTTTCCCGGATACTACCAAAATAGTGATCGTCCATTTCCTGACCTTTTGGAGGCATTGCCCCAAATAAGGTACGTCCGGTAAAAATCAAATCTTTTCGCTTTAAATATTTTTCTCTGTCTACAATAAAATACTCCTGTTCCGGCCCTACTGAAGTCATTACTTTTTTGGAAGTATGATTGCCGAACAGCTTAATCAAACGCAGCGCCTGGTCGTTGACAGCTTCCATAGAACGCAGAAGCGGCGTTTTCTGATCTAATGCTTCTCCTGTATAAGAACAGAATGCCGTTGGTATACAAAGCGTTGCGCCCGCCGCATCCTGTCTGACAAATGCCGGAGAAGTACAATCCCATGCAGTATATCCTCTCGCCTCAAACGTTGCCCTAAGACCGCCGGACGGAAAGGAAGATGCATCCGGCTCCCCTTTGATTAATTCTTTTCCAGAAAAACTCATTAACACTTTTCCATTTTCCATTGGAGCTGTAATAAAAGAATCGTGCTTTTCCGCCGTTACCCCAGTCATCGGCTGAAACCAATGTGTATAATGGGTGGCTCCTTTTTCAATGGCCCATTCTTTCATCTCATGTGCAATAACGTCGGCTGTATTCAAATCCAGTTCTTTTCCTTCCCGAAGCGTCTGTTTTAATTTCTGGTAAATCTTTTTCGGAAGCCGTTCCCGCATAACGGAATCATTAAATACATTTTCCCCAAAAATATCAGCCACATTATAATATTCAGTACATTTTTCCATAACTATGAATCCTTTCTGTTTGAAAAAAGGGTATTCCAACTAGTGGAACACCCTTGTTCATCTTTACACATTAATTTGAATCTGTTATTAAGATACCTCAAACAAAATAAATATGCAATAGAAATTATATCCAATTTTTATTGACTTTTTATAAAAATTTTAGCCAACTTGACTTAAGCCTTATTTACGGAACCAAATAATTCCATTTTCTCTTTTACAGTTGCTTTGATTGCTTCTGCACCTGGAGCTAATAATTTACGAGGATCAAATCCTTTGCCTTCTAAGTCTTTGCCAGCTTCGATATACTTACGTGTAGCGTCTGCGAAAGACAACTGGCACTCTGTATTTACATTAATCTTAGCTACACCAAGAGAAATCGCCTTTTTAATCATATCCTCTGGAATACCTGTGCCCCCATGAAGTACTAACGGCATATCGCCTGTCAATTTCTGGATAGCGTCTAATGTTTCAAAGCTAAGGCCAGCCCAGTTTGCCGGATATTTCCCATGGATATTGCCAATGCCTGCTGCAAGCATATCAATGCCAAGATCAGCAATTGATTTACATTCCTGAGGATCTGCACATTCGCCCATTCCTACAACGCCGTCTTCTTCTCCGCCAATGGAACCAACTTCTGCTTCAATGGAAATTCCCTTGTCATGTGCCAACTGTACCAATTCTTTTGTCTTAGAAACGTTCTCATCAATCGGATAATGGGAACCGTCGAACATGATGGATGAAAATCCTGCTTCTACGCATTTTAAACATCCTTCATAAGAACCGTGATCTAAGTGCAAAGCAACCGGAACTGTAATATTTAACTCTTCTATCATTGCCTTTACCATTGCGGCAACTGTCTTAAAGCCTGTCATATATTTTCCGGCTCCCTCGGATACACCAAGGATAACCGGAGAATTTAACTCCTGTGCTGTTAAAAGAATCGATTTTGTCCATTCTAAGTTATTGATATTGAACTGACCTACTGCATAATGGCCAGCTTTTGCTTTGTCAAGCATTTCTTTTGCAGATACTAACATAATTTTGTCTCTCCTTTTTTCATTATTTGTAAAGTTCTACTAATCTTAACAAATGTTCATAACGGTCTTTTGCAGCCTGCTCTGATTCTGCGAACAGTTTTTCTGCGCGATCCGGGAAGGATCTTGCCAGACGGCTGTAACGTGTCTCGTTATTTAAGAAATCCTGATATGTGCCGTCGCCCGGTTTGGACGTTAGAGTAAATGGATTTTTGCCTTCTGCCTTTAATGCCGGATTGAATGAGAAGAGATTCCAGTAACCTGCTGCAACTGCTTTCTTCATCTCGTCCTGGCAGTGGTTCATACCGCCTTTTACACCGTGTAACTCACATGGTGCATAACCGATAATCAAGGATGGCCCGTTGTATGCTTCTGCTTCTGCAATGACTTTAACAGCCTGAGCCATATTTGCGCCAAGTGCAATCTGTGCTACATACACATAACCATAGCTCATAGCGATTTCTGCAAGGCTCTTTTTGCCAATGTCTTTACCGGAAGCTGCAAACTGGCAAACCTCGCCGATATTGGATGCTTTTGAAGCCTGGCCGCCGGTATTGGAGTACATCTCTGTATCAAATACCATAACGTTTACGTTCTCGCCGGAAGCAAGCACATGATCTAATCCGCCGAAACCGATGTCATAAGCCCATCCGTCTCCTCCGAAAATCCAGATAGATTTCTTAGCAAGATAGTCTTTCTTTTCAAGAGCAGCCTGTGCATCCGGGCACCCTGCTGCTGCAGCTTTCTCCAATTCTGCAACAAGCGCATCTGTTGCTGCTGCATTTTCTCTTGTATCTTCTTTTGTTTCCATAAATTTAGCAAAAGCATCTTTGATTTCTGCGCTTGCTTTATCGCTGGATGCAGTTTTTTGAGCGCTTGCAATCGCCTGGTCGCGAAGTACTTTCTGTCCAATCTGCATACCAAGGCCATGCTCTGCGTTATCCTCAAATAAGGAGTTTGCCCAAGCCGGGCCTTTCTTTGTATCTTTATTTACTGTATATGGTGATGTTGCAGCCGGGCCGCCCCAGATAGAGGAACATCCTGTTGCATTGGAGATATACATATGCTCTCCAAATAACTGCGTAATTAAACGTGCATAAGAAGTTTCTGCACAGCCTGCACAAGAACCGGAGAACTCAAGCAGCGGCTGGTTGAACTGAGAGCCTTTTACGGTATTGTCTGCCGGCATACCCGGTTTTTTGCCTACGTTTGCAACTAAGTAATCAAATACCGGCTGCTCTGCTGCCTGTGATTCCTGCGGAACCATTTCGATTGCGCCTACCGGACATACAGTGATACATTCGCCGCATCCCATACAATCCAGCGGGGATACGCTCATCGTATATTTATACTCGCCTGCTTTTGGCTTCATTTCTGCTAATTTAATATTTTCCGGAGCCGCTTTTACTTCTTCGTCGCTTAACATAAACGGACGAATTGTAGCATGGGAACATACAAAAGCACACTGGTTACACTGAATACATTTCTCTGCGCTCCATGTCGGAACTGTAACGGCTGTACCGCGTTTTTCGTATGCAGCTGCTCCAAGTTCAAACTGTCCGTCTGGATTTTCAGAAAATGCGGATACCGGAAGGCTGTCGCCGTCCATTAAGGAAATCGGATCCATCAGTTCTTCTACCATCTTTACAGTCTTCGGAAGTCCTTTATATGGCTCTTTTGCCGGATCTGCCGCCGGGTTCTTCCAGGAATCCGGAATCTCAACTTTATGTACTGCGTCAACGCCTGCGTCAATTGCTTTGTAGTTCATCTCTACAACTGCATCGCCCTTTTTGCCATAAGATTTCTTTGCAGCGGCTTTCATAAAGTCAACTGCTTCTTCAATCGGCATTACGTTTGCGAGTTTGAAGAACGCGGACTGTAAAATCGTATTGGTACGTTTGCCCATACCGATTTCGATTGCTTTGTCAATCGCATTTATTGTATATAACTGAATGTTATTGTCTGCAATATATTTCTTTGCTTCTGCATTTAAGTGGTGCTCTAATTCTTCGTCTGACCACTGGCAGTTAATCATAAATACTCCGCCTGGTTTTACATCCTGTACCATCTTAAAGCCTTTATTTACATAGGCCGGATTGTGACATGCTACAAAGTCAGCCTGATTGATATAATACGGGCTTCTGATTGGCTTATCGCCGAATCTTAAGTGAGAAATTGTAACTCCCCCTGTTTTCTTGGAGTCATACTGGAAGTACGCCTGAATGAATTTATCGGTATGGTCGCCGATAATCTTGGTTGAGTTTTTGTTTGCACCTACGGTACCGTCTCCGCCAAGACCCCAGAATTTACATTCTACTGTGCCTTCTGCTGCTGTGATTGGAGCTGGTTTTACTTCTGGAAGGCTTAAGTTTGTCACGTCGTCTACAATACCAATTGTGAAACGCGCTTTCGGAGCGTCTTTTTCTAACTCTTTGTATACGGCAAATACAGATGACGGCGGTGTATCTTTTGAACCTAATCCGTAACGTCCGCCTGTCAATACGACAGCATTCAGCCCAGCTTCACGAAGCGTAGCTGCAACGTCTAAGTACAACGGATCTCCTAATGAGCCAGGTTCTTTTGTCCTGTCAAGAACAGCGACTTTCTTTGCTGTTTTTGGAAGCGCTTTTAAAAATGCATCGGATACCCATGGACGATATAAACGTACTTTGATAAGTCCGACTTTTTCGCCTTTTGCCGTTAGATAATCAATTACTTCTTCTGCTACGTCGTTGATGGAACCCATAGCGACAATGACACGGTCAGCATCTTCTGCTCCATAGTAATTGAACAAACCGTAATTTGTGCCAAGTTTTTCGTTTACTTTTGCCATGTATTTCTCAACGATTGCAGGCAGCGCATCATAAACCGGGTTGCAGGCTTCACGATGCTGGAAGAATACATCTCCGTTTTCGTGGGAACCGCGCATTGCCGGATGCTCTGGATTCAACGCATGGTCGCGGAATGCTTTTACAGCGTCCATATTGCACATTTCTTTCAAATCTGCAAAATCCCATTTCTCAATTTTCTGAATCTCATGGGATGTACGGAATCCGTCAAAGAAGTTGATAAACGGAACTTTTCCTTCGATTGTTGCTAAATGCGCAACCGGACTTAAGTCCATAACTTCCTGTGGGTTTGTCTCACATAACATTGCAAAGCCTGTCTGACGGCATGCATATACGTCACTGTGATCTCCGAAAATATTCAAAGACTGTGTAGCTACGGTACGCGCAGATACATCGAATACGCATGGAAGCTGCTCTCCGGCAATCTTGTACATATTCGGGATCATAAGCAAAAGACCCTGAGAAGCGGTAAAGGTAGTTGTCAGCGCGCCGGCTGCAAGGGAACCGTGAACTGCGCCTGCCGCGCCGGCTTCTGATTCCATTTCTACTACTTTCACCTGATTTCCAAAAATGTTTTCCTGTCCTGCCGCAGACCACTGATCTACCGTATCCGCCATTGGGCTGGAAGGAGTAATTGGGTAAATGGCAGCAACATCTGTAAAAGCATACGCTACATGTGCAGCAGCTGTGTTACCGTCCATTGACTGTTTTGCTCTTGACATTTGTTTTCCTCCTTAAAAGATGTATTGTTCTCTGTAATAATTTGTACGGTTTTTACGCCGTTCCTAATATAATACTATATAGTTCTTATGCCAAAAAATCAATACTTTACATGACATTTTTTGTATAAAATTTTGTTCTTTTGTCTGTTATCGCGCCGGAACTGAAAAATCTCTTGTCAAAAGAGTGCTATTGTTGAGGAAATCCATAATATCCGAAAATCCCAGTCTTTCTAAAAGTTCCAGTACATATGGATTTTCAAGCGGCGTCTGGTACGCTGCCCAGTCTCCATAGGCATTGACAAACGCTTTTCCTTTTTCTTTGTCAATCAAGGCTTTTGGGCCGCCGACACAGCCGCCGTTACATGCCATGCCTTCAAAGAAATTTCCATCTGTTTCTCCTTTCTGGATTTTCTCAATCAACTCTTTACACGCCCTCACACCGTCTGCCTGACGCGCTTTTACTTTTAGCTTTTTTCCCGGATTTAACTGCTCAACCGTCGCCTCTACCGCCTCGCTGACGCCGGAAGTCCTGGCGTAAATACGTCCGGCTTTTGAAGAATGTTCTCTTTCATCTTCTTCTAATTCTTCAGGATGGACATTCATCGCCTCAAAAAACTCTTTTGTTTCCTGAAAGGTCAGCACATAATCAATCGCATCTGCAATATCTGGTTCTGTCGCTTCTTTTTTCTTTGCCATACAAGGGCCAATAAATATTGTAACAGCATTCGGATGCAGTTTTTTTACAATTCTTCCGGCGGCTATCATGGGTGAAACGGCTCCAGGAACATGTCCCACTAAATCATGGTAAATACTGCGAATCATCGCTATCCAAACCGGACAGCAGCAGCTGGTAAGCTGGAAATCCCCTTCCTGCTGCACATGACGGTCAAATTCCAGCGCTTCTTTTAAAGTCAGTATATCCGCAAACGCCGCCACTTCCACCATGCCCTGAAAGCCGATTTTTTTAAATGCAGACCTAAGCCGCCCCGGCGTTGCCCGCTCTCCAAACTGTCCGGTAAATGCCGGGGCAATTAAAGCGTATACTTCTTTGCCTCGGTCGCAAAGCGTTTCTAACACGGGATAAATTTCTCTGTTTTCCATCAAATGTCCCATTTTGCAGACGTCAATACAAACGCCGCAGCCTGTACACTTTTTCGGATCAATATAGATTTTTCCATTTATTTTTTGAATCGCATCAAAAACACAGCTGTCTTGACATGCGCCCCCTTCGCCGCAGGAGTCACAATTTCCTGCTGAAATAACAGGCGCGTACTCTTTTGGGTGCAGCAGGCAGTCCATTGGATAATCATCGTATTTTTCCATCATTACCCTTCCGCTTTTCAATTCCTGTTCCATGATTTCTTTGTAGAGTTCCTGTAAAGTCTTCATCATATACCGTACCTTTCTTCCGTACCAAGTAACTGTTTCAAGAGAGCTGGATAGTTACCCGTACTTATTACATAATATGAATAAGTATGGACAACATGACTACTTTTTATGTATAATAGGAAAGTATATCCTGTAACAGGAAATTTTTAAATATAAAAGAGGTGCATATAAATGATAAGTGCAAACAACATTACGTTACGGCTTGGAAAAAAGGCTTTATTTGAAGAAGTCAACATAAAATTTACAGAAGGAAACTGTTATGGGCTGATTGGGGCGAATGGCGCGGGAAAATCTACATTTTTAAAGATTTTATCCGGACAGCTGGAACCGACAAACGGCGACGTTTTCATTACACCCGGACAGCGTTTATCTTTTTTACAGCAGGATCATTTTAAGTATGACGAACACACTGTCCTTGATACTGTCATCATGGGCAACCAGCGGCTTTATGATATCCGGAATGAAAAAGATGCAATTTACATGAAAGAAGATTTTTCCGACGAAGACGGTATCCGCGCAAGCGAACTTGAAGCGGAATTCGCCGATATGGACGGCTGGAATGCAGAAAGCGACGCCGCAATGCTCTTAAATGGCCTGGGTATTCCAACGGAAGACCATGAAACGATAATGAAAGATTTGCCCGGCGCATTAAAAGTGAAAATACTTTTAGCACAGGCGCTGTTTGGAAATCCTGATATTCTGCTTCTCGACGAGCCGACAAACCATTTGGATTTAGATGCGATTGCATGGCTGGAAGAATTTTTGATTAATTTTGAAAACACTGTTATCGTCGTTTCCCATGACAGATATTTTCTGAATAAAGTTTGTACAAATATTGCAGATATTGACTATGGCAAAATTCAGCTATATGCCGGCAATTATGATTTCTGGTATGAATCGAGCCAGCTCCTTGTCAAACAGATGAAAGAAGCAAATAAGAAAAAGGAAGAAAAAATCAAAGAGCTTCAGGAATTTATTTCCCGGTTTTCTGCAAACGCTTCCAAATCCAAACAGGCGACCTCCAGAAAACGCGCCCTTGAAAAAATCCAGTTAGATGAAATCCGTCCTTCCAGCCGGAAATATCCTTATATTGATTTCCGTCCTTCCCGCGACATCGGAAACGAAGTCCTAATCGTGGAAAATATCAGTAAAACGATTGACGGCGTAAAAATCCTCGATAATATTTCATTTATCTTAGGCCATGACGACAAAGTTGCTTTTGTCGGAGGAAATGAACTTGCAAAAACGACCTTTTTCAAAATTATCACAGGGGAACTTGAGCCGGATGAGGGTACTTTTAAATGGGGCGTTACCACTTCCCAGTCTTATTTTCCAAAAGATAATACGCAAATTTTTGATACAGATTTGATTATTGTAGACTGGCTGACACAATTTTCTGAAATCAAAGACGCGACCTATGTCCGGGGATTTTTGGGCAGAATGTTATTTGCCGGAGAAGACGGCATAAAAAAAATGCGCGTGCTGTCCGGAGGCGAAAAAGTGCGCGTACTGCTTTCCCGTATGATGATTGAAGCTTCAAATGTATTGATTTTAGACGAACCGACCGACCATTTGGATATGGAGTCCATTACTGCTTTAAACAACGGCTTAATCAAATTCCCCGGTGTAATTTTGTTTTCTTCCAGAGACCATCAGGTTGTCGAAACAACCGCAAACCGGATTATTGAATTTTTGCCGGACGGTTCCATGATTGATAAAATCACAACATATGACGAATACCTCGCCAGTGATGAAATGGCAAGGAAACGCTCTGTATATTCTATGTCTGCAACAGATGAAGAAGATAATTAATGCTATTTTTCTGATGAAACGAAAAGGCTCTGGCGTTTATATGCCGGAGTCTTTTCGTTTCTCTGCTATTTCCATTAATTCCCGTTCGCTTTCAATATCCGCAGGATACGGATATGATTTTGCACACAGTTCAAAACGTTTTTTGATACATTCTGCTTTTGCAGTATTGTCTTCATACAACAAAGCCGCTGCATATTCCGTCCGTATCACAGCCGGAAATTGTTTCATCTGCTTTACAAATTTAAAATGTTCCTTCGTTTGAAGTAAAGAAACTGTTTTTTTACGATTATGTTCCAGTAAAGCACAATATATTTTATCGCAGATAAGCAGGCGTTTGTACAATCCGGCGATTTCCGTATCTAAGGATAACAGCTTATTTATCTGCAGTTCTGCTTCTTCAAAATTATGTTCGTCCATCAGACGGTTTTCATAAAAGACCGCCATCACCGCTATTATGCTGTTCTTTAACTCGTCTGCTTTAGGCTGATAAAACCATTCCAGAGGCATATCTTTTAAACGGACTCCATTTGTCATCTGAGCGTTCATTTTCATCTGTACCCAAAAAGAATATAACGCCATAGAAGATTTACCAAGCGAAACCGCATTATTTCCGTCATTGTCCACCATACCGAAACGAAGGGGAATACCGTTTGCAAGAGCAATTCCAATGCCAGTAACTGCCATAATTAAAAAGAAGAGAGATAAATATAAATAATTGGGGCAGACAATATATGCTCCAATAAATATCAGCGCAGAAATAAAATTAACTAGTGAACCTCCGAGATTGTATAATACAAATGGGATTTTCCCGTCTTTCATATCTGGAGGGTCCATCAGACACTGGCCTCCCGTACCCGCAATCGATAATCTGCGCAGTTTTATTTTTCCATCTTTTTTTAGAAACATCATTTTTCCGATTCGAAAAGACATAAAATGATACCCTGTTATCCTGCCAAAAATAAGATGTCCCGTTTCATGTAAAATAATATGAAGAAAAAAAGCTGCAAACAACAGAAAAAAACAAATGCACAAACCATAAATAAATTCTCCTATATCTTTTCTGACAGGCAAAACAATATCAATATACCGAACCATCAAAAAACCGCAAACTGCGCCTATCAAAGGATAACACAAGATACTGATGATCTGGCCTGGTTTTGCTTTTCTCTTCTTTTTTTGTTTTGATTCCATTTTTACCTCTCCCCTTAATTACAGCTATAAAATAAACGAAAGTTCATGGCGCCGAAAACACTTGTTTATATGTTACCTTTTAAATTTAGGACGGTATGATTCTATAACTGTTTACAATGTAGACTCCATATAAAAAATAAATTGCAATAAATATCAGCGCTAAAACAAAAGTATATTTTAATATTTTCTTTAACATTTATGAATACTCCTCAGTTATATATTTTGTCACTTTAGGCGTTCCTGCACTCTGTACTTTCGCCACACCATTTTTATAATCAAAATTTACAGTTCCTGAAATTGTAGCAATTCTGTTATTTGCTCCGGTTACAATATCAAGATATCTGCTTATTTGATATTGACTCAATAGATTATCCATACTTTGAATTATGTAAAATCCTAAAAAGAAAATTTCTAAAACCAATTATTATATTAACCGAACGTGACAATGAAACTGACATTATTGCCGGATTTGCTGCTGGAGCAGACGATTACGTGATAAAACCATATTCACTTATAGTTTTGCAATCCCGTATTCTCTCTCATCTCAGAAGCACAAAACGGAACGATATGCAAGAACAAAAATGTCTGCTAAGCGGTGAGCTTTTTATTGACATATTACATAATAACATTATATGCAAAGGAATCCCTCTGCCGATTGGTGATACAGAGTTTAAACTATGTTTACTATTACTCGAAAATAGTGGACAAATTCTGCCAAGAACTATTCTGTTTTAAAAAAAACTGGGACGAAAAAGAACGCTATGTTGAAGACAATACTCTTTCCGTTCATATCGCACGAATTCGCAAAAAACTTGGATTATACCATGGCAAACCATATATTGACACTGTAAAAGGAATTGGATACCGATGGAATATCAAAGTTTTAGAAATCAATTGCAATAAAGAAAGACAGTAAAAACTGCCCCGCCATATTAGGGGGCAGTTTTGTTCATTTTTAACTCTTTCCATATGCTTTAAATAACACTGTTCCACATACTTCCTGATGTAAAATTATTTGAATAATTTCCAAAAACATTATATGTATTTGCTTTCTTCGCTTCATACTGTGCATGGTAATCAATTGCCGATGCTTTTGCAGAAACTTTATAAGCGTAAGATCCGCTTCCCTGGAATAAAGATTTTACTTTTTCCATATCTGCGTTTTTAAATTTGCTCTCATCTAATGACAATGTCTTGTCTTTGTCATTAATTGAAATACCAATTTCAGATAAAGCCGCTACATTCGAAGCAGAATAATCCTTAATAGAAGACGCCGCCGAACTGATTGCTACAACCTTTGAATCACCCGCGCTCTTTATCAGACTGTTGTACTGTGTCACGTAGTTTGACACTGCTTTATAAATCGCATCTGTATTATACGTTGTTGTCTTATTGCCATCCTTATCTGTTGTCGTAGTTGTTTTAAATAAGGATTTTGTACCTTTTGCCAATAAAGTATCTGCCGCGTCGCTTAACTTTTCAGCATCGGATTCAAGCGTTGCAATCTTTGACGTTTCTTCTTTCGAAGTAGACATCGTCTTGTAATCCCAGTAGTTGTATTTCTTCTTGTTCTCATTCGCTTCTTTTAAAGACCAGTATTTGTGATCCTGACCTGCTACACTTGAGGTTTTACTATCAGAACCATCCCTATCCAACGAATAATACGAATCCAAAAGTTTATGATAGGAGCCGTTGCGAATACTGGCATAATCAGAAAAATTAAATCCACCCATAAAACCAGCGCCGGAAGAATTCCCAAAAAGCCCTGTATTCATACTGGAAAATAAACCTCCTACCATTGCTGCATTTGCTCTTACTGTAATTGACATACTATCACTCCTTTGACTGTTGTCCTAACTTCCATGTCCAGACATTATTTTTGATTCCACTCAATTTCATTTTTATATTAACAAAATTTACCGTTTTTTTCAAGACTTTTTCAGTACAATTATTGATTGTTTTATAACATAGATATTATAAATTCACTTATCTTTTCGCACTATACTTCATTATAAATGAATGTTACAATATGTTTTTTCTTTGTTCATATTCTATTCATATACCACTGATATAATAATAACATCTTAGAAAACTTGTTTTTGTTTGCGTGTGATATTTTTTATTTTCTTCATAATCGCCCCAGTGTTTATAAAACGCTGGGGCACTCCTCATTTTACTACTAATTATATGTTCTTTGCATAACCTGGGCAAAATAAAGCTGCCCTGTTTTGGTGTATCCAATGGATTTTCCTTCCATGCTGCGGTTTTCCTGTACCTGTTTTGATTTTTCCTCTAATATTGCCCCAAATTCCCGCTGCCTGCCAGAATGCTGTTCTTCCTGCCTGCGCTGCGAAGTGGAATCTGCCGTTGCTGTTAATACCATTACTGAAGAAACCCTGAAATATCCATCATATCCGTATGCGGCTCATCCCTCCCTAATCTGATTTTATTACTTTTTATATCGTCAGATTCTTTGAAATTCTTTAGCTAATTGTCTAATTTTTATCATCTTCCATTCCAATTATCAGTAATTCCATTCCACTTCCACATATTTGCTTCTTCTGCATAAAAAGCTACCGAAAGATATTGATAAGGACTTACCATTTTTAAGGCATCATAAATATACCGAAGCGGAACCCACGTCCGGTTTTTCTCCGGATTTCCCGGCTCTGCCAAAAACACCATGTCCGTATCTTCCTGATAAAGCCAGATATTGACATAATGTCCCGGCGTATCCTGCCAGAACGTATCATCATACATACTGCTCACCAGCACAACCGCAGACTGACTTTGCTTCATCTGCGCCTGAAATTCTTCATATGTCGCAGGCTTTACACACAATTCACAGGCAAAACCAACCGCAGACAACGTCGTTTTCATATCTTCCCAGCCAATTGCGCCGCTTTCTTTGCTGGGATAATAAAGGGACGCCTGCGTTGCATATTCATACATGTTCCATGGAGAACATTCATAATCGGAAAGCGTACTGTAAATATTCGCCATACAGCACAATCCACATCCAAATCCACCAAAAGAATTCCCCCACACTATCTTTTCACACCAGTCTCCAGACCAGGGCCATTTCTCACGAAATGCCCTTGGTCCCTGTAAAAAAGTATATACAAGAGAAGACTTCTCTTCCGGCGTCAAAGGAACTGCTTTAAAATCTTCTGAATGAAGATCAAGTTGAAAAACAGTTTTATCTAATACAGCGGTAATTCCTGCATTGACTTCGTGTTCTGCTAAAAAGACAATGTCCTGATTCTGTCTGTCTGATGCGGGTTCCTGGCTCGTTCCATAAAACAGCAATACAAGAAACAAAAAAAGGAACGCTGTATTTATATATCGGATTTTATACATTAATTTCTGCCTTTATGCCCAACAATTTCTCATTCTCTTTTAAAACCGGACGTACCGCCTCTGCCAAAAAATTCTCTACCTGCTTTGGCGCGCACCCAATATATTTTGACGGCTCCATGGATGACTGAAGTTCTTCTAACGATAACTGAAACGACGGTTCTGCTGCAATCAATTCCAACAAATTGTTTTCTCTGCCTTCCTGTTTGACATTGGCTCCGGCTTCCATGGATAACTGACGTATTTTTTCATGCAGTTCCTGACGGTCGCCGCCTTTTTTGACCGCATCCATCATAATATTTTCTGTCGCCATAAACGGCAGTTCTGCCATCAAATGTTTTGTAATTACTTTCTCATATACGACAAGGCCGTCTACGACGTTTAAACACAAATCCAAAATTCCGTCTGTCGCCAAAAATGCTTCGGGTATACTTAAACGCTTGTTTGCGGAATCATCCAGTGTCCGCTCAAACCACTGCGTTGCAGATGTAATCGCCGGATTTAGGGCGTCTGCCATGACATAACGGGCAAGGGAACCAATGCGCTCACTCCGCATAGGATTTCTCTTATAAGCCATTGCAGAGGAACCAATCTGATTTTTCTCAAACGGCTCTTCTACTTCTTTTAAATGCTGAAGGAGACGGATATCATTCGACATTTTATAAGCGCTTGCTGCAATCCCGGCAAGAATATTGATAACTCTGATATCCACTTTTCTGGAATAGGTCTGCCCGGAAACAGCATAACAAGCCTCAAATCCCATTTTTTCTGCAATCATCTTATCAATTTTCTTTACTTTTTCATAATCGCCGTCAAACAGTTCCAAAAAACTTGCCTGCGTACCGGTCGTTCCCTTTGAACCAAGCAGTTTCAGGCTTTTTTGCACATAATCCAAATCTTCTAAATCCATCATAAATTCCGCAAGCCAGAGCGATGCGCGTTTTCCTACTGTCGTCGGCTGTGCCGGCTGAAAATGCGTGAAAGCTAAAGTCGGAAGATTTTTATATTTATCTGCAAATTCGGAAAGTTCCGCTATTACATTTACTAATTTAGTTTTAACCAGGCTAAGCGCTTTCGCCATCAGAATAATATCGGTATTATCCCCTACATAACAGGACGTTGCACCCAGATGGATAATTCCTTTCGCCTTTGGGCACTGCATCCCATACGCATAAACATGCGACATCACATCATGGCGGACTAATTTCTCACGTTCCTTTGCCACCTCAAAGTTAATGTCGTCTTTGTGCGCTTTCAATTCGGCAATCTGCTCGTCTGTAATCTCAAGCCCAAGCGCCTGTTCTGTTTCTGCCAATGCAATCCAAAGACGCCTCCATGTTTTAAACTTCATCTCCGGCGAAAAAATATACTGCATTTCTTTGCCTGCATACCGTTCTGACAATGGGCTCATATATCTGTCCGTACTCATAATTTTCTCCTTATTATTGAAATTTAGCTCCTGTTAATAATTCATATGCTTCTTCGTATTTTTCGACCGTTTTTTCTACAACTTCCTGCGGAAGCGTATAATCGTTGTCCGGATTTGCTTTCAGCCAGTCTCTGACAAACTGCTTATCAAAGGAAGGCTGCGATTTTCCAGGCTGATAACCGTCTAACGGCCAAAAACGGGAGCTGTCCGGCGTAAGCATTTCATCTCCCAACACCACATTTCCTTCGTTGTCCAGACCAAACTCAAATTTCGTGTCTGCTATGATAATGCCTTTGCTTTTGGCATATTCTGCACATTTTTGATACAATGCAATCGTAAAATCCCGAATCTGTTCGGCATATTCCATTCCTCTGCCAGGATGAACTTTTTCTAAAATATCAATGCTTTCTTCAAATGAAATATGCTCGTCATGCAGTCCTAATTCTGCTTTTGTCGTCGGCGTATAGATCGGCTTTGGCAGCTTGTCCGATTCTTTTAATCCTTCCGGCAGGCGTATCCCGCAGACCGTACCGTCTTTTTGATAGCTTTCCCAGCCGCTTCCGGTAATATATCCCCGGACAATACACTCTATGGGAAGCATGTTTAATTTCTGGCATTTCATGCTGTTCCCATCAAATTTAGCATTTTGAAAATACTCCGGCATATCGTTTACATCAATGGAAAGCATATGGTTTGGCACAATATCTTTTGTAAAATCAAACCAAAACTTCGACATTTTTGTCAAAATAGAGCCTTTTTTTGTAATATCATTTTTTAAGATATGATCGAATGCTGATATTCTGTCTGTCGCCACAATCACCATGCTGTCTCCTGTATCATATACCTCGCGTACTTTTCCTTCTTTTACGGGTTTTAATTCTGTCATGCTGTTTCGTTCCTCCTAGTGTTTTATTTTTTCAAGTATATACTCCGAATATGGAAAAAGTCAATCCCCCTCATAACGGCGCAATCATACTTTCCCTTGGTTCTTTCGAATCATATTCAAAAACGCAGCGTTCATACGCGTTGATAATATGCGTATCTTCATATTTATCATAGCGTTTATGTTGTCTGCTGTATGTCAGATGCACGTGGCCATGCAGAAAAAATTTCGGTTTGTATTTTTCCATCAAAGTCCGAAAAACCCGAAAGCCCTGATGAGGCAGGTCTCTTCCATCGTTGAGCTGGTACGCCGGGGCATGTGTTACAAGAATATCAAACCCACGTTTACGAAGCAGACGTAAGCGGAGCTTTGCTACCCGCTGCCGCATCTGCCATTCGGTAAACTGGTACGTACCTTCACTGTAACGCATAGACCCGCCAAGCCCCAAAATACGGATTCCATTGTACACATAAATTTTATCGTCAATACAAGTACAGCCTTCCGGCGGAATCTTCTGATAGCGTTCGTCATGGTTGCCGTGAACATACAAAACAGGAACGGTTGTCATGGTGACTAAAAAAGAAAGGTAATAAGGGTCTAAATCGCCGCAGGAAATAATTAAATCAATCCCCTCCAGCTTACTTTTATCGAAATACTCCCAAAGATATTTCGATTCTTCATCCGAAATTGCAAGTATCTTCATTGATTGCTATCCTTCCTCTTTTTTCACTCCCTGCTGATTGATGACAGGTTCTGCCTGTTCGTTCAATTCTTCTTTGTCTGGTATTCTTCCAATAATATTATCTGCCAGCCAGTCCATTGTCATAATTTCCTCGGGGGAAAGACTGCCGTTTGGGTCATCTGTAACAATGCCTGACTGAGAATACAAAATACCGGAAAACGGATTAAACACATCTGAACAAATTGTTGATTTTAAAAGATCCACCAGGCGTTTTGTACCAATTGGAAGATATTTGGAACAAATTACATCAATAACGCCTTCTGACATGCCCCACCAATAATTAATCGCTTTTTTTGCAGAAGGATCGTCGTCATATTTCCATGTTCCTTCTATAATCGCCCAAATTAACTGCTCATAAAATCTGCCCCAATGCCATAAAGGCATAGCAAGATTTCTCGGATGAAATTCATCCATGTGATAAATGCCAAAAAATCGGGAAGCGTCTTCTGGAATCACCATATCCCTTCCAGAGACACAAGACGATCCTCTTTTTCTTATTTTTTCTTCAATGTCCACTTCTTTTTCCGTAGACCATTCCAGATAAACTTTTGCTCTTGGATTTATCATTTTAGCGCCCAGTGCAAACGCATTGATATTCGCAATAGAACCATAAATCGGATAATCCGCAATATAGGTCAGGCGGCTGTTTTCTGCAATTGCCCCGGCAATCGCGCCCATTAAGAATTTTGCCTCATACATCCGCGAATAATACGTACGGATATAGCGGTGCGACGTATTTAAAGAACAGTTTAAAATCTGGACTTTCGGATTGGCAATCGCCGCTTTCACACTTGCCTGCGCAAACGGAGGGGTTGTTGTAAAAATAAGATTACATCCCTCCTCTATCGCGTGTTCCAGCAAAGAATCTATATTTTCCTGCGTCCCATTTTCATAATAAGTGGTATGCAGTTCTTCCGGAAATGTCTGCTCTAAATGCAGCCTTCCAAGCTCATGTGCATACGTCCATGCTGAAGTTCCCGGCGTCTTTTCATAAATAAAGGCGATTTTTAATTTTTTAGGCACAGAGGAATGTAAAATGTCTAAGAGTGATCTTTTCTTCTGGTTTGGTTTCATTTTTAAGTCAATTTCTGCTTCTTCACCCAAAAGCACAAACTCTTCCCAGCTTTTTGAAACCAATTCCTGGAGTTCACTCGTTGTCTTTCCATCAACTACTTCATATCCATACAATGTAATAAATGACAAAAACGCATCACCCGGCGTAATATTTAACTTTTTTCCGCCTTTTGCTGAATATTCCGCCGTAAACCGCGCATATGTGGAACTAAACTTTAACAGTTCCTCTTCCGTCCAGACTTCTTTTGGCTCCTTGCCAACCGCTTTTTGCAGCTTCGCAAAACTTCCTTCTTTGGAAAACCAGATATAATTAATCGGGGCCAGCTGGTAAAAATCCATAAATTCATAATAAATCTTATTCTCTTTATCTTTAGTGCGCTTCGGCACAATACGCGTCACAGTCCCCAGTATAGATACCGCCCCAAAATATTTCATCACACTGACGCGTTTATTTCCTTCTTCTATATAAAATTGATTCATGTATTCATAGGCTTTTATCGGTTCGCGTATGCCCTCTTCTACATGTCTTGTACTAAGTTCCGCCCACTTTGCGGCAAACTCTGTGGACTCACGTAAAATAGGCATAAAATTTCCTGCAAAAGAGCTGCTTCTTGCAACCGTCTTTGTTCCTAAAATCTGTTCGATTGGAATCTGTACAAGACCAAGCTGTGATTCAGAGTAGGAACCTTTCTCCGGCAAAATATCATCTAAAACCTGCAGTGTTGGCTTTTCTCCCCGGAGCATTCTTGACTGATAATCTTTTTTTCCTAATTTGAATGCTTTACTATAATCTTCTTTTCCCATAATATCCTCCCAATATAACACAGCAACTATTCGCCGAATTTATTATAACTGATTTTATCCATGCAGAAAAGGCATTATTACAAAATATTACCTGTGTAAAAACAGATAAACATAAAAAAGAGGTTCCGCAAATAGATTGCGTCTGCCTCTTTTTGTATCCTGTTAAAAATTTATCTTTTTAATTAAAGTCCTTTTATCTGGGAATCGGGCGCCAGCAAATTATGCAGACGCCGCCTGCTTTCATATTGCATGAAAGCGTACTCCCTCTGCAAAGCTTCGCTTCTTGCAGCGGATTCTTTTCTCGCTTTCACTTCCTGCTCTTCCCATACTTTTTTCATTCTCTTATGGCGTTTACTCCACCAGGATTCTTCGTCGTCTTCATCTGATTTGCTCTTGGACGCCGATTTGCTGTAACCTTCTCCGTGATGTTCTTCAATGGAAGCGCCAAAATGTTCTTTAATAAACATACCGCTGTTATTTCCCCAGCCAAAAAAGGGATTTCGTACTGACCTGTCTTCCACAAAATAACCAAGAATCCATGATTCATAGTCTGAATCTTTTTTCATCTGTTCCCAGCCTGCGTCTGTAATTGTCAAAACCGTCTCATCATTTACTCTGGTCGGGTCGTAAGGAATGGTATCCAAAAGAGCATAAAAATATTTTTTATATTCTTCCATCGTCATATCATCCGGCAAAATATCCCCCGCGCCGTATTTTAACTTTACCGACCGGCCTGCCTGGACTTGCTTGTCAACATGAGCTGCATCTTTGGGATGCTTTTTTTTAAATTCATCCACTACGCTCTCCTGTTTTTTGGTTCCTGCAACTGTTGACGTTTTCGCGGCATTTGATTTCTTTACGATATTATTTTTTGTACCATACCTGTTTGCCGCATAATCCGCACTGATTACACTCATATTTTCGCCCTCCGTCCTTTTTTTCTGTTATCAATTTCGTCTAAAAAGAACGGAGGGTTTAGGGCTATGCTATCAATCGTATCGTTTTTGTCATAAATAATCTTTTATCCGTTATTTACCTCATTCACCAGTTCAAAATACATCTGATATGCCTGATAATCTCCCATTTCATTCGGAATTAAAATTCCACATTCCATTAAAGCGTTGGAAGCATACGTTCTGCCGCTCTTTTGTTCCCTGTAAATACAATTCTCCTTAAGCCCTTTTAAACGGACATAATTTACCGGCATGTTTCCATGAATCTGCAGTACAACTGCATTGACTAAAACGCGCGACAAATCTTCTGAAATAAATTCCCATGCGCCCACTTTTTCTGTCAATGGGTTTGTTAAACGATAATACAAACCTTCCTGTATCAAATCTGCATACTGTCGATACTCCCCAATCTGCTCTTTGATTTCCCTTTTTTCTTCCTCTGACAGTGATTTTGGATCAAGTTCATATCCAAACGTCCCTGCCATTGCGACAACGCCCCTTGTATGAAACGGCGTCAGACGGCCCGTCTGATGATTCGGAACTGCAGACACATGCGATCCAACCACAGAAATAGGATAGCCAAATGATGTGCCAAACTGAATCCGGACGCGATCTATGGCGTCTGTATTGTCGCTGCACCAAATCTGCGGCGTATAATAAAACATTCCGGCGTCAAACCTGCCGCCGCCGCCACTGCAGCCTTCTATCAGGATTTTAGGATACCGTTTTATCAAACGTTCCAGAAAATCATATACTCCCAGCACATAGTCGTACATAACCCTGCCTTGATTACTTGCAGCATTGGAATAAAAATCGCACAGGCTCCTGTTTAAATCCCATTTCACATATTCGATATTTCCCTGGTCGAGCACATTACATACCTGCCCAAAAATATAGTCAACCACTTCTTTCCTTGAAAAATCAAGTAAAAGCTGGTTTCTCGCCCGAACTGGAAGCCGATTTGGCGTTCTAAGCGCCCAATCCGGATGCATCCGAAACAAATCACTGTCCTCATTGACGGACTCTGGTTCAAACCAGAGCCCAAACTTTAATCCAATCCCATTAATCTTCTGAATCAAAGCACCCAGCGATTCACCCAATTTATCCTCATTGACATACCAATCGCCCAAACCGCTGTTGTCGTCGTCTCTTTTTCCAAACCAGCCGTCGTCCATCACAATCATATCAATTCCAAGTTCTGCCGCATCTTTTGCAAGCTGAAAAATAGATTCTCCATTGAAATCAAAATAAGAAGCTTCCCAACTATTCAATAAAACCGGCCGCCTGCCCGTTTGATAACTGCCCCTGCAAAGATGATTCCGAATACATTTATGAAGGTTTTGCGACAACTTTGCGAGTCCGTCCCTGCTATATGAAAGCACAACTTCTGGTATAATAAATGTCTCTCCTTCCAAAAGGGGATAGGAAAACAATTCATCGGAAAGCCCTAAAAGCGCTCTTGTCTGGTTATACTGATCCCATTCTACTTCTCCTTTAAAACTTCCGCTGAATACAAACGACATAGCGTAACAGCTTCCGGCATCTTCTGTTGTTTCTTTATCCGCAAGAATCAGCATTGGATTATACTGATGGCTTGACGTCCCCCTGCGGCTTCCAATCACTTGTGCCCCATGAACAACAGGCGTCCGCTGGAAATTACGTTCCATTGCATGGCGGCCATAAAAACTAATCAAATCAAAATCTCCATTTACAAAATCCAGACAAGCCGCCTGCGCTTTTTCCAAATATATTTTTCCAAAACCCGCATTTGTAATCTGGGCGCTTCTCGTAATAATATCGAGTTCAGGCAGCACGCCGTATAAAAGCGTAACCTGTACGTTTGAAACTGTATCTTCCAAATAGATTTCCAATGTCTCCGCTTCTTCCTCATCCGCATACACAGCCGGAAGCTTTTTAAGCGCATACTTTCCCTTCCGGGACAAGTAGCCTTTATAACGGAAATCACATCCATATGAGCCGTCTGAATTTAAAATCACAATCGAAGGGCTTCTATAATCTCCCGTTCCCTGACAGGGCAGTTCCTGCGGAAGCGCGTCCATAGAATACGTCCTGTCGGCCCCAACGCAAGAAGGATTTCCCGAAAATCCCCTGTCCGCAAAAGAAAGAAGATACTCCATTGTTCCCGATGTTTTCCTTCCATAATATAAATGAAGCAAAAAGCCGTATTCATCCACCATCATCTGATAAGTTGTATGTTTCGTATGTAAAGTAAAAAATAATTTCTGTTCATTTGAATAAATATTCATCCAGTCCTCCTAATCTAGCCTGCGTAAAAAACAGAGTCGCCGCTTCTCCTATTTTACCGCTCCATTGACAACACCGTTTAAAATCTGTTTCTGGCAGACAATATAGAAAATCAAAATCGGCAAAAGAGCCAGCAGATAAGAAGCAAACGCAAGATTGTAATTTGTACCAAACTGTGTCTGAAACGACATCTGAGCCAACGGAAGCGTATTGATGCCGCTGCCTGACATAATTACAAGAGGAGTCATTACGTCATTCCACACGCTCAAAGCGGTAATTACTGCAACCGTCGCATGCATTGGTTTCATAATTGGAAAAATAACTTTCCAGAATGTCCGAAATGTTGTCGCTCCGTCAATACGCGCCGCTTCTTCCAATGCAATCGGAATATTTACCAGATAACCGGAATACAGCATTAAATTCATCGGCATATAAAATACAACATAGCAAAGAATAACGCCAAATATATTTGCAATTCCCATCTGGGCGGTCTGCTTTACCAAAGGCATCATCAAAATAGCAAATGGTACAAACATACCGCTGACAACATACATATATACGAGATTATACCATTTCTTGCGCGCCTTATTTCTGCCGACTGCATACCCAATCATGGAATGGAGCACCACAGAAAGCACAACGGTAACAGCTGTAATCAGCACACTGTTTAAAAGAGAGCGCCAAAAATCTGTAACGCGCATTGCCTCAGCAAAATTTGAAAAACTCCAGTGTTTTGGCAATGATAAAATTCCTGAAATACTATTTGTCATTTCCGATGGCTGCTTAAATGCAATCACAATCGTCATATAAAGCGGAAATGCAATGGTAATCAGCCCTAAAAACAAAAGAATCGTAACCGGTATATTAAACTTTTCTTTTACCTTGATTTTTTCTTCCATTATAACTGCTCCTCCTTTTTACCTGTTATCGTAAGCTGGGCAACCGAGAACAAAACAATTATGATAAAGAATAATACCGCGTTTGCACTCTGGAAACCAAACTGTCCGCCTGACATACCATTGTTGTAAATCAAATAAGAGATTGATTCCGTACTCTGCGCCGGGCCGCCTTTCGTCAAAGCTACGATCTGATCAAAGACCATTAAAAAGTTTTTTACACAAAGTACCATATTAATGCTGAAAAATGGAATAATCAGCGGGAATGTCAAATGCTTAAATCTCTGCCATCCCGTCGCCCCGTCAATCGCGCCCGCTTCGTACACATCTTCTGGAACCGTCTGAAGCCCTGATATGTAGATAATCGTATTCATTGCCACTGCCTGCCATGCACAGACAATTACAATGGCAATCCACGCCCATTTTGTACTGGCAAGGATACTTGTGCCTTTCCCACCCATCATGTCAATCACTGCCGGAACAATATAGGTAAAAAAGTAATTGAAAATATAACCCACTACCAGAGCGCCTAATATATTCGGAATAAAATACGCCCCTCTTAACGCACTTTTAAATTTGATTTTACTGTTTAAAGCAAGTGCAAGAATTAGGCTTATTACATTTACAACGATTGTTGTTAAAATTGCAAATTTTATTGTAAATAAATAAGAGTTCCCCACACGGCCGTCAGTAAATAAATCCATGTAATTGCGCAGCCCGACATAATCATACGTGCCATATCCTTTAAAATTCGTAAAACTGTACACAAAACCTTTGATTAAAGGCAGTGTATTAAAAGCAAAAAACAAGATAAGAATCGGTATTGTCATAAGTGCAAATGTCCGCTCTTTGTTATTCATTTTTTTCATTTTTTTTACTCCCCTTTCTGCTGGTTTTCTTCGTTGTATTCTTCTACTTTACGAATGATATCACGATTGTACCTTGCCCAGTCCTTATCAAACTTTTTCAGATATGCGTCTACGTCCTGTTCAATCAAAAATGTCTGAATCTGCGCATCGACTGCCATTTCCGCCGGATAATAATGATCCTGGTAATCTGTCATATTCCCTTCGTCGATAAACTGCTTCATACCGTCCAAATTCGGCGCAAGCGTAAATTCTCCTTTCTTACAGGGCACTCCATTTTGATCATTTATATAAGCCTGCACATTCTCATCTTCTAACAGAAAAGAAATTACCTCATAAGCCGCTTCTTTATTTTCACATTCTTTCGTCACTGCAAGCATCAAATCCACACCGGAATTAAGCGTATTTCCTTTAGCCTTTTCATTTCCTGGCATCACAAACGAATCAATATCCATATCCGGATTGACTGATTTTACCTGTGGAACTGCATAACTTCCAATGGTATACATCGCGGATTCCCCATTTGCAAACGCTGTACACGCGCTGTTATAATCATATGCAAACGGCCCTTCCTCTCCATATTCCAATAATTTTAACATTTTTTCCGACGTCTCCCGATACTCTTTGGAAAATGTCGTTTCACCTGCATTCACCTGCTGGCACACATCAGACGGCGCAAGTCCAACTGCAAGTGAATTCCAAGGCGCAAGACAAGTCCAAACATCTTTATACCCAAAATAAAACGGCAAAATTCCTTCGGATTGAATTGTCTCACAAAGCTCTATCAATTCATCCCAGGTTTTGGGAATTTCCCAGCCATGTTCTTTGAACATTTCCCGATTATATAAGACGCCGGACGCATTTGCCGCATAAGGAACGCCGTATATTCCTTCAGTCGGCACAAACTCAAGCCCGTCTAAAATATCAAGATACGACTCCTTAATATCGGAAAGCCCCTCGTATTCCGATACATCTGCCAGAATCTCGGAATCAACAAAATAAGAGAAATTTATATCTCCTCCAATTCCAAGTATGTCTGGATAATCCTCTCTGACAAACCTCGTTTTCAAAATTGTCATTGCATCGTTCGGCGATGAAATCGTCAAATGGATGTCATCATGCGTACTGTTGAACTTTTCCTCCATCTCTTCAAACAAATCCACCGCCTCCGGCTTATAGTGCACCAGCTCAATCTCGATTTTACCGTCTTTTGCCTGCCCGCTGCAGCCAGCCAGACCCCCTATGCTAAGAATGGCGGCTGTCCATAATAAGCCCTTTCTCTTTCCCTTCATTACCATGCTCTCCTTTCCTTTTTTTATTGTGCCGGAAAGTGCAAAACATCTTATTTTGCACTCTCCCAATGGATGACCTTATTCTAACATTCCAAAATGCGTCTATAAATAGCATGATTTTTTCTTATATATATCATTATGCAACTTTTTTACAATATATGAAAATGTAGTGGCATTTTGGTATATTTTCAGTTATACTCATAAGGTATTGCTAAAAAAGGAGTGTGTCATACTGTGAAAGATCTTCTGTTTTCTGTATTTCCAAATGAAAATTTTATCGATTTAAGTTTATATCAGTTTGGCTGGGAACGCTGCAAACCGTCCCATGCCTTTGGTCCTGCGGCCAGAACGCATTACCTGTTCCACTATGTAATATCTGGAACCGGAATTTTACATGCTGATGATTCCGAAGGAACTACCAGGACTTATTCTGTCAAAAGCGGACAGGGATTTATGATTTTTCCAAATCAGATTAATATGTATATTGCGGATAAAAATCTGCCGTGGGAATATGTCTGGATTGAATTTGACGGACTGCGTATCAAAGAAACGCTTGAAATCGCAGGACTTTCTGTAAATTCGCCGATTTACCATGCAAGTTCTCATATCCTGCGGGAAGAAATGATGAATGAAATGTTGTATATCGCACAACATGGAGATATGTCGCCTTTTCATTTGATTGGACATATGTATCTCGTTTTAGACGCTCTGACCCGCTCCATTTCTTCTATCCGGCTGAAAAAAGGAGGAAGGCTGCGGGATTTTTACATCCATGAAGCGATAAATTTTATTGAACAGAATTTCCACAATGACATTTCAGTGGAAGACATTGCCGACCACTGCGGATTAAATCGCAGTTATTTCGGGAAAATATTTAAGGAGTCCATTGGACGGACTCCTCAAGAATTTTTATTAAACTACCGCATGACAAAAGCTTCTGAACTTCTGAAACTGACAAAGCTCTCCATTGGAGACATCAGCAGCGCAGTCGGATATGACAACCCTCTTCATTTTTCAAGGGCTTTTAAAAATGTCTACGGTGTTTCTCCAAGGATATGGAGAAATGACAACCTATACTCTGGATAAGTACTCTCCCGTTCTAGTGTCAATTTTAATCACGTCATCCTGATTGACAAAAAGCGGAACATATACCGTAGCTCCAGTCTCTACGACAGCCGGCTTCGTAGCCCCTGTTGCTGTATCGCCTTTAAATCCCGGCTCTGTATCTGTAATCTGCAATTCTACAAACAGAGGCGGTTCCACTGCAAATACATTTCCATTATGAGAACATACTTTTACCATTTCATTTTCTTTTACAAATTTTAAAGCATCCCCGATATCGTCCTGGCTGAGCGCAATCTGGTCATATGTTTCCACATCCATAAAATAGAATAAATCGCCGTCTGCATATAAGTACTGATAATCTTTTCTGTCAATACGCGCCTGCGGGCATTTCTCTGTCGGACGGAATGTCTTCTCAACGATACCGCCGCTCTTAATATTCTTTAATTTTGTTCTGACAAATGCTGCCCCTTTTCCCGGTTTCACATGCTGAAATTCAATAATCTGAAAAATATTACCTTCAACTTCTATTGTAATACCATTTCTAAAATCTCCTGCTGAAATCATAAATTTTCCTCCTTAAATACATATCGGACTTAGCCACCTGTACAATTCTATAATAAAAGTCGTGATATTTCAACCTTTTTTTCTATTATTCTCTAAGATAGGCTGTTTCTTATTTCTTTATTTTCACTTTTTTCCCCTTCTTGGGAACACCAAAAGCAGATCCTTTTTTCGTTACTACCTTATAATAATAAGTCTTTCCTTTTTTTATCTTTTTATCAGTATAAGAAGTGTTATTTGCTTTTAATGTTTTTATTTTTTTGTATTTGCCATTTTTGCTTGTAGAACGATAAATTAAATAACTATTCGCTCCCTTTACTTTCTGAAAACGAATCCTGACTTTGCCTGCAGCTGCTTTTACTTTCAGTCCCGATACTGCTTTTGGCAGAGTCAGGCTTACAGCAGAGCTTTCAGCGCTATTGGCATAATTAGCGGCGCCGGCAACAACGGTATACGTCACGCTTTGCCCGGCAGATACGGACGAATCCAAATAAGCAGTTGTTGTAACCTCAGCAATCTTTAGCGCCTCTCCATTTCCAATCCTACGATAAATTTCATAAAAAGCAGCGTTTTGTACTGTTTGGAATGTAATCTGTACCCCCGTCGCTTTACTTACCGCTTTTACCCCTGCCGGCGCCGCCAAAACGACTGCCTTCTCTTTTGGAAGTGTTACGCTCACACCAGGGCTGGCCGCACTTTTTGTAAAAGCCGTATCATTGGCCGCCGGAACCGCAGCGACTGTATAAATGGATGTTTCGCCTTTTGGCGCGCTTCTGTCCACAAAAGTAGTAAATGTCGTCGCAACCACTTTTACAAATTCTCCACTGCCGGATTTACGGTATATCTCATAATAAGCAGCATTTGCAACTTTCTGAAATGAAATCTGTGCTCCGGCGCTGACTGCTGATACTTTTAATCCGATTGGAACAGCCAGCGTAATCTTTTGAATGGGCAAATTTTCTATTTGCAAACCATCGTACGCCGCCCGTAAATTTTGCTTTCGTTGTTTGAGTTCTTCCACATCTGCCGTATCGACGCTTTCACTGGCTTTTTCATATACCTCTTCAAATATATCCCAGCTTTCTTTTGTATATTTGCCGTCCGCATTGCCGTCGTTTTTCACTCCCCTTACAATACGAAGTACTGTATTCAAATCTTTTACTGCCTGTTCTTTATGGGTTACTAATCCATTTTTTGCATTGATAAGATTCTCCAAAAGCTGCCGGACTTCTTTTTCCGAAGCATCCTGTAAACGGTTCAGCAGTTTCTCGTATGCGATTTCAAATACTGCCATGCTGAGCTTTGTATAATGCTCTTTGTCTTTTCGTAACTCTTCTGCTTCCGCTATCGCTGTTTCTAATTCGTCTTTCAAATCTGCACCCGGTATCGCAACAGTAATTTTACACTCAGCTGTTTTCTTTCCATCTTCAGTTTGCACAGTAATCACTGCTGTTCCGTTCTTTCTGGCAGTTACGATACCTTTTTCATCTACATGTGCAACATCCGGCCTTGAACTGGTATATGTAACATTTTTGTTTGTTGCATTTTCTGGTGTAATTACTGCAATCAGTTTATATTCTGACGTATCCCGGATTGTTAATTCTAAAGGGTTTAGCGTGACGCCTTCCACTGCTACTAACGTTCCCTCTCCATCGGACTCCGTTTGTTTATAAATCAGATAATCTATATCTATCATAGGTTCTTTACATACAATCCGTATTGTATGTTCACCATCTAAAAGCCCTGTTTTCTCATAGAGTTTTACCCCTGTCGCAGCATCTCCCATGCAGGATACTTCCTCATCCAGCGTTCCATCTATATAAACTTCTGCGCTTCCGAAATCCGTATCCGTCTTTCCATACCATTCTACACTGTCTCCCTCAAATGTTAAGGAAACTTCTGCGGATGATTCAGATGTGTATTTGCAGCTTCCGCCAGAATATGCTTCGCCCTGTTCCCTCGTCCAGTTTCCTTCATATACGAGAGCCGAATCCGAATCTTCTATCAATGTCTCTTTTACTGGAATTGGATCTTTATCTGGTTTATCCAGCTCTTTCGCATAAACCAAAAGATAATCGGAAAATTCTTTTGAAATTACCGCCTGGTTTCCCGGGACATTTGTAGCAACCACTTGATTATTCACATAATCTACAATCCGATAAATTTTATCCGGATCAAGTCCTTTCAGCTCAATATCCGGATTTTGCTCAGGACTAAATTTTGTGCCATCCCGATAAAATCCATAATACATCATACCGTCTTTTTCTATCACATACGTTTCATACGGGTCAAAACCATAGCTGTATAAATCCCCGATAAAGCGTCCCTTTTGAAGCTCTGTTTTCTGCGCAATTTCTAACCAACGCTCATATTCGGCCTGCATACCGCCGCTCATATCCCTCTTTTCAATCAGTACTGCCCCTGTACCAATAGTAGAAGGATACCAGATTTCATTGTGGTCTGTCGAAACCGGAAAATAATCGCCGCACAATGCCTTATATGCTTTTACCCTCCGTCTCGTCTGATCCACACTTGACGGATCTGCCGTTTTTATCTGCGTTACATAGGGCAGAGAATAATAATCCTGGGGCGTCCCGCAGTTGCATAACAGATGAAAAGCGTCCGGATTGCATTTTTTTAGTTCCAAATAAATTTCCCGATAAAAAACCGCCTGATTTTCCGTAGATTCCTCCGGCCTTTCATGTTGATGCGCCTTATTATAACATTTTGGGATACTCCAGACATAATCGCTTTTTAATCCGTCAAATCCCCATGTTTCAACTGCTTTTCTAACAAACTCCACCTGGCTTTGTACAGCTTCCTCAGAAGACGGGCAAAGGGCATATCCGGTTGTTCCATGAAATTTGTCCAATTCTCCGGGACCTGCCAGTTTCGCAATCGAACCTTTCTGATTTTTCACGAAATACTCCGGATGCTCATTATATAGGCTGCTGCCCGCTCTGCCCCCTCCATCGCACGGCCTCCACCATAATACAGCTGTCATCCCCCGCTCATGTACCGCGTCGGTCAGACGCTTCATATCTGCATCGCCATTTGGAAGTTTCTCCTCATTTAAGTCCCATTCTCCCGCATCATTATACCAGCCGTCGTCGAGCGTCACCTGTTTGACACCCATTTCTTTTAACGCATCTAATTTTTCTATCATCAAATCTAATGTCCAGTCAGATTCCAAATCCATACTTTCCCAACGAAGATCATAGCTGCTGTCTGGGATTTCCTCTGGCGCTAACGTTTCAAATCCCAGTTTACTCATACCATCTGCGTATCCTTTCAGTCCCATATAATAGTCCCCGCCATGTACGAAAACAAAACATTCTCCTGCGTTGGCCGTCTGCGCTCTTCCTATTTTCTGGGATGGCCTGCTGATTTTTGCATAAACCGTATTATCTGCTTCATTGATGGGCGTGGACAGCTCCCTTCTTGATACGCTGGCGTCTCCTATGGAAATACCTCCGTTTTCTGAATAAATATCTGCCGCCGGAATTCCAACGGAAGTCTGATCCTGTTTATTTTCCCTTTGAAACGTCTGATTGTCGCTCAGATCTATTTTCTGAAGCGTATCATAAATACTTTTCTCTCCTTCGCCGCCCCCATTATAGCTCCAAACCGTCTTCGCCGGATCGTTTAACGCAAATTCACAGTCTATAAATTTATCCACATTTACCTGTGCAGATTCTGCCTGATAACTTGTGCTTATATAAAAAAGCCCCTCTACGTCTTCTACGGATTCAAGCACGCAAATACGTTTTAATCCAGTACTGGAAGACTTAGAAGTGACTGTCATTTTATTTCCTGTTCCTGCTGTTCCATGTATATTTTCTTCTACTACACATTCAAAATCCTTAAAATCAGTCACCGATTTTCCTCTTACTACCGGACAACTAATAAAGGACGGCTCGCTCATTTGTACTGCGCTTCCATCTTCCCGACACAGATACAGACTAACTTTACCCGTCGCTTCCTCAAACCTGGCTTCAACGCCATTTCCATTTAATATCTGTTCTTCTGCTGCTGATACCTCAACTCCCAAGCTCCCCACACATACAGCCGCTGCTGCAAGCAACGGTATGAAATATCTTCTTTTCATATCAACGATTCCCCCTCTTCCACTTCTATCATATGTACCCGCTTTTCATGTCTTCCTCCCAAAAACTCCGCTGCCAAATAAGCTTTTACAATTTCCTTTGCCATTTCTGCTCCTACAATCCGAGCGCCGAATGCGATAATATTTGCATTATTATGTTCTCTGACAAGTCTTGCCGTCACCGGTTCCGAACAAACCGCTGCGCGGATTCCCCTGACTTTATTCGCCGCAACCGAAATTCCAACTCCGGTCCCACAGATTAAAATTCCGCAGTCTGCACTGCCCATTGCGACTGCCTTTGCTACTTTTTTCCCATAAATTGGATAATCACAGGACGCATTGCTGTCTGTCCCATAATTTTCTACTTCATGCCCTAATTCCTTTACATATTCCACAATTTGATTTTTCAGTTCTACGGCTGCGTGGTCGTTTCCAATTGCAATTTTCATAAACTCCTCCTATAAAAAAACAATACAATTTTTTCGATGTAACGCTTTAATACAATCTGAATTTCTTCTTTAGGATTTATTGGCTCTACCAGTATCGCGTGAATTCCCGCGAGTTTTGCCCCCACAATATCTGTAAAAATCTGATCCCCGATAAATATTGTGCTGCCACAGTCTGTACCCATCCACTGCATTGCCTGGCGGTAATTTTTCGGCGAGGGTTTTTTGGCTTTAAAAATATAACGCACACCAGCTTTGTCTGCAAACATCTTGACTCTGGGCTCCTTATTATTTGAAAGAAGCACGCAGTCAAGCCCCAGTTCCTTTAGATCCAAAAATAAGTCTAACGCACGTCTGTCCGCCGGTTCCCCATGCGGCACTAACGTATTATCAATATCAAAAATCAAACCCCTGCATCCTTTTTGATACAATTTGTCATAATCAATCTGATAAGCAGACGGCAGATATTCATCCGGATATAAAATATGCCTCATATATACTCCTTAGGTATCCAGTATTTTTTTCAATTCATTCATAAATGTATTGACGTCTTTAAATTCGCGGTAAACAGAAGCAAATCTGACATATGCAACAGCCTCTAAATCTTTGAGCTTGTCCATTACAATTTCACCAATGAAAGCGCTTGATATTTCTTTCTCTTCGCGGTTAAAAATCTCAGTCTCTATTTCATCGACCAGATTATTAATCTGATCCACCGAAATCGGGCGTTTATGACAGGCACGTAAAATTCCCGCTTCAATCTTCGAACGGTCATATTGTTCCCTGTTATTGTCTTTCTTGATTACAATCAATGGAATCGTTTCTATTTTTTCATATGTAGTAAAACGTTTCCCACATTCATCACACATTCGTCTGCGCCGAATGGAATAATTATCATCTGCAGGTCTAGAATCAATCACCCTTGTATTCTCACTGCTGCAATATGGACATTTCATCCAAAATCCTCCTATAATTTTCTTCTGCAATCTTCCTCTTTGATTTCAACCAGAATAATATCCGACCCAATACGGATAATACATTTCCACGGAATACAAATTTCAAATTCATGTCCAAACATACCAAACAATTTGCATGGTCCGGGTATGATTAATGCCTTGATACAACCCGTCTGTTCGTTAAATTCAATGTCGATTACGTTGCCCAGACATTTGCAGTCGCAAACATTAATGACTTCCTTTTCCTGCAGTTCACACAAACGCATCGGAAGACCCCTTATCTTTTTTCTTTTAGTCTATTCCGTTTGTTTTTGTCCTATTCCTTATACATTAAACCGAAACAGCATAACGTCTCCGTCTTTTACAATATACTCTTTTCCTTCTAATCCGACAATCCCTTTTTCTTTCGCCGCAGATAAACTTCCACTATCTAAAAGGTCTTGGTAATTGACAACTTCTGCACGGATAAACCCACGTTCAAAATCTGTATGAATTTTACCTGCCGCCTGCGGCGCTTTTGTTCCTTTGACAATCGTCCATGCCCTTGTCTCATCTTCTCCGGCAGTCAGATAGCTAATCAAACCAAGCAGACTGTAACTGGCTTTTATCAATTTCTCAAGACCGGATTCCTTTAATCCCAGTTCTTCTAAAAACATTGCCTTTTCGTCATCGTCCAGTTCTGCAATCTCCTGTTCTATTTGAGCGCAAATCACAAATACTTCACTGTTTTCCTCTGCTGCCAGCGCACGCACTTTTTGTACAAAATCATTGGATGCCCCATCGTCTGCAAGTTCCTCCTCGGAAACATTTGCCGCATAAATAACGGGCTTTCCGGTCAAAAGATTATAGGAAGCAAACCATGCGTTTTCCTCTTCATCATCTGACAATTCAAAGGTCCTTGCCATTTTGCCGTCTTCTAAATACTGTTTCAAACGCTCCAGCAAATCTAATTCTTTGGCAAGCGCTTTATCCATTCTCGCGCCTTTTTTCGTCTTTGCAATCCTGCGCTCTAAAATTTCTATATCAGAAAAAATAAGCTCTAAATTTATTGTCTCAATATCGCGGGCCGGATCAACTTTTCCATCGACATGAATCACATTTCCGTCTTCAAAACAACGGACAACGTGCACAATGGCATCTACTTCACGGATATTTGCAAGAAACTGGTTGCCCAGCCCCTCTCCTTTACTGGCGCCCTTTACAAGACCTGCGATATCTACAAATTCAATGACTGCCGGCGTTACTTTTTTGGACTGATACATGTCGCCCAGACGCTTTAATCGCTCATCCGGCACAGCGACAATCCCTACATTGGGATCAATCGTACAAAATGGATAATTGGCGGATTCCGCCCCTGCTTTTGTCAATGAATTAAATAAAGTGCTCTTCCCTACATTGGGAAGCCCAACGATGCCTAGTTTCATGTTTTTATATTCCTCCTTCGGAATGTTGTATGTCTTGAATAAAGCTTCATCTTTATCCAGTTATTAACGATAAATTCAGCATAATATTACTATAACTAACGTTTTTTTGCAAGTACGTCTGAAAATATATGCTAGTCCTTAGACTCCACCACCAAAAGCGCTCCATCCTTTAAATATATCTCTGCAGCGTCTTCTACGATTTCATTACTGACTCCCAATGATTTATAAGAAACCATTGTATAATCCGAAAGCGGATATTTCATACCTTTTAAAGTAACCCCGGTCACTTTTGGCGTAACCGGCAAAAGTGAAACATAATTCCCATACTGTTCTTTTTTTGTAATCACAAGTTTGTGATCTATCATTCGCGCCCGATTATGGGAATCAAGCAGCAGTATTTCTACATTCTCTTCTAATGCCATTCCCAAAAGCCCGACGGTCGCCATCATATGATCCAAACGGCTTCCGGTTCCTCCCAGAATATGAATCTGCCCATATCCCTGCAAAACTGCCTGTCGGACTGCACATTCTGTATCCGTATCATCTTTTTCCGGTATCAGGCGCAGCCATTTTACTTCTTTTTGTCTTTCAAAATAATGAAGCGCTTCGCCACTCACCGAATCAAAATCTCCTACGATTAAATCGGGGTTCAAATGATTTTTGTAAAAAAACTGCAGCCCTGAATCTACTGCAATATAGAAGTCAAAAGGCTGCTTTTCCAAATATTCCAGGCAGAACGATTCCTCAATCCTGCCCCCTGTTAGTATTACTGCACGTTTCATTTCCATTTACACCGCCATCAATTCTAAAAAGTGTTTCACATTCACTTCCACATCACCGGAAAATACCGCGCTTCCGGCAACGACAATATTTGCCCCGGCTTCTAACACGCTTTCTACGTTCTCAAGCGTTACGCCGCCGTCTGCTTCAATATCCGTCTTTAAGTTCCTTTTGTACAGCATATGCTTTAAATCTCTGATTTTATCAATTGTATACGGTATCAGCTTTTGTCCTCCAAAACCTGGATTTACCGTCATTACCAAAACCATATCCACTTCGCTTAAAATATATTCTAAGACAGATAATGAAGTTGCCGGATTTACCGCTACTCCGGCTAAAATTCCGTTTTCTTTAATCTTTTGTACCGTACGGTCTAAATGAATACAGGCTTCCGCATGTACCGTAATAATATCGGCTCCGGCTTTCACAAACTCATCAATATAACGGTCCGGTTCCTGTATCATCAAATGCACATCAAAAATTCTGTCGCTGGCCGGACGAATGGAACGAATCACAGGAAGACCCATAGAAATGCTCGGTACAAACATTCCATCCATCACATCAATATGCACATACTGCGCGCCTGCTTCATCCAATAGCGCTACCTGACTGCCTAAATTGGCAAAATCTGCTGACAGAAGGGACGGTGATAAACAATTCATGGCTTCCTCCATTCAAATTTTTCATGTTCTTTCAATTCATTATAGATACTGACATAACTATCGTATCGTTTCGAATGAATACTTCCTTCCAAAAGGGCCTGTTTGATTCCGCAGTCCGGCTCATGGATATGGCTGCATCCCTGAAATCTGCACAAAGCCTCATACGGAAGAAACTCTTCATAATACATCCACAAATCCGCCGCGCAAAGCCCTAACATTTCTAACGAAGCAAATCCCGGCGTATCCATCAGATACGCATCTTCTTCAATAGAAATCAGCTGGGAATGTCTCGTTGTATTTTTTCCACGTTTAATTTTTCTGCTGATTTCGCCCGTTTCCATCTCAATCTCTTTTTGCAGAAAATTGACAATGGATGATTTTCCAACACCGGACGGACCGGACGCTACGCTCGTCTTGCCCCGCAATAAGGAAAGCAAATCTTCCATTCCGGTATGCTCTAACGTACTTGTAAAAAGAACAGGAAATCCACAATCCCGATAAATCAACTCCAATTCTTCCCGCTCTTTTTCTCCAATCAAATCAACTTTATTAAAACAAACCGCCGCCGGAATCTGCTGATATTTCATCTGCACTAAAAAACGGTCTAACAAATGAAAATCAGGCTTCGGCCTGGCAGCTGCAAAAATCAAAAGCGCCTGATCGATATTTGCAACCGCCGGACGAACCAGTTCATTTTTTCTCTCTGAAATTTCTACAATGGTACCTTCTTTTTCGGTTTCATTGAGAATATCAATTTCTACAATATCTCCAACCAAAGGTTTTATCTTCCGATTTCGGAAAATACCTTTCGCTTTACACTCATAGATACCGGATGTTTCTGTATTTACATAATAAAATCCGGCAATTCCTTTGATAATTTTCCCTTTCATAAACTGCCCTGCTACTGTTTTGTAAACATCACATTTTCTGTCTGCTCCCTGGAAGTTCCGTCTGATAAATACCAAGTCACTTTAATCGTTCCACTGTCACAGTTTTCAATATCACTTGCAGTAATCGAATAAGGGAAGCTTGAAATCTTAATACCCGACCATGTCTGTATCTGTGTTCCGTTTGAACCTGTCAACACAATATCTGCCGAAACAACTTCATCGCTGTCCGGCGCTGAAATAGTCGCTTTGCAATAATAAAACGTCTTGTTGCTTCCAGAACTAATCACCAGAGTGACTCCCGTTCCGCGGTCTACATATTTACCAGAAGGAATACTTTGATTGATCACGTTCCCTTTTGGTACGGTATCGCTTGGCTCCGTAGTGGTACTTGTAACCGTAAGCCCTGCCTGCGTCAGCATATTTGTCGCTTCTTCCTGTGAACGGTTGTACACATCCGGCACTGCAACTGCTTCTTTGCCCTGGCTGACAACAAGCGTTACCGTATCGCCTTTTTTCGCCGCAGTATCGCCTGCCGGATCCTGGGAAATGACTTTTCCGGAAGCTGCCGTATCGCTGTATTCATACTTACGATTTGGCACAAATCCCTGGTCGGTCAGCATATTCATTGCCGCTTCACTGTCATAACCTACGATATTGGGTATTTTTATTTCTCCTGCTCCTGTGCTGACATAGACGTTGATTGTCGTATGAATATCTACTTCTGTCCCTTCTTCTACATCCTGAGACATAATCTGCCCTTTTTCATACTGTTCCGAAGCCTGTGTTCCCTGCTCATACAGACCAAGGCCAATCTTACTTAACTCAGTTCTTGCTTCTGCAACTGTCAGCCCTTTCACGTTAACCATCTTTACTTGTTCGGTTTTTTCTTTTTCTGTATTGATTACCGACGGTTCGCTCGTTTCTGTATCATTATCTTTGACTTTATCAGGAGCCCCTTTAAATAACCCAAATACATTTCCGACAAAATAGATAATGAGCACAATAATAATCAACGCAGCGACAATACCGCCGATTGTTATGGCTTTTTCAAGTTTTGGATTTAAAAATCCGTCCTCTTCTTCCTCATCATCCTCTTCTTCTATCTCTGGTTCTTTTGGCCTTACTTCTTCCTGACGCGCAGCTCTGGCGCTTTTGATTTTCTTTACTTCATTTGGCTCAATCATTTTAGTCTTGCTTTGGATTCCATCAGAAATTGTCACAAAATCCTCATTTGGATGAACCAGTACCTGTTTTAAATCAACCAGAAGTTCACTGACGTTATGATACCTGCGGTCAGGACTTTTCTGGGTACACTTTATAATAATCTTTTCTAAACTAATCGGAAGTTCCGGCGCATAAACGCTTGGCGCTGTCATTTCCTCCTGCAAATGCTGAATTGCAATCGATACCGTTGTCTCACCGTCAAAAGGCACGCGCCCCGTCACCATTTCATACATGACGATTCCAAGCGAATAAATATCGCTTTTATTGTCTACAAACCCATTACGCGCCTGTTCCGGCGAAGCATAGTGTACAGATCCCATTACATCTGCATTAATTGTATTATTTGAAACGGCTTTTGCAATCCCAAAATCAGTAACCTTCGCCTTTCCCTCTGTGGAAATCAAAATATTTTGAGGTTTAATATCCCTGTGGATAATATTTTTGGCATGGGCTGCTTCCATACCTCTGCTAATCTGAATCGCAATACTGGCTGCTTCTTTATAGGTAAGCTGTCCTTTCTTTTCAATATACGTCTTTAATGTGACGCCTTCTACGTATTCCATCACAATATAGTGCATTCCGGATTCACTGCCGACATCATAGATATTGACAATGTTTGGATGCTCCATTCCCGCTGCTGACTGTGCTTCTGTACGGAACTTCATCACAAAATTGACGTCTTCGCTGAACTCCTGTTTTAATACTTTTATCGCAACATTCCGACCTAAAATATGATCTCTTGCTTTATATACATCTGACATACCGCCAGAACCGATTTTTCCTATAATTTCATAGCGATCTGCTACAAACGTCCCTGCTGTTGGCATAAATTACTCCTTCCATATCATTCGGGTGATCACTCTAAAAACGGATCTACAATTACTACGGTAATATTATCTTTTCCACCATTTTGATTGGCAGTTTCAATCAGCTTATCCGCCTGTTCACAAACATCTTCCTGCATTTTTATAATCTCATAAATCTGCTCATCTTCTATCATATTGGTCAGTCCGTCTGAACACAAAAGTATCTCATCTCCATACGCAAGCTCTTCCTCAAAAAAGTCGATTTCAATTTCCTCTAAAGCCCCGACTGCTCTTGTAATGATATTTTTATCCGGATGCAGCCTTGCATCTTCTCTCGCAATTTCTCCACGCCTGACCATCTCTTCTACATAAGAATGGTCTTTTGTAATCTGGGTAATGCTCTTATTTACTATATAAAGCCGACTGTCTCCTACATTTGCCGCATAAAGCCGGTTTTCCAAAATCACAGCGGCTACTACTGTCGTACCCATACCCCACATCGACATATCTAACGAAGCCTGCCGTATCAATTCCTTATTTGCTGCTTTTATCGCCTCTCCTAAAATTGCAGCAGGCTGTATAAGATCGGAAGATGCCGCTGATGATACAATCGTATTCACAGTATGTCTGGAAGCATACTCTCCGGCATTATGTCCGCCCATTCCATCTGCTACAATAAAAAGATTCGGCAGATTACCCACCGGCCGCTTTGATATATAGACATAATCCTGATTCATCTTCCGATGTCTCCCAATATCCGTCATTGAAAACGCCTGCACAGAATCCACCTGCCTTTCCATAATTGCAATACTTCCCATATTCTAGCACAATAGGGCGGAAAGGACAAGTAAAATGTAGCGCAGAACGAAAAGCAGATTTAAGAAACGGTTTCGATATATTTTCTTCGAAGCTGCCCGCAGGCGGCGTCAATGTCTCTGCCGGTTTCCCTCCGGATTGTGGCGTTTATTCTGTTTACTTCTAGTTTTTGCCGGAATGCTTTGGCTGCGGCCTGGCTGGAACCGACAAACTCGCGTTCTTTTACAGGGTTAATCGGAATCAGGTTGACATGGCAGTTAATGTCTGAAACCAGTTCGGCCAAAGCTTTCGCGTCTTCTTCGGTATCGTTTATGCCTTCCGCTAAACTATATTCAAATGTAATCCGCCTGCCCGTCTGTTCAAAGTAGTACTGGCAGGCGCCAATGACTTCGTATATATCATATTTGGCTGCAACCGGCATGAGTTCTTTCCGCTTTTTCTGGGAAGAAGCATGAAGCGAAAGTGCAAGTGTAATCTGAAGTTTTTCTTCCGCCAGCTTTCGTATATTCGGAACGATTCCGCAGGTTGATACCGTCAGGTTTCTCTGGCTGATATTTAATCCTTCCTCATTTGTTATTAATTCAATAAATTTTAAAAGATTATCATAATTATCAAGTGGCTCTCCAGTTCCCATAACGACTACATTTGATACACGCTCTTTGGTATCGGTTTGTATACGGTAAATCTGTTCGAGCATTTCAGAAGGAAGCAGATTTCTTTTCAATCCCCCAATGGCGGAAGCGCAGAAACGGCATCCCATACGGCATCCGGCCTGCGAAGAAATGCAGACGGAATTCCCATATTTATAACGCATAAGAACACTTTCCACAACGTTTCCGTCCTCTAATAAAAATAAGTATTTTCTGGTGCCGTCTACATTGGAAATTTGTACGTCCGCCCGCTTTAATACGGTATATGTAGATGTTTGTTTTAATGTCTCGCGAAACGAAACGGAAAGATTCGTCATTTCATCAAAAGATGCAGATAGTTTTTGGTGCATCCATTGATAGAGCTGTTTTGCCCGAAAAGGCTTTTCGCCCAGCCTTACGACAAATTCTGTAAGTTCTTTTAAATTCATGGATTTGATTTCTGGTTTTTCTGTCATAATTTCCTCTATTCCAAATTTTATGCTTAGTCATTTTTAAAATCAAAACGTGCAATATAAAATCCGTCCAATTCTCCTTCATCCGGGAAAAACTGCCGTTCAAACACAAGTGAAAACTGCGGATTTTGTTTTAAAAACCATGCGGTGTTTTCCTCGTTCTCCATGCGGTCTATGGTACATGTGGAAAACATCAGGGTTCCGCCAGGTTTTACATACTGACATACAACTGAAAGAATTTCCCTTTGCAGCGCGGCTAGATTTTTTTCGTCTTCTTCTGTTATCCGGTAGCGGATTTCCGGCTTTTTCCGTAACGTGCCAAGACCCGAACAGGGCAAGTCCGCAATAACAAGGTCGGCTTTTGCAATGGATTCTTCTTCTAAAATACGGGCGTCCATTTGACGGGCGCGGATATTTTTCATGCCGCTTCTTATGATGTTTTCTTTCATACGGCTTACTTTATATTCTGTCAAATCCCTCGCTTCTACAAAACCTTCCCCCTGCATAAATTCAGCGGCATGAATACTTTTTCCACCAGGCGCGCTGCAGACGTCAATTACATATCCGCCGGGTTTTGGGGCAGCAATCTGAGTGACAAGCATAGAACTAATATCCTGAACTGTAAACATTCCTTGCAAAAACTCCGGTATTCCCGCCAAATAATCATAACCGGACATATACATAGCAGAATCAAAATCAGGATATTTTGGCAGACAAATACGTTCTGCAAAAATCCCCTGCTTTTGAAATGAATGTAACAATTTTTCGGGCGTCGTTTTCATCCGGTTGACCCGAATACACGTCCTTACTTTTGTTTGAAAAGATTCTGCAATAGATTTTGTTTTTTCCCAGCCATAGTCTTTTTCCCATTGCCTAAGAATCCACTCTGGAATGGAAAAGCGGACAGAATACGCAAAAAACGGCTGCTTTTTTTCATCCGGATATGTAATATTGTCTATATTTCTACCGATATTACGGAGCACTCCATTGACAAATCCTTTTAAAGTAGAAAATCCCTTTTTGGCCGTAAGGCGTACCGCTTCGTTACAGGCAGCAGACGCCGGAACGGAATCCATATATTTCAGCTGGTAAACGCCAATCTGCAGGATACAGCGGATTGGCGGTTTCATTTTGTTTGTTTTTGTTTTGGAAAATTGATTAATAATATAGTCGAGTTCTATTTGACGTTCTAACACGCCTTCTGTCAGGCGTGTCAGAAAACTTCTTTCCTGTTTCGTCAGATACTGGTATTTTTCTAGAACAGCAGAACGGACAATGTGGCTGTACTCCCCATCTTTTAGCACAGCAAGCAATAGTTCAAGTACCAACGCCCGAATATTTGGGGAATCAGTCGTCATTTCTGCCTCCTACTAAAATAAGCAAACGCAAAAGCTGTAAAATTGCCGCCGCTGCACTTGCCACATAAGTAAGCGCCGCTGCATGCAAAACTTTGCGCGTCATTGGAAGTTCGTCAGAATTTAAAATTCCAGTTTCTTTTAAGATCGAAAGCGCCCTGCCCGACGCATTAAATTCAACCGGAAGCGTCACAAGCTGAAAAATAACAGCAAAAGAAAAACACAGTATTCCGATATTCATCAAAAGCGTCCCCGTACTGCTGGAAAAAAACAGCCCCAGCAAAATCAACGGCCACGCCAGTGTAGAACCGATATTTGCCACCGGAACAATCGCACCCCGAACCGTAAGCGGAGCATAATTTTTCTGATGCTGAATGGCGTGTCCACATTCATGCGCCGCTACGCCGACCGCTGCCACAGAAGCAGACCCATACACGCTGTCGGACAGATTCAACGTCTTATTCCTTGGATCGTAATGATCTGTCAAACTACCCGAAACATGGCGTATCGAGACGTCGAAAATACCAGCCCGGTACAAAATACGCTCGGCTGCCTGTGCGCCAGTTAAATTACTCATGCTGCGCCTGCCGGAATATTTGTGAAACGTACTTTTCACCCTTGCCGATGCAAGCATACAAATCACAGCCCCAATTACAACTAAAATATACGTGGGATCCCACCAAAAACCATATCTCATATCATTTAAAATCCTTTCAATTCTATATCAAATTTTGCATATGCTGTTATGTAAATGAAATCAAACTAAAAATTCTAAAACACATCCCAGTGCCCCCTTTTCCTTAATACTGCGTCAACATCGTCCCCACTTCAATCTCAACCCCTCTTAAGAAAGACTCTATATCCATGCGCTTTCTTCCTTCCAGCTGCACTTCAAGCAAAGATAAAACCCCATTTCCTGTCTGCACTTTTAATTCTTTTTTGTCCACAAAAACTACTTTTCCGGCGTCTTTACCGCTTCCTCCGGCTTCTGTGCCGGCACGCCAGATTTTTAAAGTTTTCCCGTCTAATTTTGTAAAAGCGCTCGGCCACGGATTTAATCCCCGAATCAGCCGTTCAATCGAAACAGCAGACTTCTTCCAGTCAATATTCCCCATCTGCTTTTGAATTATTCCTACATGAGTCGCTTCTGATTCCTCCTGTTTTGTATAAACAGCCGTACCGTTTTCAATTTCCTGCATCGTATGCACACATAATTTCGCGCCTTCCACTGCCAAACGATCAAACAGACTTCCGCCCGTCTCATCTATCTCTAAAATCACTTCTGATTTCTCAATCATATCACCAGTATCAAGCCCCGTATCCATGCGCATTGTCGTCACTCCTGCAACTCTGTCTCCATTTATCACTGCCCACTGAATTGGAGCGGCGCCGCGATATTTAGGCAGCAGCGAAGCATGTACATTGACGCAGCCATATTTTGGCAATTCTAAAATTTCTTTTGGGAGAATCTGCCCAAACGCCGCTACAATAATAATTTCCGGCGCATATTTTTTCACATATGCAATACTGTCTTCCTCTCTGATTTTAAGAGGCTGGTACACTTCAATTCCATGTTTTAACGCACATTCTTTTACAGGAGACATCTGCACTGCCTTTCCTCTGCCTTTCGGCTTATCCGGCTGTGTAACGGCAAGCAGCACATCATGCCCTGCCGCAAGAATCGCTTCAAGCGTCCCTACTGCAAAATCCGGCGTTCCCATAAAAATTACACGCAAGATTATTCCTCCTCTTCGTCTATAACATCATAAATGTCGCCCTCTACAAGGTCTGTATACATATGGCCTTCCAAATGATCCAGCTCGTGACAGATTGCTCTTGCAAGCAGTTCCGTCGCTTCAATCTCATATTCCTCCATATTCTCATTATAGGCTTTCGCAATGACATGATTTGGCCTTGTCACTTTTCCGGCTTTTCCCGGAAGACTAAGGCAGCCTTCTCCAGCCGTCTGTTCCCCGTCTGAAGTCAGAATCACCGGGTTTACCATTACAAGCGGCCCGTCTCCAATATCTATCGTCACAACTCTTTTCAAAATACCAACCTGCGGAGCCGCAAGTCCCACACCCTCCGCTTCATACATGGTATCAAGCATATCCTCAATCAAAAGTTGAATTTTGGGCGTCATTTCCACAACCTCCCTGCAAACTTTACCCAGTACGGGATCTCCCTGCATTCTTATCGTTCGAAGCGCCATGTTGTCCTCCTTTTATTCTAATATTCTTGTTGTATTAAAAACCATTCATTGGATTAAAATCAAATGAAATATGAATCTCTTTAAACTCTTTTCTGTCTTTTAAAAACAGCTCCAGCCTGTCTTTTAACCTGACAAGCTGATGATATTCACTATGTTTTATATAAATTACCTTACGGTAAATATCATTCATCTTCCCAATCAGCGCATTTGCAGGCCCTATCATTTTAAGCTCTGCAATCTGCGCCTTTTTAATTAGCGCTGCGAGGTAAGACGCCGCCCAATCTGCCTGTTTTTGCTGTTTTGCCGTAAACATCACCAACATTAAATTGGATATGGGCGGATACGCCATAATTTTCCTTACAGATATTTCAGCCTGATAAAACGCCCCGTAATCCTGCGTCTTTGCCGTCTGAATGCTGTAATGCTCTGGATTATAAGTCTGTATCACTACTTCACCCGCTTCGCTTCCTCTTCCAGCTCTTCCCGCCGCCTGTGTCAAAAGCTGAAATGTACGCTCGCTGGCCCTGTAATCCGACGCATACATGGATAAATCCGCTGCAAGGATACCGACTAATGTAACTTTTGGAAAATCATGTCCCTTTACAATCATCTGCGTACCAATTAAGATATCTGCTTCCTGGCTGGAAAATGCAGACAATATCTTTTCATAACTGTCTTTACTCCTCGTCGTATCAAAATCCATGCGCAGTGTCCTTGCCATCGGAAACCGCTGCTTTACAACTTCTTCTATTTTTTGTGTCCCGGCTTTAAAACCACTGATATACTTTGACTGGCACTTGGGACAGACGAGAGGCGCTTTTTCTTCATATCCACAGTAATGGCACATCAGTTTTCCATCTTTATGAAGGCTAAGCGACACGTCGCAATGCGGGCATTTCATTACACACCCACACGCGCGGCAGGATACAAAGCCGGACAGCCCGCGGCGGTTTAAAAAGAGCATAATCTGCTGCTTTTTTGCCAGCCGGTCTTCGATTAAATCCTGAAGTTTTCTACTTAAAATGGAACGGTTTCCACTTTTTAATTCCTCTCTTAAATCAACGACATCACAAGCTGGAAGCGGCTGGTACGTAGCGCGCTGCGTCATCTCGATTAACTGGTATTCTCCTTTTTGGGCTTTATAATAACTGTCGACAGAAGGCGTTGCAGATCCTAATACAACAGAAGCGTCCGCCATACGCGCCCGCTCAATTGCAGTTTCTCTCGCATGGTATCTGGGAAGCGATTCACTTTTATAACTGCCTTCATGTTCTTCATCTATGATAATCAGACCCAAATTTAAAAAAGGTGTAAACAAAGCGGAACGCGGCCCTATCATAATATCAATTTCTCCATTTTTGGCACGAAGAAACTGATCATATCGTTCCCCTTTGGAAAGCCTGGAATTCATAATAGAAACCCGTTCTCCAAACCTTCCATAAAAACGCATGACAGTCTGATAAGTCAAGGCAATTTCCGGTATCAAAACAATTGCCTGCCTGCCATTTTTTATTACATCTGCAATCAATTCCATGTAAACTTCTGTTTTACCGCTTCCCGTAACCCCATGCAAAAGATACGTTTTATGGATACCCTGATGCATGTTGGAAAGCGCTGTATCGACCGCCTGACGCTGCAATTCATTTAATTCTATAGAATAGGATTTTTTTTGCAGATGTCCGGTAGGCGTTCTATAATCCACCTGCCGGATAACTTTTACAATCTTTTGTTCTTCTAAAGCACGTATGACATTTGCTGTGACATTCAGTTTCTGTGTCACAATATCATAGGAAAGCTGCGGATGAATCAAAAGTTCCTCTAAAAGCCTTGCCCGCGCCACATAATGTTTTTTCTTATATAAAGCAAGCTGTCCTGCCGCTTCATTTTCATCCATACAAAGACATACGATACGTTGTTCTTTTGCCTTTATCTTCTGCTTTACTGGAATCACTGTTTTTAATGCCTGATTCATCGTTGCGCCATAATTTCTATGCATCCAATGCGCCAAGGCGATAAGCTGCGACTCAATCACAACGCCGCCTTCCACGATTGAGTCAATTTCTTTTAGTTTCTGTTCGTCAAATTCGGCATAATCCGTCACTTCAATGACAAATCCCCGAAGGATACGGTTTCCGATTCCAAACGGAACGAAAACCAAAACGCCCGGATAAATCTGCGAAAATAATTCTTCGGGAATTTTATATTGAAATGTACGGTCTAATTTTTCATGTGAAATATCTATTATTACGCTGGCATAATATGCCATTTTACCACCTGCCGTTATCTCTTTATGCGTTCTTCTTTTAGAACTTCCTCAATCAAAACACGTTCGTCCATAGGATACTTTTTCCCTTGAATTTCCTGATAATCCTCATGGCCTTTGCCTGCTAATACAATGACATCTTTTGGCCTTCCATGCGTAACTGCATAACGAATCGCTTCTTTTCTGTCAATGATTTCGATATACGCACCGTTTGTTTTTTGTATTCCCGTTTTAATGTCATCAATAATTGCCTGCGGGTCTTCATATCTGGGATTATCTGATGTGATAATTGTTAAATCTGCCATTTGCCCGGATACTTCCCCCATTTCAAAACGTCTCGACTTTGCACGATTTCCACCGCATCCAAATAAACAAACCAGCCGTTTTGGTTCGTATTCCCGCAAAGTAGAAAGCAAACTTTTTAAACTCATGGCATTATGGGCATAATCAATCATTAAAGTAAATTCATCAGAAACTTTTACCAGTTCAATCCTGCCTTTTGTCTTTGCCTGTAATAACGCCTGTTTCATTATACCGATTCCCACATGAAAATGACGGCAGATTGCAATCGCGGTCAGGGAATTATAAACACTGAATCTGCCTGGAACATCAATTTTTACGTCAAAATCCAGTTTACCAGACACGTGATAAGAAACGCCCAAACTGCCTGCCCCATGCAAAAGCTTCATATCTGACGCGCATAAATCCGCCGCACCTGAAAATCCAAACGTTTCCACTTCACAAGTATGATACTTTAAAATATCTTTATAATGCACATCGTCTGCATTTAAAATACCGATTTTACACTGGCTAAACAGACGTCCTTTACATTCTAAATATTCTTCAAAAGATGCGTGTTCGTTTGGTCCTATGTGATCTGGCTCAATATTGGTAAAAATCCCAATTTCAAATAAAAATCCCGCTGTTCTGTGCATCATAAGCCCCTGGGACGAGACTTCCATCACACAGCAGTCACAGGATATGTCTGCCATTTTCCGAAAATATTTCTGCACCAGATAAGATTCCGGCGTAGTATTCGCAGACGGTATGATTTCATCTCCAATTATAGTCTCTATCGTACCGATAAGGCCAACTTTATATCCGGCGCCTTCTAAGATGGACTTTACCATATAAGTCGTCGTTGTCTTTCCTTTCGTTCCGGTAATTCCAATCACTTTTAACTGCTCTGCAGGATAATCAAAATATGCCGCCGACAACAACGCCAAAGCATAACGGGTATCTTTTACTTTAATCACCGTTACCGTTTCGGGCACATGAACTTCGTCTGATACGACAAGCGCCGCCGCGCCTTTTTCTACTGCATCGGCCACAAAACGATGTCCGTCTGCGACAGCTCCTTTCACACATACAAACAGAGAATTCTGTGTGAGTTTTCTCGAATCATAAACAAGCTCCGAAATCTCCTTATTGAGTTCTCCTTGGATACATTCATAGTCCATGCGCTCTAACAGTTGTTTTAATTGTTTCATTTTGTACCTCTTTTCTTCAAAATAAAGTACTCTGATAAGCTGCACTGTACTATTATATGATAGAATTAATGAATTTACAAGTTTTTAAAATTTTACGCTGTGAATTCTAATTATGCTAACTCCTTCATCTCGGTTTCAAGTTTCTTTAATTCTTCAAGTGATAATAACGGTACGCAGATTGCTATCTCTTCTAACGACAACTTCCCCAGTTTTATCATTCTTTCTGCCGTCTCTATTGCTGTCTTTCTTTCTGTCTTTTTTTCTGTCTCTTTTGCCGTTTTCTTCACCGCACTATCTACCATATCTTTTGTGTACGCCTTCAATATCTGCTCGTCATCAAATAATGTCATCATCATATCCACTACCTCCTGTTCCCTGCTTTCCAGATACCCTTTCAGCACGTTCCTATCTTTACAGATTTGGATTGTTTCTGTTACTGCCTGCTTGGTATTTCCATATCGTTTTCTCTGTTCATTATATACTTTACAGAAAATGATATACTGCCCGATAATGTCAGTCTCATTTTCCTGATACAACACTTTTACTTCTGCATCTATGGCTATTTTTGCTCCATCAAAAAAATCTTTCCTCAGCGATATACTGTCGGGAATATCTTTTCTTTCTCCTGTATATATCACATAGAGTTCGGGTTTGGGCAGATTCACTTTTTTGCTTCCATACAGATTTTGGCTGGTTCGTTTAAAATAATCGTGGTAAGTCTGTACCAGATACATCAATGCGCGGATGATTATATTGTATGTCCATGTTGACTGACTTTCCACCAGTATCATCAAACGGTTACCAACAGAAAACCCTAAATCATTGTAGTCTGCGTCTACCAAAACATGCTTCATTGTCACATCTGCAATATCATCTTCCGTCACACTGTCATCCTCCGGGTGAAGCGCCTGATATAATTGGAGAAGATACTTTTTTTCTTGAAATAAATTCGTAAATACACTGTCTTTTATTTTACGTTTCGGTTTTTGTTCCACCGTTTTAACACCTCGTTTATTATGCTAACTCCTTCACCTTCGTCTCAAGTTTCTTTAATTCTTCAAGTGATAATAACGGAACATATATTGCTATCTCTTCTAACGATAACTTCCCCAGTTTTATCATTCTTTCTGCCGTCTCTATTGCTGTCTCTTTTGCCGTTTTCTTCACCGCACTATCTACCATATCTTTTGTGTACGCCTTCAATATCTGCTCGTCATCAAATAATGTCATCATCATATCCACTACCTCCTGTTCCCTGCTTTCCAGATACCCTTTCAGCACGTTCCTATCTTTACAGATTTGGATTGTTTCTGTTACTGCCTGCTTGGTATTTCCATATCGTTTTCTCTGTTCATTATATACTTTACAGAAAATGATATACTGCCCGATAATGTCAGTCTCATTTTCCTGATACAACACTTTTACTTCTGCATCTATGGCTATTTTTGCTCCATCAAAAAAATCTTTCCTCAGCGATATACTGTCGGGAATATCTTTTCTTTCTCCTGTATATATCACATAGAGTTCGGGTTTGGGCAGATTCACTTTTTTGCTTCCATACAGATTTTGGCTGGTTCGTTTAAAATAATCGTGGTAAGTCTGTACCAGATACATCAATGCGCGGATGATTATATTGTATGTCCATGTTGACTGACTTTCCACCAGTATCATCAAACGGTTACCAACAGAAAACCCTAAATCATTGTAGTCTGCGTCTACCAAAACATGCTTCATTGTCACATCTGCAATATCATCTTCCGTCACACTGTCATCCTCCGGGTGAAGCGCCTGATATAATTGGAGAAGATACTTTTTTTCTTGAAATAAATTCGTAAATACACTGTCTTTTATTTTACGTTTCGGTTTTTGTTCCACCGTTTTACCACCTCGTTTATATTTGCTCGTCATCTTATAATATCATTATATCTTCTTCCTACTATTTTCTTTCATTATATAAATAAATACCGTTATTTACAATTAATATCTTTTTCAAAAGCTCAATTGAATTCTCATCACTCTGGTGATTTGTTCCCAGACTTCCGCGAAAAGCATGCGCTAAAATAGATTTCTTTATAGTTTCCATCTGCTCTAAAACAGACTCGGCGAATTCTTTCGCCTGCCGTTCTTTTTCAAAAAATTTATCAAGAACTTCTACAATTGCTGTTTGTTCTTCAATTTCTGGAACAGGGATTACATACGCACCAATTTTTTTTGCATTTATATTTGACTGGTTTACTCCATCTGTTTTTACCAAATTACAATAATCTTTTGCATGGTTCGTATTCAAAGCATAGTTTAGAAAATCACCCGTTATGATATCGCGTTTATATTCCAGTTTTATCAAATATCCTGCATAAATAGCCGGATAGCCGCCGCGATAAATAGAAGTCTTGCCAACTAACGCCGAACTATTTGTCCTGTTAAATAATACATCCCCCTCTTTGAGTTTGTATTTTTCTATATCTTCTTTATCGTTGGAGTAGGCTAAATTCGACCAGTCAATTTCTCCCTGCTGCAAATTTCCCATACGAACCACAACAACACGGCCGGATTTTTCAGATTTTTTTGAAGTGCCATATTTAAGCGAATGGCAAAGAGCAGAAACGGATAACTGCTTCCAACTATCCATTCCAATTCCATGTAGATTTCTCCATTGTTTTGACAGTTCCCCAGTAAATGCTTTATGCAAAACAGCGGCTCTTCGAAATTTGAAATTATCTGCAAAATCCTGTATTTTTTCTTTTGCTGTATCTAGTTTCGCAAACAGATTTTCTATACGGACGACAATTCTTTGCTGCTCCGCAATAGGCGGGAGCATAAATTTAATATCGGCTAAATCTCTAATGGAAACTCCTCCGATTAGACCATGTTTCTTCCTATTAAATTGATGAATAAAATATTGGCTTTGCAAATAATAGAAAATAAACTTTGGATTTATAGTTCTGGCAACAAACGCACAAAGCTTATTCCCAAAACAAACATTTTGTGTCACAAAACCTACTTTGCGCCCCGCACTGCCGCCTTCGATACAAAGCAATGCTGTATTTGCAGGAGCAATTTTATAATGATTAAAATCAGGTATTCTCAAATTTGTTTCATAATGAATCTCATTGTCAAAACCTATATCTTTTGTTGCGATAAAAAGAAGTCCTGTTTTCTGCCCTTTATACTTTTCATCCTTCGTTTTTTGATTCACACTATTTCCAGTATATATCTCAGCAATGCAGCTAACTCTCACCCAACACCAATTCTTTGGCACTCCATACGGCTGCTCCTCTGCCGGAACAAGCGCCTGCTCTAACTTTTCTTCAAGCGTCATCTCTTTTGACGATTTTTTACTTTTTGCCATATTACACTCCTTAGCTTTCCAGGGCCTTCAACTCCTTTACAACACTCATCAATAAATCGGCGGCTTCCTCAAGTTGTGCAATAGCTTCTTCCCCGCTTACTATTGGGTCAGGTAAATCTTCATAATCCATCATAGAATCATCCCGAATCAATCCAAGGTCAAGACTATTTCCCTTTTCTGCAATCTGTTCGCGTGTAAATACATGAAAACGCTCATTTTGCAAAGCATGTCGGTTATCTGCTTCATATGCGGTTTCAAAGTCTGCAAAGTGCTCTTTTTTCAATGGGTTCGTCTTTCCAAAAGACGGCATATTGGTACGCAAATCATAAAACCAGACTTCTTTTGTACTATCCTTTCGTGTCTTTTCACGTGTAAAAAACAAGACGTTTGTCTTTACGCCCTGCGCATAAAAAATTCCCGTCGGAAGACGTAAAACCGTATGTAAATTGCATTTATCCATCAAATCAACGCGGATTTTCTCGCCTTCTTTGTCAGCAAATAAAACGTTATCCGGCAGAACCACAGCAGCGCGGGCTTTTCCATCTGCTTTTAAACTCCGGTATATATGTTGTAAAAAATTAAGCTGTTTGTTGCTGGTCTGAAACGTAAAGTCATCGCGTGTGGCACGCTCGCCGCCTTTTTTTGTACCAAACGGTGGATTTGTCAAAACAACATCATAATCTTTCTTATTTTTTCCAAGATTCGAAAGCGTATCGCCTAGTATAATCTCTCCTTCTATATCGTGCAGCATAGCGTTCATCAACGCCAAACGGTGGGTATCGTGAACCAGTTCCACACCAGTAAAGGCTTCTTCCCTCTCAAATTTTGCGGTATCTGCATCCAAATCAAAAAAATCATCCGTTTTCTCTGCAACATACTGATGTGCTGCAATCATAAAACCAAACGTCCCACATGCCGGATCGTTGCAGCGTTCACCAGCCTTTGGTTTTATACAGCGGGTCATCACGTCAATTAATACGCGAGGCGTAAAATACTGCCCGGCGCCGGATTTTTTTTCACCTGCATTTTTTTCCAAAAGACCCTCATACAGATTTCCAAGACCCTCTTCTCTGGCAGAAAACCAGTCCAATCCGTCGATAGTCGTAATAATTTTTTCCAGATTTTTTGGCTCGTCAATATTCGTTGAAGCGCCCTGATAAATTTCACGTACGCGCCCCGTACAATTTTCACCCAGATGATTTAGTAATTCTTTGTAAAATTTTTTTAATTCTATTCCACTTTTTTCTGTCAGCCTATCCCAGCGATAATCTTCTGGAATCTGGCTTTCCGCCCCAGTTTCTTTTGCCATTTTCAAAAAAAGAATATACGTCAATTCTGACACATACTGATGATATGTAATCCCATCATCCCGAAGGACATTACAGAGATTCCAAAGTTTTGATACGATTTCCTGTGTTGTCATGCTGTTTTTCCTCCATCATCATATAAATACTCATTCAATTCCAAAATAATATGTTCCAATTTATCTTGAAATACTTTGTTTATCTTATTATAGCCGCCCTGCGCCTTAAAACGGCTGTCCTCATCAAATACTGCCACATTCAAAACAGATTCTTCCATCAAATATTTTTCTATTCTTGCAATCCAGTTCAATTCCTGTTTTGAAAATTTATGCGCGGATTTCAATTTATCAACTGCCCGCCGGATTTTTGCCTCATGTGAAACCAAATCTGAACCAATTGCATAACGACGAATCAGACTAATCATATCTGCTGCAATTTCCTCATTAGTCATTTGAGAAACTGCCAAATTCAGCTGCCTGACAGTAAAACCCTCCCTGTCAAGCGTAAGAAGCAAAGATTTCAAACTTTCGCGAGTCAAATCCTTAGGCCGGGTACAAACAATATTTAAAGCTGTAATTTCATTTAAGTTCGTTTTGATATAATCAGTAAAAGCCTCCAGGTAATCCTTTGGTTTGCTTTTGCTGCCATACCCTCTAGTATGCTCTAAAAGCTCATCCTCTTTTTCCGATATAATTACAGGACGGGCTTTTTTTGTATCCGACTGTTGAATCATTTGAAACAAATCCTTATAAGCAAGCAGACGTTCTTTTGCCTCATTTGCCCTGCATTTTCCAATATCAATGATAAACTGCTCCGGAGCTTTTCCTTCCGTCATGCTCTTAAAATGCTCTATGGTTTTATTGTCCATATTCCTTTTTTTACGCTGCAGTTTTGCAACAATCTGTTGTATCTGGCCTTGTATCTTTTTTTCATCCTCCAGCAGTTCTAAACCTTCTAACAACTGGATGAAACTTGTATTCGGATTTACTACCACAGGCTTCATTGTATTTACTTCTTCCAAAGAATCATACACCCCGACAGGATCATAAATCTCAAAATGCGTCTTATGAATTTCAGGACAAAGCCTTGTTGCCCTCCCCAACATTTGTTCAAATAGAATCCGGGACTTCACCCGGCGCATAAATACCAGTGTTGTAATTTCCGGCACATCAATCCCAGTCGTCAACAAATCAACTGTCACCGCAATACTGGGAAAACGTTCATTTTTAAAACGTTTTATCACTTCCTGAACCCTCTTTTTGCTGCCTCCTGCCGAACCGGTAATTTTCATTACAGCGTCGTTGTCTACTCCTGTTTTTTCATATATTTCTTTTAATATTTTTACAATCATATCAGCATGATTATCATTCACTGCATAAATCAATGTTTTACCCTGCTCCTCGGGAAATTCCGGGTCAATATCGCGGGCAATTTCTGTAAGCACCGTCCGGTTAAACGGCTCTGTTATGACCTGCCGGTTAAATGCCTCAATCTCAAAATCCATCTCATCTTCTAAAAGTTCGAAATTGTTAATCCCGTCTGCCACTGGGTCATATACTGTTACAGTATCGCCTGCTTTGTAATGAATTCCTTCTTTTTTGAGCTTTGTCGTCAGTTTATGCGGCGCATCATGGTCAACAAGATACCCTTCAATTACAGCCTCACGATACGTATATGTATAAACAGGCTGTCCAAAAATACGCGTCGTCTGCAGCGCCGGAGTTGCAGTAAGCGCAATTTTCACAGCGTCAAAATATTCAATCACTGCACGATATTTACTCTGGTAATCCAACTGGTTACAATAAAGAATTTCATCTTCTCCCATTTCTTTATCCAAAATATATCCCCTGTGCGCTTCGTCAATAATCACTAAATCAAAATCTGTAACCGCCGGCATCGTCTCGTCTGTATTATATAAAATACGCTTCACCATACTTTGAACCGTCGCTACTTGAATCCGCGTTTCACGAGCAATATCTTTTTCTTCTAACCCATTGATAGTATAGATGTCATTAAGCGTCAATAAATCTTCTAATCTGACTTCTTTAAATACATCAAAAGCCTGTTCACCAAGCGCAGTCCTGTCTACCAAAAATAAGATTCTACGGAAACGTCCGCTTTTCAAAAAACGATATATCATGCCAAGTATTGTACGTGTCTTTCCCGTACCCGTCGCCATAGCCAGTAAAATATTCTGTCGGCCGTTCATTACTGCTTGTTCCGCCTCCATCACCGCTTTTATCTGGTATTCCCTAAGATTTAACCCATTTTTATCACACAGCAAATCATACGGTATATCCTTCAATTTTTGATTGCACGCAGCAATATTCTTTTCTAGCAGTTCCAATATCCCTATCGGACTAATCCACCCCTTTAAAGCCTTTGGAGCATAATCCGGTTTTCTTAAATCCAAAAACCAGACTCCGCTTTTCGTATCATACTGCTCAAAATAAGGCCTTCCATTCGTTGCAAACGTAAATGGGACTTTATAATTTCCCCACATACCAATCTGATCCGCCTCGCCAACAATTCTAATGTTTTTGGAATAATCTTTGCATTGGTAATCTATCACAGAAGGAATATCCTTATGAACCGCCTTTGCTTCAATAACTGCTACCATCTGTCTGTCAATAAACAGGGCATAATCTGCATAACCCCTGCTACCGGAAGAAAAATCCACAGGCCATTCTGCAATAGCAATATTTCGTCCCTTTTGAGGACGCGTGCCTTTCCCATAACGCAGCTGTTTTGTATCTGCCTCCCAGCCGACTTTTCTAAGCTGTTCATCAATTAAATATCTCGTCTCTGCTTCTGATTTAACCCTTTTACCAGCTGCCTTTCCTGCCTGTTTTTTCCTTTCTTCCCTTGCAACTGTCTTAGCCGCTGATGCCGCCTGGCCTGCTTCCTCCATCAGCGCTTCTTCCTTTGCCAGTTCACTTTTTTTATCTGTTATGAATGGCTCTTGAGGCTTCTGCGGCATCACAAACGGCTCATTTTGATAATGCCAGTCTCCATAAGTCTGCATAAACCATTCACAAATACTGTGTGACATCTGAATAAGCGCCTTGCCGTCTTCAAATGAAGCATAATTTTCATGGACAGCTTTATTCCTGATTTTACGCAACGCATGAAAAATATCCCCCAAATCACGCGAAATCATCCCTTCCCGAAGCAGCACATTAATCCTTGCTGCAGCCGTATTCTCCTTTGGAAGTGGAATTTTGTCATATGTAAAAATAAGATTAATAATTGTTTCCCCAATCATTCCCAGTTTCATTAGACAGGAATTTGAATCACTGTATAAATATTTTTCTGCCAATTCCCCAAAATTTCCAAGCACCGGAAACAGTTCATTTAAAAATGTAAAATTTGATTTCATGCTGTTTCTCCTCCATCATCCAATCAATATCCATTCAACTTTATAATGGTTTTTTGTACATCATAACTATTTCCCCAGTAAAATTTTTCCTACTTTGGCCTGCGCGCAATGAACTTCTGCTTTTGCTTCCTGTTTTAATGTATTTATTTTCTGTCGGACGGATGAAAGATTCTCAGCAATTGTTTTTTGGACATTTTCATCCATCTGATACGGCAATGGCAGCTGCTCTATATCTTTCACTGCCAAATGACCATTTGTTGCTCCGGTGATACTTTTTTTAATTTGCATCTGATACGGTTTTGTCCTTAATAAAAAAGCGTATATCTCATTCAGGCAGTCATTTTCTGTATTAAATTTCACAATGTCCCCGCCCAGATAAAACTCATCTTCACAATCCCAAAATCCTATTTTCCCGATTGTTGCCCCAGTAACTACAACAAGCACATCTCCCTTTTCCAACTTTTGCTCTAAAGAATAAATTGGCTGCGCTGTCATTGTTTCTGTCGTGTCTATCGTTCCGTCTGCCTTTATATTGCCAATTTGAATCACTTTACAACTTCCGCCTTTTTGATCGTTTTTAGGAAGAATCCCTTTTATCAATCCGACCGGCGCGGTCTTTTTTAAAGGAGCTGCCGGGTATTTCCCATTTTGCAAATTGTGTGCGTTGGCAGCGAAAACGGGCTTATGAAAAGAAGCGTCATATCTGCTAAAAAAAACTTCATTGGATTTGACATAAAACATTCTGTTTTCAAGCGAATCGTTATCGTTTGGCGGTAAAGCAATGCCAAGTTCCAAAAGCAGCTCCTCATTTGTTCTGTCCAGTAATAACTGCGCCTCTTTTTCCTTCTCTTTTTTCTTCTCATATGCCTGCTGCATAACCTCAGATATGGTATGATCTAAAATGACCGGAATCGAACGCAAAGCAGCATAATCTAACGCCGGCCTGGTTCCTCCAGTGGAACGGCGCGCTGCAAGCATCTCTCCAATCTCTGAATTTAAAAATGCAGCGATTTGTTCATTTAATTCCGGTTTTTTTGTTTTTATCACTACAATGTGCTGATTGATATTGCCTTCAAAACCTTCTGGTGCAACCGACGTAATTGCCATACGTCCGACGCCAGTTATTTTCACAAGTAAATCACCGGAAAATACCTGACTGCGTTTTAACATTCCATCATGGGTTTTTCTATTGATGTATCTGCAGTCCGCCCAGTTTAATCCTTCGGGAGATAAATTTTGTACGCGCAAAAAAGGAACTCCATTCTCACAGTCAGTATAATATTTTTCATACTCTGTAATTTTAGGCGTAACGCCGCTCGCCATTTGCTTAATAAAATCTCGCAGCTTATAGTTTGTTTTCTTTGCAACCGCCTCTTCTAAATTCATATAGATTTGTTTGTAATAATTGGAATCCAGCCTGCTTTCCAGTTTACCCCAAGTCCTTATAAAGACTTTATTTTCATCAAACTTGGGGCTCAATGAAAAAAACAATCTTTGCCTTCTTCAATTGCCAAAATAAATTTCCCCAACTCTTTTGAAATTTCCGGCAGTTCGTTTTTACCCGTTTCCTTCCCTGAAGCATCGTACCCAATCTCTTTCGCAATCGCCATAAAAATAGGATAATCAGCAAGCGCATTTTTGTATTGTAAATAATATGCCTCTGAAAGATGTTCTCTTGTGGATTCTATTTTTTCATCAAATTCTTCCGAAACATCCTGCTTTTTTGATACCAACTGTTTTACTGCTTCTTTATTCCCACTTCGCTCCTTAACCTTTATCTGTCTATTTATCGCTGCAACTGCGTCCTTTTTAGCTTTAAACAATAGTGATAATTTCTTTCCATCTTCTGAATATTCCATCAGGCTTTTTTTAATATTTTCTCTATATTTCATCCGAAGCAGCTTTTCATCTGAGGAATATTTTTTCAAAAACAGCACCGAACTTTTTACTCCTGCGCCATTCGCAGCAAAAGCTGTCTGTGGCATAGAAATAACGGCGACAATTCGAAATGTATCACTAATATAATCCCGAACATACTGCATACTGGAATTCGTCAAAATTCCGTCCGGAATGACAATCGCCAAATACCCGCCGTCTGTAAGATAGTTTTCCGCCTGTTCTATAAACAAAACCTCTGTGCTCTGGCTTGGCCTGCCAGACGCTTTACTATTGGGATTTAACCAATCGACCTCTTTTGTCGCCAGTTTATATTGATGCAGATATGCTTTTTCGGTCTGCTTCACGGTCGAACCAAACGGTGGATTTGTAAGAATATAATCAAATGAATTTTCTCGGAATCCATCATTATTTGTCTTTGCACGCAAATGTTCTGGCGAAAGAAGTCCGTCCGATGTAACGACATTTGTATGTCCGTCATCGTGAACAATCATATTCATCTTTGCTGTTCTTGCAATTTGTTCATTGATTTCAATTCCATATAAATTAAATTGCGCAAAATCATGCCATTGGGTATAACATTCAAGACTTTCCTGCTCTCCGTCTTTTATATTATAAAAATTCCTTGCCGCTTTCCTGACTTTATCAAGCGCATGAAGCAGAAAACCGCCGCTGCCGCACGACGTATCTAATACACGGTGATTTTCGTCTATCGGCAGACTGTCCACAATAAAACGAACGATGGGTCTGGGCGTAAAATACTGCCCGAAATTCCCTCTGAAAAAAGACCCCATAAACGTCTCAAAGGCGCGTCCCTTGCTGTCAAGGTCTGTATGTAATAAATCGATTCCTTCCAAATAACCGACAACCATCCTCGCTTTTGCAGCGTTTAGTTTGATTCCTTCCCGGAATATCTCTGTGTCATTTTTTCGCTCTCCAATCATTTTGCCTTCTTCATAAAGCAATTTCAGTCTTTCCAAAAGTTGATTGCTTGTTTCCAAATCGGCAATTTCTATATCGCGCTTATCTTTACTTTTTGGTTCTGTCTTAATAATCTGAAAATCATACGGCTGCCCATTTCCCCGCTTTTTCTTTTCATCAATTATTTTACAGAAAATCAGTTTATCTAATTCATCAAACGCTTCCGAAGGATTTAATTCCCCGCCGCCCCATAATGCCTGATGCGCCTGTTTGAAACAATTTGTCAGTTCCGATTCCTCGACTTTTTCCAATGGAAACAACTTTTGCCCCTCTTTTGTCGTTCCTCCATTTTTTGCAAATTTATAATTTGCTAACTCTTTCACTTTATACTGGGGTATGTCAGTTACACTCTCCCTGCTGTCAAGTTCTCTGTCAAATGCATAATACTCGTTTTTAATTCCAGAAGTAACCCAGATATATTTTACCGTTCCTGCAGTGGCATAAGCATACGCATAAGCCTGCCGAACAGCCTGCCCAAATTCCAGCTCGCTGATTGCCTCTTTTTTACACTCAACAATGATATGAGGTTTTTTACATTCCCTGTCTTTATATACAATCATATCCGCTTCTTTTACATCTGAACCGACAGTAACCTTTACATGCTGCTTTACCTGTCCTGCCGGATAATTGTATTTTAACACCAGTTCGCAAAAAACCTGAGCCTGAATTTTTTCTTCCGGATTCTGATAATTCCTTGAAATATTTTGATTCACATAAGTGATTATAGATAAATCTTCGCTTATAATTATCAAATTGCTTTGTAATCCCCTCAAAATGATTTCTTTTATGGATACTGCAGGTTTCATTTATTATCCTCCCAATTGAGTAAACAGTTTTCTCTTTTATATAAATGTTATTTTAATATTGTATCATATATTTTCACTTTTTCGACATAATATTTCATATTATACATTACGCTAATTGTACAGAGGTACGCGCGCACTATACCACAATATTTGGGCGGTATTCTGCGTTACTTGCAATCGACATGTTTCTTAAATTATATCTCAAATTTTAATCTAGTTAGACGCTTGGCTGGTCTATTATAGATGAACGCAAAATGAAAACAGCGCGGCAGAACCTGAATATAAAATTGCTGACAATAGAATATGAGAAGCATTTTATAGATTCACTATAAAAAAGGCCGGAATGACAACAATTGTATTTCCCTGTCATTCCAGCCTTTTTATCGGACTTTGTTATATTTGTGAATCTTTCGTTTTATTCTAAATTGTATTTGTTATTTAAGCAAAAGACTATTTTATTACCTTATTCACTTTTAAACCTGATTTTTTAAGGAGGTTTTTATATTTCCTCAGCTGCTTAGACGGTACTTTCACCTTTAATCCAGATTTTGCGCCCTTAAATGCCTGTTTTCCAACGGAATTAAGTTTCGTGGATTTAATCGTAACCTTTTTAAGTTTCTTACAACCATTAAATGCACTTTTTCCAATGGTTGTTAAACTTGATTTCGATGTCTTACCAATGGTAACTGCAGTAATATTTTTGCAACCGGAAAATGCAGCTGTTCCAATTGTCTTAATACTGTCTGGCAGAGTAATTATCTTCTTTAAAGAAGTACATCCTTTAAATGCACCTGCTCCAATCTCAGTTACGTTTTTACCGATAGTAAGTGTCTTTAGCTTTGTACAGCCTGAGAACGCATTTGCCCCAATCGCCTTTACATTTGATCCAATCACTAACTTTGTCATCTTTTTATTGTTCTGTATTGCTTTTGAGCCGATGGATGTCACTTTATATTCCACACCGTCTGTACCTGTGACTGTATCAATTATAACATTCGCCTCTGTGGACGCTGATATTAGCAGTTCCACTTCCTCTCCTGCTTTTGTTACCTGATATGTAACTTGATTGATTGTGAAAGTTTCACCTTCTGTAAGTGTAGTCTGGCCGCTTCCCGAATTATCACTACTGCCTGGAACATCACCACCTGATGGCGTTTCATTGCTGCCTGGTGTTTCACTGTCGCCTGGGTTATTGCCGCCGCCCGGTGTCTCACTGTCGCCTGGGTTATTATCGCCGCCTGGTGTTTCGCTGTCGCCTGGGTTATCGCCGCCGCCTGGTGTTTCGCTGTCGCCTGGGTTATTGCCGCCGCCTGGATTCTCGCCATCATTGCCATCACCATCATCAGGATCAGATATAGAAGGCGGGACATAATCATAGTGCATTGTCGCCTTTGACACTGCTGCCGCCACATCCCCTCCTTTACTTATACTATTCCACTGTGCTTTAGTTCCAGTAAAATATACAGTCTTCAAAGAACATGATGAAAATGCACCTGGCTCTATCGTCATAACGCTATCTGGAATTAAGACCGTTGTAAAAGCATTGCAGGAAGCAAACGCAGACTCCCCTATACTGTCCACACCTTGTGGAATTTCCACTCCTGGAAGCATCAGACAGTTTTGAAACATACCTGCACCAATGCGGTCTATGTTTTTCGGAAGTGTCACTCTCATCAGATAGTAACATTGCGTAAACAAATTTTCTCCCAACGTTACCTGCTTACTGCCAGGGGCAAACACCGCGCTTACCAATGCCTGGCATTGAAAAAATGAACCAGAGCCAACCTCTCCAATACTGGCTGGAAAATCTATGGACGTAAGCTTTGTACAAGCACGAAAAGCATTTTGCTCAATTTTTTCTAACCCTTCATATATATCCACCGAGCTAAGATTTTGACAATCACGAAAAGCGCTGTCGCCGATGGTTTTCACACTAGATGGAATCGTCACGGTAATAATCGAAGACCCCCGGAAGGCATGATTGCCAATTGTTGTCACACTAGATGAAATTTCTACACCAAGAACCCCGCAATTCCAAAAAGCGCCGGAACCAATACTAGTAATTCCATCTTCGATTACAACCTTACGGATTTGGCTGCTGTTTTTGTTCCATGGCTGTTCTCCGGTACTGCTAAAATCTGGCATAGCCCCATTACCCGAGATAGTCAGCGTACCCGCCTTCGTCAAATTCCATGTAAGCCCTCCGTCAAGAGAGCCATCTGCTATTGACACATTTGCATCTGGATCATCTGGCGGAACATAACCTTCCGGGTATCGTGTAATGTAATGGCTGGCATTGTTTATTACCTCAGCCTTAGATATTGCCCGTCCCCAATGAACCCTGCCTTTGTGATCTCCAGTACTGATATTTCCTTCCGCAACTATCACACCTGAATCACTTACTTCGAGTACTATTACAGTATGAACGTCATTATTTACCCGCAGAATGTCTCCAGCTTTTATATCCTCATATTTAAATTCACCGGCTGCGTACATCCTTGCTGGAAGCTCGCCAAAAGCAGCATCACTAAGTATAAAAGCAAACGCTACACAACCCACAGCGCTAATTCTCTTCCCATCAAGGAGTCCTCCCTTCCAATGATAATATCCCTTTTCGTCCGAATACGGCTCATAATCAGTCCAGGGGGTTCCCTCCTGATACGCCTCCTGATCTTTCAATGCAATCATAGACTCATAAATCTCAGACGGTGTAGGAATCGTGCTTTCACGAACCATCCGTCCGGGTGTGGATTCTTCTGTAAGAATATTTTCTTTCCACAAAGATCCTTCCTGCCCGGCATACGCCGCTGACTTGGAAGAAATACAAATGCACAGCGCTAAAACAACTGAAAGAATTCCTTTTTTCAATTTTGCAACCTCCTAATTATATTTGGGAGAATATATTCAATTACAAATCCCCCTCCCCTATAAATATATTGACATTCTTCTGCTTTGTCAACAGACATTGCAGCTTTCAAAGATAAAATAACAGAACTCTTTCATACCTCAATTATCCATAAACAACACACCCCAGACATAACCTTCCAGAAGCCCAAGATTGAAAATGAAAAGTGGTATCATCGCTTATAATCTGATAAGTTTCCAAATTATTCAGGCATTCTTGTAAAAGGATATTGTTTTTCCACTGGATTTTTTTGATATTCTCTTCATTTGCGTACTTCAAAATTTTCAATTTTTTTCTTTGTTTATTATTCATTTTTATTTCACCAATACCGATTTTGTATTTTCTGCACTTTCCCAACAAACTGGGATTTATCAAGAGAAATATTTTTTGTCTGATTTTTTATACAATAGAGTACTAACGAAAATTATGACCGCTAATACAACAATGTTATATTGTATTGGCGCTAAATAACAGATATTAAAAGTTGCGTGCATAATGGCAATTAGAAATATATTTCTGCATTGATAATAGGTTATTCCCAAAACAACAGAAACAAGTAATGTCCATATACAAAGACAAACAATTTGTTCCATGCCCAATGAATTTCTGATTATCCACATTGGTATATGCCACACTGCCCAAACGACACCAACAAAAAGAACACTTTTGATTTTCTTAAAAGGAAGTCGTTCTAGCAGAAATCCTCTCCATGTTATTTCTTCAACAAACGCTGTTATTAGCAAGTATATACCGCTTGTTAATAGTGATATTACTGTCATATATATATTTTTAAATACGTCAGTTTTTACTATGAACGAATAGCAATAAGATTCAAATATACCTGCAACCATATATATAACCCATATTAAAATATATTTGATTGTTATTTTCCCTGAAAACATTCGAGTAAAGTATACCTTGATGTTCTGCTCGCAAATCAGCAGAAAAATAGCAGCCATAGTGGGAATACACACATATAAGTATTTTAAGTACAATAATCCATTGGGAATGATAATTCCGTTCTGTTCTAGCAATGTAGGAACATAGCATATAAACGATAAAACATATACGACAGAAACCCATAACGTGAGTTTTAACTTATTTGTGTATCTCGCCATGACAATTTCCTCCTTGCAGTGCGAAAATCTTACTCTTAATAAATTTCAATATATTAACATAAAATGCTGTGTAATTTTTTTGGTTTTATAAGCTGGCCCAATTTGGCTGCCTTTCATCACAACTATACAAAACATATACTTACCAAAATAGATATAACTGAAAATATCATCTTACTATCTTCTCCATCAATCCCGATTTTCCAATTTAACTTACTTCTCCAATTATACATGAAAACATGGGACCTTTCAATTCTCAAACTGTTTTGCTTAAGTTAAGATAGCATTGCCGCTTATTGTGGAAATGCTGTCATTCACTTATGAATAAATTATCTCTATTTTCACAACTTCTCTTACACACGCCATAATATAAAATCTTGTAATCTTTCATTCTTGGCCGCGCCCTTCGCTTTATTCCTGACTTAAAAATCTATCTTCTTGCGCCTTTTATATCCATGATATAGCATCCAGCCTGCGGAGAACGGTATATATCCGATATGTGTTCAACGGCAATCTTCCCGCTGACATATTCCTTTGCCTTTTCCAGCCCCATTACCCATATGTGGCACTCGCCATTCTTATGAATGCAGACGCCCTCGTCGTGTTCCCACCACATCAGCTTGTAATGCTCTTTTCTGCCCTTCATGTCCTCCAGTGACCGGATATGGAGCGTCTGCATTCTCTTTCCTGCGTCCTTTCCCATGTAGATGCCGAAATCATCAGAAATGCATCTTTTTACCATATCACCGCATTTATATAGGAAATCACATACCAGCGTATGCCCCGATTTCCCCCATTGAGTACATACGAAGTTTTAAGCCTGTTGTTTTTTGGTGGTTCGTTTCTCATTGCATTGCTTGCCTATTTAGACAATAGGAACAACAAGCGAAAATAAATAAGCCTACCTTGTAATCTTGGCAGATTATCTCATATCATATTAAAATGCCTAAACGCCTCCATAATCGATTTTTCTTTCTCCAGTGGGCATTTCGGCACACGGCTTTTATTCTCACCCACATTATAATTTAGACGCTTTACTGTTGTTGATATAGGAAAACTTTTTCTTCTTTCAGTTCAAAAATATCGCGCTATTCCAGTTTCATTTTTCCAAGCTCCGATAACTGGTTTCGTTTTCTATATACAACTGCTGTTATATAGACTGTCATGTGTCCGTCATCTGCCCAGTAATACATGATAAAGTTTTTTACCATTATTTTCCTGACTCCCTGTTTTCTCCATTTTTCAGCATCAACCAATGGATTACGCTCTGGCATGTTCTCTAATGAAGCAGCCGTTTTTTTATTTCTAATAACAAATCATATGCCGCCTGCGGAGCAAGAAGTTCATCCGCAATATAGTCCCTTATTGTCTTCATCTGCGACAGTGCATATTTTGTAATTTTTACGTTATACTGTTTTTTCATGATTATCTAAGCCATCCAAGAGACAGTCAAAAGCTTCTTCATAAGGGACTGATTCTCCCCTTTTTGCCTGCTCCAGTCCAGCCTGCATCATCTCATCAAACTCTGCAGCGGTCATAGTATCATGGGTTTTAATTTCTGAAGGTAACTCAACCGAAAAAGGAATCCCCCTTTTCATAATCACCTGCCTGTATGTCATATTAATAAAAGCCGATGCGGATACACCGAGTTTATCCAGTATATCTTCCGCCTGTTTCTTGACATCAGGTTCCACTCTGACATTTACGTTTGCGCTTCGTGTTGCCATGTTTCCTCCGCCTTTCTTTTTTTCTTTATTATATCCAAATTGTGCTGTAAAGTGCAACACAATTACTGCCTATTACTTTCTCATTTTGGAATGTAGGATTGAGAGAAAGTAAGTATAATTCCATTAAAAAATAATATATGAATCAAAAAAGCCTACGACGTAATGCCGTAAGCCATTTTTTGATTCATATATGTTTTAATAGAGAATATTTAACTCACTTTCCTCCCAAATTTCTTCAAAGGAAACCTTATTAATTTCCGCTTTTTCTATCAATTGTTCCATGCTGTCAAAATACTGTTCCTTCTTCTCAACCCATATAGATACAAAGCCGCTCGAATTATCTTTACTAAGGAAACATATTTTTTTGTCATATTCAAATTCTAATTCTCTTCCATGTTCAATTAGATAAGATAATGCTTTTACAGACTTATTGGCAAATAATTCCTTTACCATTTTATCATGCATATTCATAAAGTCCTCCTTACTTATATAACCATACCTGCTATCTCATATCATATTAAAATGATCAAATGCCGCCATAATCGCTTTTTCTTTCTCCGGCGGGCATTTCGGCACACGGCTTTTATT
>CAJUHJ010000004.1:0-109504 GCA_910586355.1 uncultured Lachnospiraceae bacterium
GCAAAAGATTTTTCTACCCCTTTAAAACTATCTGTAATATCTTCTAACTGTTTTAACCTGTTGGAATATGTTTCTAATGTCTCTCGTCTTGCTCCCGGACGCGCTGCGCTGATTGTATCGGCAGCTTGTACCAAACAAGCAATCAAAGTCTCCGGCTCTACATCGCCATGATGTGCCTCCACTGCATTAATTATCAATGGAGACTCTTTGTATTTCCTACATAATTCAACACCAATTTGAATATGTGAACCTTCCATTTCATGATCTACTGACTTTCCAATATCATGCAGTAATCCTGCACGTTTTGCAGTTCTGACGTCTATACCAAGCTCCCCCGCAAGAAGTCCCGCAATTTGTGCAACTTCAATTGAGTGTTTCAATGCATTCTGTCCATAACTAGTTCTAAATTTCATACGTCCAAGCAGACGTACCAATTCTGGATGAATTCCGTGAACTCCTACTTCCAATGTAGCAGCTTCGCCTTCTTCACGAATCATTGTCTCAACTTCTTTTTTTGCTTTTTCTACCATTTCTTCGATTCTTGCCGGATGGATACGCCCATCCACAATTAATTTCTCTAAAGCAATCCTTGCTGTTTCCCTACGAATAGGGTCAAATCCTGAAAGAATAACTGCCTCCGGTGTATCGTCAATAATTAAATCCACTCCGGTTAAAGTCTCTAAAGTACGGATATTCCGCCCTTCACGACCGATAATTCTTCCTTTCATCTCATCATTTGGAAGCTGGACAACAGAGATCGTCGTCTCAGCAACATGATCTGCGGCGCATTTTTGAATAGCCGATACTACATAATCTCTCGCTCTTTTACCAGCTTCTTCTTTTGCCTGATTTTCCAATTCTTTAATTAATTTCGCAGTATCAAGTTTAACATCTTCTTCAACAGTTTTTATAAGGTATTCTTTTGCCTGTTCGGAGGTAAGCCCTGAGATTCGTTCTAGTTCCTGTACGCGTTCTTCACTCAGTTTTTCAATTTCTGCTTTCTGTCTGTTTAGCTCTTCTTCCCTTGCAATAAAACCCGCTTCGCGCTTTTCAATCGCTTCCATCTTCTTGTCCAGATTCTCTTCTTTCTGCACAATACGTCTTTCATTGCGCTGGATCTCAGCTCTGCGTTCACGTATCTCCTTATCCAAGTCATTCTTGCTTTTAATTGTCTCTTCTTTGACTTCCAATAAGGTTTCACGTTTTTTTGTTTCGGCTGATTTTACTGCTTCGTCGATAATCTCTCTGGCTTTTTCCTCTGCACTGCCGATTTTCTGTTCGGCAATTTTCTTACGGTAAGCAATTGTAACCAGATAAGTAATCGGAACAGCAAGTACTAACGTGACTATTACAGCAATAATTACTGATTGCACAGGAGCACCTCCTTTATTCAATTTTCATTGTACATATAACAAAAATAACAACATACAGTGTATCTGTCATAATTAACAACAGTTAAATTTTATACTTTATTCACACTTATGTCAAGTATTTGTTACACTTACACCATAACCTGCGTACATTTGTCATAACATTTTTAACGCAAAACAGACATAATATCAGAGTGGGAAAAACCCCGGCGCGCTAAAAACTGATACATCTTCGCACGTTCTTTCTGATCTGCCGTATCTTTTGTATACTGTTTTTTTTCAAGCCAGTGACAGATTTGTTCTTTTTCGTCCGTTTCAAATTCTTCCTCTATGCACAATTTTATCGTATCTTTTGGCACGCCCCGCTTCATCAAATCAAGTTCTAATCGTTTTTTGCTTCTCTCTTTTTGGTGATAGTGAATAAACGTCCTTGCATATCTCTCGTCGTCCAGATAATGAAATTTCCTGACGTAATCAACCGCTTCTTCAACTGCTTCTTTTGGATATGCACCCTGCATCAGCTTTTCACGAAGCTGGTATTCCGTCCGCTCCTGACATTCTAAGATATGCATTGCACGCTTTATAGCGCGTTTTCCTATTATCCCTTGCAAAATCTGCTGATACTGTTCCTCAGAAATCTCCTTTCCTTCTTCCAAAGAAAGCTGACGCGCTTCCGCTGTATACAGCCAAAAACGGATACGGCCGTCTAAAACAATGTCTACGCGACCCTTATTTATTTTCTTACATTCTGTAATTATGTACCGCATTATGCTTCTTTATCCTTTTGCTCCTGTACATTTTTCGGTTTATCTATTATTTCTGTTTTTTCAGCTTTTGAAATCGTTTTCTGTTTTTCCTCCGCATTTACCTCAACAGCGTCTTCTTCATCTGTCAGTTCATAATGCTTACGAACCTGTTTATCAATTTCATCACAGACTTCTGCATGTTCTTTCAGATATTGTTTGGCATTTTCCCGCCCTTGTCCAATCTTTTCTCCTTTATAAGCGTACCACGCTCCGGATTTATTTACAACGTCACAATCGGCTGCCAAATCCAATATATCTCCTTCTTTTGAAATGCCCTGCCCAAACATAATATCAAACTCTGCCTCTCTAAACGGCGGCGCGACTTTATTTTTCACGATTTTAATTTTTGTACGGTTTCCAACGATTTCCCCTGCCTGCTTTAATGATTCTATTTTTCTCACATCCAGACGCACAGAAGAATAAAATTTCAAAGCCCGTCCCCCGGTCGTCGTCTCTGGATTTCCAAACATAACGCCGACTTTTTCACGAAGCTGGTTGATAAAAATAACAATACAATTTGACTTGCTGATAATAGAAGTCAGTTTCCGCAATGCCTGCGACATCAGCCTGGCCTGAAGCCCCACATGGGAATCTCCCATGTCACCGTCGATCTCGGCTTTTGGCACTAACGCAGCAACAGAATCCACAATAATAATATCCACAGCCCCGGACCTCACCATAGTCTCAGTAATCTCCAATGCCTGTTCCCCGCTGTCTGGCTGGGAAATATAGAGATTATCAATGTCTACTCCAATCTTTTTCGCATATACCGGATCTAATGCGTGCTCTGCGTCAATAAACCCGGCGATTCCGCCTGACTGCTGCACTTTTGCAACAACATGGAGGGCTACCGTTGTTTTACCGCTGGATTCCGGCCCATACACTTCAATCACACGTCCTTTCGGAAGCCCGCCGATTCCAAGCGCAAGGTCAAGGCTTAAACATCCCGTTGAAACTGCATCTACATTCATATCTCTTGCAGATTCTCCAAGTTTCATAATGGAACCTTTGCCATACTGTTTTTCAATATGGGAAATGGCGGCGTCTAATGCTTTTAATTTATCTTCTGGATTTACCGGTTTTACTTCTCTTTTTGATTCTTTTTTCGATTCCCTTGCCATAATAATCTCCTTTTACAAACTTATGTTCGTTCTTCTGGTTATAATAGTAGTATAATTTCCAATAAAAGTCAACTGCAACTTTTCAATTTTTTCATTTGGGGATTTATTTTGATAAAAGAAAAAAAGACAGCTTGTTTAAGCTATCTTTTAGTATAAAATCTATTTGGAATTTTGTCAAGCATCCTGCGAATCGAAAATATATTTACACAAATAGATGCAAAAGACTGCCAACAGACATGCCAATACAGATTTCATTATTTTCTTAATCATTAATTCGTCCTCCTTTGCTTTTTCATATTTTACTGCAATTCTACATAAAATCAAAGTCAGATTTCCTTAAAATTTCCTTAATTTATATTGATACAAATTTTTTTAATTCATCCGCCTGCTGTACGCCGGACACCCTTTTTATAAATTCTCCTTTATTCATTAGGATAAGCGTAGGAATACTCATAATCTGATACTTTAACGCCAGAGCAGCTTCCTCATCCACATTTACTTTCCCAACTTTTATAGAATCTCCCATTTCACCGGCAAACGCATCCAGAATCGGCGACTGCATTTTACATGGCATACACCAGTCTGCCCAAAAATCTAAAATTACAGGCACTTCACACGCAAGCACCTCCTGTTCAAAATTTTCGTTTGTAATTGTAACAACTTCCATAAAAAAACCTCCTTCTTTTTAATTAATTTCTTCCAAACTCTGATAAAATAAGTCCTCCGTTCCGCTCCTGCGTCATGCCGACACTCCATTCATTGACGAAAATCAGCAGTGGATTACCCTTCAAATCCTGAATTTTTTTCATATCAGAAGTTCCTGACAATTTTTCCACCTCTATATCTGTATTTTCAATCCAGCGGATATATTCATGTGGCATATTTTCCAGGCGGATTTCTACATTATATTCATTGATGAGACGATATTTAAGCACATCAAACTGCAGGACTCCCACTACACCAACTATGATTTCCTCCATTCCCATTCCGTATTCCTGAAAAATCTGAATTGCGCCTTCCTGGGCAATCTGAGTAATTCCTTTTACAAACTGTTTGCGCTTCATTGTATCAAGCTGCCGCACTCGCGCAAAATGTTCGGGGGCAAACGTTGGAATTCCTTCAAATTGATAGGATTTTGAAGATGTAAGAATGGTATCCCCTATGGAAAAAATACCTGGATCAAATACGCCGATAATATCCCCTGCATAGGCTTCCTCAATGATTTTCCGATCCTGCGCCATCATCTGCTGCGGCTGTGACAGTTTTATTTTTTTATTGCCGCCCTGCACATGAATCACTTCCATTCCGGCTGTAAATTTCCCAGAACAAATACGCATAAATGCAATGCGGTCCCTGTGATTTTTATTCATATTTGCCTGTATTTTAAAAACAAAAGCAGAAAAATCTTCATCAAATGGATTCTTTTCCCCCAAGTTCGATTTTCTTGGCAAAGGCGATGAGGTCATCTGTAAAAAATGCTTTAAAAATGTTTCCACACCAAAATTCGTCAGGGCAGATCCAAAAAATACCGGGGAAAGCTCTCCTTTTGACACTAATTCCATATCAAACTCAGCGCTTGCGCCGTCTAAAAGTTCAATTTCTTCCATTAATTTTTCATAATTTTCTTCACCAATCTCATTTAAAAGAGAATCATCTTCAATTGAAATATCCTTTTCCTGTCCTTCTTTTGTACCCTTTTGCGTATCACTGTAAAGCATAACTTCACGCCTGTTCCGGTCGTATACGCCTTTAAAATTTTTACCGGAACCAATCGGCCAGTTAATCGGACATGTCGCAATTCCAAGCTCTTTTTCGATTTCATCCAGCAAATCAAATGTGTCGTTGGCATCCCTGTCCATTTTATTTATAAATGTAAAAATAGGAATATGCCGCATGACACAAACTTTAAATAATTTTCTTGTCTGTGCTTCCACTCCTTTTGAACCGTCAATCACCATAACTGCCGAATCTGCAGCCATTAATGTACGATAGGTATCTTCTGAGAAATCCTGATGTCCTGGAGTATCCAAAATATTGATACAAAAACCGGCATAATTAAACTGAAGTACAGAAGATGTAACTGAAATTCCACGCTCTTTTTCAATTTCCATCCAGTCGGATACCGCATGTCTTGCCGTCGCTTTTCCTTTGACAGAACCTGCCAGATTGATTGCTCCTCCATAGAGTAAAAACTTCTCTGTCAACGTCGTTTTTCCTGCATCGGGATGTGATATAATTGCAAATGTTCTTCGTTTTTCTATTTCTTTTTTTAAATCAGACAATGTTTCGCCTCCAAATATAATAATCCGATTTATTTTATACCACAAATTTCCTGATGTCAACTAATGAAATCTTTCAAAAAATTTTATTTAAAAGAATCTTTTTTCGACATACGCCAAATTATAAGCGAATGAAACGTAACCAACGGACTTCCAAAAAACCTCTCCACAGAAGATATCGCACTCAGTTATCAGTCCGCTCCTTTATCCCTAAAGTTTCCATACTCTGCCGTCTTATATCTGCAGGACAATCGCACCATACTGGATACACTCATATGCAGAATTCACTTTCAATACAACAAAACTTACGTATATTTGTTACATCAATCATTCATCCGGATTTTTTATCAAGACGACGCTTTATTAAAAGTTGTTACTATGACAAAACCAATTTTAGAATTAGAAATCGAGAAATATATTTGTGCAGTTGAAGCTAAAACAACTGAAAATGATTTGATGAAAAAAGAATTAGAACAGATGAACGATGAACTGGCGCAAACAAACGAAACAATTACAACAACTGCAATTTCGCGTATAGAATCTGTTAAATTTATTCATTTATTTTACGACTACCGGAAGTCTCGCACCCATTCTGCATAAAAGTTCATTACTAATGCTGCCAAAACTTTCTGCGATAACCGGAGCAGATATTTCGTCTTCTGCACTGTCTCCAATCAAAACTGCCGTATCTCCAACCATAATATCTTTTGTATCTGTAATATCCACTGCAAGCTGATCCATGCAAACGCGCCCAATTACCGGCACAAGATAGCCGCCAATCCTTACTTTTCCATTTCCATTAGAAAGATTCCTTGGAACGCCATCTCCATATCCAATCGGAAGTATCGCAATCCGGCTGTCGCGTTCTGCAAAAAAACTTCTGCCATATCCGACATATTCTCCTTTTTTCACAAACCGGATTAAAATGACACGAGTTTTCAAAGAAAGCACTGGACGCAAATCCAGTTTCATAACTGTATCATCCATAGGAGAACTTTTCACCCCATACAATGCAATTCCTACTCTTACAAAACTGCATATTTGATCTGGGTAATTTAAAAATCCATAACTGCTTTGCATATGCAGTCTGGGTATCGAAATTCCATTTCGCTTTAACTCGTCCAAAAGCTCATAAAAATGTCCTAGTTGTCCTTTTGTAAATAAGACGTCATCTGTACACCGACTGTCGGAACAGCTTAAATGCGTAAATATTCCACTGACATTCAAATTTTTCATCGTAAAAACCTTTTTTACTTTAGCTGTATCTTCAACAGCAATTCCAAGCCTGTGCATACCGGTATCTATTTTGATATGTACGTTTACCGTTATACCCTGTTTATTTAAAGCGCTGGCATAATCAAAATCAATTAATGTCTGAGACAAATCATATTTTCTTAAATCAGCCGCCCGGTGAACAGCCGTATATCCCAGAATCAGTATTTCCCCTTTTATCCCGTATTCTCTAAGCCGAATTCCTTCCTCAACAGATGCAACTGCAAATGCCCGCACGCCCATTTTATTCAAATGTATAGACACTTCATATGCGCCATGTCCATAAGCTTCCGTTTTTACAACTGCCATTAATTTACAGCGAGGCTTCATTGCCCGCTGCAAAACTTTCACATTGTGCTCTAAATTTTTTAAATTTAACTCTATATAAGATCTGTCTTTTTCCGATTGATAAACCTTCTTTTTAGGCAGATAATTTCTATGCAGATAAGAAACGAAAAATGCAACTATCATCGACGCCAGACAAACCATAAGATAGTGTAGGAAACTATTTTCTATCAATAATTTTTGTAAATGAACTACTTTTGCAAATATCCGCACACCTAAAATCATCATAGGATGAATGATGTAAAGAATTAAGGATATTGTCCGGATTTTTACAAGACGTTTCCCCTGAAACTGTAAAATCACCTGGAATAAAAAATACATACATGGAATCAAACACACATACATACTGTCATGTCTCTGCGTCCCAAAATGACGCAGACTAAACGCCTCCACAATCATCAATGTAAAGCTTATTAAAAACCCACGCCAACTTTTAGAAAAGAAACTGCTTCGTCTGTTATCTGCAAACCAGCCGCCCATAACAAAAAAGACTGGAGCAAAAAAAATACCATTTCTTGTATAATCCGATATTTGGAACACAAGCCCATAAAAGCCTTTAAGCCCTGCAATCTGTTCTGAAAATCCATAGTAACTGTCTCCAAATAACCCAATCAAATAAAGAACGAAAGACGCTGTAAACGCATTTTTATAATCGAATTTTTTTACCAAAAACCATGCAAGTTCTGCGCCAATCGCAGAAGCCGGAAGATACCACAAGTGATAAAACGTACCGTCAAAAAAAATATCCTTGATAAAATTGGGAGCAAGATAATCCATTTCAAAATAATGATTATATATATTTACCGGAAGATAAATCAATATACTGATTCCATAAATAAAAGCTGTTCTTTTTACAAAATCCCTCCTCTTTTTGGGATAATAATGATATCTGGAAATCAAAAAAAATCCAGACGTCATAAAGAAAAACGGAACAGCTACCCGGGCAAATACACGCGTCAAAACAAAATCGCCTGTTTCACTAAAGGAAGAAAGCGGCGATGTATGAATTGCTATAATGAAAAACGCAGCCAAAAAACGAAAACCGTCAATCCCCGTATAACTCTTCTTGTCATTCATCTTGTTTCCTCCATTTTACTCCAAATATAAATGAATCAGCCTCTCAAGCATATCTGAAAACGTAAGTCCAATCCCCCGCATCATATTTGGATAACGGCTGTGAGATGTAAGTCCGGGAATTGTATTAACTTCATTAAATACAATTTCTCCAGAAGGCGTATAAAACATGTCCACTCTGGCAAATCCAGAACACCCCAGCACACGATATATGGCAATTGCTGTTTTTTGTATCCGTTTTTCTGTAACTGCGTCAATTCTTGCCGGCATATGAATCTTAGATGTTTTCAACGTATATTTTTCAGTATAATCAAAAAATCCGTCTGACAATTCGATTTCGTCTACCCTTCCAACCGTCAGCGTATCGCAGCCAAGCACAGCGCAGCCTACTTCAAACCCCTTTACCGCCTCTTCCACAATAACTTCCGTATCATATTCAAACGCCAATTTTATTGCAGAATTCAATTGTTCTGCTTTCGTTATTCTAGAGATTCCAAAAGAAGAACCGGCGCGAACAGGTTTTACAAAAAGCGGATACCTAAATTCCAAATCAATCTTTTTTAGCGCCTCTTTTTGTCCGCGGCGCCGAAAAGCGATTGATTTTGGAACAGCGATTCCTGTTAAATCGACAAGTTTATGCGCTCTGTCCTTATCCATACAAAGTGCAGACGAAAGCGTGCCGCATCCCACAACTGGAATTTTTGCCAGTTCAAACATCCCCTGCAATGTACCGTCCTCGCCATTTTTACCATGCAAAACAGGAAATACCAAATCAATTTCTACAATACTGTACCTATCCTTCCTAAGTTCCAAAAATCCCTTCACCAAACGATTTCCAGAAACAACAATGGGACACAAATGTTTCCCATCTTCCAGCCAGCTGCCACGCCCTATATTTTCATAATTTCCTGTGTAACGATACCATTCTCCAGTCCGCGAAATCCCAATTGGAATCACTTCGTATTTTTCTGTATCCATATGTTCCAAAACGGCTGCCGCAGACTGCAAAGATACTTCATACTCTGTTGAATTTCCGCCAAATATTACTGCTATTTTCTTTTTCTTCATAAAAAATACTCCTTTGCTGTAAAAAAATAAAACGACACTCTTATTTTTGATACATCCATTTTATCAAAAATAAAAATGCCGTTTTATCGTTTTATCTAAAGATATTCAATTATTTTCCTGTCGAAATTCTTATAAATTCCTTAACCCGCCGGAATTGTAATCATAAATTCAATTTGTTCATTTTCACTTTTTGCCGTTATCGTCCCTTTGTGAAGCTCTACGATTTCTTTTGAAACAGCAAGGCCCAGTCCGGCGCCGCCGCTTTTTGAACTGCGTGACGTATCCAAACGGTAAAACTGCTCAAAAATACGTTCAAGTTTTTCTTTTGGTATTGTATCTCCATGGTTTCGAAAACAAATATTCACATCTTTCTCATTCTGACGCACCATAATTTCAATTTGGCTGTTATCAAAACTATAAAAATACGCATTTCGTAACAGATTATCAAATACACGCTGCATACGATTCACATCACATTTTATGATAAGATTTGGCGAAACAGTAAGGCTGCACGTCAGATTTTTTTCTGACAATACCGGCTGAAATTCAAACACAAGCTGTTCTAACATACGGGTAAGATTGACTTTGCTGTATTGGAGTGCAATATTAGACAGATTATACCTCGTAATCTCAAAAAACTCATTTATTAAGTCTTCCAGACGCTCGGATTTTTGTAATGCAATCGACAAATACTTCATTCGAAGTTCTTCCGAAATCTGCCGTTCATCATGCAGTAAAGTCAAATATCCTATTACAGAAGTAAGCGGCGTTTTTAAATCATGCGCCAAATATACAATCAAATCGTTCTTCCGCTGCTCTGCCTCTTTTGCAAGTTTTGCATTGAGAATCACTGTTTCACGAATATTGTTTAACCTGTCCTGTACATTTTTCATCTCATCCGGCAGAATAATCTGTTTATCATTTGGATGCGCAAGTGTTTCAGAAGCAGAAATCACTTCATCTAAATACCACAACGGACGCCCCATAAAACGATATGTAATAAACGCCCAGCCCAAAACAAGAGGAATTCCCATAAAAATTAATATATATTCTTTGACAAAATGCAGAATTTGATAAATAGGATTTTCCGGCTGCCAGATTACACTTGTAGAAATCGAGTACGCCATAAACAGAAAGAAAAAGAACATTCCGATAAAACCCAAAAGCGTAAACATATATTGAAGCGCTATACGCCGGATCAGACGATTCTTATAATTGCCTCTCAATTTTGATTCCTTATTCAATGGTATAACCCACTCCCCACACAGTCTTAATAAACTTTGGATTTCTGGCAGGTTCTTTGAGCTTTTCTCTTATCCTGCCGATATGCGCCATAACCGTATTATTATTTTCAAGAAATTTTTCACCCCAGACTTGTTCAAACAATTCCTCAGAAGAAATAACTTTTCCCTTGTGTTCGCACAAATACCAAAGAATCGAAAATTCAATCGGAGTCAACAAAATTTCCTTCCCATAGAGCGTACATTTATGTGTTTCCCTGTTGATAATAAGCCCTTTCATATCATATTCTGCATTTGATTCGGGTTTTTCTGAAAAACCGGCAGCGTTGTTATAGCGTACATAACGGCGAAGCTGCGTCTTAACTCTGGCTGTTACCTCTAATGGATTAAACGGCTTTGTAATATAGTCGTCAGCCCCAATCGTAAGTCCCATAATTTTATCACAGTCCTCAATTTTAGCCGTCAGCATAATCACTGGGAAAAAATATTTCTCCCGAATTTTCCTACAAATTTGAAATCCATCCATATCCGGAAGCATGACATCTAAAACTGCCAGGTCTAAATCAATTTCGTCGATATATTTTAATGCTTCCCTGCCATTATTACATTTCCACACAGTATATCCTTCACTTGTTAAATATACTTCTATTAAATCTGCAATTTCTTTTTCATCATCAACGACAAGTATTTTCTCGTTCATAACATTTTACCGTCTTACTCCTTGGCTATATTCCTTTTTAGCATCATAATCTACTGCTCATTCATATTTGCCAGCTTCGCCGCCTGATCCGCCGCAACGCAGGCGTCTATAATTTCCTGAATATCTCCGTCCATCACTTTATCCAACTTATAAAGTGTAAGCCCGATTCTATGATCCGTCACCCTTCCCTGCGGAAAATTGTACGTACGAATTTTTTCTGAACGGTCTCCTGTACCAATCTGGCTTCTTCTGGCTTCTGCTTCTGCGTCATGCGCTTTTTGACATTCTATATCATAAAGTTTCGCCCGCAGCAGCGCAAATGCTTTTGCCTTATTCTGGAGCTGCGATTTTTCTGTCTGGCTGTAAACTACGATTCCAGTCGGATAATGGGTCAGCCGCACGGCAGAATCCGTCGTATTGACACACTGTCCGCCGTTTCCAGACGCCCTCATTACATCAATACGAATATCTTTTTCATCAATTTCTACTTCTACTTCTTCCGCTTCCGGCATAACTGCCACGCTGATTGTAGAAGTATGGATACGCCCGCCGGATTCTGTTTCCGGCACACGCTGCACACGATGAACGCCGGATTCATACTTCATAACAGAATACGCCCCCTGGCCCGTCACCATAAAACTGATATTTTTCATACCTCCAATACCAATTTCTTCACATTCCAGCAATTCTACCTTCCAGCGTTTTCCCTCGGTATAATGCACGTACATACGATAAATCTCCGCCGCAAACAAAGCAGCCTCGTCTCCGCCGGCTCCGGCACGAATTTCTACAATTACATTTTTATCATCGTTCGGGTCTTTGGGCAGAAGGAGTATTTTTAATTTTTCTTCCAATTTTTCTACTTTTTCTTTTGATTCATTTAACTCCTCTTTTGCCAGCTCGCGCATTTCCTCGTCGCTTTCTTCTTCCAAAAGCATTAAAGATTCCTCAATATTTTGTTTATTTTGTTTATACTCCTTGTAAGTCTCAACAATTGGAGTCAAATCGCTCTGCTCTTTCATCAGCTTTCGAAAACGTTCTGCATCCGAAGCCACATCCGGCTCGCTTAACTGATTCAATATTTCTTCCAAACGCAATACAAGGTCCTCTAATTTATCAAACATAATTTCTCCTCTTTCCTATCACAACCCGATTCAGCCCAGCTAAATCCTGTAAAACTTTAATATCCTGATAACCGTTTATCTGCATCAAATCAGCCACTTTTTCTCCCTGGTCATATCCAATTTCAAACAAAAGGCAGCCAAACGGTTTTAAATAGTTTAACCCTTCTTCTATAATTTTTTTGTAAAACCATAAACCATCATCTTTTCCGTTCAACGCTTCAAAAGGCTCATAATCCTTCACTTCCTGCATAAGCCCTTTGATTTCTTTTTCCGGAATATACGGCGGATTTGAAACAATCACATCAAACCTGCCTTCTATCTTTTCAAATAAATCACTCTCTATAAACCGCACCGAAACGTCGTGTAACTTTCTATTTTCTTCTGCCGTAAGCAATGCCAGACGGGATATATCCGATGCAACGGCCCGAATGGGTATCTGTTTTGCAATACTTATTATGATACAGCCCGATCCAGTGCATAAATCTAACACATCCATACCTGGGTTGATTATTTTCAAAGCCTCTAAAACCAAAATTTCCGTATCTTGTCTTGGAATCAATACATGGGGACTCACCATAAAACGAAATCCCATAAACTCCTGTTCTCCAGTAATATACTGCAAAGGAATATGCGCCATGCGCTTTAGCAGCAGCGCTTCGTACTTCTCCTGCTGTTTTTCCGTAAGTTCGTCATTCATATGAAGATAATAATAATTCCGGTCTATCCCGCATACCTTTTCTAAAAGCAGCCAGGCATCGCATTTTGCATCCGAAATGCCTTTTAAAGCAAGCGTCTCTTCTCCATAACGGAGCGCCTCTAAAAACGTCATGCTTCTCCCCTCTTTCCGCCGTCATCTCCCCGGACAAACGCTTTCCAGTCAAATACAGCTTCCACAGAGGCAATCGCAACCTCAATCATATCATCCGTTGGTTCTCTTGTCGTAATACGCTGGAGCAAAAGCCCCGGCGCACTGATTACATGAACGAAAACATGGTCGCTTCTTCCGGCAAACCGTATCAGCTCATAAGAAACTCCGGCAATCGCCGGAATCAAAATCAGGCGAAGCACAAGCCGCAGCACGCCCGAATCCACACGAATCAACATAAAAAACAAAATACTGACAAACATCACAATAAAAAGAAAACTCGTTCCACATCGTTTATGGAGCCTGGAACTGCTTCGCACATTCTCTACTGTCAAGTCCATCCCATGTTCCAGACAGTTAATACATTTATGTTCTGCCCCATGATACATATAAACTCTCTTAATATCCGGCATCCATGAAATTCCGGCCACATACCCAACAAAAATCAGCAGCCGAAACACCCCTTCTAAAAGTGCGCAAACCCATTCAGATGTGATAAGACGGCGAAAAAAAAGTGAAATCCCATAAGGAAGCATCATAAAAACTGCAATTGCAAACACAATCGAAACTGCCACAACAATTCCCATCACAAACTCTTCTTTTTTCTCATTCCTGTTCTTCTCCTCCTCTTCTTCAAAAAAAGAAGCCGAAAAAGAAAGCGTTTGAAATCCCAGTGACAGCGATTCTACAAATCCCAGAACACCCCTTAAAATTGGAAGATTTCTTATTTTTTTATTTTTCACCAATCCCGGATATTCATGTGTTTCTACAATAATCTCCTGATCTGGCTTTCGGACTGCAACTGCATAGTTTGCGTCATTCTTCATCATAACGCCTTCCATAACTGCCTGTCCGCCAATTCCTGAATACTTCATCCTATTCCTCTATTTCCTATATAGTAAAAAGGCTGAGATTATAATTAACCTCAACCTTATCATGTACTGCATATTATTGCTGATTCATGCCATATTTCCGATTGAACTTATCAATACGTCCACGCGCCTGTGCAGTCTTCTGCTGGCCTGTGTAGAATGGATGGCATTTGGAACAGATTTCAACGTGAATATCCTGTTTTGTCGAACCTGTCACGAATGTATTGCCACAGTTACATGTCACAGTTGCCTCATGGTAATCTGGATGGATTCCTTCTCTCATGTTATTCACCTCGCATTTTATTTATACAGAAAAATCACTGTTTGCAATTTTCCTGCACACTATTGCATAAAAATAAAATTGTTTATGTTCTTCTCAATAAACAGCTTTTACAGTATAACATACCAAATTAGATTATGCAAGCAAATTTAATAAAATCTCGTTTTTTTCAACATTTGAATATATTCTTTATTATTTCTGGTACGCGCAAACATATTTAACATAGATTCCACTGCCTCGTCAGACTTTGAACTGTGAAATGCTTTCCTCATAATATCTACCGCCTCCTGCTCTTCGGAGTCTAATAACAAATCTTCTCTTCTGGTACTTGATTTTATAATCTCAATTGCCGGAAAAATACGTTTTTCTGAAAGTTTGCGGTCTAACACGAGTTCCATATTTCCAGTTCCTTTAAATTCTTCAAAAATAACATCATCCATTTTACTTCCAGTATCTACCAGCGCAGATGCAAGAATCGTCAGACTGCCTCCTTCACGCATATTTCTTGCTGCCCCGAAAAACCGTTTCGGCATATGAAGCGCCGCCGGATCAAGCCCGCCGGATAACGTCCTGCCGCTTGGCGGAACCGTCAGGTTGTACGCCCTTGCCAATCGGGTAACGCTGTCCAAAAGAATCATAACATCTTTATGATGTTCTACTAAACGCTTTGCACGCTCAATTACCATTTCTGATACACGTTTATGATGTTCCGGAAGTTCATCAAATGTAGAATAAATAACCTCAACATTTTTTCCTACAATCGCTTCTTTAATATCCGTTACTTCTTCCGGTCGTTCATCAATTAAGAGAATCAAAAGATACATTTCTGGATTCCCTTCGGTCACTGCTTTTGCAATCTGTTTTAAAAGCGTCGTCTTACCTGCTTTTGGCGGTGAAACAATCATTCCGCGCTGCCCTTTTCCAATTGGCGATACCAAATCTACAATCCGCATAGCCGCAGACGCCCCCGGCTGTTCCAGCCGGATTCTCTGATTCGGAAATACAGGCGTTAAATCCTCAAAATTTTTGCGTCTTTGTGCATGGCTGGGATGAAACCCATTGATCGAATTTACATACAATAATGCACTGAACTTCTCCTGCTGCGTTTTAATCCGTGTATTCCCGCTGACAATGTCCCCCGTCTTCAAATTAAATTTACGGATTTGGGAAGGAGATACATATACATCCTTTTCTCCTGGAAGATAATTTTCACAGCGGATAAAGCCATACCCATCCGGCATTACCTCTAAAATTCCATTCGCTGTAATCCCGCTGTCCAATTCATCCCTTGCTGTCGGCGCGCTTTCCTGTGCCGGCGCTTTTTCCTCTGTCTGCGCGCCGTTTTCTTCTTCATTTACTTCCGGCGTATTTATCGTTTCTTTTTCGTCTTCTGCAAGCATAAGCTCTATAAGCTCATGTTTCTTTAAACCGGATAAATGCTTCAATCCTCTTGCTTTTGCCAAATCCTTTAATACTGTTACTGACAGACTTTCATATTTTTCTCTCATTCTCTGCTTCTCCTATACACACTTCTCATCATTATATTTTAAATTGGGATTCTATGGAATTTAATCTGATATGACAAATGAAAGAGTTACCGCCACTTCGTGACAAGTAACCTGCAAAAATCTATTGAAAACGGCAAACGGTAATCAGATTTTTGCACATCCGAATCAAGTTCCTGCAGTCCGCATAAAAAAAGCAGCACTGCATGAATAGCAATATTATACATCATATAAAAGAAAATAAAAAGTCCTTTTTCAAGGAATACATGCTTTTATTTCTTGATTTGTTCTTTTTGAAATGCTATTATAAGTACTGTTCACATTATGCTTATATTGAAAAAAGGAGCGAATCACCATGGATTACAAAGAACAGGCATTAAAAGCCCATAAAGAATGGAACGGAAAATTAGAAACGATTTCAAAAGCGCCGGTAAAAGACCGCGACGCGCTTTCAATTGCATATACTCCCGGCGTTGCAGAGCCATGTAGGGAAATTGCCAAAGACAAAAACCTTGCTTATACATATACCATGAAAGCCAACACCGTTGCCGTTGTCTCCGACGGAAGCGCCGTATTGGGTCTGGGCAATATCGGGCCATATGCTGCAATGCCTGTTATGGAAGGAAAATGCGTACTGTTTAAAGAATTTGGAAATATCAACGCAGTTCCAATTTGTTTAGATACACAAGATACAGAAGAAATTATAAAAGCTGTCACACAGATTGCGCCTGCTTTCGGCGGAATCAATCTGGAAGATATTTCAGCGCCGAGATGTTTTGAAATAGAAGAACGTCTCAAAAAAATTCTGGATATTCCGGTTTTCCATGACGACCAACACGGCACTGCAATTGTTGTGCTTGCCGGAATTATCAACGCCTTAAAAGTAACCGGAAAGCAAAAAGAAAACTGTAAAGTCGTCGTAAACGGCGCTGGTTCTGCTGGAATTGCCATTACAAAGCTGCTGTTACAGTATGGTTTTTTACATATTACAATGTGCGATAAAGACGGAATCCTAAACAAATCATACCCAAACTTAAATTGGATGCAGCAGAAAATGACAGAAGTTACTAACTTAGAAAATGCCAGCGGAACCTTAGCCGACGCTTTAGTCGGCGCGGATATATTTGTCGGTGTTTCTGCACCAAATCTTGTCAGCCCACAAATGGCGGCTTCCATGAATAAAGACGCAATTATATTTGCCATGGCAAACCCCACGCCTGAAATCATGCCGGCAGACGCAAAAGCTGCCGGAGTAAAAGTTGTCGGCACCGGAAGAAGCGATTTTCCGAATCAGATTAACAATGTCGTCGCATTTCCGGGTATCTTTAAAGGAGCATTGGAAGGACGCGCTTCCCAGATTACAGAAGAAATGAAACTTGCCGCTGCAAATGCGATTGCAGGTCTTGTAAGCGACGAAGAATTGAACGAAGATTTTATTATGCCAGAGGCATTTGACCCGTGGGTGGCAGAAGCTGTCAGCAGCGCTGTGAAATCGCATATTTCTAAATAATCCAACTGTTTTTGGGAGGAAATGAAATGGCAGATCCTAATACAATTTACAAAATGACGATTTTAACAATGCTAGATAAAGTAGATTTCCCACTTTCCAACACACAAATCGCAAATTTCTTTCTCGAACATGATTATACTGATTATTTTACTGTCCAGCAGATTATCAGCAGTCTGCTGGACTCTGAGTTAATCCGTTATAAATCCACACACAACAATACCCAGTATTCAATTACTGCACTCGGAAAAGATACTCTGCGATTTTTTGAAGACAAAATCACGCCCGCCATAAAAACCGATATGCTTAGCTACTTCGCCAAGCATGGAATGGAATTTAAAAATGAAAACGCTGTGACGGCAGATTTCTACAAATCTACCGATATGGGTTTTGATGTCCGCTGCCAGTTAAAAGAAAAGAATGCTTCTGTCATCGACTTAACCATTCATGTCCAGTCACGTGCACAGGCAGAAGCTGTCTGCAAAAACTGGCAGGAACAAAATATTGAAATTTATACTTATCTAATGGATATGCTGATTCAGTAATACAGTTGAAACTATAACTGCGCCAATATTTCCAACGCCTGTTCCTTTAAAATTACATTTGCATGTTCATCCAAAAAATTACTTCGTATACTGTCTTTTTCAATTGACTTCGCATATTCCATAGAAGCGGCGACAAATTCATACACATAGCCTCTCGTACTTTGATTCAAATCTGCCCATAAAAAATACTGTTTATTCTGATCCAGATAATAAAGCCTGCTCTTTGCATTTGAAGGTTCCGGAAGAATCTGACAGAATTTTTTTGCACTGGTAAAAGAAACAAATGTCAGCAAATACGTATAACCGCCTCTGTCTCCTTCAATTACCTTTTCCCGTTTCTGATTATCCGCTTCTTTTAATATATCTTCTTTGACATCCGGAAGTTTTACAGTCTCTGTTTCTTTTGCTGAAGAACCAAACATGTTCCGGATATGCTCTAAAATTTCAGAACTGCTGACCTGACTTTCTGAAAATGTCAGCACAATTTCATCTTCCGACATAATTGCCGCCTGAATGGACATCATATTGCCGGATGTCTTATATCCCACCTCTTCTTCTGCAATCCGAATCAGCTTTTCTAAAAACTCCCTTGCATTCGGAGAATTGGAAAAAAAATCTTCCAATTCGATTCCATTCTGCTCTAAATCTTCCTGCGTCAGCGTACAGCGCAGAACTCCATTTTCCATTTTTTCAAACCTCATCATCATCACATCCTTACTAATCCCCTCTGAATTATTCCTGCATGGCAGCAATAAGCGCCGGTATCAACTGTTTCTTTCTGGATACTACACCTTTGAGTAAAAAACCATGTTCTTCCCTCTTTGCAGAAAATGCCCGGCTGATTATCCCCTCCGCGTCTTCCCCCGCAGACATCAATATCGTGGATTCTTCGAGAATATCTGTCACCATGACAAACACCAGATCTAACTTACGTTCTTTTAAAACAGTATCAATATAATCTTTTAGCTTCTCCTGCACAGTTTCCAATTCCTCTTTGCTCATTGCGCTAAGCTGTGCCACTCCAAACTCATACTGATTTGCAGTAAAAGTTTTAAAATCCTGGGAAAAAATTTCTTCTGGTGTTTTTCTGTTAAAATCACTGCCTGCCTGAAACATATTCTTTGCAAGTATCTCAATATCAATTCCGGCAATAATCGCCAATTCTTCCGCTGCAGCCTTATCAACCGCCGTACAAGTCGGCGAACGGAACATTAATGTATCAGAAATAATGGCTGCGCACAAAATCCCTGCAATCCGTTTTGGAATTTCGACATTTTTCTCATGGTATATCTGATAAATAATCGTAGATGTACAACCCAACGGCTGATTTCGAAAAAATACCGGAGACATTGTCTCTAGGCTTCCTAACCTATGATGATCAATAATTTCTAAAATCTCCGCGCCGTTTATTCCATCTACGGCCTGTGTTTCTTCATTATGGTCAACTAAAATAATCTGTTTTTTCTGCGTATTAAACAGGTATCTTCTGGAAATCATGCCGACATAATTTCCCTCTTCATCTACAATCGGGAAATCTCTGTGACGCACTTTTGACATAACTTCCCTGACATCGTCCACATAATCCTCCAAATCAAACCGGATTAAATTATTTTTTGTCATAAAATGCTTAATCGGCATACTCTGGTTAATCAAACGCGCAACGGTGAACATATCATAAGGCGTTCCAATAATCATACAGTCTCTTTTATTTGCCAACTGAATCACTTCTTTGCTAACTGCAAAACCGGAACAGACGACAAGACAGCTCGCATTATGTTCAATAGCGCTTATCTGTGATTCGCTGTGGCCGCCTAAAATCACCAAATCATCATCTTCGATATAGTCGTCCATCTTGTCCGGGCTTGACGTTTCTACTACAACTCTTCCTTTTGTAAAATGCGCATGTTCATTTCCGGCTAAAATGCTGCCTTTTAATGCTTCCGCTATATTTTTATACGGCGTTTTCGCAGTTGCTAAAATACGGGTATCATAAACATCCATATATGAAGTAGCAATGTCTCTTGTAACAATCAGGCCGCGAAGCTGGTTTTCTGCCCCGATTACTGGAAGCGTTACTACATTTTCCATATTCATCAATTCCCATGCCAGTTTCAGCGAGATGTGTTCGCTAACGCCTGCTGTCTGACGAAACGAAATATCTTTAATCTGTGCCCGGACATCCGTCGCCAGTTCCGGTTCTTCTATATGGAAAAAATTTAAAACATATTTTGTCTCTTCGTTGAGATTTCCGGCGCGTTTCGCCTCATGGCAAATACTGCTGGTCTGATTTTTCAATTCTGCATATGCAATTGCTGCGCAAATAGAATCCGTATCCGGATTTTTATGTCCAATAATCCAAACTTTTTTTTCCTGATTTAATCCCATATTTTTTCACCTGCCAATCCAAAAAAATCTATATACAAAGAATAGGGCGTCCCTCAAAGCGATATCTGTACTGCTTTTTGTGACACCCAAACCTTGCATATCTTATATAATATATTCTTAATTCCCTTAAATGTTACTTGTATTTTATATAAGACCGAAAATGCGGGCAATCACTCCTGCCAATCCAGCAAAATTCAATACAGTAATTATCATAATTATTGTTGACATTGTCTTCAAAGAAGAAACTTTTTCAAATTTTTCTATCATTTCTTCTATTTTCTTATCTGATTCATCTACAAGGGTCTGTATATTACGGTAACATTTCACATCTTCACTATGTATCTTCTCAAATATATCATTTTTAATCTTATCAAACTGTCCGTTGAGCCCTTCTACGGTCTCCGTCAGCTTTTGATTCTGTTCCTCAATGAGGCTTCGGACTTCTTCGCTTTGATCTGTACTATTAACCGCGTTTTCTGCCAGACGTTCTGCAAATGTTTCATTCAGTTCATTTAACTTGGCGTCCACTTTTAAAACCATACTGTCAATCTGGGCTCCCACACCGGCAACCACACGGTCGGCAGCATCCTGACGCTCATCAATCATATCGGAAAGTTCCTTCGCCTTGCCTTCCCGTTCTGCTACAATCTCCTGAAGCTGCTGAACTTTATTTTCTTTCGAAGACAAAAGGTTTTGCAGCTGTTTTGCCTTCTCCCTGAATTCATCAATCTGACTTAATAAAAAATCTTCGTTTTCCACGTTTTCTGTTATCCTTTCTCGTTTTGTTTTCTGACATCTATGATATTCTTTTAACTTTTGTGCCAGTCTCTTCATTCATCTTTCCTCTTAATCTAAAGTATCTATTGTATGATTGTAGCATTATCAGCAAACCTTGTAAAGTGGCAAATAAAAGTATCTTTTATGAAAACGTCCAGTTTTGTTTCCTTGGCAAGGCTATTTTGTTTTCTGGTAAAAATTCAATTGGAAGCCAGACATACCTGGAATCGCCAAGATCCTTCTCATTCCAGCGGTCGCCCATGTAAATGTACCATCCTTTTTCTTCGTCTAAGGGGATGACACAAGTGCTTTGAGAATCGTAAGTAGTTTCTCTTCCGCTGTCTTTACACGGATCGCCCATATCCTTCCATGGCCCCATTGGATGATCTGCAACTGCATAGCTTGCCGGATTTGCGGCCCAGCCGGTACAGCCGGATTGAATAAGGTAGTATTTGTTTTGATACTGAAACATCGCGTGCGCTTCTTTAAAATTGCCGATAAAATTTCTGGTGAAATCTTCTCCTTCTACCGCTTTATCGGGATCTTTGGCAAGAGCTGTGTATTCATCGTTTAGTTTTGATATATAAGTTGTCCGGTTGCCCTCGGAAGAATAGATGATATAAGCGGCGCCGTCTTTGTCTTGAAATAAATTCATGTCTCGGACAGAGCCCCGTTTCGCCCAGCCGTCAAAACCGAAGTCTCCATTTGGATCGTTATGATAATTTAATTTGTAAGTTCCGAACAGGCGAAATGGAGCAGTCAGGCTGTCTGAAACGGCTACGCCGGCTTTTGCTTTTCCGTAATCCCCATCGCTTCCCTGGCAGCGGCCGTCGGCATGAAACCAAAGGATATATTTGTTCGTCTTTTTATTATAAATCATTTTCGGACGTTCTATGACACAATTATGCTTATCTAAATCGGTAAATAATATCTCCTTTTCCTGCTGCGTTAAAGTTCCATAGATTTCTTTAAAATAACTAGTTTCAAATTCCTCTATATGATCTAATGTTTTTAGGATAATTCCTTCGTCTTTCCACTCAAACAAATCTTTCGAACTATACAAATGTATTCCGCCGCAGGGACGGTATCCGTCTGTTTTGTCCTCGCCAATCCAGTACCAGCGTTCTTTCCCATCTACTGTAAATTTCTGGATTTGCCCTCCGTGTGCCTGAATAATTTTTCCTTCTGTATCATACATACGCGCGCCGGCTGTGCCGCTGAATACGTTATTTTTCTGCATTTTTTTCCTCCTGGCTATTTTTTATGTGCTATTTCAGAATATTATAATAATTTCCATCCCAAAAATCAATTATACGTTTTATCACTTATGGCAAACAAGAAAAGACCCGGAAAGAATATGCCGCACATTCTTTCTGGGTCTTTTCAAAAATCCACTATTCTTTCACACCTGCCCGGTGTTTCAATTTTTGATATTTCTCCTCTGCGTCTTTTTTCGCCCGCTCAAATAATTCCCGTGCGCGGGTTGGATTACTTCTTACCAGAGAGTTAAACCTTACTTCACCATTTAAAAACTCATAAAAATCTCCTTTTGGTTCTTTACTGTCCAAATGGAACGTCCCCTCCTGCATGGCGCCAATCGCCGGCTGATACCGGAACAAATGATAATAACCAGACTGCACTGCCAGTTTTTCTTCCTCCTGCGCCATCTGCATTCCTGATTTGATTCCCTGATTGATACAGGGAGCATACGCAAGTATCAAAGAAGGTCCAGGATAAGCCTCTGCCTCTGTAATAGCCCTCACGCACTGGTTATAATCTGCTCCCATTGCAATTTGCGCCACATATACATATCCGTAACTCATAGCCATTGCAGCAATATCTTTTTTGCGAATATCCTTACCTGCAGCCGCAAACTGCGCAACCGCCCCTATTGGCGTTGATTTTGACGCCTGTCCGCCGGTATTTGAGTAAACTTCTGTATCAAATACAAGAATATTAATATCCCTTCCGCTTGCCAGCACGTGGTCTAATCCGCCAAATCCAATATCATACGCCCATCCGTCGCCGCCGAAAATCCACTTGGATTTTTTGGAGAGAAAATCTTTCTTTTCCAGTATTTCCCCGGCAAGCTGACAGTCACATTCCAAAAGGGCTCCAACGAATTTTTCAGAAGCTTTTTGGTTTTTACTGCCGTTTTCATAAGTGGAAAGCCAGTCACAAGCCGCCTGTTTTAGAGATTCTATATTTGTTTTTTCCACTAATTCTTCTGCTTTTCGTTTTAAACTTTTGCGGATGGTTTCTTCACTTAATAACATCCCAAACCCAAACTCTGCCGCATCTTCAAACAGTGAATTCGACCATGCGGGCCCTCTTCCTTTTGCATTGACGGTATACGGCGTGGAAGGAGAAGAATTTCCCCAGATAGAAGAACATCCAGTCGCATTCGCAATATACATCCGGTCTCCAAATAACTGCGTAACCAATTTTGCATAAGCCGTCTCGCCGCATCCGGCACAGGCGCCGTGAAACTCTAATAACGGCTGTTTGAACTGGCTTCCTTTTACTGTTGCAATCCCGAATTTTTCTACAAATTCTTCATTTTCCTCAATTGTCCTTGCGTAATTAAAATATTCCTGTTTGTCATAGTGTTCTTCCGTAGGTTCCATCACAAGCGCTTTTGTTTTTGCCGGGCAGCAGGCGGCGCAGGTTCCGCAACCAGTACAATCCAGTACGGAAACTGTAATTGAAAATTGGTACTCTTCATTCTTTGGCATATCTTTACTAACCATTCCAGCCGGAGCTTTCTGACGCTGCTTTCGGTTCAAAATTACTGGACGAATGACTGCATGAGGGCATACATAAGAACAAATATTACATTGAATACAATTCTTTGGTATCCAATTTGGTACGCGGACCGCTACATTCCGTTTTTCAAATGCCGCCGTACCGGAAGGAACAGCGCCGCTTGCAAATTCTAAGAAGCTTGACACAGGAAGATGATTTCCCTCAAAGGCATTGACGGCACGCTGAATCTGATTTACATAATTTGTCACATATTCGCTTCTGCCTTCCACCGGGCTTCCCATCAGATTATCACTTTCACAAGACGCCCAGTCTGCGCAAGGTTCTACTTTTTGCACCCCCTGCATACCAGCGTCAATTGCTGCGCAGTTTTTGGCTACAACATCATCGCCTTTTCTTCCATACGTCCGTTTTACGGCATCTTTTAACAAAGTAACGATTTCTTCTTCCGGCAGTATATTCGTCAGTTTAAAAAATGCCGCCTGTAAAATCGTATTAATCCTTGTCGGCCCCATTCCCGTTTCCATTCCGATTTTGACGCCGTTAATCACATAAAATTGAATGTCGTTCTCTGCAATATAGCGTTTTAACTGCCCCGGCAGATGCTTTCCTACCTCGTCCGCATCCCAGGGACAGTTTAAAAGGAACGTTCCCTTGGAAACCAAATTCGATACCATGTTATATTTCCAAACGTAAGACGGGTTATGACATGCCACAAAATTTGCTTTCTGCACTAAATACGTCGATTTTATCGGCTGTTTCCCAAAACGCAGATGCGATACGGTCAGTCCGCCGGATTTTTTGGAATCGTAATCAAAATACGCCTGTGCAAATAAGTCCGTATGGTCGCCAATAATTTTAATAGAATTTTTATTGGCACCCACGGTTCCGTCTGCGCCCAGTCCCCAGAACTGGCAGCTGTATACGTTCTCCGTAATTGTTTCCGGCGTATCCATAGAATCTAAAGACAGCCCCGTTACATCATCTTTGATTCCAATTGTAAACTCTTTTTTCTCATGGTTTGCATATACTGCTAAAATCTGCCCCGGCGTCGTATCTTTTGAGCTTAATCCGTAACGTCCATGGCATACCTTAACATCTGCAAACTTTGTATCTTTTAATACTGATACCACATCTAAATATAAAGGCTCGCCTGTTGCACCCGGTTCTTTTGTCCTGTCAAGCACTGTTATCTGCCGTACTGTATCCGGCAGCCTCATTAAAAAAGCTTCCGCCGAAAACGGCCGGTACAGGCGTACTTTTATCAAACCAACCTTTTCATTTTTATTAGAAAGATAATCAATGGTTTCTTCAATCGTTTCACAAACAGACCCCATTGCTATAAGCACATGTTTGGCATCTGAAACTCCATAGTAATTAAATAAGTGATAGGAGGTTCCGATTTTTTCATTGATTTTCTGAAAATAAGACTCCACCAAATCCGGAATCTGCGCATAATGCTGATTTGCCGCTTCTCTAATTTGGAAAAATGTATCCGGATTCTGTGCCTGCCCCCATTGAAAAGGATGCTCAGGATTTAAGGCATGTTCTCTAAATTTCCGAAGAGAATCCATTGGGAACAAATCTTTTAAATCTTCTTCGCTCCAAACAGAAATTTTCTGAATTTCATGAGATGTTCGGAATCCATCAAAGAAACTAATAAATGGAATTCTGCCTTCAAGCGCCGCCCCATGTGCCGCCGGAGACAGATCCATTACTTCCTGTACCGAAGACGCGCATAGAATCGCTGCGCCTGTCTGCCGGCAGGCATAAATATCCGAATGGTCGCCAAATATACTTAACGCATGTGTGGCAATACTTCTTGCCGCAACATGAAATACGCCGGGCAGTCCTTCTCCGGCAATTTTATAAAGATTGGGAATCATTAAGAGCAGCCCCTGGGAAGCGGTGAACGTCGTAGAAAGGGCGCCTGCTGCAAGCGCCCCATGTACTGCCCCGGCCGCTCCTGCTTCCGACTGCATTTCTGAAATCTCGACTGGATTTCCGAATAGATTTTTCTTTCCTTCTGACGCCCATACTTCCGTTACTTCTGCCATAACGGAAGAAGGCGTAATTGGATAAATTGCCGCAACATCTGTATATGCGTATGCCACATGAGCCGCTGCGTGGTTGCCGTCCATTGTTGCCTGTTTACGTTCCATATCAAAATCCTCTTTTCTGTTTTTTGATAGGATTCGCATTTTTTAGAAATTTATCCGTATTTTTCTTTCTATAACACAAATTTATTAACAATGCCCTCTAATTGCCCTACGCATTCCTCACATTCCGCTGCAATGTCATTCGTCTCTCCTGCTTTTTGTGCCATAGTTCCTGTTTTTTCTGCAATATCTGTAATGCCCACGGCAGATTCTCCAACGGTATGATTAATGCCGTCCAGCGCATTTACAATATTATCAATCGAATCGGCCAATTCTTTCACAGCGCTTCGCACATTCTCCATATTTCCTTTAAATGTATCTGCATCTTCCCGATATTGTTCACTGACCTGTTCAAACTCCTTGTAATCAGCTACCACAGTATTCTCCAAAAATCTCGTCGTCTCTTCTAAACAACCGGACATATTAGATACGGCCAGAACGACGTCTTGTACAATAACATTGATATCCGCAATCGCCCCGGAAGTCTGGTTTGCCAGATTTCCGATTTCCGTTGCTACAACCGCAAAACCGCGTCCTGCTTCACCTGCCCTTGCCGCTTCTATTGAGGCATTCAATGCAAGGAGCCCCGTCTGGGAAGAAATCTGCATAATCGTCCCTGTCAATTCATTGATTCTGTCTACCGCTTTAGAATCCCGAATCGCCTGTTCCGATTTTTCTTTGACATTTCGGTACATCTCCATTGTCTTACTGCTTGCCGTAACTGTTTTGGCTTTCAGATCTTCTGCACGATCCATTATCTCTTTCGAAACATCTGCGCCGTCGCTTGCGATGGAGTGAATATTTTTAGCGCCGTCGCGAATCGTTCCCGCACTCTCATTCATCATTGCCGTTGCAGCGGCCGCCTCCTGCATACCGGCTGCTAATTGTTCGCTGGTCGCTGAATTATCGGAACACATACGATAAATCGTATCTGTAACCTTCTCCATGCTTTCCACACTATTTGTAATCTGGCTGCTTGCCTGATCTAAATCAGCCACCATTTCTTTTAAATTCTTCCTCATCAAGCGGACTGCCTGCGCCATTTTTCCCGTTTCATCTTTTCTGCTGCACAGTTTATTGCTTCTTGGATTTGGCCTAAAATCCATCTCAGAAGTATTGTGGATTATTTCAGTCAAATGCTCTATTGGCCTGCAGATGATTTTACTGACCACATATCCGACAATCACACAGCCAGCCATGACAATCAGCGATAAACGGACTAGCCAGAATACAAGCGTACTGATTGGGTTCATAATTTCATCCTGGTCGGCTGTCGCTACCACAATTTTATTATCGTCCGTCAAAGAATACGCCGCATATTTTTTCGTGCCCTGAAAATCGTATGTAATCACTGAATCTTCTGGTTTACTTCCTTCGTGGAGCATTGTAACAACCGCTGCTACCGCAGCATTTTCTACTTTCTGCCCAATTTTGTCCGGCGACGGATGATACAGCATAATTCCGTCTGAATCTACCATATAAACATAGGAGGAATCAACGCCCTCCATTTTAATTCCAGATAAAATTTCAGTATACACTTCCGTATTTCTCGAATCTTCCGGAAGATTTCCAATCATACCTCTTGCCGCAGTCGCAAGGCTTAAAATATAATTTTCATTGACCTCTCCAAGTATTTGACGCATCCTTGTACTAACGCCTGTTAAATTGGTCATCACGGACAATGCAATCACCCCGATCACAAGCGCAAGTACACGCGTTGTAATGGAATGAATAAATGAAACTTTTCTTTTTTCTCTCATAAAAACCCGTCCTCTCTTGTATGTATCAACAATACAAATAAATTATAACACATCTGATAGATGATGAAAACCTTACATCTGATGTTTCACAATTTTATATTCATCACCATTTTTAAAATAAGGACAGCATTTATATTTATGACTGTAAAATCTTGCTATATCGTCCTCATCCAAATTTACAGTACAATAATACTCATCCATCTCTTCGTCATAAGCATTATATGCACAATACTCACATTCCATTTATTCACCTGCTTTTCTTTACCATAATTTCAAGCGCCTGTCTTATATTGCGTATCGTTACCTCATGGAGGCTGCCCCCATATTCGCCGTCAAGCGTCCAGGAAACATTTTCCTCTGACAAAAATGTAATACAGTCGCTTTTAAATGAATAAATCAAATCCGTATCGTCAATCAGATTTGTCAATGAACCTAAAATTGCATTCAGTTCTACGATATTTTTCGGCATACGAATCAATGTGACTTCAAACTTTCCATCATTTAACAAGACATTTTTACCCGTCATATTTTTAAAACCGCCTACGGAATTAGAATTTGTAATCATTCCATAAATAAATTCGTCTTCAATTACCCTTCCTGCACATTCTACGCGAAGGTGATAAGACGTAATATCCGTTAAACTTTTCACACCTTCCAAAAGATAAGCGGCATGGCCCAAAATATTTTTCCATTCCTGCCTTGTCTTGTAGGAAACTGCCGTAAACATTCCAAATGCCGCGACATAGACAAACGGTTTTTGATTGAACATACCTATATCGCATGCAAACTTCTGTCCACTGACTGCAATTTCCGCCGCTTTCACCATATCTTTTGGTATTTTTAAGGAATTGGCAAAATCATTTGTACTTCCAGCCGGTATATATCCCAATGGTATTTTTTTTCCAGAAAGCATCATGCCGCTGACTGCCTCGTCAAGCGTTCCGTCTCCGCCGCTGCATACGATAAGATCAAATTCTCCCGCGCGTTTTTGAACCATTTTTAACGCGTCGCGTTTCGCCTGCGTCGGATAAATTGTCACATCATATCCTTTTTTTACCATCAAATCTACAATCTGCAAAAGCCTGCCTTTGATTTGCGCCTTTCCCGCATGGGGATTTAATATAAATAAAAGTTTTTTCATTGTATTTTTACGCCTTACCTCTCCAAATCTATCCCCGCCGCTATTTCAGATATGCGCCGCAGCCTGTGGTTTACTCCGGATTTTCCAACTGGGGGATCTAAGTATGTTCCAAGTTCTTTTAAAGACACATCCGGATATTCCAAACGAAGCCCCGCTACTTCTCTCAGATGTTTTGGAAGGCTTTCCAATCCTTTTGTATTCTTTATAAAAAGAATATCTTCCACCTGACGGACAGCCGCGCTTACTGTTTTGTTGATATTCGCCGTTTCACAATTGACCTGCCGGTTGACAAAATTGCGCATTTCTTTGACAATTCTGACATTCTCCAAATTCATTAACGCCACATGCGCTTCCATTATATTCAGCAAATCAACAATATGCGCCCCCTCTTTGACATAGACTACCTGATGGTTTTTGCGTTCCACCATACGAGCGTCTACTCCAAAACTTTGCATCACATTCGATAGCTGACGCGCTTTTTCTTTTGTGCCGCAGACAATCTCAAAATGATATGCTTTTTGAGGATTGCTTACAGACCCGCAAGCCAAAAACGCTCCCCGAATAAATGCCCGGCGGCAGCAGCTTTGCTGAATCAAAAGCCCGTCTGTCAAATCCAGGCTTTTCAAACAATTCTTTGGAACATCCCACATTTTCACACTTTCCAAAATCGTAAGCGCCTCTGCATTTTTTGTCTGGAATAACTGCTGTAAAAGAAGCTGGTATTTTTCTTGCAGCGCAGCGTTTAACGAGTCTATTGTAAGCCTAAGCCCGCCGTCTATCCGGCTTAATTTTCCAGAAAAACTAACAATCGCCGACAGTTCGGCAAGCTGGCAGTGCCTGGCTTTTCCTGCCTGCTTGGCCAGTTCTTTTTTTACATCGCTTGAAAATGACATATTACTTCCTCAATGTATCTTTATCAATATCCCTGTGCTCAATTTTCAGCCCATATTCATTTCGGTTGGAAATACGTTTGTATAATTCATTTGCCAACGTTACAGAACGGTGCTTCCCGCCAGTACACCCTATACTAATCACAAGCTGGTTTTTTCCTTCTACTATATATTTGGGAATCAAAAAATCTACCATATCCGTTAATTTTTCTAAAAAAATATGCGCTTCCTCAAATTGCAGCACATACTCTTGAATTTCTTTATCGTTACCGCTTTTTGCTCTTAATCCATCTATATAATAAGGATTCGGAAGAAAACGCACATCAAATACCAAATCCGAATCTGCCGGAATTCCATACTTAAAACCAAATGATAAAATTGTAATAAATAAACTTTTATAATCCTGCTGGTTGACAAAGATTTTATCTAATTCTGCCCGAAGCTCTCTTGTCAAAAGGCGGCTGGTGTCAATAATATAATCTGCCCGCAAACGTAAAAAAGTAAGCCTTTCCCGCTCTGCTGCAATTCCAGTTTCCACACGCGTCCCACCGGACAATGGATGATTACGTCTTGTTTCTTTATAACGCTTCACTAACACACCATCTTCTGCATCTAAAAACAAAATTTCAGGTTTTTGTCCATTTTGGTCCATAAGTTCCAGTACTGCATGAAGCTCTGAAAGCGCCTTGCCATTTCGAATATCAATCCCAATTGCAAATTTCTGCAGCTCCTCCTGACTCGTCTCTGAAAGTTCTATAAACTTCTCCAAAAGAGGCACTGGAAGATTGTCTACACAATAAAAACCAATATCTTCCATCATTTTTAGAGCCGTACTCTTTCCCGCTCCCGACATTCCAGTCAAAATTACTAATTTCAAGCCTAAATCCCCCTGTTCTTTTGTAAGCCGGCCTGTACTCTTAAAATTCCCCCAGCAGCTTTACTTCTGTCTGCAATTCTACTCCGAACTGTTCTTTTACTGTTTTTTGTATATGCTGTATCAAAGCCAAAATATCAGCCGCCGTTGCCCCGCCTTTGTTTATGACAAATCCGCAATGCTTTTCTGATACCTGGGCTCCTCCAACCAAAGCGCCGGAAAGTCCGGCGTCCATAATTAATTTTCCTGCAAAATAACCTTCTGGACGTTTAAAGGTACTGCCCGCACTTGGATATTCAAGCGGCTGTTTTTTTACGCGCTGCTCTTTGAGTTCCTCCATCTTTTGAATAATACGCTCTGGCTTCGATTTATGTAAACAAAGTGTTACAGAAATCACCAGATACTCATTTTCCGCCGCACAGCTGTGACGATAAGCAAATTCCATTTGGTCGTTGGAAAGTTCTAACACTGTCCCATCTTTTTTTAAAACCGTCACGGAATGGACAATGTCTTTCATCTCACCGCCATAAGCGCCGGCATTCATTACAACAGCCCCGCCGATACTTCCTGGTATCCCGGCAGCAAACTCCATGCCGGAAAGCCCTTCTTTGTATGCCGCATATGAAACTTTGGAAAGAAGCGCTCCCGCCTGCGCCGTCACGTACTCTTTTGTGATACAAACATCCGCCAGTTGTTTTCCCATTTCTATTACCACGCCGCGGACGCCTTTATCTGCAACTAATAGATTACTTCCGTTGCCAATCACTGTTACCGGAACTTTATGGCTATGCAAACACCTCATCACTTCCGGGAGTGATTCTGCCGTCGGCTGCAATAATATATCTGCCGGACCGCCGACACGAAATGTCGTATGGCGGTCCATTGGCTCATTCTGTAATATTTGTTCTTTTTTTAATATCCGTTCTAATTCTTTTTGTACTGTTTCCACTCTGCTTTACGCCTCTTTTAAAAATGCCTGATACCCCAACAATGCCTCATATAAATCTACTTTACTGATAATTTCCCACGGCGCATGCATATTCAGTACCGCAACGCCGCTGTCAATGACCTGCATCCCATAATTTGCCAAAATATATGCTATCGTTCCGCCGCCGCCCTGATCGACTTTACCAAGTTCCGACGTCTGAAACGTAATCTTTTTCTGGTCTAATATATGACGGATTTTCGCCATGTATTCTGCATTTGCATCATTGGAGCCGCTCTTTCCCCTGGAACCCGTATATTTGTTAAATACAAGACCCTTTCCGAAATACGCTGCATTACGCTTTTCTGTTACCTCCGGATAATTTGGATCAAAAGCAGCGCTGACATCCGAAGAAAGCATACTGGAATTACGCATTGCACGACGCAGGGAAATTTCGGAATAGCCGCCCAAAAGATTCAAAATTTCAGCGACTGTATCTTCAAAAAACCTGGACTGCATACCCGTCGCTCCCACACTTCCGATTTCTTCTTTATCTACTAAAAGACAAACGCTGGTTTTTTCTGGTTTCTGCATTTCTAAAATCGCCCGAAAAGACGGATACGCGCACACCCTGTCGTCATGTCCATACCCCATAATCATGCTGCGGTCAAATCCGTAATCCCTTGCTTCGCCTGCCGGAACGACTTCTAACTCCGCAGAAAGAAAGTCCTCTTCTTCAATCTGGTACATATCCTTTAAAATACGCAGAATATTTTTCTTTACGGTTTCTTTGGCGTCTTCTTTTTCTTCTTCTGTTTTCAAAGGAATACTGCCGATTAAAAGATCCAGTTTTTCTCCTTCTACGACTTTTGCCGCTTTTTTCTCCAGCTGTTCTCCGGAAAGATGGATTAATAAATCACTAATTCCAAATACCGGGTCATTTGGCTTATCCCCAATATTTACCGTTTGTACTGTGCCGTCTTTTTTTGCAAAAACGCCATGAATGGCAAGCGGCATTGTCACCCACTGGTATTTTTTCACTCCGCCGTAGTAATGCGTATCAAACATTGCCATTTCCGTATCTTCATACAAAGGCACCTGTTTTAAATCCAGTCTCGGCGAATCTATATGAGCGCCTAAAATATTCATGCCCTTTTCCAAATCCTGCGTTCCAATGACAAAAAGAGCCATCGCCTTTCCCATTTGGCTGACATAAATTTTTTCTCCGGCTTTTACCTGGGTCCCTTGTGCCATCCGCTCTTCTAATGAAATAAACCCAGCCTTTTTTGCCAATGCTTCAAATTCCTGCACACATTCTCTTTCTGTTTTACATTTTGAAATAAACTTCCGGTAATCTTCCGCAAAATCCATTACATTTTTTCTGTCTTTTCCTTCGGGATATTTTTCCCAAGCATTTTTGTTTTCCATACCTGTCAATCTTCTTTCCTATTCATCTTCATCATTTTTTGCAAAGTTTGCCTGAACGCGCCGGTAAAGCTCCTGCGCAGCATTATACCCCATCTTTTTCTGACGGTGGTTGACTGCCGCCGCTTCACAAATCACCGCAAGGTTTCTGCCCGGACGAATCGGCAAAGAATGGCATACGACCTGATTCCCCAAAATCTCTGTATACTCTTCTTCCATTCCGAACCGGTCATAATTATTTTCTTTTTTCCAATCGGAAAGTTTAATCACCAAATCAATGTTTTGTTTTTCTTTGACACATTCCACGCCAAACAGCGTTTTCACATTGATTATACCTATGCCGCGCAGCTCAATAAAATATCTGGTAATCTCCGGTGAAGTCCCTACCAGGGTATGCTCATTAATCTTACGAATCTCGACCACGTCATCCGTCACAAGACGATGCCCCCTCTTTACCAGTTCCAAAGCCGCTTCACTCTTACCAATACCGCTTTCTCCCATAATCAAAAGACCTTCCCCATAGACGTCCACCAATACTCCATGAATGGTAATGCAGGGAGCTAACTCTTCTGTCAAAATATTGATAAGTTCCGCCATAAATTCGGAGGTGGCCTGCTCTGTGCCAAACACCGGCACCCCATTCCGGTTTGCTGCATCTAAAAACATAGGATCCGGCTCAAATCCACGACAGAAAATAACGCATGGAATATCAAAAGAAAGAAACGCATCATATAATTCCATACGCTCTTTTTCTGTTTTCTTCTGCAGATTCACATATTCGACCGTTCCAATAATTTCAACACGGAGCTGTTCAAAATGCTCAAAAAAACCGTTTAACTGCAATGCCGGACGGTTTACATCTGAAGTCACGATTTTATGGTCATTCAAATTAATGCCGGTTGTAAAATTGTTCAGCTGCATTTTCTTTGCAATTTTTGCTACACTAACACCTTCCATAAATAGCTTCTCCTTTACTCTGCATTTTTAGTCAATTTTGTGTGCTTAGTATAGCATATTTCGAATGTATCAGCAATACCAGGAGATATTTATGTTACGAAAAACCGATTCTAATCACACGAGTAATCGCATTTTTACATTTCAAGCGCATTTTCCTCATTTTTACGATTCGTCCCCAACTTCCCTTTAAAGGCATAAATTAGAATTGATTTTTTTATAACGCCAATTTGGGAAAGAAGATGATTTGATATGTCTTTTATTTTGATTTCTTTGGCAAAAATTTCGTCGAGTATTTTACTTATTGCTTTTTGTTCTGATATGGACGGCAGCCGTAAAGGATAGGTTTCTAAAAAACGTTTCGGAACTCGCTGCTGGCCTGCCGAGCCATTCATGGCAGCTTTCGCTTCGTCTCTAAAACACCTTGCGCGCACCAGATGATACAAATAACGGTTATATAACCTTTCCCCGCATCGTAACACATAAAATTCGGTCGAACCATATCCAATCTGATTCACCAAATCTCCAATTACCGCCGATTTTCCGTTTTCCATACATGGCGTAATTTTGGCAAAAACAACGTCTCCTTTTGAAAAATTCATAAATCCGCTTCTAACCTCTTTTAACAATCTTATCTTTGGTTTTACAATTTCACCATTGACCTCTGACAATGCCGACATCGGGTAAAAGGAAACTTCTAAATCATCCGGTAAATTTTTTGTATTTATCTTATGAGGATTAATCTCGCACACATCCGATAAAACAACATCTTCCCAGCTGTCTGTCCCAATCCCATGCTGGTTTCTAAAACGCTGTGTCAGACCTCCGGTAAAAGCCTTAGATAATATTGCAGATTTACGAAGATCAAAACCTTCGACAGCCGTTTGTATCTTTTCTTTTGCTTCATCCAGTTTAGCAAATAAATTTTCAATACAGCCGACAATCCGCTGCTGTTCTGCAAAAGGCGGCAAAGGAATTTTAAATTGGGAAAATAAGGGATAATGCCTTCTGTATCCCAAATCGGGAATTTCAATAGACTGTAACGCATAATAGAAAGCCTTCGGCAGATAAAAAGAATTCGGCAGCAGCACTTTTATTCCGTCCGCTCCCTGTGCAAAAGGAAAATCAATATATTTGATACATCTTGTATGATCGCCAAAAATAACAACCGGCAATCGGCCTAAAAACGCCATATTCTCATCATCCGTATATCCGCTGACAAGTTCCTTCCCCTGATCGACTACGGCCAGCTTACCTTTTTTTAAATATGTTTTTCTTAAAACCTTCTTCCGGCTGTCCGTCTGGTTTTCAAACGAATCTAGCAAATAAATCCAACGCCAATTCCCCGGAACTTCATACGGCTGCTCCTCCGCCGGCACAAGCGCCCGTTTTAACTTTTCTTCAAGCTTTAGCTCTTTTGACGCTTTTTTACTTCCTGCCATAGCACACCTCTTTGCTTATAACTGTTCAATCTTTTGTAATGTTTTGGGATTCATTCTTGATTCAATAATAAGATTTGAACCTGATATTTTGATATTCTTCTGTGGCTTTTTCGATTGCCTGTACATGGCTTATTGTTCCTGCTTCCTCTAACAATTTTTCTCCAGTCGTTTTCAATACGTTACCAAGATTCTCTACATAATCAGGCATATGCATAGGATTATGGCATATAGCTTGAATCTCAGCGAAATCAAAATATCCTGATATATAAGTATTTCACCATAATTATCCATTTATAATCCCAGTTGGACGCTCAATGAAACTTATCATATACTGCCTTCGCCGCCCGCATATTCATGGCAGGCGTCTCTGCAAGCTCCTCTATACTCGCAGCACGAATCGCATCCAGGGAAGAAAACCGCATCATCAATGCTTTTCTTCTGGACGCGCCTATGCCTGGTATCTCATCCAAAACAGAATGCACCTGATTTTTACTGCGCAGGGAACGATGGTATTCTATGGCAAACCGATGCGCTTCGTCCTGAATCCGGGTAATCAGCTTAAACCCTTCGCTGTCTTTTTCAATCGGAATCTCCGTATTATTATAATACAAGCCCCTCGTTCTATGATTATCATCTTTTACCATACCGCAGACCGGAATATCCAAACGCAGTTCCTCTAAGACACGAAGCGCAATATTTACCTGTCCCCTTCCGCCGTCCATCAAAATCAAATCTGGAAATTTAGTAAAACTTCCAAAGGAATCCTCCAATCCTTTTTCAGAAAGTTCATCACGTTCCTTTCTGCCATGCTCAAAACGTCTCGTCAATACTTCATACATAGACGCATAATCATCCGGGCCTGAAACTGTCTTTAAGCGGAATTTCCGGTAATCACTTCGACAGGGTTTTCCCTTTTCGTATACAACCATAGAACCTACCGACTGAAAACCGCTGATATTAGAAATATCAAATGCTTCCATCCGAACGATTCCATCCAACCCCAATAAACCGGCAATCTCTTTTGCCGCTCCAATCGTACGCCCTTCTTCCCGTTTTATCTTTTCCTTATCCTGCGATAAAATAAGATTGGCATTTTTTACAGCAAGCTCTACCAGTTTTTCTTTCATTCCTTTTTTTGGAATTTTTATGTATGCTTTTTGTCCTCGTCTTTTTGTCAGCCATTCTACTATGACTTCTTTTTCTTCCACGTCCGACGGCAGCATAATTAATTTGGGAATAAACGGCGTGCCGGCATAATACTGTTTGAGAAAAACAGTAAGTATCTGCTCCTTAGAATCTTCGGAAGCAATTTTCATATAAAAATGCTCTCTGCCAATAAGTTTCCCGCCGCGTATGAAAAAAACCTGTACAACTGCGTCCTCGCCTGCGCTTGCTACGCCAATCACGTCCCTGTCCTCATCATTTGCATCTGTTATCTTCTGCTTCTGCGCAATCTGTTTTACGCTGTTTAATAAATCGCGGTATTCCATCGCTTTTTCAAATTCCATCTGCTCTGATGCCGCAAGCATTTTTTCTTCTAATTCCCGCATAATAGGCTGATAATCTCCGTTTAGAAAACGAATGGCGCTGTCTATATTTTTTGCATACTCTTCTTTTTTGATATATGCCTGGCACGGCGCATTACACTGTTTAATATGATAATTCAAGCAGGGGCGTTCTTTTTTTGTATCCCTTGGAAGTACGCGGTTACAAGTTCTAAGGCAGTACAATTTATTCAGCAGATCAATTGTATCCTTGACAGCCCCGGAACTGGTATACGGCCCGAAATATCTGGATTTATCCTTCTTCATCTGACGTGCAAAAAGGACTCTCGGAAATTCTTCTCCCAGAGTCACTTTAATATAGGGATATGTTTTATCATCCCTGAGCATCGTGTTATATTTTGGCCTGTGTTCTTTAATCAGGTTACACTCAAGCACAAGCGCTTCTAATTCAGAATCCGTTACAATATATTCAAAACGCGCAATATTCTTTACCATCTGCGCTTTTTTTACGCCCTCATTATGGCTCGCCTGAAAATACTGGTGTACGCGTTTTGTCAAAGATACGGCTTTTCCAATATAAATAATCGTGTCTTTCTTATCATACATAATATAAACTCCCGATTGATTCGGGAGTTTTTTCAGCTCTTCTTCAAAATTAAATGTCATTTAAATCACCTTCACGTTGCTTTGTTTCTTCTTCCGGATCCTCAAGCCCTTTCAATTCACGAAACAGCTTCATAAACTCTTTTCCGGTAATCGTTTCATGGGAAAACAGATAATCCGAAATTTTATCAAGCGCTTCTCTATTTTCATTCAAAAGCTTCTTCGCCCGCTCATAACACTGATTGATGATTTTCAGTACTTCTTTGTCTACCTGCGCCGCTGTTTTTTCTGCACAGTTCATAGAAGCTCTTCCGTCCAAATACTGGCTTTCTACGGAAACTAAATTCATCATGCCAAATTTATCCGACATACCAAACCGTGTAATCATAGATTTTGCAATATTGGTCGCCTGCTCAATATCATTTGCAGCGCCGCTTGTAACGGAATGAAATACAATTTCTTCTGCTGCACGCCCGGCCATAAAAGTTGTAATCTTTGCTAAAAGTTCTTCTTTTGTATCTAAGAACTTTTCTTCTTCAGGCGTCTGTAAGGTATAGCCCAACGCGCCCATTGTGCGGGGTACAATCGTAATCTTCTGTACAGGCTCTGTATTCTTCTGCAAAGCCGTCACCATAGCATGGCCAACTTCATGATAAGAAACAATTTTCTTTTCTTTCTCGCTCATTGCCCGGTCTTTTTTCTCTTTGCCGCCGACTGCCACCAGTTCAAAGGCTTCAAACAAATCGGACTGATTTACAAACTGCCGTCCTTTTTTGACGGCGTTTATCGCAGCCTCGTTTATCATATTAGCAAGGTCGGACCCAACGAGCCCGGCAGTTGCCAGCGCAAGCGCTTCCAAATCCACCGTTTCATCCATCATAACATCTTTGGCATGTACCTTTAACGTCTCCAAACGTCCCTTCTGATCCGGACGGTCTACAATAATCCGCCGGTCAAAACGTCCCGGACGAAGCAATGCCTTATCTAACACTTCCGGACGGTTTGTCGCCGCTAAAATCAACAGTCCTTTCGAAGTGTCAAATCCATCCATTTCCGCCAATAGCTGGTTTAACGTCTGTTCACGCTCATCATTGCCGCTGCCAAACCTGGAATCCCTGCTCTTACCAATGGCGTCGATTTCATCTATAAAAATAATACAAGGCGCCTGCTTTTGCGCTTCTTTGAATAAATCCCGGACGCGAGAAGCGCCGACGCCAACAAACATTTCTACAAAATCCGAACCTGCCAGAGAGAAAAAGGGCACTTTTGCTTCTCCGGCAACCGCCTTTGCAAGAAGTGTCTTTCCTGTTCCGGGAGGGCCTACAAGCAGCGCGCCTTTAGGCAGTTTCGCGCCAATATCTCTGTATTTCTTCGGATTGTGCAGAAAATCCACAACTTCCTGCAGTGATTCTTTTGCTTCGTCCTGGCCTGCGACATCTATAAAAGTCACCCCGGTCGATTTCTCTACATATACCTTAGCCGTCGTTTTTCCAACGCCCATGACTCCGCCGCCGCCCATACGCTTCATCAAAAAGGCAAGCAATATCCACACTAACGCCAAAGGAATTACAAAACTTAAAATATTATAAATCCATGTTGAAGTATTATCAGGAATATAGCCAAAAATCTCTACTTTATTTTTTTTGAGCGTATCAATCAGATTGTCGTCGTTTACCATGCCCGTATAAAAAGTCTGCTGAAATCTAGCGTCCTTTTTTGCTTTTTGTATAATATTTATCTGAGTGCCGGTAAATTTAATACTTTCCACTTCACCGGCTTCTACTTTTTCCAAAAATTCTGTATAAGAAATTTCCTGGTTAAACTGCTGGGTGAATTTATTGGAAATAATACTCATAATAAATAATACCACAAGCGACGCCATGATAAACATCATAACGACCTGGCCGTTTTTATTATTCCGGTTTTTGTTCTGGTTGTTTGGTTCTTGATTATCCATAATCTCCTCCGTACGGCAGATTTCCATCTGCAGATTCACAGCAGCCAAATCCAATTCACAGACTGCTACTGTCTATTATATGTGTTAGAGGATTTAAAAGCAATATGAACTTCGTGAACTTTTTTTGATTTTTCTTAAGATTTTGTAAAAATCTTTCTTTTATTCCATTGAAATTACAGTATAATCCTGATCTTCCACTGCTTTTTTTAAAACTTCATCCGATACGTCCGCGCTTAATGCAACAACTGCTGTCCCTTCTTCATGGCTGACATTTGCCACGGAAACGCCTTCTATCGCTTCCAATGCCTTTTTTACTCTTGCTTCACAGTGCCCGCACATCATTCCTTCAATCTTCATTGTTTTTTCCATTGTTTTTTCCTCCATTTTCTTTTTACTTTTTATTTTTCTATCTTTACCTGAATCATAAACATTTAACAGGTTTAGACGCAGAGCATTTGCCACAACGCAGAAACTTGATAAACTCATTGCCGCCGCGCCGAACATGGGATTTAATTTCCATCCAAATACAGGTATCCAGATTCCGGCGGCAAGCGGAATCCCAATAATATTGTAAATAAACGCCCAAAAAAGATTTTCATGTATGTTTCTAAGCGCTGCGCGGCTTAAACGGATCGCCGCCCCAACATCACTCAATTTACTCTTCATCAATACAACATCCGCCGCATCGATTGCAATATCCGTCCCTGCCCCAATTGCAATTCCAATATCGGCCCTCATCAAAGCCGGGGCGTCGTTTATACCGTCGCCAACCATAACTACTTTTCCTTGTTTTTTCAGAGAACGGATGGCACGTTCTTTTCCTTCCGGCAGTACCCCGGCAATCACTTCTTCTACTCCTGCACGTTTTGCAATTGCCTTTGCTGTACGCTCATTATCCCCCGTCAGCATAACGACGCGGATTCCCATATGTTTTAACTCCTCCACCGCCATTTTGCTTTCTTCCTTTAAAACGTCTGCTACTGCAATGATTCCAAGGAACTGTCCTTCTTGTGCAAAAAACAGCGGCGTCTTTCCTTCACCCGCAAGCTGCATGGCCTCATTTTTACTCTCTTGGGGCACTTCAATATATTGTTCTATAAATGAAACGTTCCCGCCCCACAAACGTGTGCCGTTTAATGCTGCAGTCAGCCCGTTTCCAGCTACCGCAGCAAAATCTTCTACTTCCTCCGGGATTTGATTTTGTTCCTGTGCAAATTTTATGACTGCAGACGCCAGCGGATGTTCACTTTTCTGTTCTAAAGAAGCCGCCGTATGCAGCAAATGTTCTTTTGAAACGCCCTTTGCCGGAATCTGATCGGTAACCGAAGGCTCTCCTGTTGTAATCGTCCCTGTTTTATCCAGTGCGACAATCTGCGCTTTTCCGGTTTCTTCCAAAGCTACTGCCGTTTTAAACATAATGCCGTTTTTCGCCCCAATGCCGTTTCCTACCATAATCGCAACCGGAGTCGCAAGCCCTAACGCGCATGGGCAGCTTATCACAAGCACAGAAATTCCCCTCGCAAGCGCAAATCCAACCCCATACCCGGCCAAAAGCCATGCTGCTGTGGTTACAAGGGCAATCCCAATGACGATTGGTACAAATACTCCAGAAACTTTATCTGCAACTTTTGCAATCGGCGCTTTTGTCGCAGCCGCATCGCTGACAAGCTGGATAATCTGCGATAATGCAGTATCTTCTCCAACCCTTACCGCCTCGCATTTTAAAAAACCGGACTGATTGAGGGTTGCCGCAGATACCGTATCGTTTACTGTTTTATCTACTGGAATACTTTCTCCAGTCAAAGCAGCTTCATTGACTGCGCTGCCGCCTTCTAACACAATGCCGTCAACCGGAATATTTTCTCCGGGATACACGACAAAAATATCTCCTTTTTTTACTTGTTCCACCGGAACTTCTTTCTTGGCGCCTCCGATTAAAACCGTTGCTGTTTTCGGCGAAAGGCGGATAAGGTTTTTTAATGCGTCTGTCGTCCTGCCTTTTGATTTCGCTTCCAACATCTTTCCAACCGTAATCAACGTTAATATCATAGCCGCAGATTCAAAATAAAATTCGTGCATATAAGACGCCGCACGCTGCGTATCTCCTAAAAACTGCGCGTCTGTCATGGCAAACAGCGCATATACGCTGTATAGAAAAGACGCCGCGGAACCAAGCGCTACCAGGGTATCCATATTTGGAGCCAGATGAAACAGGCTTAAAAATCCATTGATAAAAAATTTTTGATTCACTACCATAATAATCATTGTCAATAGAAGCTGGAGTATGCCAAGCGCTACATGATTTTCAGCTAAAAATTTAGTCAGAGGCCATCCCCACATCATATGCCCCATAGAAAGATACATCAATATGCACAAAAAACCTACGGACGCATAAAGCCTTTTTTTCAAAAGAGGCGTCTGTTTATCTGCCAAAATATCCTCGGCGAAAGCCGTACCCCCGTTTGCCGCCGCTTTCTCAGTTCCCCTTTTTAAAACGCCGTATCCCGCAGATTCCACTGCTGCAATAATTTCCTCAGAAGAAGCTGTACCCTCTACCCCCATCGTATTTGTCAAAAGACTGACAGAACAAGCTGATACGCCCGGCACCTTTTTCACTGCCTTTTCCACACGGGCGCTGCACGCGGCGCAGCTCATACCTGTTACTGTATATTGATCCATATTTTCACCCATTCCCTCTCTGATTCATTTTTATTTCATCAATTTCTGCAGTGTAGTTAAAAGCTCCTCCACTGTTTCTTCTTTTCCCTCTTTGATGTCGTTTATCACGCAGGTTTTGATATGGTTTTCCAAAAGGCGGCGGTTAAAACTATTCAATGCCGCATTAACTGCCGCCACCTGTACTAATATATCTGTGCAGTAAGCGTCTCGCTCCACCATACCCTTAATGCCCCTTACCTGGCCTTCAATGCGGTTTAAGCGGTGAATCAAATCTTTATACTCCTGCAAAGAACGTTCTTTTTTCTTTTGAGAACAGCATTCCCTTTCTTCGCACATATCTATACCTCCGCTTTTGTATTCTTTCTGTCAATCAAATAATATACCCTCTGGGGGTATATTGTCAAGAAAAAAATCTGCCCAAATATGGACAGACTATGTTTCAATTGATTCTTTTATTTTCTTTTTAGGCAAACAATATTTATCTGCCCATCATCCGATACAATTTTTCTTCCTTATAACTTTGATAACGCTCCTGTTCGATGGCTTCTCTGATTTCTTCCATCATTGTATTGTAAAAATACAAATTATGCAGCACGCACAATCTCATCCCAAGCATTTCTTTTGCCTTTAACAAATGCCTGATATATGCCCTGCTGTACCTTCTGCAGGCCGGGCACATACAGCCTTGTTCAATGGGATTTGAATCCTTTTCGTATTTTTGGTTAAAGAGATTTAATTTGCCCTGATTTGTATAAACGTGCCCATGCCGCCCATTTCTAGTTGGATAAACACAGTCAAAAAAATCCACGCCGCGGTCTACGGCTTCTAAAATATTTGCCGGAGTGCCTACGCCCATTAAATATACCGGTTTGTTTTCTGGAAGATTTGGAACGGTAACGTCTAAAATCCGGTACATCTCTTCATGACTTTCCCCTACGGCAAGGCCTCCGACCGCATAGCCGTCCAAATCAAGTTCTGCAATCTGTTTCGCATGGCTGATACGGATATCTTCATACACGGCGCCCTGGTTAATTCCAAACAAAAGCTGTTCTTTATTGATTGTCTGCGGCAGGCCGTTCAAACGTTTCATCTCATTTTGACATCGTACAAGCCACCTTGCCGTACGGTCTACGGAGTCCTGCACATACTTTCTGTCTGCGACGCTGCTTGGACATTCATCAAACGCCATTGCAATTGTAGAAGCCAGATTGGACTGTATCTGCATACTCTCTTCCGGCCCCATAAAAATTTTTCTGCCGTCCACATGTGAATGGAAATAAACGCCCTCTTCTTTAATCTTTCGCAGCTTTGCCAGTGAAAACACTTGAAATCCTCCGGAATCCGTCAGTATCGGCTTATCCCATACCATAAACTTATGCAGTCCTCCCAATTCATGAATAAGCGTATCCCCCGGCCTGACGTGCAGATGATATGTATTGGACAATTCTACCTGCGTTTTTATACCTTCCAAATCTTCTGTGGATACTGCTCCTTTAATCGCTGCCTGCGTCCCAACATTCATAAATACCGGCGTCTGAATCACACCATGTACGGTTTTAAATTCCGCCCTCTTTGCCCTGCCGTCTTTTTTTAAAACCTTATATTCCGCCATATCTTTCTCCTTTATCCTATTTGTGTATGTTCCCCAACCGCTAAGAAAAAAAGTCCTCTGCAACTGTAAAAGTCCCGACATACTCAACCGGCCCCGTCATAAAAATACTTCCGTCTTGTGCTATTTCAACTTTAAGTTCGCCGCCCGGCATAGAAACAGTCACTTTTGCTTCTGTCAAACCCATACGATAGGCGGCTGCGGCTGCGGCGCACGCACCCGTACCAGAAGAAACCGTATAACCCGATCCTCGCTCGTAAATTTCTATCTTTAAGCGTTCTTTGCTTTCTACTTTACAAAACTGCAGGTTCATTCGGTTCGGAAAACACGGCGCATTCTCCACATACGGCCCGACTTCTTTGATTTTTGCAGCTGAAACGTCTTCCGTCATAATCACACAATTTGGATTTCCGACTGATAAACAGGTCGCATTATAAAGCGTCCCATGAAAAAAAAACGGTTCATTCACAATCTCATGTACAAAACCACTGACCGGAACAGAAGCGCTCATAAAATCCGCAGCGCCCATATTCACACGCATTTCATTTCCTTTTTCATCTAAAAATTCCACTTTTACGTCTCCTGATTTTGTTGTCAAAAGAATATTCTTTTCTTTTATATATCCTGCATCCAGCAGATATTTTGCAAATATTCTCACGCCATTTCCACTGCGTTTCGCCGCGCTGCCGTCGGAATTATATATGTTTACTTTAATTTTTCCCCCTTCAAAAAATGGTCCGTATAAAATTCCGTCTGCACCGGCGCCAAGATTCCGCCGGCAAAGTAATTCTATTTTCCTTTCTTGTAGTAAAATTGAATTCTGGTTTGGATCAAATACCAGATAATCATTCCCAAGGCCATGATATTTGTACATTGTAATGGTATTCATGCAAGTCCTCCATAACATGCGTTGCTCTTCATACCATTGTATGCAAATTATGTAAAATCTTTTATTTTATCCATGACGTCTATGCTTTGTTCTCCTAAGATTTTTTTAATCTGCTCTTCTGTCACTTGATCATTATCCCTTTTTTGACCATATCCATACGACGGCTGGTTTGCCCATTTCTTTTCACTGGCTGAAATTTCATCTTTCCAAGCCTCTTTCTGTTCCTGTACATTTTGCGGTTCGTCTTTTTCAGACATTTGTTCTGCTTCTTCCGGCGTAATATATCTGGCATTATAGAATTTTACGATACTTCTCGAACATTTTTCCTTGAAATTTCTTTTGTCAATTAAATCTTCCATTTTACATCCCTCATTCCGATTATCATTTAGTGAATAAAAAAAGCCAAAAGTGAGAATGATTTTTATATACTACTTTAAGAAACTGGAGGTTTTCTCATGGCTGTCTATAAAGTCGAAATCTGCGGTGTTAATACATCCAAGCTCCCCATCCTCAAAGAAGAGGAAAAAGAAGAACTGTTTAAACGAATCAAAGCCGGCGATACTGCTGCAAGAGAAACTTATATTAAGGGAAACTTACGGCTTGTTTTAAGCGTTATCAAACGTTTCTCCGGCAACAACGAAAATGTAGACGATCTATTTCAGATTGGCTGCATTGGCCTGATTAAATCAATTGATAATTTTGACGATACAATCGGCGTCAAATTCTCCACTTATGCCGTACCTATGATCATCGGTGAAATCCGCCGCTATCTCAGGGATAACGCATCCTCTATCCGTGTCAGCCGTTCCCTCCGCGACACTGCTTACAAAGCCATCCATGCAAAAGAAGAACTGGCAAAAACATCTTTTAAAGAACCTACCATACAAGATATTGCAGATTCTACCGGAATCCCAAAAGAAGATTTGGTATTCGCCCTGGATGCAATTCAAAGCCCGCTTTCTTTGTATGATCCCGTCTACACTGACGGCGGCGACACGCTCTATGTCATGGATCAGGTCAAAGACAAAAAGAATAAAGAAGACAACTGGATTGAAACCCTTTCTGTCAATGACGCTATGAAACATTTGAATCAGCGAGAAAACTATATCATCAAACTCCGCTTTTTTGAAGGCAAAACGCAGATGGAAGTTGCAGAAGAAATCCATATCTCCCAGGCACAAGTCAGCCGCTTAGAAAAAGCAGCTTTAAAAAGTATGCGCAATTACCTAGCATAAAAACGACTATTTGGGATACCGAAACGGTATCCCAATGACAACCTTATCCATTCTTTTATTATAACATAAATCCACAATTTTAAAATACTGTTTTTACTCTAAACGTATCATTTCTTTTTTCAAACGCCGCATAATCTTTTTTTCCAGTCTGGAAATATAAGATTGGGATATTCCCAAACGGTCCGCCACCTCTTTCTGTGTCAGCTCAGCGCCGTTGCCCCTGCCAATTCCATACCTCAGTTCTACGATTAAGCGTTCCCTGCCCGAAAGTTTTTCTATCGCTTTAGAAAGAAGATGGTGTTCGACCTCTGCTTCAATATCTTTATAAATAACGTCTTCGTCCGTCCCTAAAATATCAGAAAGCAAAAGTTCATTTCCGTCCCAATCCACATTTAACGGCTCGTCAATACTGACCTCCATTTTTGTCTTGCTGTTCCTTCTCAAATACATTAGAATTTCATTTTCAATACAGCGGGACGCATACGTTGCCAGTTTAATATTTTTCTGTGGATTAAATGTATTAATTGATTTAATTAACCCAATTGTCCCAATCGAGATTAAATCTTCAACTCCAATTCCGGTATTATCAAATTTCTTGGCAATATAAACCACCAGACGCAAATTGTGCTCAATCAACATACTTTTTGCAGCGTCTTCTCCATTGGCTCCCAGCCGGTTGATACACGCAGCCTCTTCTTCTGCTTCTAACGGAGGCGGCAGTACCTCGGCTCCCCCAATATAATGGATGTCATTTTCTGTTTTAAACAACATCTGGCAGACAGACGGCATCCATTTAAAATGAATCTGTTTTGGTATATTTATTTTTATGTACATATCCTTTCCTCTTTTCCTTTTACTAATTCCATTTTCTCACTTACACTGCCATGCAAAATCATCTGATATGCCCGATTTTGAAAAAGTGTATCTTCTGCAGCCGCTAAAACTGCCGGAGCAATTTCCATTTCCGCTTCTTTCCATTGAATACAGATACGCTCTACCGTAAACGCTGATAACATCCCATTTTGACATCCAACAGAAGAAAAAGGGATAAGACGCGTAGGAATTTGTGCATCCTGGCTCAACGACCCATATATTTCTTTTGCAACAATATGTACTGGTTCTTTCCGGTAAGGGTCAATCAAGCGGTTTCCAGTATCATACAAAGCCCAAAGTTTGACTGTCCTGTTATTATGAACAATGGTGACCTGACAAAAACACTGCACATTTTGACGCTTCCTACGTAAAATATATAAAAAGACAATGACGGGAACAGCCGTCAAAAAAAGACACAGTTCATAATAATGTCTGCCTGCAATTGTGACATACATCCACTGCACGCTTCCTCCAAGCATTAAAATCACAAAATACATCAGACAAAATGCCTTTATATATATTTTTCCTTCCGCCGGGAAATAACATGCAAACATCATCCCCGGATTTACAATAAAATGAATACAAATAAGATAAACATCATAATTTTCAATCTGCAAAAACAATAAAATACCAGCGAAACTGCTAAGCGCACAACAAAACAGATACCGAAGCAGCCTTTTCTTCTGCTGTAATATTTCACTGACTATGTACACAGCCAAAAAATCCAGATAAACATTTGTCAGGAAAAATACATCTGCATAAAATTCATAATTCACTTCTCACCTCCGGCTTTCATTCTACGATTCATTATAAAAGAAGCTCCTTTGATTTTTTGTCAAAATACGGAATTTCTGCCTTAAATTCATCTTGTAGATTTGACAAAAAAAGACCTTAAGAACAAAAATATTCTTAAGGTCTTAGACGTGTATTTGTACTATAATCTATCTTCTGGTATTCTTTAAGAAGTCCGGAATCTGGATATCCTTCTGAGGAACGGAACTCTCTGGTTTTGGCGGTTTTTTAATGCCGCCGTAATTAAACGGGGTCGTAGACGGCTGCTGTGCAGAAGATGCCCCCATACCCATCTGTGAATTATGTATACCTGACGTAGACGTCTGATAGGTATTATTCAGCGGTCTTGCAGTATTTGTAATCGGACGGGCTGTATTTGCTGTGGAAGCCGCAGCAGAACGGCTCTGTCCAAACGAAGACTGAAATTTCGAAGTTCTGTTATTTATATTGTTCTGGCTTTCAAGTCCCGTCGCAATCACTGTAATTGTGGCTTCATCTGTCATATTTTCATCATACTTCGCACCAAAGATAATATTTGCATTGTCTCCGGCAAGATCCTGCACATAACTTGCCGCATCATTTGCATCCATCAATGAAATATCACCGGAAATATTAATGATAACATGGGAAGCTCCTGTGATCGTCGTCTCAAGAAGCGGGCTTGCAACAGCTAACTTCACAGCTTCAATTGCCTTATCGTCGCCCTTCGCAGAACCAATACCGATATGCGCCAGTCCCTTATCTTTCATAACTGTCTGGACATCCGCAAAATCAAGGTTAATCAATGCTGGTACATTAATCAAATCAGTTATTCCCTGAACTGCCTGCTGTAAGACTTCATCTGCCTTTTTTAAAGCATCCGGCATCGTCGTCCTTCTGTCTACAATCTCAAGCAGTTTGTCATTTGGAATAACAATCAAAGTATCTACACATTCTTTTAAACGATCAATACCAGAAACAGCATTTACCATACGGGTCTTTGCTTCAAATTTGAACGGCTTTGTCACTACGCCAACCGTCAGGATACCCTGCTCCTTTGCAATCTGTGCAACTACGGGCGCCGCACCCGTTCCTGTTCCACCGCCCATTCCACAAGTGACGAAAATCATATCAGCGCCTTTTACAACTGCTGCCAATTCTTCTGCACTCTCTTCGGCTGCTTTCTGCCCAATCTCAGGCTGCGCTCCTGCTCCAAGCCCCTTTGTCAGCTTTTCTCCAATCTGAATCAGCGTCGGCGCTTTGCATAGCATCAATGCCTGCTTGTCTGTATTTACGCCAACAAACTCCACTCCGGCGATTTCTTCATCAATCATTCGATTTACTGCATTATTGCCAGCTCCTCCAACTCCGATTACAATAATCTTCGCAGCAGAATCTGCATCTGTTGTTTTAATTTCAAGCAAGGTGGTTCCTCCTTCTTTTTCCAAAAAAAATTTATCTAAAAATTGATTTTATACATTTTATTTTAAATAAAAGACATTTTCCATAATTAGAGCCATATACTCTATAATATAGTTTTTCGGATAATTAATCAATAACATTTTTAAAAAAAATTATGTAAAGTTTTATTTTGTTTCATCAAAAATAATATCAGTTGTATTTTCTGTCCAGTTTTCTACATGAAGCGTACCGGTTTTACCGGAAAGCTCCGGCAAAATATAAGGCAGACGCTGGATTTTTTTTGTCAGGCTGTCTGAACCTCCAAGCAAAACTTCTATCCCCTTATAATAAAGCGTCATATCCCCCGCCTGTCCAAAATGGATTCTTTCCGGAGGTATTTCCTCTTTTTTCAATGCCCTTGTCACTGCTAAAAGGTTTTTTAAAATCTTCTCATTATCAATTGGAAGCTTTTCATACAAAACCACTTTTTTGCAGTCAAGTCCCTCTATCTGCGGAACATCCTCTATCACCTCTTTAGACGTCTCCACTACAAACCCGTCCGTATCAAAATAAGCGTACTGGCCGATCGAATTAATATAAAGGCAGCCAATCAGTCCCTTTTCGTATACATGTACGTTCAATGTATGTGGATTTTTCAAGGTAATCTCCATCTCGTCCACAAATGGCACCGCTTCTACATTCCAGAATTGGTATTTCAGCATAACATAGACAGAATTCCACGAATATTCGTCATTTAAAACAAATTTCTCAATTTGTTCATCTGTATAATGCTTATTTCCCTTTACGATTACTTCCTTTACCGTAAAAACGTTATATATAATAAGGAACAGTATTCCAATTAAAAGAACCATTATGCAAATTATTCGCAGCAAAAGCCCCTGCCTTCGTCGCCTGTGCCGCTTTTTTGTAACTCTTTCTTTTCTGTCCTGGTCCATTTATATCATCTCCAATTTAATACCATGGGATACACTTAATGCAAGCCCCATTTCTGTTAAAAGAATTGCAACAGAAGTACCGCCGTAGCTGATAAACGGAAGCGTCACCCCAGTATTTGGAATCGAATTTGTAACGACAGCAATATTTAGCACAACCTGAATCGAAATATGCGCCATAATGCCAACGACAATCAAAGCTCCAAATAAATCGGAAGCATTATTTGCAATCACTAAAAACCTCCAAATCAATAGCAAAAACAGCAAAATTACGCAAATCGCGCCAAACAATCCCAACTCTTCACAGATAATGGAGAAAATCATGTCATTTTGCGCTTCCGGCAGAAATCCAAGTTTCTGCATACTCTCTCCCAATCCTTTTCCAAATAATCCCCCGGAACCAATAGCGTAAAGCCCCTGAAGCGTCTGGTAGCCCTTCTCATATTCTTCCGGATTCAGCCATATTAAGATTCGCTCTGCACGATACCCTGCCTGCATTATAAATACAACTGCAAATAAAGCAACAAATCCTCCCATGACAATAAACTGGAAATATTTTGGGCTGGATACAAATATCAAACAGACGGCAATTCCCAGAATAATAATTGCCGTACTTAAGTTACTGTAACCGACAAGGCCTAAAATCGGCAGAAGAATCATCATTATCTTGACGATGGACATAAAACTTCCCATCTGTCTTGGAATACGGTTGATAATTGTTGCAAGGAACAAAATAACAGCTATTTTTGCAAGCTCCGAAGGCTGGAAAGACAAAGGCCCCAACTTTAGCCATCTGGTAGATCCATTCAAATTTGTACCCATAAATATAACAGCCGTACAAAGTATAAGCGCAACTATGTATGCCAGACTGCTGAGACGCAGCCAGATATGATAATCAATATTTGCCACTACAAACATCCCGCCAAAACCCAATATAGATGCAAACAGCTGTTTTCTCAAATAGTAAGAAGAATCACCAAATTTTAACTGTGAATTATAAGAACTTGTACTGTAAAGCATAACCAGACCAAAACCCACCAGAAAAATAATGATAAACAACAGCGTATAATCAAAATATTTAATTTGTTTCTCCCCATTTTTCTTAGCCTTAGGCCGTCGGCTCATAGAGTCACTCCTTTAAACTGCGCACGATTTCTTTAAAAATCCTCCCGCGCTCTTCATAATTTTGAAACATTCCATAACTAGCGCACGCAGGCGATAACAAAACGGCGTCGCCAAAACGAGCATGTGCGTAGCAGATATTTACTGCTTCCTCTAAAGATTCTGCCATTGTCACTGACAAAAATCCCTGTTCTTCAGCCGCTTTTGCAATTTTTTCCTTTGTCTGTCCGATTAAGACCAGTTCTTTTACTTTATCTCCAAATGCCCCAATCCACTTATCATAGACAGAATCTTTATTACTCCCTCCGCCAATCAGATACGTAGGCCGGTCCATTGCCAAAACCCCCTGAATTGCTGCGTCTGGATTTGTTGCCTTGGAATCGTTATAAAATTTGACCCCCTTTTTCTCTGCTACATACTCAATTCTGTGCTCTACGGCAGTAAATTCTTTTAACACCCTCTGTATAACGGAAACCGGAATTCCAAATCCAAACGCCATAGCAGACGCTGCCATCACATTTTCATAATTATGTTTTCCTAAAAGTTTTAATTCCTCTGTTTTTAAGAATTCCGTCGCATATCCTTCTTTTGCGTAGTAAATACAATTGTCTTTTAAATAAAATCCATCTTTTAATTCCCGCGCACTGGAAAACCATATGACTTTTGTCTTTAACTTTTTACCAAAATCACGCAGCATACGGTCTTCATAATTGAGCACGCACAAATCTTCTTTTGTCTGATTTTTCGTAATGCTTTCTTTGATTGCTATATAATTCTCCATCGTATGATGGCGATTTAAGTGATCTGGCGTAATATTTAAAATCGCCGTTACTTTGGGTGCAAACTTATGAACTGTTTCAAGCTGAAAGCTGCTAATCTCCGCCGCCGTTACCGTACCCTCCGTGGTATCTAAAGCAACGCTTGTATATGGAATCCCAATGTTGCCTACAACCTTAACGTCGCTATAATAACTCTTTAAAATCTCCCCTAAAAGCGTCGTTGTCGTCGTCTTGCCGTTCGTGCCTGTTACTGCAAGCAAATATCCTTTTGCAAAGGCATAGGCAAGTTCAATTTCGCCCCAGACAGCTATTCCCATATCCCGCATAGCCGTCACCATTGGGAGGTCTGTGGATATCCCAGGGCTTAGTACCAGAATATCCGTCTTCTGCATTTCTTTTTTAGGCAAAACGCCAAGAATAACTTCCGTATCTTCCAAAAACGGATACTGCCGGACCAAAGCCTCTGTGTCAAGATTTGTGTTGCCATCATATAATCTGACGTCCATCCGCTGTTTTATAAGGAGCTCTGCAGCAGCAATCCCGCTTTTTCCTATTCCAGCTACAAGAAATCTTTTGTCCTTTAAATTCATAAATCATTTCCTCCTACAATGCCATAAGAGCCGCCAGACATAAAATCGCTGTTACGACAGAAAAAACTGCTACTACTTTCGTCTCCGGCCAGCCGCCTAATTCAAAATGATGATGGATCGGCGCCATACGGAATACACGCTTTCCATGCGTCGCCTTAAAATAACTTACCTGAATCATAACGGAAAGCACTTCAATCATATAAATAAAACCCACAATTGGAATAAATAAAGGCATTTGAAGCATATACGCGGAAGCCGCCACAAATCCACCCAGTGCAAGGGAACCTGTATCCCCCATAAATACTTTTGCCGGATAAACATTAAACAGCAGAAATCCCAGCAAAGCGCCGACCACCGCGCAGGTAATCGGTTCAATCCCACTCTTTGCGCCTACTGCAACAACGCTGAAAAACGTTGCCACCAAAACAGTCACACTTGAAGCCAGCCCGTCAAGCCCATCTGTAAAATTTACACCATTGACGGTGCCGATTACGACAAAAAACATCAGCGGAACCGCCCACCAGCCAATATTTAGATATTGTCCCTTGCCAAACGGAATCTGCATAAGCAGGGAAACATCAGTATAATTCAGCAGATAATATGCAAAAACCCCAGTTACCAGAATCTGCAGCAGCATTTTCTGCCATGCCAAAAGCCCATCGGAACGTCTGAGCACTACTTTCAAATAATCATCTAAAAATCCGATAGCGCCAAAACCCACCGTCAAAAACAGAATTGGAATAATTTTCGGATAATCCTGGATAAAAAGAAGACTCGTAACCAAAACACCGGCCAATATAATCAAACCACCCATTGTCGGAGTCCCCGTTTTTTTCAAATGCGATTTTAGTTCTTCCCGCTCTGTCTGCCCGACTTTTAACTTCCTTAAAAACGGAATTATCACCGGGCCTAATAGCGCGCTAATCGCAAAGGCAATTAACACCGGCGCTGCTACATGATAAATCATAACCTTTCCCTCTTTCCTGTGCCTCTTTTTTTACTTCCAATTGTCCAGTATACGTTATTATAAATTATTCTGCAAGACCAGATTCCATTTCTGCCGCCGCTTTTTCATCATACGGAATATTTAAGTATGGAAGAATATTTTCAAAAATCTCTTTTGCAACCGGAGCTGCAATTGTTCCTCCATAATAGATTCCCTGCGGATTATTGATAATCACAAGCGCAAGCACCTGTGGGTCATCTACGGGCGCAAAGCCCAGAAAAGAGGAAATATATTTATGAGCGCTTCTTGGAAGCGTTTGAGAGGTCGCTGTTTTACCCCCAATGGAATATCCGGCAATTTTAGCATTTTTTCCGCCGCCTTCGGATACGACCTGGTCTAAAAGATACCGGACGGTATTTGACGTCTCTTTACTGACAATCCCTTCTGTCGTTTCGTATTCTAGTTCTTTTACAAGATTTCCCTCTCCGTCACGCACCGACACGCCAAAATGCGGCGTAATTCTGGTTCCCCCATTTATAATAGAAGAAACTGTTGTGACAAGCTGTATTGGTGTAATCTGAAAAGACTGCCCAAACGACATTGTGGCTAATTCCACAAGTCCGATATTTTCTTTCGAATGCATAATCGTCGCCGCTTCTCCAGGCAGGTCAATACCCGTTTTTTTCAGCAGACCAAGACTGCCAAAATAATCATAGAAACGCTCCGGCCCAACACGAAGACCTACATCAATAAAGACTGGATTACAGGAATTCATAATGCCGTGGGTAAAGTCTTCAGCCCCATGCCCGGTGCGCTTGTGACAGTGAATCCTTCTGTCTTCCACTGTAATATATCCAGGACAAAAAAACTGATCTGATAAACTGACGACTCCCTCTTCTAAAGCTGCTGTCGTTGTAATAATTTTAAACGTAGAACCTGGCTCATACGTATCATTGATACATTGGTTTCTCCACATGCCGTTCAGCAGATTTTGTTTTTCTTCCTCTGATACAGCTCCATTAGGTTCATAATTTAAAGTAAACGGATCATTCAAATTAAATTCCGGCACGTTTACCATTGCCATCAATTCCCCATTCGAAGGATTCATCACTATAATGGAAACGCTGTCTGCCTGTTTTTGTTCTAACGCTTTTTTTGCCGCCTGCTCTGCATACATTTGTATATTATAATCTAAACTAATATGGAGATTATTTCCATCTACCGGATCTAATCTGGATTCTCCGGCATTTTCAATTTCTACTCCTCTTGCATCTGTTAAAGTCAGTATTTTACCATTTGTTCCCTGCAAATACTCATCATATTTGACTTCCAAACCGATAATCCCTTGATTATCGCCTCCTGTAAATCCCAACACTTTAGATGCCAGCGTATCAAAAGGATAATACCGTTTATAATCTTCATCTACTTTTATCCCTGACAGCCCATATGCACGTATCTTTTCTCCTGTTTCTTTATCTACATTGGACTTAATACGCTCAATAGAACTGACCTTTTCGACTCTTGCACGAACTTTTTCTTCGGAAAGCCCAAGCTCCTTTGTAAGAGCAGAAATCACTGCTTCTGGATCTGTAATCTGATTGTGAATGACAGATATTGTACAAACTGTTTTATTTGCCGCAAGCACTACTCCGGTAGAGTCTATGATTTTTCCTCTCGCAGCTTTAATATCCCGTTCTCTTTCATGCAAATCTTCTGCTTTCTGCCCATAATATTCCGAACAAAATATCATTAGGTAAATAAGTCTTCCAGTCAAAAACATCATCATAAACAAAACTGCCACAAACATAATCATGGTTTTTAACCGGTTAAAGGTTTTGTACCGAAACATAAGCAACGCCCCATAAAAGACTTTTCTTTTATTCTATTACTGTTTTTATGAGGTTATGATTTCTATTGTGCCAAAACTTGTAACGGTTCTTCTTTAAAACGGATCTACCGGAATTTCATCTTCAAAAGGTTCGTCTCCTTCTTCAGGCGTCTGGCCTTCCGGTTCCTGGCTGCCCTCTGGCGTCTGCTCTTCTTCTGGTACCGGGGTCATCTCCTCATCCGGATATAAATTCATATACGGAAGTAGTTCTTCCAATATCTCTTTTACGACTGCCTGTGCATAATTACTATGCGCCTGTTCCTTAAAATTAGGTTCGTCGATAATCAGATAGATTACGAGTTCTGGATTTTCCTGCGGCAAATATCCGATAAAAGATACCAGATATTTTTTCTCCGCCCTTGGATGCTTTTGTGCAGTTCCCGTTTTTCCGCCCATAGAATAACCGTTTACTTTCGCTTCTGAACCCGTACCTTCTGATACTGTTTTATAAAGATACTCTTTTATCATCTCAGAAGTCTCTTTTGACGTCGTCTCTTTTAACAGCACTGGTTTTATCGTCTCTAACGTATTGCCTTCCGGATCTAAAATTTTCTTTACCACATGCGGCTGGTAATACTGGCCGCCGTTAATCAGAGAAGAAAATGCAGCCGCTACCTGAATCATCGTACAGTTATAATTCTGCCCAAATGAATTCGTCGCAAGATCTATCGGCGTCATTTTTTCATATAAAATCCCTTGTTCTTCACCCGGAAGATCAATGCCCGTTTTCTGGCCAAACCCAAAGATTTCCTGATAGTTCATAAAATTTTCTGCCCCGATAGAATATGACATCTGCATCAATGCGTCATTACAGGAATCCATCAACGACTTTTCTATGGTCTCTGTACCATGTCCAACACGACTGACACAATTTACCGGAGTCCCATTAAAATCTTCTTTTCCATCACAGACATATGTTTCGCTGCCGTTTAACGTTCCAGTATCTAAACCGCAAGCTACCGTAATCGGCTTCACAGTGGAACCTGGTTCAAATGTGTATGATATGCAGAAATTTTCCCACAAATCATTCAGCATCTCCACCTGCTCCTCTTCATTTTTCCCTGCCAATTCCTCTTCTGTATAATATGCAGAAATATCTCTTGGATTATTCAAATCAAAGGTCGGATATTTTGCCATGGCAAGCACGTCGCCATTCTGTGGATTCATTACAATCGCCGCAATGTTTTTACTTCCAGGTCCTTCCAAATAACCATTTGTATTTTCCTGATTGAATTTCGCTAACTTTTCTTCTACTATTCCCTGAATATGAATATCAATCGTAGAAACAATTGTATTGCCGTCTTTTGCTCCCCGAATTGTCTTTTCATAATTGTTATCCGAATTCAGATACCCATATTCTCTCCCATTTAATCCATTTAATGTATTATTATAGTAATTTTCCATACCAATTGTTCCCACATTTCCTCCGGAAACAAAACCAATCAAAGAAGCCGCTGTCTGACCATATGGATAATTACGAATATATTCTTTTTCGAACCATACTGCATTTTTATTGATATTCGGATAAGATTTAGAATCCGCCTGCATCTCAATAAAAGGCTGTATCTGTTCATAAGGAAGTTTCCGAAGCAGAATCGTATAAGGATTTTCCGGTTCTTCCTTCACTTTCTGATAAAGTTCCTCTGCTTTTAACTCTGGAAAACATGCTGTCATAGCAGATATTGTCCCATCAATGATTTCCTTTTTCTGCTTTGACAGCACGGTACAGTCAAAAATCACATTATACACATCCAAACTGGTCGCAAGAACAGTTCCTTTGGCGTCTACAATATCACCTCTTTGATATGGTATAATCCTACTGTCATATCCCTGCTGCGACAATACGATTTTCTCATATTTCTCCCCCTGTGAATATTCAATATACATCAGTCTTCCAATTAATGCAGTCAACGCAACTGTAATCAACAAAAATAAAACAATCAGTTTTTTCTGCATTCTTTTTAAAAACTTCGTGATTCTTTTTCTTTTTTTTGCCAATACTCTTACCTCTGTTTCTGTTTACTCATCCTCTGGTATATCAGAATACTGGTTCATATAATCATTGGCTTGTATGCTGTAATAAAAAATCTGTTCCGGAGAAGCATACTTCATTCCAAATCCAAGCGCCTGCTCTTTAATGGAATCCAAATCCACAGACAGGCCAATCCGCTTTATCGCAGCATCATTATCTGCTTTCAAATCTGCTATCTGGCTTTCTAAAGCAGAAATATTTTTTGTCCTGTTGATAATATCAGATTGGTAATGGATATATGCGCCGCATACCACGCCAAGCAGCACAACGGCCGCAGAACAAAACAGCACGTAACCCATATTCAATCGCTGCGCGCGTTCCTGATTCCGTTTTGCTGCACGGCGGTTCTGACGCCTTTTTTGCTCTTGTTCCCGCTCTAGCTCACGCTGCCGCCTTTCTTCCGGCTCCCCTTCTAAACGGCGGACAGTATTACCGTCTATGTAATAATTTGTCTTTAGATTACGCTGTCTTTCATATTTTTTTGCTTCATTCCTCATATTGCTTCACTCCTCTATATCCCGTATTCAAAATTTTCTGAATACTCTTAATTTTGCACTTTTTGCCCTGCTGTTGCTGCTGATTTCACGGTCTGAAGGATAAACAGGTTTTTTCGTAACACAGCGTCCCTTTGCCTTTTTTTGGCAGACACAAACTGGAAACTCCTTTGGGCAGATACAAGGATTCTCATTTTTTTTAAAACATTGTTTCACAATCCTGTCTTCCAAAGAATGAAATGTAATAATACACAGCCTTCCATTTTGTCCCAACAAATCAATCATGTCGTCTAATGTATCTTCCAACACATCTAATTCACGGTTCAACTCTATCCGTACTGCCTGAAATGTACGCTTTGCCGGATGTCCCCCGAGAGCTTGTACTTTCATAGGAATCGACGCACGGATAATATCCGTCAGTTCCCCCGCAGTCTGGATACGTTTTGTCTTTCGTGCATTTACGATATGTTTTGCTATATTTTTTGCAAATCGCTCCTCTCCGTACTCTTTGATAATTCGAAACAATTCTGCTTCGCTATATTCATTTACAATATCTTCTGCCGTTATCTTTTGCCTTTTGTCCATACGCATATCAAGCGGCGCATCTTCCTTCCGGTAAGTAAATCCTCTCTCCGGCATATCAAGCTGATAGGAAGAAACTCCAAGATCCAGTAAAATCCCATCCACTTTTTCGATTCCAATACCAGAAAGCGCTTCTTTTATATTACAGTAATTATTATGGAGAATTGTCACGCGGCTTTCATACTCTTTTAGCCGCTTACTTGCTTCAGCTATGGCGTCTTCATCCTGGTCAATACCAATTAATCTGCCGCCTTTTGTAAGCCTTTGTACAATCTCATAAGAATGTCCGGCTCCTCCAAGCGTACCATCCACATAAATGCCGTCTGGACGAATGTTCAAATATTCAATTACTTCCTCCAGTAAAACAGATTTATGATATCCCATTCTCTTGTCTCCATTAAATACTAAGTCCCAGTTCCGCCATATGTTCTGCGATTTCATCCATATCATCATATGTATTTGCATCCTGCCAGCGTTCCCTGCTCCAGATTTCAATCCGGCTTAAGACACCGACAAGCACAATATCTTTCTGTAAATCCGCAAACTCACGCAGTACCTGTGGGAGCAGAATCCTTCCCTGCTTGTCCACTTCACAGACTGCCGCGCCCGCAAAGAAAAAACGGGAAAACTTTCTTGCATCTTTTGTAGTAAGTGGAATATTCCGGAATTTTTCTTCTATACTATTCCATTCCTGATTTGGGTACACAAACAGACAGCCATCTAATCCCTTCGTTACAACAAACTCATTGCCCAACAATTCTCTGAATTTAGATGGAACTATTAATCTGCCTTTGGCATCAATTGTATGACTGTATTCTCCCATGAACATATCAGATACCTCTAAAGCATGTCATTTGGCACCACTTCAAACCATTTTCCTCCACTTTCCTCCACGTACTGCTATTTTAAACCTAAATCTATAAAAAAGCAATACAAAACAAAAAAATGTTGCCCATCACACCTTTGTGATTTGCAACATTTTTACGCACGAAATTCTGAAATCCGCACGTTTTCCCTATCTATTTGCGACCTTAACTGCAATTATAACTCTTTCTCGTATGCCATCTGCATCTCTAAATCTATGTATTCTTCAATTAAGAGATCCAACTCCCTGTTTGCTCTAATAAACGCCTCATCATCCGTTCCATGCTCGATCATTGCGTCTACCTTGCTTCTTTGAAGTTCAATGGCCTCCTGCAATTTCAACATTTCTCTCATTGTATATCTCCATATAATTTAAAAAAACGATCTGCGTAGGACAATAGCTTATTAGTAACTTCATATTTACAATTTCTTTTTCATATAGACATTTTAACCCTATAAGCCACAAAAATCAAACAGATTCAACTTCCTTTTTTTTCTATTTTTCGACATATTCTTGTGAACTGCGCTATTTTCCCCGATTTCTGTACTCAATCCCAAGTGCACTGGCCGCTTAATGCAGGGATAAATTTCGCCAAAAAATCCATCTGCCACAAAGCGGCCAACACACGAGTTTCTAAAGGTTACGTACAGTTTTGTTATTTACAACAAAACGTCATACATTCTGTTTCTGCACAGTGACATGCCTTCGTTCCTGTAATGCCGATTTTTTCTGCATCGCATTTGCAGTCTTTATTGTGCACGCAGTTACATGCTTTACAGTCTACATCAATATTCTTTTTCGGTTCGCTCACTGAATTTCTTGCACTATCTCCTCTTTTTTCCCGAAAGCTGGAGCAGCAGGTATCTTTTGCATTCTGGGCGCCTCTTCCTTCAATCATAATATCGCCTTTGCAGCAGCATTTGTCATCATTATAAAAACAATTGGTAACAGCACATTCTAATCTTGTCATTTTCTTTTTCTCCTTTCCAAAAAAATCCGGCCAGATTTATCTGACCGGACTTAGTATTTGGAACTATGGCAAAAATATTCTTTGATTTCTTTTCCTCTATTTTCTATTCTTTTTCTTCTTTCTCTTCCCTGCGGATTTCTTTCGTTTCGATTTCTTTTTTAATAGAAACAATAAATTCTCCTAATGGCCTGCTTCCCTCATCTCCGGCAAAACGGCTTCTGACAGAAACGGTGTTTTCTTCTTCCTCTTTCTGTCCAACAACCAGCATATAAGGAAGTTTGTCAAGCCTTGCTTCCCTGATTTTAAATCCAATTTTTTCCGAACGGTTATCAGTTGTCGCGTCAATACCGTTTTTTAACAATTCTTTTTGTACTTTTTTTGCATATTCTTCATATTTTTCAGAAATCGGGAGTACTCTTACCTGTTCTGCACAAAGCCAGGTCGGAAATTTCCCGGCATATTTTTCTATCAGCCAAGCCAGTGTTCTTTCATAACAGCCCAAAGAAGTTCTATGAATAATATAAGGGCGCACTTTATCTCCATTTGGGGCGATATAATACATATCAAACTGCTCTGCAAGCAATGCATCCCATTGAATCGTAATCATCGTGTCGTCTTTTCCATACACATTACGAGCATTAATATCCACTTTGGGGCCGTAGAAGGCCGCTTCTCCAACATCTTCTACAAAGTCTATGTCGAGATCTGTCAGAATTTCCCTTATATGCTGCTGCGTTTCTTCCCATACTTCCGGTTCTCCAACGTATTTTTCACGGTTGTCTGGATCCCATTTCGATAAATGATACGTAACGTCTTCTTCTACTCCAAGCGTCTTTAGACAATATTTTGCAAGCGCCAGGCATCCTTTAAATTCTTCCACCATCTGATCCGGCCGGACAATCAAATGTCCTTCGGAAATTGTAAACTGGCGCACACGAGTCAGCCCGTGCATTTCTCCAGAATCTTCATTGCGGAATAATGTCGAAGTTTCCCCCATACGATACGGCAGGTCGCGGTAAGAATGTTGTTCATTTTTATAAACGTAATACTGAAACGGACAAGTCATTGGACGAAGGGCAAATACCTCTTTGTCTTTTTCTTCATCTCCTAATACAAACATTCCTTCTTTATAATGATCCCAATGTCCGGAAATTTTATACAAATCTGATTTTGCCATAAGCGGCGTCCTGGTACGGACATAACCCCATTCTTTATCTTCCAAATCCTCAATCCAGCGCTGCAGTTTTTGAATCATCTTTGTCCCTTTCGGAGTAAAAAGCGGCAGTCCCTGTCCAATCACGTCTACTGTTGTAAACAACCCCATTTCACGCCCCAGCTTATTGTGGTCTCTGCGCTTAGCGTCTTCTAATTTCTCCAGATGCGCTTTCAATTCTTCTTTTTTATTGAACGCCGTTCCATAAATCCGCTGCAGGCGCGCCTTATTTGAATCTCCTCTCCAATACGCCATCGAAGAAGAAATCAGTTTATATGCTTTGATTCCCTTTGTACTCATCAAATGCGGTCCGGCGCACAAGTCCACGAATCCGCCCTGGTCATAAAATGAAATCACAGAGCCTTCCGGCAAATCTTCAATCAGCTCAACTTTAAAAGGCTCGCCTTTTTCTTTCATAAACTGTATCGCCTCATCTTTTGGAAGCGTAAACCTTTTCATTTCATGCCCCTCTTTGATGATTTTCTTCATCTCAGCTTCGATTTTATCTAAATCTTCCCTAGAAAAAGGTTTTGCGTCAAAATCATAATAAAATCCGTCTTCAATTGCCGGCCCAATCGTAACTTTTACATCCTCAAAAAGGCGTTTCACTGCCTCAGCTAAAACATGCGCCGTAGTGTGGCGGATGACTTTCAACCCTTCTGGATCATTGTTCGTAATAATATTTAAATCCGCATCTTCATTGATTATTGTACGCAAATCTACAATTTCGCCATTTAACTCCCCAGCACATGCCGCCCTCGCCAATCCTTCACTAATATCTTTTGCAATCTCAAATACTGACTTTGCTTCACTGTACTCTTTTACAGATCCGTCTTTTAATGTAATTTTCATATCTATGCTCCTTTTCTCTTAAAAAAATCCCGAATACATATCTGCTATGTATTCGGGACGATAATTTTACCGTGGTTCCACCCAGCTTTTTTGATTCTCTCCATTCAGAAAATCAAAATCTCATTTGACGATAACGGAGTCGCCGGACCGGATTAGGGCCACTCAGAGGTAGTCTTCGGCTGCTTCCTGTAAAGATGCTCTCAGCGCACGATGGAACTATTCTCCCATACAGGCATCTCTCTCTGCTACATTCCACAGCTTACTCGTCTCTTCTACGTGTTTTTGTTTCATTGCTTTTTATCATAATATAATTTTCATTGGATGTAAAGTCTTTTTCTAAAACATCCAATCACGATGTTCCTATTCTTTACTTTCCGCAGCAGAATTTGTATTTCTTGCCGCTTCCACATGGACATGGTTCATTACGACCAATTTTTTTGCCGACAATCACTGTACCGGACTTTTTCTGTTCTAAATACAACTCTTTCTTCTTGTCCGCATCAAAAATATCATCCCACATCGGCAGTTCGTACAGCCAGTCCGCCTTCGCGTCCACCATATTTTTATATAACTTCTCCTTATCATAAATAAGGTTGACCTTCGTATCTTCTTCCAACGCAGTAATTGGGTTTTTTTGAATCAGGCTGTCGTTGATACCGTCTAAAAATCCGGTCATCTCCATAATGCTCAGCTGATATTTCTCTGCGAGCTCCTTTACAGTACCTTCTACTTTTTCATCCGGGTTTGATAATAATTTCTCATAAACACCCTTTTCCAAGAGAAAATATCTCTGCCAAAACCTGTTCAGCGCCTGTTTATCAGCTTTTTCATTATATGCTATTTTGTGCCATTCCTGTAATAATGCCATATATCATTACTCCTTTTTCGTAAGATTCAAAACAATATATAACATTATAACAAACAAACACAAAAGTTTCAAATTTTTTTCAAAAAAATGTATATGCCTTTGTATTTCTGCCTATAATATGATTGTTCCCGAAGAGATGAATCCCCCACCCACTCTTCGGGGCTGCTACAAAAGATGCAAGAATACTTATCCTCCCCTTGGGAGTTTTGACATACAAAAACGCATGTCAAAGCTCCCATTTTTCATTTCATACATCTGATTTATCAAACAATATTTCGTAATACCAGTTTTTCACTTCTACATAATACCGCCTGGATACCGGAATTTTATGCCCGGCCACCGTAAGTTCTTTTCCTTTTAAATGATCCACATGATACATATTAACCAAAAAGCTTTGATGGCACCTTCTAAAAATAGTCTCGCTTACCTGCGAAGCTATATCATTTAACTTTCCGATACATTCCTTCACTGTCCCATCTATACAATATATGAAAATATTATGTCCCCTGCTGCTGATATATAGAATATTTCTATATGGAATACTGCCGACCCATCCACGATATTTAAAAGAAAACCTTTGTTCCTTTTGTTTGGCAATATTTTTTTGTACTTTTTCTATCAGCTGTTCTAATGGTTCTTTCTGAACCGGTTTTACAAGATACTGCATCGCATAAACATCATATGCTTCCCGATAAAATTCTTCACTTACGGAAACAAAACAAATCGTCGCCTCATCATCATTTACACGGATTCTTTCCGCCAGCCCAATTCCATTCATGTTAAAATCAATGTAAATATCAAGCAAATATAAATCATACTGAATATTGTCTTCTTCTATGTCTTCGAGCAAAGTTCTCGTATCTGTATAAATCTTAACTTCCTGTTCCGTTAAAAATGCCTGCATAGAGCAAGCGTCTTTAAAACAGTCATCACAGATTGCGATTCTCATATATACCTGTCCTTTCAGCAAACTTTATGCTTCATTATATCACAGGTTTTTGATTTTTATCCTTGTCAATTTTGTTCCTAATTTGTCTAATTTTGTCAAAGTCTGTAACCGTCCAAACACCGCTTTCTATGACAAGAATTTACATTTCCTCTAATAATCCAAAAATTCCTTCTTTTTCAAATATCTCTTTATAGTAACCGATTTCCCCTTGAATTAAACCGTCAATCACCCGCATACCCAACAGTTCCACAGGAGCTTTATCATCTGTCATCAGATAATTTCCCGCCTGATATTTTATCAAATTTGAAGAAACAGTTTCCATCATAGCAGACAATTCCTGATTGGAAAGCAGTTTTTGGTTTTGGGAAAAATGATTCAGAAGTTTCCCGGAATTAGAAGCATACAGTTCCCGGTTCGTCGAACCGGACACATCTGCGGTATATACTTCGCCAAATACGCTAGAAATCGTATCGCAAAGATATTGGTTAATATTTCCTTCTCCCTTCCCGCGCATATTCATATTGACTACCATTACCCCATCTTCTGCTAAATGTTCTTTTACCAGCGTAAAAAATTCAACAGAAGACATTTGAAATGGTATCGTAATATCCTGATAAGCGTCAACCATAATCACATCATACGTTTCATCCGATACATTGAGATAAGCGCGCCCATCGTAAGTGACTACGTCTGCATCTTCTGGCAGTTTAAAATATTCTTTTGCAACTTTCGTTATTTTTTCATCTATTTCTACGCCCGTCACATGAGACTGCCCAAAATAACGTCTGCACTGTGACGCGAACGTACCCGTCCCATTGCCTAAAATCAGTATCTTCATACTGTCTTTCTTTAGGCCATCCGCCATTAACGGGGCTGCAAGGGCGTAATCATAATACATTCCAGTCAGGCTGTCGTCCTTTTTTAAAATTGACTGTACCCCAAACAATACATTGGTAGAAAGTATAACCTGCTCTTCATCTTCTTTCACCTGAAGATAATTATAAACAGATTCTCCCTCATACGCCAAATTGGATTCCCAGAAAGCAAAACTGTCAGAATATCCGGCCACGCAGCAGAACAAAAAGCAAACGATACCTGCCGCCGTCTTTTTAACGCCGGTTTTCGTATAAATAAAATAAAGGATGGACAAAAAAAGCAAAATACCGGCAAATATTAAAAATGTAATTGAAGTTCCGACAGCCGGAATCGTCACAAATGTTGGCAGAAACGTTCCGATAATGCTGCCAATCGTATTTGACGCATTGAGCATCCCAACTGTTTTGCCACTGTCGTTTAAACTGTCCACTGTATATTTTACCAGCGAAGGCGTAACTGTCCCCAGTAAAAATAATGGAAATACAAAAATTACCATACATGCCAAAAAGCCCGCAATAATTAAAAAATTACTGCTGACAGTAAAGATTAAAACGGCAGAAATGAAAAGAATCACATATTTTCCAATTACAGGAATAAACGCAATCCAGACAGCCGCAATTAAAATTCTGCCGTAGAGTTTATCCGGATTTGGATTTTTGTCCGCATACCGTCCGCCATAAATGTTTCCCAGCGCCATTGCAATCATAATCGTGCCGATAATAATGGTCCATACAATCTGAGAAGAACTAAAATACGGCGCCAACAGACGGCTTGCGCCCAATTCCACCGCCATCACTGACATTCCGGCAAAAAACTCTGTAAGATAAAGATATATTTTATTGGATAAAATTGTCTGTCTGTTCAATGTATCCCTCCGTAACGTTTGATTTATTTTGGTATTTTTTACATAACAGGATTATAGCATATAGGAGTTACTGCTTCAATGCTGTTTTGATTGCCGGGATTCATTGCATCCGGCTTTTATCTGTGTTAGAATTGTCAAAAGAATTTTTTGAAACCACAGGCGTGTTAGAAAGGAGCTTATTTATGAAACGTCCCAAACAGATTGCCGCTATGTCAGGCGTAGTCCTGCTTGTCGCAATGTATCTGGCAACTTTAGCATTTGCTGTCATTGACCATCCAAAGACAATGGAACTTTTAAAGATTTCCATTGGATTTACTATTTTAGTACCTGTGCTGCTCTGGATTTATATGGCAATGTTTCGGTATTTAAAAGAGCGTAAAAACTCTAATACGGACAACTAAACTACCTAAGTTTTAAAAGGGCGGGTTCGCTGATTATAAACGAATCCGCCCTTTATCATTATAGTTTGGTATTTTTATAAATAATATCTTCCCTGCCCGGACCATTGGATACCATGGTAATCGGATAACCAATCTGTTCTTCTACAAATTCGATATAACGTCTGCAGTTCTCGGGCAGTTCTTCATATGTACGGATTCCTCTGATGTCAGATTTCCAGCCTGCCAATTTTTTTAATACTGGTTTTGCTTTTTCGAGTTTTCCGGTTGTAGGGAAATCAGTCGTCACTTCTCCGTCGATTTCATAACCGACGCAGACGGGAATCTCTTCTAAGTAACCCAATACATCCAAAACGGTAAATACGACGTCTGTCGTACCCTGAAGCCTGCAGCCATATTTGCTTGCCACACAGTCAAACCAGCCCATGCGCCTTGGCCGCCCAGTCGTCGCTCCAAATTCTCCGCCGTCGCCGCCGCGCCGTCTCAACTCATCTGCTTCTTCACCAAAGATTTCACTGACAAACGCGCCTGCGCCTACTGCTGAAGAATAAGCTTTGCAGACGGTAATAACTTTTTTGATCTCGTAAGGAGGTATGCCGGCTCCAATTGCACCGAACGCCGCCAATGTGGAAGAAGACGTTACCATCGGATAAATACCGTGATCCGGATCTTTTAACGTTCCAAGCTGCCCTTCCAATAAGATATTTTTTCCGTCTTTGACTGCCTCGTTCAGATAAGCTGACACGTCGCAGACATAAGGCGCAATCATGTTACGGTATGTTTTCATTGTCTCTAATAATTCGTCTGCATCTAATAACGGTTTATGATATAAATGTTCTAGTAATACATTTTTCGTTTCACAGACACGGGCTAACTTTTCCTTTAAAAGCTCTTCTTCAAATAATTCACTGACCTGTATCCCAATTTTCGCATATTTATCAGAATAAAACGGCGCAATCCCTGACTTGGTCGAGCCAAAAGATTTTCCGCCTAACCGTTCTTCTTCATACGAATCAAATAAAATATGATACGGCATCACAATCTGCGCACGATCGGAAACTAAAATTTTCGGACAGGGAACATCTCTGTCTGTAATGGATTTTATTTCTTCAACTAAAATCGGAATATTTAACGCCACGCCGTTTCCGATTATATTGACTGTATGCTGATAAAATACACCGGACGGCAGCGTATGTAATGCAAATTTCCCATAATCGTTGACAATCGTATGGCCTGCGTTTGCACCGCCCTGAAAGCGGACAATAATATCCGCTTCCTTTGCAAGCATATCTGTAATTTTACCTTTTCCTTCGTCGCCCCAGTTTGCTCCAACAACCGCTTTTACCATTTATATTTCCTCCTTTTATGAAAGTTCCGGAATTTTTTTGGAACATGCTACTGCCAATGCTCCCGGCCCGATATGACATGATACGCTTAAAGACAACGGCTGTAATACAATTTCACAATTTGGAAATGCTTCCTGTACTTCTGATCGAAATGTCTCCGCTGCTTTTAAATCGTAGGTATATGCCATTTCCAAATACATATGCGTCCCTTCTGCATCTGAAAAACGATTCGCAAAATCACTTTTCATCGCTTCAATCATAATTGATTTCGCCTGTTTTACTGTTCTTGCTTTTGCAAACGCATCGAGTTTTTCACCCTGAATCTGAAGCACCGGTTTTAAACGCAGCAATGTGCCGAGCGCTGCCGCCGCCGGAGTAATTCTGCCGCCTTTTTTCAGGTAAGACAGCGTATCTACCATAATATAAATAGAAGATTCCAGTTTTTCCCTCTCTAAAATTTCTTTTATTTCAGATGCGGACTTTCCTTTTTGTGCAAGTGCTTTGGCATCTAACACCGACTGTCTTTGCGTCACAGAAATCCTCTGGTTATCGACTACCTGCACTTTACCGTCATAGTCGCCTGCAAGCATAAAAGCGGTTTCACATGAACTGCTTAAGCCGCTTGACATCGGAATATGCACAATTTCATCATATTTGCTTAACAGTTCATCCCATAAATCTGTCAAACTTCCAACAGACGGCATGGAAGTTGAAATTTCACTGCCATCCTTTAATCTTTCATAAAACTGCTCCTGCGTCAAATTTTCGCCTTCATAATACGTTTCGCCATTGATAAAAAACGGCATTGGAACAATAGAAATACCAAGTTCTTTTGCTTCTTCCTGCGAAATTCCACTGTTACTGTCTGAAATAATTGCAATTTTGCCCATAAAAAGTCCCTCCTGTACTTTTTTATCACAACGTTTTGATTGTATCATACTTTCTAAGTGATTTCAATGAATTGTTTCATTCTCAGCCTGTCACTACTTCGGCTTTGCTGCTGACCCCGTCTTTGGTTTTTTGTTTCGTGACAATGATTTTTTTGTCGATTTGTTCTTTTAATTCTGACACATGGGAAATAATTCCGACCAAACGGTTCCCTTCTGTCAAATGAAGAAGCGCCTGCATAGCCTGACGCAGAGATTCCTCGTCTAAGGAACCAAATCCTTCGTCCACAAACATAGAATCCATCTGGATTCCTCCGGCATTTGACTGGATTTCATCTGCAAGCCCAAGCGCAAGGGATAAGGACGCCTGAAAGGATTCTCCGCCGGAAAGCGTCTTGACGCTCCGCTTCGTGCCATTATAATGGTCTATCACACAAAGTTCTAAACCCGTTTTTTCTTTTTTATTTTTCTCTTCGGACTGTTCCCGCTCCAACTCATACTGGTTTTTGCTCATGGCAAGCAGACGAAGATTTGCTTTCCTGATGATTCTGTCAAAATATGTCATCTGGATATATGTTTCAAAATTGATTTTATGTTTGCCGTTCATATTGCCGTTTGCCGTATTGGAAAGCGAATTCAGCCATTTGTATTTTTCTTCGACTTCCGTAATTTCTTTTTGTTTTGTCCCCACGACATCTAAAATATGTTTGTTTGTCGTATAAGCCATATTGGTTTCATCTCTTTTTTCTGTCAAATTCTTTTTTTCCTGCCGCCACTTTTCCCGTTTTTCAATGAACTCTTCTTCAGAAGTCCCGTCTATGTCTTTTGATTTTGACAGCTGGTTTTGCAATGTTTCAACTGCGGCGACAAAACGCTCCTTCTCTGTCTTATATTTTTGATATTCTTCGTCGGCTGTCTTTAAACTATGTTCAAAGTTTTCTTTTTTGGTCTGGGATTCATTTATTTGTTCCTGTATTTCTTCTTTCCGTTCAAATAAAAGCTCTTTTTTGAATTCCTCGATAGCGCCTATTATATTGTTTCGGTTTACTTTTTCTTCTGCGATGGCAAGTTCCGTTGTTTTATACTGTGTTTCTAACTGTTTTAACTCTTCTTCTTTCTTTGGAATTTCCTGGCCTAATTCCTGATATTTTTGGATGTCTTTTTTATTTTTTTCAAGTTGGTCGCTGAACAAATTCAATTCTTTGTTTAATTTATGTTTGATGTTTTCTATTTCTTCGTTTTGTTTTGTCCGCGGCAGTTCTAAAATCGCCGATTCAATTGTTTTAAGAATCTTAAAAAGCCCTTCCTCTTTTTCCGCCCGCCTCCCTTTGATTTTTTCCAAATTTTTTTCTGCTTTGTTTATGGTTTTTTTCACCGTCTCCAATGCTTCTTCTGTCTGATTTTTTTCTTCTTCCATATGGGTTCGTTTGTCTATCTTGTCAGAAAGGGAACGGATTCTCTCCTCTAAATTTTTCCGGTAATGCGCTGTCTTATCCATAAGCGGCAAATCCTCTGCTATCATATCTTCATCCGTCCACTTTTCTAAAGCTTCATTTGCCTGTTTTAAAATATCTGCCGCCTGCTTTCGGTCGATAGAAATCTGCGCGCACAGCGTTTCGTTTTGCCCGCTTCTTTTTTCTTTGTGGGCAATTTTTTCGGATTTTTCTTTTTCTAATTTACGAAGTGCGTCTTTTTGATTTGATTCCTCTTTATTTAACTTCTCTAACCGATTTTTCTTCTGTTGTGCCAATCGATACAGACCTTCATATTCTTCCAACGTCTGCCGCAATTTATGCTCAATATCTTCGATAGATTTTTGTTCCTCGCCTTTTAATTGCATATGCGAAAGCGCTTCATTCCATTGTTCTGTTTTTTCCAAAAGGCGTCCTTCTGCCGCTGCCAAATCCTTCTCTAATTTCTGATATTCTGCAAGTAATTTTTTTTGTTCTGGTTCTTTTTCCAAAATCAGGGCGCACAGCGTATGATTTCGTTTTTCTTGTTCGTTTACAGAATCTATTTCCCGATTGAGTTTCGTTTCTTCAAGGACCAGATAGGCTTGTCTGTTTTGAATTAAATCCTGTATTTTTGAACTATCTTCTTGTACTGTGGAAGAATCTGCTTTTCGTTCCAAAGCGCCCTCAACCTGTTCTGCAATAAATTGTTTTAATTCATCTATCTCTTTCATCTGCTGATTTGCTTCTGCGCTCAAACGATCAACTTTCACCCGTTCTTCTTCAAGGATAGTTTTTTCTTTTTCCAACTCTTCTTTTATCGGAACTTTTTCAGGAATCACCGCTAAAACCGGGTGGTGTTTTGAACCGCAGACGGGACATTCTTTTCCCTCTTTTAAATCTTTAGCCAAAAGACCCGCCTGCGCATTAAAAAAACGCTCTTCATTATCGTTATATTCTTTTTTCTTTTCTTTCATGCTTTTGAGAGCATCCAGATATTGAACTTGTTTTTCTTTTAAATGCTTCTGCGCTTCATGTAATTTTTCCATTTGTGCATTGAGTGATTCCAGTTCTTTTTGTTTGTCAAAACACTCTTTTATCCTGTCGGAAAGTTCTCTACGCCGCTGTTCCACATCTTTGATTTTTTCCTGTTCGTCTCTGATTTCTAAAATTTCTTTCTCTTTGTTTTCTTCCTCCTGTTTTTTCTCCTTACATTCTTTTTGCAATTTTAAAACTTCTTGTAAAACACGATCTCTATCGGCCGAAAGTTTATTAAAAAGTTCCAAATCCGCTTCGGCCTGTTCTTTTTTTTGACGGAAGTCCGATTCCTCTTCCCCAGCATTTTTCAAATTTTTTTGCTCGTCTTCCCTTATTTTTACCGCTTGATTGATACGAAGGATTTCGGATTCTAATGTTTGAATCTCTTTTTCTTCCTGCGCAATGCTTGTTTGAAGTTTTTCTTTTTCTTCTTCTTTTTGTTTGATTTGTTCCTGCGAATTTTTTAGTTTTTCGCAAAGCGCCCGCGTCTTTTCTAATTCTATATCGCAGCCTGCCAATTCTTTTATTTGTAATTCGTATTTTGTTCTTTTTTCTTCTAACTCTTTTCGGCGCTCTTTGAAAGAGTTTCTGTTTTCTTCTTCCTTTTTCTCATCCCTGATTTCCTGGTTTAAACTTTCACTTTTTTCGCAAATACCATTATATTGGGACTCTTTATCTTTCTTTTGATGTTCAAGACGTTCCTTTGCTATTTCTGCTGATGATAACTGCTCAAATTCTGCCTTAGTTTTTAAAATAATTGTTTCTAACTGCTGTTTTTCTTGTTCTAATGTCTGCTGTTTTTCTTGTTCTTTTTGAATCTGAACATCTTTTTCCTCTTTCCTTGTTTTGGCTTCCTGCATTTTTTTAAATAATTCCAGCTGATTTTGCAGTTCTTTTACCCGGTTTTCCAAAGATTCACACTCTTTTGCATTTTCTCTTGCTGCTTTTAAGTTTTCTTCTGCCTGCCGAAACAGTAGTTCCCGTTCTTCTAACTGTTTTTGATTCTCCAAAAGATCATTCTTCTGATTCTTGATATTTTGAATTTTTCCTATTTTCTGGTTTTCATCCTGAATTTTCTTTTCATATTCGGAAATTTCCCTATCCAGTTCTTTTATTTTTCTGTTGTCTGTTTCGCAAAGTTCTTTCAGCAAGCTCATACCTTCGCCAATTCTGCCGTCGAATTTTTCTTTTGCATACGCTTCTAATTTTTCTGAAACAGCCGAATCTTTCGTAAAAATAATCCCGTCCAAATCCTGGCTGATGCTGCGCTTTAATTCATCATATTCTTTCCACTGGTTTTTCGCCGCTGTTTTTAATTTTTCCTGTATCTTCTGAAAATGTTTCGTATCAAAAATCTGGCGGAAAATCTCGCTGCGTACTTCTGTTCCCGCAAACAGAAGTTTTTGAAAATCTCCCTGAGCAATCATAGCAATTTGCGCAAATTGTTTTCGGTCTAATCCAATCAGATTTTTAATTTCTTTCGTCACTTCTTTTGATTTTGTAATCGGCGCTCTCTCATCCGGGAAAAAAAGAACTGCATCTGCCTTTTGCATGGTATCTCCCTCGCCCCTGTTCTTGGGGCGCAGATATTCCGGATTGCGTTTTATGGTATAGCGTTTTTTCCCATACTCGAATACAAATTCCACATAAGTGTCATCCCCTTTTTGCGCGTATTTACTGCGAAACATCTCTGATTTACGCTCTTCTCCGCTGGCTTCCCCATACAAGGCAAATGTAATTGCATCAAAAATTGTTGTTTTTCCGGCTCCCGTATCTCCCGTTATCAGATAAAGCCCCTGCCCGCCCAGCTTTTCAAAATCCAACACTTCTTTTTTTGCATAAGACCCAAATGCGCTTATCGTTAGTTTTACCGGCTTCATATTATCCCTCCTGCATTTCTTCCATCAGCTGTTTTACATAGTCCCTCTGTTTTTTGCTCATTGGCTGATTATTTTGCAATTCATAAAATTCTTCGAATAATTCCATATCTGATTTTAGCTCCACATGCTTTACCAATTCAATCGACTTATTTTTCCTTGTCCTGCTGTTGTCATACTCCAGACGCATCAAATTGGGATAAATCATCCGCAGTTTCTGTATTCCATCAGGAATATCTTCTTCATCCGTCAGTATTACTTTGATATAATCGTTTGTATCGCTGCCTTGATAAAAAGATTTTTTTGTCACTTCAAGATAATCGCCGCGTACAATACGCATATCATGCAGTGGTTTTAACGGCTCAGCAAAAACTGTTATCTGTCCTTTTTCTTTTAACTCGACTATGGTAACCGATTTCGTCTGATTTGCTTCTGAAAATGAATATTTTAACGGCGTTCCACAATAACGTACGGTGTCTCTTCCAACAGACTGCGGGCTATGGATATGCCCAAGCGCTACGTAGTCAAAATCATCAAATAACTCCACGGCAATATTATCTACCCCGCCGACAATCATCTCCTCTGATTCACAGCGCGCCGCGCCTGTCACAAACTGATGGGCAAGCAGGATATTACGTGATGTTTTATCCACATCGATTCGATTTAACACCAATTCTACCGCCTCCTGATAAGTCTCTAAGGTATGCTCGCCCAACTCCTCTTTTAACGCATGACGGACAGCCGCGGGTTTCATAAAGGGGAGCAGATAAAGAAATATTTCTCCATATTCATCTGCCAGGGAAACTTTTGTTATAGTTCCCTGATAGACTGGAGATACAAAGACGCCCCTGTCTTTCATCAGCTGCGCGCCGAATGCAATCCGTTCGGCAGAATCATGGTTGCCGCTGATTGCGAATACCTTTTTGCCCAAATTAGCAAGTTCTGTTAAAAAATAGTCAAATACTTGTACTGCTTCAGCAGGCGGAATAGGTTTATCGTAAATATCTCCTGAAATGATCACGGCGTCTGTTTGATGATGTTTCGCTATCGAAAGAATTTGGTTTAATATGTATTTTTGGTCTTCTATCATAGAAAATTCATTGACGCGCTTTCCGATATGCAGGTCTGATATGTGAAGAAATTTCATAACTGTCTCCTTTTTGTTTTTTATTATTATAAAATACAAATCTGGTTTGTGTAAACTACCCCTTCTCTTTCTAACTGTGTTTTGGCTTAATTTACGTTCTTTATTTCATACTCTACATATGGTATACTTACGAATGGTCAAGCGTGTGGACAGATTTATAAAAGTCAGGAGGTTTTGTTTTATGGAATATAGACGATTTCAAAATACGATTATTGCACGTATGGATAAAGGAGAAGAGATTCTGGAAAAATTGAAGGAGATTTCTTCTCGTGAGAATGTGAAACTTGCAACTGTCCAGGCTTTAGGGGCAGTTAAAGAATTTACGGTTGGAGTGTTTTTTACGAAAGAGAAACAGTATTGTTCGAATGAATTTTGCGGGGATTTTGAGATTGTTTCTTTGGCGGGAACTGTAAATACGATGAATGGAGAATTTTACTGCCATCTGCATATGAGCGCCGGAAATGAAAAGGGAGAGGTGTTTGGCGGGCACTTAAACCGCGCTGTGGTCAGCGCTACTTGTGAAATGGTGATTACTGTAATAGACGGAGTGGTGGACAGATGTTTTGACGAGGAAGTTGGATTAAATTTATTTCAGTTTGAATAATATGAATTTTTATAATCGTAAAAGCGGGGCGTATGCTCCGCTTTTACTGTTTTTATTTTATTTGGGTTATGATATTGGGGTCTTTGATTTTTGTATCTTCTGCAAACAGAAGAATTTTGGACATGATTTCTGCTGTTTTTGGGTCGTCGTCCACAAAGGGCAAAAAGATGCGTCCTCTGTGCTGGGAATGGACGGGTACAACAAAGAGCATGGAGTTTCCAATCTGATGGACGATACCGCTTCCAAGATGGACGGAATACTGGCCCAGTTTTCCGTCAATGACGGCATGATTTCCTTCAATACGGACGTTTTTAAGCTGGAAGAGCTCTATATTACATTCTGCAATTGCTTTTCGCATTTCTATTGTGGAATGGCTTGTCTCTGGGTCTACGCCGCCCGCGTAGGCAACGCTGACTGCCAAATCTACGTCCCGCATAACTTCACTGTATATAACGTCTGGGATTTCTTTGATTTTTAGCCGTTTTCCGGTTTTCCGGTCTGAAAAAACAACCCATTCCAGCGTCGGCGCTTCAATGTCGCTTGGCGTAAACCAATCTGCCATTGCATAGATACAGGCAACGATATTTTCTTTGTAATAAATTTTTTGCAGCCCGTCTTCATAATCTGCTATCCAACGCCTGGTACGAAGCGCGCCAACGGTTTTCTTCGGCCAAATCTGGTTGCCGGAAAACAGCATGGATTCTTCTTTTTCCAGTTCTTCGTCTAATTTTAAATACAGCTCGCGGAAAACCTGTTTGAACGGCTGTCTGATTTGTTTTTCAAATAACAGCTTTTGGAATTCGTGCCATCGGCCGCTTTGATAAAAATCAAAGGGATGGACAATGCGTATTTTATCGTTTGATTTTAAGGGCGTCAAAGTTTTTAAATCGTTTAACATCCCTTCCTCAGTTAAAAATCCAAGGCTGCTTTCGGACCGTGCGACTGGTATTACGGCTAAAGATTCTACAATGGGACGAACCACCGGATTTTTATACAATTGTAAAAATTCCCAGACTTCAAAAGGCGTCTTATCTTCCATTGCCTGTTCCATCATCTGTTTCGTACGGCTGTATTGTTCTTTTAATTTTTTGACCGTCTGCTGATAAGATTTGACGGTTTCGTTCTTTTTGTATTTTGCCGGAATGGATTTTAATTGCTTTCCGTCTTTCCTGCAAAGTAAGGCGCTCTTTCCGGTTTCATCCACAGAAATCACAAGTTCTATTTCTTCAAGCGGCTTCCAGCTGAAATATTCTTCCGCCTGTTCTACGAGTTTTGTTTCCATGCGCAGTATGAGACGCGTTACATCTGAAAAACCGGCGTTTACACTTAAATTGCAAAGAGCAATCTCTGCGGCGCGTCCTTCGTTTGCCCGGCGCTGCGCACCGAACTGCCTGCTTTCTTTTTTGAAATTCTGGATAAACTGGTAACGGTCAAAAAGTTCTTCTTCGCGTTTTTTTCTGGCGGTTGGAAGCGGCAAAAGTCCTATGCTCATCAACAAGTCTTTGTTGCGTTTTGCACTGATTTCTGATTTTAGGTTTTCTTTTTCCACGTTTCCAAGGGCAGCGTCGGCATATTTTCTTGCCCTTGCATGAGCCGTTCCTGTGGAAGAATATTTTGCGGCGTCATAAAGAAGTTTAAAATTCTTTTCCCCGACGCTGCGGTAAGCTTCAAAAAACCATTGAATATCAAACGCCCCGTCTGTCAATTCTTCTATGGAAAGCGGCGTATATTTTGCAATCACTGACGTCACCTGTTCGTCAAACTGCTCGCTGGTATGCGCCATAAAATAATAACAGGCGCTTGCAAATCCCGAAATCTTTAAATATTTTTCTAACATTGGAATCCACTGCTGCGCGTACATCGCAAGTTCTACCAAACGTTTTTTAGAAATATCCGTACCCAAAAGCGCCTTTTTTAAATCGGCGGCTGTCTCATCTGGCTTTGGCATACTCACTTTTAACAGATGGCTTAGTACGGATTTCCTGTCCTCAGCAGAAGTATAATAACTGTATCCGCGCTGCAATGGGTCTTTGCCAAGCGCCGTTAAAATCTGTATCATATAATCAATGCCATAAATCACCTGAATCTGACGGATGTAGTCGGAAAACGGCGTCGGCTGTTCGCCGCGTTTTAATTCTACGTTTAGCACAAGCGGAATCAATTCTTTATACAATTCATGCGCAAATATCATTTCCGGCAAATCGTTCATTTCCTCAAAGCGGTATTTTCCATCTACCGGCTTTATCTTTTGATTTCCGAAAAAAGAATTTAGGGCATAAACTCCTGCATTTCTTGATGAAACGGCTCCCCGCTGTTTAACAATACTGATGGGCGCTAACAGGGCGCCAAGGTTTAGATATTCAAACACCGCCTTATAAAACAAATCTTTGTCCCAGATACCTTCTACATAAAGCCTTACGAAATCCGAAAGATTCAAATAAGAAATGCACCTATATGAATATTGGCGGTTCATTTCCCTGTGCTCCTGCCCCAGATAATACTGGTGAATCCCAAACCTTAATACAAAAGAAGTTTTCCATTCTTCTGCAGCGTAAGAAAGCCATTGGATCATCTCTGAAAAAATCGGAAGTTCTGACGCGCGCCTTGTATAAGTTACCATTTCATTCCACCTGTTTTCACTGACTGAAATAAGATCGTTTGACGTGTCCAGTACGGATAAAAATTTTGCAATACCGCTCAAGGCAGCCTCTAACTTTACGTCATCTGGCACAAACTGCTCATACAACAAAGAAATCACTTTCCACACTTGCGAAATATAAGAAAGTACAGGGCTGAGTTTTTGAAACGGCGGTTTTTTTATGATACCCTTTCCAAATACTTTTTGATACAATTTTGTATTTTTCTCATAAAATTTTCTCTGAACACAACACTGATGATACATTTCTATTTCCAATAAAAACTCCGGCGTCTTTATCTGCGTATGATAAAATTCTTCCCACATCTCGCGAAACGGATATTCGTCTAACGGATTTAAATTCGGCTCATTTTGGATAAAACGGCATTTCTGCAATGCGTTTCCTAAAAGCTCATCTTCTTTCCAGGCCGTTTTGTAAGAAAGCGTATTGTTCTCCTTTATAAGTTCATCCAGTTTTTTACATACAAGCTCGCAAGCGTCTTCGCCATGGATAAAGATTTTTTGAGCCTGGCTTTTATCTGCTTTGGCAGACGGAAGTATCCATTCTTTACTTACATCATATAATCCATAACCGGGAGTATTTAAAATATCCTCTGCCGCGCTCTGTTCTTCCAATAATTCATCCAAGAGTACCCGTTCTTTTCCGGTAGGATTTTTTAATGTTTTCAGATAGGGGATTGTCTGTGCAAAACAGTCCTTATCTTGTTTTTTTAATTGCAGTGCAAGGTCAAGCGCGCCCATATGGTACTCTTCAGACTTTTTTTTTAACAATCTGCCGATACAAGAAACCAGACTGTCGTTCTTTTGCTTTCTTAAAAGCGCAAGCGTCCCGGTCCGACCTTTTTTATATTTCAAATTTTTTTCTATTTTAATAAAATCCTCTTCTGACAGTTCCATATCGTCTGCCAGCTGGAATGCTTTTTCATTGGCATCTTCTTCTGCGTTATGCAAAAGCTCAAACAGGACATTTTTTCTCGCCTCTGTCTTTGGACGGTAAAGCAGCACGCTTGCAACGATTGCTCTGGAAGCGCTGTAATAATTATATCTCTCTCCCTGGCCGACAAGCGGGATAAATCCTGCCGCTTCGTCCAGCAATTCTTCTTCGTTTAACATCCAGGCAATCAGGCACAAACGCACGACAACCGCCGACGGGCTGACTGACGCCTGATGCCATGGAAAAATACAGGGAAAGAACTGCACTCCTTTTTTTGGAACCTGTTTTAAAATTTCTTTTAAAACAATGTAACTTTTCCTGGCTTCCTCCCTGTCTGCAAACAATTCTTCAGGCGCCATATGTTTGGGTTTAATTGGTTTTTTACCCCTTCCATAACTGTAATCATTTTTATCTTTTGCCAGTCTGTAAAAATGAGAACCGGCCGATTCCATAAAAAACGGCAGAAAACATGCTACAAGCTCCAAATCCTCAGAATCGCTGAAGATCACGTCTTTAGACGCTTCCATCTTCTGTTTTTCACTTTCTAAGGAACGGAGAAAATAAGAAGCTGTCATTTTCTGGTGTCTTGTACCATGTGCAATCAATTCCAAAACTGCATTGACTGCAGCCTGGGCGTCATAAAAACCTTTTGCCCAAAGCGCGCAGCTGATTGCAACGGAATCTTCCGTAAAAAGCTGTTCATTACAAAACGCCTCGTCCAAAAGGCAACGCTCCATCAATTGCAGAAGTTTTTCGGAAATTCTCTCAACGCTGTTTTCATTAAAAATCCCGATCCATGTAGCAGCCGCGCGTTTTACCGAAGAATAACGAATTAAATTATTTTCTTTAATGACAGAAAAAAGATATAAAAATGCCTCCGGCCGTCCGGCGTCCATTGTCTCACAAACCGCCTGTCTCACACCTTCCTGAAGTTTCGCTGCCAAAAGAAACTTCCCAAGAATCTCATAAAGCTCTTTATTTTTACTCATTACAATTCCGCAAATCAGTTCGTGGCTCATCATCGCTGTATTTCCCTCGCCCAGCAAAATATCTTTGACTGCTGAAATTGCCGCCTCATTTCCCCTGTCAATCTGCGCCGCCAGCAATTGCGCGTAGGAAAAATAGTCGTTTCGGGCATGGTCGTATAACTCGGGCGAAAGATTCCCGGTTAAAACATCCGAAAGGCTGGCTTGATAAAACGCAAGCCTTGTATATGCGCGCAGCAGTTTTACGCTCTGTTCTGCAAACGGCGCATAACTGCCGGAGCGTAAACTTCTTCTGTACCACCCCGCCGTCATCTGGTATTGGTTCATCTGGTCTAATGCATAATAAAATTCCTCTTGGTTTTCTTTGCAAATACAGACGTTTACCAGATTTTGAAATTCTCCTTTGTATAAACTGCTCAATGTTTTATAAACGCCATCTTCTAATAACTGCCGAATCTCACCGCAGACTTTTTGCGGAACAGTATAAAGATAAACGTCCGGCAGCATTTCTTTTTCTTTGTCAGAAAGGTGTTTTCCCTTTTCCTGTAATCCTTTTACCCATGTTTCCGTTAATTTCCTTCTTGAATCATATGTAAAACCCGCCATGATTTTTCCTCCTCACTTAACCTGATAACATTGTCAGCCGCAGAAATGTAAATACCAAATCTTCTTCCCATGAAATTTTGTCTAAAAGCCCTTTTAATTCCGTATCTCCTGCAAAAACACGGTAAATTCCATCTTCAAAACAAGAAATTGTATTTTTAACGGCCTGCTCTTTATCTGCTATTTTCCCATTTGAAAAACCAAAAGACACTTTTCCGCGCTTGGCCTGGTTTTTAATTTCTTCTTTTGTCAAAAATGGAAGAATCTGATTTTCTTCTCTTCTCTCATTATAGTCCTTAACGCCAAGTTCTGTCAGGCCAATCAAAAGTTCCTGCAAAGTATCCGGCTTTTTGTCCAAAAGAAAGGGCACGGGCGCCAGCGTTGTTCTGTCTTGCCTGCCCAATTTTTTCATTTTTACATAAACCGTAAACGACAATCTGTTCCCCTCCGTTCTCTACTGCTGCTTTTTTTCTTATAAGATTTATTATAAAATGGATTTATAAGATTCGCAAGCGAGGATTTTTCCTGTCACAAAACGAAACGAACGTTGTCTAATTTAATAGGAGGTAAAAACGATGAGTAAAAAAACAAAGGAAGAATTACAGGCTTTAGTCGATAAAGCCACCGCCGGGGACAAAAAAGCCCTCGAAACCCTTATTACAGAGGTACAAGATCTTGTATTCAATTTATCCCTTCGGATGCTCGGCACTTTTGCAGACGCGGAAAATGCCACGCAGGACATTTTATTAAAGATGATTACGCATCTGTCGTCTTTTAGAGGGGAGAGCGCATTTACAACCTGGATATTTGGCATTGCTGCAAACCACCTGAAAAATTACAAAAAGCACATGTTTGCCCACCATCCGCTTAGTTTTGAATATTATGGAGAAGACATTGTAAACGGAAATATTCAGGATTTGCCGGATTTCACGCAAAATGTGGAAAAAGATATTTTAGCAGAAGAACTGAAAATGTCCTGCACCAACGTAATGCTGCAATGCCTTGACCCGGAAAGCAGATGTATTTTTATACTTGGCACAATGTTTTCGCTTGACAGCCGCATGGCGGGGGAAATCCTGCAGCTAACCCCAGAAGCCTACCGCAAACGGCTCTCCCGGATACGGAAAAAAATGGCAGACTTTCTTTCGGAATATTGCGGGGAATACGGCGGCGGCAAATGCAAATGTAAAGACAGGGTAAATTATGCAATTCAAAGCCACAGGTTAAACCCACAGCAGCTTAATTACACAACAGCCGAAGAAATCCCCCTTCAATCTATGATAGAAGTAAAAAATGCGATGGAAGAAATTGATAATTTATCGCAGGATTTTTCTTTCTGTAAGCCTTACCAGTCTCCGGAACACACAAAACAACTGATACAGAATTTTTTAAACTCCACACAGCTTTCTATTATCCAGAAATCAGAAAGGAAATGACAAACTATGAATATACAGTTCATAATGGATTATTTATCAGAATTGAGCATGAATAATAACCGCGAATGGTATCATGCAAATAAAAATGACTATAAAAAAGCAAATGAAGAATTTGAAAATTTATTACAGGCATTGATATTGGAAATCGGAAAATTTGACGGCAGCATATTACATAACAGCCCAAAAGACCTGACGTTTAAAATTGTAAGGGATACCCGCTTTAGCCATGACAAATCGCCTTATAATCCGGCGTTTCGCGCTCACATTGCATCCAAAGGCAAACTGCCCGTCCCTGTCGGATATTATCTTATGTTAAAGCCCGGCAACCAGTCCTTTTTAGGAGGCGGCTTATTTGCAGATATGTTTAAAGAAGCAACAACAATGGTTCGGGATTCGATTGCCAAAAACGGCGAAGAATGGGAAAAACTGATACACGAACCAGAATTTGAATCCTATTTCACCGTACAAGGAACAACATTAAAAAATGTTCCTGCAGGATATGACAAAGAACATCCACAGGCGAAATATCTGAAATTCAAAAGCTGGTATCTGGAATATCTTCTAAACGATGAAGAATTGAGCAATGCAGAACATTTTATTGCAAAAACAGCAAAAATCTTCCGAATCATAAAACCTTTTAACGACTATTTAAACAAAGTCCTTACGGAATTTACAATGCCAAAAAGATAAGGGCTGAGCAAAGGATAGGCGGAAAGCTTGTGTAAATACACACTTTCCGCCCTTGTTTGGGTTTGTCAAGTAAACAGCTTGTGAACTTCTACATTTAGATCTTTTTCTAATCGCTCTATTTGTCCGGGTGTTGGCTTTCGCATCTCTATATGAATATTTTTGGAAAATTTAGAAATACTTTTATGATTGTCATTTGATGGATTATATTTGGGGATAGCCAAGTATTTTAATACGTCAAACACTTTATTTAAAGTTTACAGACATCAACCCACTTCGTACTGCCGGAATACTTCTCCAATTCCTCAATGGTAAGCTCTATTGCACTGTTTGAACTGCCGCAGGCAGGGAAAACCGTAACAAAACGTTTCAGAGAACGATCCAGATACACGTCTACTCCTTCATTTACTGCAAATGGGCAGACGCCTCCAACTGCATGTCCAACCATATTTTCCACCTCATCCGGGGAAAGCATTTTTGCTTTTGTCCCAAACTGCGCCTTGTATTTTGCATTGTCAATTTTTGTATCTCCAGCCGCCACTATAAGCGCTGCATGACCGTCAGCCAAAAAAGAAAGTGTCTTGGCAATTCTTTGCGGCTCACAATGCAGCGCCTCTGCCGCCAAAGCTACCGTTGCACTGGACACGTCAAATTCCTGTATCCTGTCATCTATCCCATATTTATTAAAATACATCCTTACCTTTTCAATTGACATTTTTTTCTCCTTTCCATCCATACGTAATAAAAAACACCGCTACTCCAAATCCGAATAACGATGTTTTTTATTTTCGTATTTACCCTTATGAGTTATTCAAAAGAATTACATCATGCCGCCCATTCCCGGAGCGCCTGCCGGCATAGCCGGAGCTTCTTCTTTAATATTTGCAACTGCAGATTCCGTCGTCAGAAGTGTAGACGCAACTGAAGTTGCATTCTGTAATGCGCTTCTTGTCACTTTTACCGGATCGAGAATTCCAGTTTCTACCATATCGGTATACTGTTCTGTTACTGCGTCAAATCCTACGCCAGCTTCTGCTTCTTTTACTTTATTGATAATAACAGCGCCTTCTAAACCTGCATTTGCTGCGATATAATAAAGCGGAGACTCCAGCGCTTTTAAAATCACTTTTGCGCCCGTCTTTTCATCGCCGTCCAATGTATCTGCAAATTCTGCAACTTTCTTTGCTGCATGGATATAAGCGGAACCGCCGCCTGCAATAATTCCTTCTTCTACTGCTGCGCGTGTTGCATTTAAAGCGTCTTCCATACGCAGTTTTGCTTCTTTCATCTCAGTCTCTGTCGCAGCTCCTACGCGGATAACTGCTACGCCGCCTGCCAATTTTGCAAGGCGCTCCTGTAATTTTTCTCTGTCAAATTCAGATGTAGTCTCTTCAATCTGTCCGCGAATCTGTCCGATTCTGGACTGAATTGCTTCTTTATCGCCTTCGCCGTCTACGATAACGGTATTTTCTTTCTGGACTTTTACAGATTTTGCGCGTCCAAGCTGTTCCATCGTCGTATCTTTTAATTCTAATCCAAGTTCGTCAGAAATAACCTGGCCGCCCGTTAAGATTGCAATATCCTCAAGCATTGCTTTTCTTCTATCGCCGTATCCCGGAGCTTTGACTGCTACCACATTGAATGTGCCGCGCAGCTTATTGACAATCAACGTCGTTAATGCTTCGCCTTCTACATCCTCTGCAATAATTAACAGTCTGGAACCACTTTGTACAATCTGCTCTAACAACGGAAGGATTTCCTGAATATTTGCAATTTTTTTATCTGTAATTAAAATATACGGATCGTCTAAAGATGCTTCCATCTTATCCATATCTGTGCACATATATGCTGAAATATAACCGCGGTCAAACTGCATACCTTCTACTAAATCCAGTTCTGTCTGCATTGTCTTTGACTCTTCAATTGTGATAACGCCGTCGTTTGTCACTTTTTCCATTGCATCTGATACTAACGTTCCGACTTCTTCATCACCTGCAGAAATCGCTGCAACTTTTGCAATCTGATCTTTACCTTTTACTTTCTGGCTCATCGCTTTTAATGCTTCTACTGCAACGTCTGTGGCTTTTTTCATACCTCTTCTAAGGATGATTGGATTTGCGCCTGCTTCTAAGTTCTTCATTCCTTCGTGCACCATTGCCTGTGTCAGTACAGTCGCTGTCGTTGTACCGTCTCCGGCAACGTCGTTTGTCTTTGTCGCAACTTCTTTGACAAGCTGCGCGCCCATATTTTCAAACGCATCCTCAAGCTCAATTTCTTTTGCAATCGTCACGCCGTCATTTGTAATTAACGGAGCGCCGAAAGATTTATCTAATACAACATTTCTGCCTTTTGGCCCTAATGTCACGCTGACGGTATCTGCTAATTTATCTACGCCAGCCCCTAATGCTGTTCTTGCTTCTGAACCATATTTAATTTCCTTTGCCATGACTTTCTACCTCACTTTTTCTATATTTATTCTACAACTGCTAAAATGTCATTTTGTTTTACGATAATGTATTCTTCCTCTTCTAATTTTACTTCTGTTCCGGCATATTTGGAATAAATGACTTTCTGTCCAACAGATACCTGCATTGTAACTTCTTTGCCGTCAACCACTCCGCCGGGGCCTACTGCGATAACTTCTGCTTCCTGCGGCTTTTCCTGTGATTTACTTGCAAGAATGATTCCTGATTTGGTCGTTTCTTCTGCTTCTAACTGTTTTAAAACAACTCTGTCTGCTAAAGGTACTAACTTCATTTGAAATGCCTCCTTATACGTTCTGTTTTGATAGTTTTGTTTGTTATTAGCACTCTGTTCTTATGAGTGCTAACTGATAATCCTATAATAGTTTTTGCTTCTTTTTTCTGCAACTGCTCTCAATTTACTGCTTTTTATAGTATGCCCTTTTTTTCTCTTGTATTCTCATTTTTTCTCACTTTTTCATATTTTTACCGATTTTTTGCAATTTAATATTTTTTTTAGAAAATTTATTTTCTCTTTTTGATTACGGATTCCTTTATTGTTTTCTGGCCTTCTCCCAGTAATAGTTTCAGACTTCCTTTTAACACTTCCTGGCTTCCCTGGTCCAATGTACTGCTGAGTTTAAACAGCTCTACAAACTTTTTCCAGCTCATATGCGCCAAATCGTCCGTTGTCTTTATACCGCCTTCTTCTAAGATAGTAAATAAAACGTCTACAAACTCTTCTCTTTGTTTTGTATCCAACTTATCTACCCATGCTTTCAGCGTCTTATCCAAAAGTTCACTCTGCTTTGTCACCGATTCCGTCCGAATTAAATGGTTTCCCATCACTTCCCATGTCATAACATCATGCTGCATAGGGCCGTTTGCCGTACTTTTCACAACTTCATAATCTTCTTCCCGTTCTAAGAGCATTCCGACAATGGAAGATTCCGGTATAAATGTATGAATTTTCGGCAGCATTTTATGATACTCCTCTTTTTCTATCATTACACCCATAAACCCCGGACCGTCATTGCTGTATACGGATAAAATTCTGTTTTGAATGGATTCTTTGCAATACACGCTGGCATATACTGCCAGATTTCCTCCTTTGGAATGTCCCCCGACGCGGATATTCTTTTGTCGGGGAGATACGGTCTGGTTTAAGTATTCCACAGCTTTTAACTGCCCGGGCGTCTCTGTCAAGAAACTCATATTAAAATTTTCCCGCCATCCTATCATTGTATTATCCGTTCCACTGTATGCAATAAAAACACTGTTATCGTCCAGACGAATTGTCATTGCGCAAAACTGCGACTGCTCCTGTCTGTCAATATCGTCTATATAATGGCACAGGCGCACTTTTCCAAATCGTTTCGTTTTCGCCATTTCCCGCATTAAAAACGCAGACATTTTTGTAATGGAAACTTTTGCTTCAATTTCTTCCTCTGTATGACGCTCAAAAAAAAGCGCCGACGCTTCCTTTAAAGATATAGAATCTTTCGCCGACACTTTCGGTACAATGGATTGAAAATCCACATAGACCAATTCTGAAAAAATCAAATTATCTACCTCATTAAATCCTGCTTCTGAAAATAATAAATCTCCGCGCCAATGCAGATAATCCATGATATTTGCCATTTTACCACATCCTTTATATAAGAGAAAATTGTTGTAGTCCCTTTTTGATACCGTCGTCCCATATATCTGCCGTCACATAATCTGCGGCCCGTTTTGCTTCTATGGTTCCATTGCCCATAGAAATCCCATATCCGGCATATTGAAGCATTTCAAGGTCGTTTGAGCTGTCCCCAAAAGCATACGTATCCTCACGTCTAATCTTTAAATATTCGCAAATCTTTTGGATTCCGCTTGCTTTTGAAAATCCCTTTGGAATAATTTCAAATACTTTTGTACTGTGAAAAATCAGGTCGTAATTGACGCTTAATTCTTCTTTCATTTTTTCGTAATCTCCGTCTTTAAAGTATCCGGTCACTTTATTTACAGTATAATTTCCAGCATTGGCCGAAAGGGATTGAAATCCTTCCCCAAGAGATTTTTTTAAATTCGAAATATAGACATTGCCTTCAAAATCTTCCATATCTGCATACAGGCAGTGTTTCCCTTCCAGCACAACGGGGAGCCGGTATGTCTGAAAAATCGAAAACAATTCGTCTAATTCCTTTTCTGACAGATTTCTCTCATATATCAGCTTTCCTTGATATTCCACATGTGTGCCGCATGCAGCTAAAATCCCGTCAAATCCAATGCCCAAAAGTAATTCTTCTGCCTGAATCGCCGCCCGGCTCCTGCCGCTGCAAAGAAACGCATAATGGCCGTTTTCCCTTAACCTTTTGATAGACGTCACAGTACTCTTTGGTATCTGCATACGATTGTCCCATAATGTCCCGTCAATATCAAAAAAAACCGCTTTTTTCATAGTCTGCTCCTATTCTTCCAATTGTTCATCACGACTGTCGTAAATATGATTACTGGCAATATACCCGACGCACCAGATAAATCCTGCAACAGTCAAAGAAGAAATACATTTAATAACCGCTACAATTAATTGCGATAACGTCAGCGTTCCAAGCGAATACGCCGCTATTGTGCCCCGAATAGGCTTTAACAGCATCACCCAGCCCCCGACATAGACGGAAGCGGCAAACCCAAAGAAATATACCGCCACCGATACCAGTATCCTAAAGTTCCGATTCATTCGTATAGCTCCTCTTTTTGTATAATGTTACGTTATTATAATATGAAAAGAAAGATGTTTCAAGAGTATTGCTTCGTTTTCATAATATTCACAACTTTTTTAAAACAATTCTATTACACAACAGTTTAACCATGCTGAATTTTAATATGTAAGTATTACCAGAGGACATGCAAATAATATGGCAAAGTTACCGAAATACCAAGCAATAACAGTACCAATGTTGACAATTTGTGGGAGAAAGGAAGTCAGAGATATGAAAACGCGTGTTATATATTTTTCAGAAGAATTTCAGTCGGGGTAAGCACAGAAATTCCAAAGCCTTCAAAGTCTTTTTTGTTTCTGGCAACAATATAATCGCAATGTATAGATTTGGCACAGGCAGCAACAAGGCAATCTTCAATATCCTTTGCCTTTTTCTGAAATGCAAAAAGTTTCAGAATCTTGTAAGAATCCATATCAATATCAGAAGAAATACCGCCAAGCATTCCACGCAGTAAATCCACAGCAGAAAATTATGGATTTACTACTTTAGCAACCGTTTTTCCATTACGAGTAATAAATATATCTTCCTTAGTAATTAATTCAAGATACTTTCCGAAATTAGCTTTAAATTCTGTTGCAGTAACAACCATGGCTCAATCCTCCGTTTCTTTAAGTTATTGTTATAATATGCGATTTCGAAGATAAAATCAATAAAATTATGCCTTGACACCCAAAAATTACTATACTAGAATAAAAAAAATGTACGGAGGCAACTTAGTATGAAACAGACCAGACTGCAAAAAGTATTTCTATTATTGATGACAAGCATTTCTGCCGCTGCTTTTATGGGCTGCGCTCAGGACACGCAATCGAACAATACCGATAAAATCCAAACACAAGCCAAAATCGATATGCAGACGCAGACAGAACAAGATGAAAACATTCCATCTTTACAAACCGTTATGGATCGCGTTGTTTCCAGCCAAAATTTGGATGATGCGCTCGATTACGAAGCTAATATAACAGAGCTGTCAGAGGACAGTCTTATTTTATTATGTACCTCAGAAAACGGTAAATATGAAGCCTATGGCATAGTAAGCCCCGAATATGGAATGAACGGCATTTTATTAAATTATCGGATTGACGGCGAAAATAACTATAATTACTTAGAAGAATCCTTTGGCTATGGCAGCGCAAACCTGCAGGAACTAGGAGAAAATGAAGTTCTCTTTGCGTTTACGCAGGAAAACGGCGCTGTCCGCGAACTTCATTTTGAAACGTTTGATACTGGAACAATGTCTTTAAAAGAAGAATGATTCCTTATACTTTCCTTATAATTCCCATTCCAAAATATCTGCAATCCGCCTGCATGTGAATCCATCCCCATACGGATTTTTAGACTGGCTCATTTTTTGATAAGCGATTGGATTTTCCAACAGTTCTTTAAAACTGTTATAGATGGTTTCCTCCTTTGTTCCAACCAATTTTAACGTCCCAGCTTTTACCCCTTCCGGGCGTTCTGTTGTGTCCCGCATGACAAGAACAGGCTTTCCAAGCGATGGCGCCTCTTCCTGAATCCCTCCGCTATCCGTCAAAATCAGGTAACTGCGCGCCAGAAAATTATGAAAATCCAATACTTCTAACGGCTCTATCATCCGTATCCTGTCAGCCCCTCCTAAAATTTCATCTGCAATTTCCCGTACAGCCGGATTTAGATGAATGGGATAAAGGGCTTTCACATCTTTATGCTCGTCTACAATTCTGCGTATGGCGCAAAACATATTTTTCATAGGTTCTCCTAAATTTTCCCGCCGGTGCGCCGTAATCAAAATAAGACGGCTGCCTTTTGCCCAATCTAGCTGCTCATGAGCATAATCTTCTCTGACCGTTGTCTTTAACGCGTCAATCGCCGTATTCCCCGTCACATAAACCGTACTGCTTTTCTTTCCCTCTTTTAAAAGATTCTGCTTAGACAAATCCGTAGGTGCAAAATGGAATGACGCAATACATCCCACTGCCTGCCTGTTAAACTCTTCCGGATATGGGGAATACATCTGATATGTACGCAGTCCTGCTTCCACATGCCCCACCGGAATTTTCAGGTAAAAACATGCAAGAGCCGACGCAAATGTAGTTGACGTATCCCCATGCACTAAAACTGCGTCCGGTTTCACTTCTTCCAATACGCCTTTCATTCCCTTTAAAATATTTTCCGTCACATCAAATAACGTCTGCCTGTCCTTCATCACAGACAAATCATAATCCGGCCTCACTTTAAACGCCGAAAGCACCTGATCCAACATCTGGCGGTGCTGTCCCGTCACGCAGACAACTGTCTGAATCGACTTTCTTGTCTTTAGCTCATTTACAAGCGGACACATTTTAATCGCTTCCGGGCGCGTGCCAAATACCAGCATTATCTTTTTCATAGCAATCCTCTTTTCATTACTTTTCGAGCCACTTTTTGTATCTCGTTTTTCTGGAAAAACAAAATCAGGCACAGACATATAGCCTGAATCAACTCCGTATTTCTTTTCAATGCAAGCAGCGTCTGGATAAACAATACTGCTAAAATCAAAAACTGCCGTTTCCAATCTACTTTCATTTTTATAAACGAAAACAGCCCGCGCGTCCTTAAAATCCAGATAGCCGCATATCCTAACAGCGTCGCAAAAGCTGCTCCAACCGGGCCTAACGTCTGAACAAAAATGAAATTGGCAATGATATTGACTGCCGCGCCAATCAGTGTCGTATAAAAAACTTCTTTTGTCTTCTTCACCGCCGAATACAGACATCCTTCAAACAAAGCCAGGCCATTGAACACCGCGCCAAACAATAAAAATGGAACGTATTCCCACGCTGCAAAAAACTCCTTTGCATACAATATTTTTGCAATAAAAATATTGCAGATTAAAATCCCAGAACACCCGACGGTAGATACGCAGCTATACAACAGATATATATTCCCAATAAATCCGTCGGAATCTTTTTTATCAAATTCTGTAATTGCAGAAATTGACCAGGCATTATAAAACACACCCTGAAGAGTAGACAAAATCGTCGGAATTTTATAAGAAACAGAAAAAATCCCATTTGCAGTCACACCGCAAAAAAACGCCAGCATGTACTTATCGCTTGCGTTGTTTACCCACCAGGCAACTCCATTAAAAGCAAGCGGAAAACAATACAGCGCCATTTCCTTTGCAAGGCAAATATCCATCCCCGTTCTATAATCTTTATAAATACCTCCTCCAAAGAACATAATCAAAATTGCAATTCCCGTTCCTGCAGAATTGGCAATTAAATATCCATTGATTCCTGCGTCTAAAAACAACAAAAGCGCTAAATTCAGCAAACAAGACGTCAGGGTGCTTACAATTCCGCTGACGACCAAAACACCCACCTTATCCAACGCCTTAATGTACATAGAAAATGAATTATAAATGCCTCCAAATAAATAAGAAACAAACAAAAAACAATAATAACGGCGGTCTAAATTCAGGATACCCCGCCACTCCAAAAAACAAAGGGCGGCAGCAAGCAGGATTCCGCCAAATACATTGATTTTCATACATATACTAATAACAGCCGTCCTGTCTTTTTCCTCGTCCAGCGAAAACCGCAGCGCCGCCTCCTGTATATTTAGGGTCAATATCGGAATCAACAAAGAAGCCGTTGACGTAATCAAATCTGCCGTCCCAAAATCATCTGCGCTTAACACATAGGTATAAAGCGGCACCATAAAAAACGAAATCATCTTTGAACCAAAACTGTTAATTGTAAAAAGCGCCGTATTTTTTGAAAGAGCCGCATACTTTGCTTTATTTCCCATTCTTTTTTAACAACCTCCGAATATCCGACATCAGAATCCAAACTTTTTTTCTTTGCATATATGGCTGCACAAATTTTTTTATAATATGTTCCATAGAAACCGACGGATTCGCCAAATCTGCCAAAAGCCTCCGATAAAAAACGGGAATCGGGCTGTTTTTACTCTGCTGGCAGCAAAAATAATCAGAAATATCCTGTTTCATTATGTCTGCATACCCGTTTAATTCCTGCAAAATCCCCTCTCCTTTTTCATTCATACAAATTACCATGCTGACCCCGTCCTTATCGTTTAAAAACTTAGGCCCCCAATAATCCCCAATCCGTATATCCGCCGCGCTAAAATCTCTAAAACGACATTCATAACAAGGTTTCGAATAACATTCCATAGATTCAAACATCAAAAAAAATGGATCTTTTGACTGATGTGCACAGTGGGATTTCTGCAAATCCCTGCTATATATATATCTCTCTCTCCAGCCATGTTTTTTATCACGGAAGGAAACCTCTAAACGATTCTGATCCATGCCAAATGAATCCTGCAAATACTGCTGGTATTTTTGATATAAAAGCTGCGAAGGTACGCCATGACAGATTAAATCGACATAAACAATATCTTCACGCTCCCCAGCCATTTTTCGTGCCGCCGCAATCTGGCACGGCGTACCGAAAACAACCGTTTTTTCAATTCCTTTTTTAAGCGCCAGGATAATCTTTATAAAATCACTTTGGAGATACTTGCTCCCCTGCAGCAGCGCAAGTTTTTCTGTTTCTTTTGGCAAAACGAAAATATGCCTTGCCCGCTGTTCTTTTTTGTCAAACATACATCCGGCGGCACAATACCCCTTTTTTAAGTACGTCTCTGCAATCCGGTACGCAATGCCTCCGCTGGACGACGTTTTTAAAACCTGCATACTGTTATCTTTATAAGAAAACAGCTTCCCATTTTTTAGGGGGGTTCCTTCTCTCTCACCATACAAGGGGCATACTTTTTGGCATTTCCCACAGGAAATACATTGTTCTTTGTCTACATTTGCACACAAAAATCCATCTCTTAGCTGAAGTGAAACTGCATGAACCGGACATACCGACGCACATGCGCCGCAGCCGCAGCAAAAACCATCTTCCACAGATACATATTTTTTTATTTCAGTCTGTTCTATATGGTTTTTGATACTCTCCAAAGCAGCAGACAGAAAATCCAACGACTTTTTCCGCCATTTGAAAAGAATATCATTCACGCTGTCATACTCTATTTTTTCTAAAAACCCATCCAAACTTAAGCCATGCTGATACAGCCGCGCGCTTAACTTTGTGATTTTTAAGAGATGGTAAATCCTGGAATTTTGATTATTTCCCTCATTCTTTTTGAAGCGTTCAAATACGGTAAATTCTTTATTGAAGTTGATTGCAAACGCCATGCCATGAAACGAATCCGTACAGACAAACGACGCTCCTTCCATAAGTTCCAAAAATTCTGACGGTCCTATTGGCGTTTTGATACATCCTCTCCTGCCTAAATCTTTACAAAACACAGGAATCACTTTTACTTTCAAATGGAGTTTTTGGGCAAGTTCGTATGTTTTTTTCCAGTAATGCCGATTTGTACGTAAAAAATAAGCCAGCAGATAAGGTTCCTTTTGGGAATTTGTATCTGACGCCATTGCGCCCCATTTATGCCGGGGAAGTAAAAGCGTAGGGTCTAATACAGTTTCCACCGGCTTTTGAATCAACTGGGAAATCAATTCTGAACCGCTGTATTCCCTTGTAGAAATCCATTCAAAACGTCCGGCAAGCCTTTGCATTTCTTTTTCAATATCTTTATCCTTGACAGACGTTAGTCCCACGCTTGGAGCATAAGATACCATCCTTTTCGGATCCTCTGCAAAATCCAGAAAATATCTCTCATCAAAACAGGTTGGCGCCCAAATCTGGTCGCTGCCGCAGACAAACGCCCCATACAAATCATTCAATTCCCTAAAATCAGAAAACGTAACGCATGGCTTGGAAAATGATAAATTTTTTTTCAAAAATTCTTCAAACAAACTCTCGCGCGCTGCTTTCGCATAAATCCTGTTCAGACGTCCTTTAACCGCTCCTTTGATTCTATCTGCATAATAAGAAACCACATCGTCCGACAATAAAAAACGCCGCTCTCCCTGTGGCTGATAATGAATCACATCTACCGGACAGCCCATTTCCCGGATAACATGCGATAATGCCGTCACTTGAAGCGCCGTACCATAATTATGGTAGTGAAACCACGTTAATAATCCTACATTCATTACTCCTGCCTGCCTTTTCGTTTTTAAAGATTTTCCCCTCTTTTTATGATACGGGCGATTTTTTTTATCATTTCGGCTAACCCAAACGAATATAGGGACCTCGCCAGCCTCCACAACCAAATCCGAAACAGAGCTGCCGCTCTTTCTTCTCCTAGTTTTCTTGCAATTTTTGCTTCGAAATCAAACCATCTGTTCTGTTTTTTCGTACGCCAGGATGCGGAAAAATGATGTATCGTATAAGTATTTTCTGTACAGTGAATTTCTTTTGTCAAATAACTTTTTGGACAAAAATATTCTTTCGGATATAATGCAAATCCTTCAACTACCTGATAACTGTTATTTCGTTTTAATCCTTTTTTATGACAAACTTCTGTAATATATACAACGTTTGTCATACCGTCGAAACTCCCGTCAGAACGGATAAAATGCCTGTTTTCATACTCTAAAACCATTTCCGCAAATAAAGGAAAACCCTTTTCACACGCCATAATCCCGGTAGGAACTGCATCTTCAGTCTCAAAACCGGAAAATGCCTTCTCTGTCAAAAACGAATCCAGCGGCTGTATCACTTCCACATCTGTATCCATATAAATTCCGCCATAGTCTGAAAGAACTTTTAAACGGACATAGTCTGTAATAAACGCCCACTTTTTCGCCTCAAACGCTTCTTTTACATAATCGCAGCTGCAAACATCAAAATTATCCTCATTCCATTCTATAATTTCATAATCAGGGCAGTACTTCTTCCAGCTTGCAATACATTTTACCGCAAGATTTGGCAATGGTTTTTTACCAAACCAGCAATAATGTATTTTTTTCGGTATCATAACAACATTCTCCTTTTTATTTCTTTAATAAGCGTATCATCCCTTTATACATCTGCTTATACAGTCCAGGATTCAAATAACACAAAATTAATTGTATCTTTCGGGAGCAGGCAATATTTGTACAGCGGTATATGTCATTCTTGGTCTTTTTCACGATAGCCTGGTATTTATGGTAAACGTCTTTGTCCCATACATTATGCTTTATCATTTCATCTATAAAATATAGATAGTAAATCGCGCAGCCTGCCAAAACAGCCCTGTTGTCTTGATTTTGTTCTATCACTTCATTTATAGAGTCAATCAAATCATACGACTTAGGCTTAAATTGTTTTTGCGTAATGGAACCTTCTCTGCGCCGGTAACAATAAAGGCTGTCTGGTATAAACGCTATCATTTCACTGCTCCTAAATAACCGGTACGTTGTTACAATGTCTTCGTACAGCCTTCCTTCCGGATATTTTATATCTGTAAACAACTCTCTTTTATACATTTTATTCCACGCATAACACTGAAAAAAAGTTTCATAAAATAACACATCAATTGCCTGCTGACGTGTAAATACCTGCATGGATTTGATATTTATTTTATGGGAATAGATTACGCCAGATTGTTCGTTACAGACTTCATAATTGCAGCAGGCAATATCTGCATGACTACATTCCATTACTTCTACTAAAGAAGAAATCATGCCGCTTCGTATGAAATCATCGCTGTCCACAAACACAATATAATCTCCCACAGCGTATTTTAACCCCACATTCCTTGCGCTTGACAAACCGCCGTTTTTCTTTTGAATGTATTTTACCCTTGTATCTCTTTTACTGAATGTTTCGCATATCTGACCTGACCCGTCTGTGGAACCGTCATTTACAATAATAATTTCCATATTTTTATACGATTGCTTTTGTATGCTGTCCAAACATTGGGGGAGATATTTTTCTACATTATAAACAGGCAAAATTAAACTAACCTTTCGTTCCATAAAGTCCCTCCGCTATCTGCGCATTGAAATATATGGATACAGCCCGTCAACTTCAAAATACACATAAAGGAAATAAAATAAAAATAGAGAACATATCATTAAATATAAATTTACGAACCATTTTATAATCCGCTTTTTACAGCAATTTCCCAATTGGGCGGCTAAAATGATATAACTAGGCAAAAAATAATACATCATCCGAAAGGCATACCATAAATAGCCTGACATTAAAATAGTAGAAAAAACAAAAATATAACCGCAAAGATGCATGTAATTATATTTATTTTTCAAAATTAGTTTTTTCCAATTCAGTAAAATCAAAGGCAGAATTAAAAGCGGAATTGCAAAAAATTTTATATTAACCGTATTCCAGTCAAACAGCGCGTCAATCTGATTTTGAAACTTTATAAAGATAGGAAGTTTTACCAGCCACTGAAGCGAGAACACGACGATAATCGGAGCGCAAAAGAAAATATACGGCAGCCTTCTTTTGGCTCTTTCATTATCTGAAAATTTGTATGTAATCAAATAGATAAACATAACAACCGCGGTCACATGCAGAAAACTTGCCAGCAAAAATACGAAACAAGCAGCCGCCGGCCGGCCTTTTTCCAGATATAAATATCCAATAAAAGAAACTGCCACCGCCAGCATCTGCCTTAAAATATTATAAGACGGCAGATAAATGAGTACAAAAAATAAACAGAACGCCACGACGACATTGATTTCCTTTTTTCTTTTTATAAAAAACGAAAAAAATGTGGCGCAAATAATCGCACAGCTCACACCTAAAAAAAAGCGGAATGTCGGATAAATTTTATGGACAAAACGTCCAAAATAGATAAACAAACTTTCATACAACGTTTCCTGCCAACTGTTTACGACATAACCATTATAATAAATATCATAATACACGCCGTTGGTATCGCTTCCCACTGACAAGTCCCTCATCGAAAAAGCATAAATCAGCGGAATACTGACAAACAAAATCCCTAAAAACACAGCCGCCTTTGTCCTGTCCTTTCCTGATACCAATACCCTTTTATGAAAAATCAGATTATTTTTGATGAAATATCCTAAAACAGCTAAATAGCCGATTAAATACAGATACACAATACCCTCCTAACTACGAAAACAACTGTCTCAGCCGTTTATATACGAAAAATGCAGACGGCAGATTAAAATTTCTTTTCAAAAACGCCACCTTCCAGCCCGCATCCCGAAACTCCTTTATGCAATTTTTCCGATTCGAAAGTTTTTTTGCCAAAAACATATCTTTTTCATTCATATCAGAAATGCGAAAATCCCCAAAGGCTTCCATGATTTTTCTGGGAGGCTGTTTTAAAATCCGATACATTGGATAAAAATATTCTTTATAATAACAATGCTGATAAGAATGGCTCCCTGAATAATCCCGAATAAAATCAATTGCCGCATCCTGGCAGATTTTTACTTTGGGATATATATCTTCAAATTCATAACAATCTAAAACGGCTTTGGCCTGCCCAGATAAATTTTCATAGGAAACAGCCGAGCCATGGTCTGCCATAAACAGCAGTTCTAACAAAGACGTCCCGCTGTTTAACAGCAAATTTTCATTTGATGAAACCCGTCCGTAATTGAATAAATATCCATAATTTTCAATATATTTGGCATTTTTATAATATTCATCCCGCTGCGCCAGAAAAAAGCCCATCATATCCGCATCTATGCCGTAATAACGAAAAACCTGTGCTAACGCCCGCTGCATAGAACCGTTCCATCCTAAATCGACGACTGCAAACCTGCCTTTTACCTGCTCCTGCTTTAAATATAAGCGCAAATTTTCCGCTTCCTGATAAGCATTTTGTTTCGTTTTATCAAACATATCCTTTTGAATAGCGACTTTCTGCAGATCTGATAATTCTCCAAACGTTTTATTTAAAACTGCATTATCATACCATGGACATTCCTTAAAATCTTCTTTACTTAAGCCCAACTTCCCGATTGCATTTTCCACAGTCACACGAGGATACATTGGACGCAGAGCCAAAAAATCTTCCAACGTATTGGCCATTACAACTGCCGGTATCGCAAGGCTCCTCCTGGATACATAAAGATACGACTCCTGGTATTTCCCAGAAAACAGGCTGTCAAACGCTCTTTTTAAAAACTGGCCTTCTCTGGAAAAAAAGAAAATCCGGCTCTGATGAGAAAAAGAAAACTGCTTGTCAAGCCAGTTGACAAACCCATACAAAAAAGGCCCGAACACCCGATAGCCAAATTGATAATAAACGTCGTCAGTATTTTTGCAATGGGATGATGTAAACGCAGCAATTCCAAGCAAATCCTTTTTTAGATCTAACCTGCTATTTTTATAGCGGTAAAAAAAAGCATCTAACCCTTTCATTCTGGGCATCACATAATCTGATTTATAATTGTCGCCGATATGTAATACTTTTTCTCCATTACAGCAATATGTTGCTTTCACTACGTCAAATAACAGCCCGTTTGATTTTGTTTTTTTATGCCGGGAAGACAAAAAGAGTTTGGCATATCCCGTAATATGGCACTTCTTTAGAATTTGCTTTATCAGTCTTTCTTCCAAGTAAATATCTGACGTCAGGATGATAATCTTATTTTTTTCCCTGCAATATTGATACACAGCCGTCATTTCAGGATTCATCCTGCAGACAGACAATTCTATCAATTCTTCACATTTTTTAAATTCTGTCTTTTGTTTTTCGGAAAGATTTGACATATTGGCATAAATTTCATCTAAAGTGATTTCTGATTTTCCATTGCTATGTCTGGCTTTTTCTTCCGCATTTATTCTAAGTTCTTTATAACGCATAGGCTCTTCGCCCATTTTTTCCCCCGTCATTGCAAAAACAGCCTGCGGGCTGATACAGCTTCTATATACTAAAGTGTCAAATATATCAAAACTAATTATGTCATGTCCTTCTATCCTCTGGATTAGCTTTCTTAACGTCATTTCAATTCATCCTTACATTATTTGGCTTTGGTAAAAGGCCAATAACCTTTTGGCTTCTTCCCCGATGGAATATCCGGCGCGAGCCACTTTTTGATATGCCTGTTTTCTTTGCTCTTCTTTACAATTGCCCAAAAGAATCCGCCTGGCCCATTCGCCCGGCGTTTCTTTCAGAGAAAGGGAATCATAAGAATCTAAAAATTTTGCTTCGTCCGATACCTTGGCAGAAACGACGACTGGAAGGCCGTTTACCTGAGCCTCAACCAAAACTACGGGAAACCCTTCAAATAAACTTGGAAGACAAAAAACATCCATTGCCTGATAAAGGCTTGCGGTATCGTCGCTGTTTCCGTAAAAAATAACTACATTCCAAAGCCCCAGCTTTTTCACTTTCTCTTTTGTCTTTTCCATTAATTCCCCTTCGCCTGCCAAAAGCAGCCGGGCGTTGGTATTTTTTTGATAAACCTCGCGAAAAATATCCACTAAAAACGCATGGTTTTTTGGCGTGACAAACCGTCCGACATGCCCCACGACAAATTTTCCACAAAGCCCTAACTTCTGCCTTATCTTTTCCCTTGTATCCGCATTGTAACAAAATCGTTCCACTTCAACTGCGTTACGCATCTGATAAACGCCGCCATGATTCACACAATTTCTGCCAAACATCCACTGACCGGCATACTTTCCGCAAGCAAAATAATCGGTTGCAAACCACTTGCAGCATGGCCGCAGCATATATTTTAAAACAGCCCTTATCCCTTCTTTTTTATGGGTAACCGTATGGTTATGACAAATCCGTACCTTCGCCTTCCCCTGATATGCCGCATAAAGCGGAATCACGTTCAAACTGCTCATATGACAATGTACAATTTGGTATTGGTTTTTTTGGATAACTTTTTTTAATGCAGAAAGATATTTTTTTAAATGCACGATTTTAGGAAGGAGATAAATAGTTCCTCCAAGCGATTGTATTTCTTCTCTTTGAGGAAACAGGGAATCTTCTGATATTGCAAAATCAAACTGAACTTTCTGTCTGTCCATATGCCGGTAATAATTCATAATGACAGCTTCCACACCGCCATAATCCATATGGTTTACTACCTGCAAAATACGTATCGGCATACATCCGGCCATTACTGCGCGCCCTTCCCGCCCAATACGGCTCCCACTGTCTGAAACAATATCTTTGTATCTAACCCAACGCTCTGGTTTTCTATGTAATAAAGCTCCATTTCTTTCCGCCCATTGTCGTAATTCACAAGATTCCTCCCATTCGCCTGCCAATACCCGGTAAGCCCCGGCTTTACGCTCAAAAGCTTATTCGCGTCAGCTCCATACTTTTCCAATTCTTCCTCTACAATGGGCCTGGGTCCTACAAAACTCAAATCTCCGCAGAATATATTCCAAAGCTGCGGCAGCTCGTCAAGGCTGCTTCTTCGAAGAAAGTTTCCAATCCGCGTAATCCGCGGGTCGTTTTCCAATTTAAAATCCGCATAATATTCCTCTTTTTGCTCTTTTGTAAAATTCTCAAAAATTTCCTCCGAATTTATGTACATACTGCGGAATTTCCATATCCGTATTTTTTTCTGGCCTTTTCCAACTCTTTCGTGCCTGTAAAACACCGGCCCTGGATCCGAAAAATAAACGATAAGCGCCAGCAGAATAAAAATGGGGCTAAGTACCACAATTCCGCAAAAACTTACCGCAATGTCAAACACACGCTTTAAAAACATATACGCATACCGACGCAGCGGTTTTTCAGCAGCGCGGATTCTGGAAGGCTCTTTTACACCGACTGCTGTGCCCATATATTCTTGACTCATTTTCACATCTCCTCTACTTTTACAGCTTCGCCCGGATAACGGGCGCTTTCTGTTTCAGCCGCCACGCCATCCCGATTTCCTCTAATTTCTGAATCTGTGTTTCTGTCAGGCCCGCAGAACCTTTTTTACCGGTGTATGCCTGCCTTTGGTTTTGTATCCAAACCCCTAATTTTTTGCCTTCTTTTGTGCAGTACTTTGCAGGGACTTCCAAATTTCCATGGAGCATAAAATAATCTTTTGCCGCCTGGTAATTTTGCTCCCACTGATACACATTCTTATTCCAAATCATCCCAGCCGCTTCTAACTGGCGGCTCTGCTTCTTGGTTAAAAAATTCTTTGGGTTTTCTTTTTTTGCCTTCTGCCTTAAATTACCGATCCATCTTCCCAGCAAAAACCCATCTTCGGTAACATAATTTGCCTTTACATCTGCATCCCCATATCGCAAGCGGTAAGTTTCCAAAGCGCAAATTCCCCTCTCCCAGTTCCTTTCAGAAAGAGAATCCCAGATCATGCCAAGCCCATCCAGCCGTAAAATATGTTCCTTTGTCAAAATGCCGGGGACTTTTCCTTCCCGCACCCTCCTCTGCGTCTGCAGCCATGTGCCAAGAGTAAGTCCATTAGCAGCCGTATAATTTTTAGGGACATTCAAATCGCCATACATACTCCGGTAATCCTTGGCCGCTTGAAAATAAATTTCAAAATCTGCAGAAAGATTTTTTTTCAACTGCAAAAATAGCTCCCTGCAATTTTTTACTTCATCAATAATCCGAAAATCCCCATAAAATCCCTGTCCGCTTTCTTTTGTCCCATACATACAAACCGCCGCGTTCATTTCCTGGACAAAAGAATCAATACAACAAAGGCTTTCAAAGTTATTTACCACATCAAAAATGACTGGCTGGGCAGAATTTCCCACAGCAAGCGACCGCCCAATCTGCTGTAAATATAGCGTTGGCGACACCGTCACACGCAGCAGAATTACACCGTCAATATCCCCGACATGCACGCCCTCATTTAAAAGGTCGATACTAAACAAAAGTTTTAAATGACTGCTTTGATCTGATTTAAACGCCGAAAACTCCTGCTCTGATTTGCGGCTTCCATAGTAAACAGTATAAATATGCGGATTTTTATCTACCTGCCCAAACCATTCTGATACATGCCGTTTCATCTCTTCCATATGCGCCTTATCCGAACAAAACACAATATATTTTCCATTTTGATTTTTCATATGCTTTTTAAAAATCTTATCCAGCCCGTCCGCCTGATCTACCGCCCGTCTGATTTTCTGCAAAAGTTCTTCACTAACTGCCAAAAGCTTTTTATTTTTCACGAGGGCGACCCTCTCCTCCAATTTTTGCAGTTCTTTCTGATAAATATAAACAGACTGTATATATACCGGAGCCGGAAGTATCCGCTTTACAATTGCCTCTCCCAGCGTCATTTCCGAAGCCACGCGCCCATCAAACAATTCCTGCGCCATATCTCTTTGTCCATCCAGATAACGGACAGCCGTTGCGGATAATCCCAAAACGCCTGCATTGGGGTAGGCTGCTAATAACCTTTGCACACCCTTTCCCCACTCCTTGGCGCCACAGCGGTGAAACTCATCCAACACGATATAATCTGGCAAAAGCTCTTCCATCATTTCCTCTTTCGCCCGCATCAATCCCGCATACGTCATAAAGACAATATTGGAAAACGTATGGGAACTTCCCAAATTTTCAAGCTGCGTCCGAAAAATATATGCGCTCGGCGTAATCCAGCAGACACGGCTGCCTGGATGTTCCTCAGCCAATTTAAACGCAATCATAGATTTCCCCGTCCCGGTCGGATGGATTACCGCCGCCCTGCCATATCGTTCCAAAAATTTAAGAACAGATTCATACGCCGTTTTGTTATGCGGATATAATTCAATACTCATATCATTTCACCATCATTCACATAAAAACCAGCTTTTCCATTTTCGTGGATTGTTCCAATCTACGAAATATGTCCTGAAATGCGAAATATCAATATTTTTTCTATCCCTGACCCAAATTTTGACCACAAATAAAATATTCAAAGCATCAGAAAAATGCGGGCAAATGCACCAATTCCATACATTTACCCGCATTTTTTTCTGACCCAGTTTCTGACCCAGAATTCCTTATTCGCTATTCAATAATCCCCTAAAAAAACATATATTTCTATATTCAACCTGCCTTTACAGCCAAATTTCAAATCCCAGTTCAAACTGCCATGGGTATTTCTGCCATTTTATCAAAATGGATTGACAAACTACAATTATAACAATATAATTAATATAATTTTCAAGTATTTCTAACCAGAATCTTATTTCGCAGATTGGAACAATCCGCGAAATTTTTTATTCTAAAACTTATCTCATTTTATAAAATATCTCCCTTTTATATACGAAAACAAAAAAAAATGCTAAAATAATTCAAATACCTGTAAAAGTATTGCAGAACCCAAAAAACAATGCAAAAACATCCCCTGGAAGGTGAATACGATTGAAAAAAATACTAATCATAGAAGACGACCCCTACATTGGAAATATGCTTTTTGAACTTCTTTGCAAAGAAGGATATGACGTCTGCCGGGCATACTCCGGCACAGAAGCGCTGCTTATCCTTTCTAAGACAACTCCGGATTTGATTTTGCTCGACTTAATGCTGCCGGGACGAAGCGGCGAAGAACTGCTGCCTCAGATAAAGGAATTTCCCATCATTATACTAAGCGCCAAGACAGACGTAAATCATAAAGTGGATTTATTATTAGAAGGAGCGGCGGATTATATTACAAAACCGTTTCACACCAAAGAACTTCTTGCACGCATTGCCGTACAGCTTCGCAAACCCTTATCCAGCCATACGTCATCCAACCTTACTTTTGAAGATCTGACTCTTGATTTGCATACGCACATTGTTTCAGCTGGCGAACACCAGATTAAATTGACAAGAACAGAATTTGCCATTTTAAAACTTCTCATGCAAAATTCCACACAGGTAATGACAAAATCATTACTGTTAGACCAAATCAGCCAGGATACTCCGGACTGTACAGAAAGTTCATTGAAAATACACATCTGCAATCTTCGAAAAAAACTTCGGGAAATCAATGAAAAAGACTATATTGAATCTGTCTGGGGCATAGGTTTTAAACTGCGGCAGAGCCAGTTTTAAAACTTTACCATTTCTTTACGGTTTCCTTTACCAGTTTCTTTACTGTTACATTCTATACTGACAGAAAGAAAAGGAGGTTTTTTTATGGATTATATTTTACAAACAAATGCTTTAAACAAAAGTTATGGGCATTTCAAAGCGCTTTCTAATTTCAATATGCACGTTCCAAAAGGTTCTATTTATGGTTTCGTCGGAAAAAACGGAGCTGGAAAAACTACGTTAATCCGCTTAATCTGCGGACTTCAAAAACCTGATTCCGGCAAATATACACTGTACGGCATATCCTGCACAGATAAAAATATTGCAAAATCCAGGCGGCGGATGGGCGCAGTTGTGGAGACGCCTTCTATATTTCCCGATATGACGGCAAAAGAAAATTTAAACCAGCAGTACCGCATTTTAGGGCTTCCGTCCTATGACGGACGAGAAGAGCTCCTTCAATTGGTCGGCCTTGCAAATACCGGAAAAAAGAAAGCGAAAAACTTTTCGCTTGGCATGAGGCAGCGATTGGGGATTGCAGTTGCGCTTGTCGGCAATCCTGATTTTTTGGTATTAGACGAACCTGTAAACGGCCTTGACCCGCAGGGAATTATCGAAATTCGGGAACTTATCTTAAAGCTAAACCGGAAATATCAGATTACATTTTTAATTTCCAGCCATATATTAGACGAATTGTCACGGCTTGCAACGGACTATGGATTTATTGACGCCGGACAGATGGTAAAAGAAATCAGCGCAAAAGAATTGGAATCTGTCTGCCAAAAATGCATACGCCTTAAGGTAAACGATACAAAAATTCTTGCCCGCATACTCGACCAAAGACATATCACATATAAAATTCTTTCTGACACAACGGCAGATCTATTTGACAATATCACCGTTTCCGAACTCGCGCTTGAACTTGCGAAAGAAAACTGCAATATCATCTCTATGCAGGAACGCGGGGAAAGTTTAGAAAGCTATTATCTGAATCTTTTAGGAGGTGAATACCATGCGTAAATTACTTTCTGCCGGGCTTTTGAGACTTCGCAAAAACAGGCTGTTTTTTGTTGGAATCTGCTTTATGTTTGGGATTGGACTCCTTTTTTCCCTTGGAAAATATTCCGATATGGCCCGCTTTGGAGCAAAACAATACCTGGACGACGTCCTGTTTCTCCATACTATTTTTGCCGGAGTCTGTTCCGCCATTTTTTGCAGCCTGTTTTCCGGGCTTGAATTTTCAGACGGCACAATACGCAACAAACTAATCGTCGGACATTCCCGCAAAAATGTATATTTTTCCAACCTGATTGTCTGTATTACAGCGGCATTTTGCATGACAGCGGCATTTTTATTATCCTACTGCCTGTTCGGAATACCGCTTTTACTGCCTCCCCGTATGCCGCTTCATACGATTTGCATTTATCTATTTATCAGCTTATTTACCATTACAGCATATGTTTCCTTCTTTCATATGATTTCCATGCTGACTGCAAGAAAAGCCATTTCTGCCGTTGCATGCCTCCTAATTTTTACGGGCCTGCTGTTGGCTGGCATTTCCATATTCTCAAGGCTTGAGGCGCCGGAATATATTTCAGATTATTTTGCAACTTCAAACGGTATACAAAAAAGCGAACCTTACCGAAACCCAAAATTTTTAACCGGAACGGCAAAAAGCGTATATCTGTTTCTTTTTGACTTTCTGCCGTCAGGGCAAAGTATACAATTCGCATGCGAGATTGTAGCGCATCCCGCCCTGATTGTACTTTACTCCTTATTTACTTCGGCGTTTACAACGATAACAGGAATTTTTTGTTTTCAGAAAAAAGATTTAAAATAAAGAAGGTGAAAAGATGTTCCTCTTAATCTTGTGCGGTATTTTATTGTGCTTAGCGCTCATTCTTACCATCAAAATTTATCTGTTGAAAAAAAGTATAAATGAAATCGGCCTGGAATTTGAGGAACATCTTTCTTCTGATACAAATACGCTGATTTCTGTCTCTTCCAGAGACAGGCATATCCGAAAACTCGCAAACCAAATCAATGTGCAGCTGAGAGAACTGCGCAGACAGCAGAGGGAATATTACAATGGCAACATGGAGTTAAAAGACGCTGTGACAAATATTTCCCATGATTTACGCACGCCTTTGACCGCAATATCCGGTTACCTGGAATTATTGGAACAAGAACACAACACAAAAGATTTCTCCCGTTATATTTCCATAATCAACAACCGCTGTAAATTGTTAAAACAGCTTACAGAAGAACTATTTGTCTATTCTATGACACTGTCAAAAAATCATTCTTTCAAATTGGAACCCATTCACGTCAACCGTATTTTAGAAGAAAGCATTGTTTCTTTCTATACAGATTTTCAAGAAAAAAATATTGTCCCAACAATTCAAATAACAGAACAAAAAATCATTTGGACTGCCGACCGTTTTTCCCTTTCCCGCATCTTTTCTAATATTCTGCACAACGCAGTCAAATACAGCGATGGAGACTTGAATATATGTCTGACAGATTTTGGGACAATTACATTCACAAATACAGCGTATGGATTAAACGAAACAGAAGTCGGAAAATTATTTGACCGCTTTTATACAATCGAAGACGCCAGAACATCGACGGGACTTGGTCTTTCTATTGCCAAAACACTTATTTCACAGATTGGCGGTTCTATTTCAGCAGAATATAAAGACAATAAACTTAGTATTTTTGTATGGATGGACAAATAAAAAGTCTGGACTTCTAAATTAGAACATCCAGACTAAATTATTTAAAACCGTACTACTGTATGTTGTGCAGAGCCTTCGTCTACCTGACGCCATGCGCTTTTCACATTTGCAAAACTTGCCCATATTGCAAGAGCATATCCAACAATCAAATCTTTTGCCACTCCACCGGCTACTTCCGGCTCTTTCATAAGATCTGGAATCCAAGCGACTACATCTTGAATTGTAACTGCATACAGTTTACTCAGCTCTTGATAGAGGGCGATTACAATACTTGCAAACTCTGCTCCAATAATTGTCAAAAGAGACAACAATACGCAAATTACAATCCCCGCTTTTGAAAGACGGCCGCCTAAAAGTTCATAACCTTTCATTCCTCCAAATACAATTGCAAATCCAGCTATCCCGGCAATAAAACCAATTTGTCCAATGACAATCCATAAAACCGACCCAAGCAGTACTCCCACAATCGCCCCGATAAGGCCAAGCAGAACATTTTCTTTTCTCTGAGGACGTCCGCTCACTCTGCCCATCACCTGTGAAAGACAATTATCACAGAGCATAAGCGGCGTTTGGTCCACAGCCGCCGCATGAAGCACAGTCTCGTTTTTACAGTGCGCACAGCAATTATGTAATCCATATTCTGAACACTTTGAGACAAGGGCGGACATTGCATTCGTTAGATTCTCTTTGTCTTCCACGCCCCTTGAAAGCACATAAACGGATACCATATTCGAACCGTTATAACCAGCATGGTGCACAAAAGGACAGTCTTTTGACATTGTTCCAAGATAGTCCAAAAATCCCTCTTTATTGTCAATAGTTCCTAAGTTTGCATAGAGCTGAATCTGGTATTGATTTTCTGTATCCAATGGTACAATCAACAAATCGATGCCGCGATAAGTTCCATGCATTACATTTTGTGCTTTCTCAAGCACAAATCCGTCCGGCAGGGCGTTTTCAATTTGTAAACTCATCTTTTTTCCTCCATTCTGATTTTTCATTTCTATTATACAACTTTTTACAAAAAAATCAAAAAAAATTTATATATTTTTTATTTATCTAACGTTGTTTGCTGAACGTATAGTTGTCATTTATGGAATAGAATGATATGATAAATCCAAAAGATGTTAAGGAGACGGAATGATTGAATTAAAAGGAAAATACAACGAAGCCAAGATATTTACAGATACCGTAGACGAAGCTTCGATTGCACAAGTACTTCTTTTATTGAACCAGGAATTTGTATCTGGAACTAAAATCCGGTTAATGCCGGATATTCACGCCGGAGCCGGCTGTACGATTGGCACCACTATGACAATCACAGATAAAATCGTCCCAAATTTAGTAGGGGTGGATATTGGCTGCGGAATGGAAACCATTCAGCTTAAAGAAACCCATATTGAGCCGCAAAAGCTGGATAAATTAATTTATGAAAAAATTCCTTCCGGATTTTCTGTCAGGGAAAAAACGCACCGATATTTTGATAAAATAAATCTAAATGAACTCTTTTGCTATAAACACATTCATTCAAACAGGGCAGAAAAAAGCCTTGGCACATTGGGCGGAGGCAATCATTTTATCGAAGCAGATAAATCGGACGACGGAACAATTTATATTGTAGTACATTCCGGAAGCCGCCATCTTGGTTTAGAAGTCGCGAATTTCTATCAGGAAGAAGGTTACAAAGTATTAAACAATTCGATCAAAAAAGATACAAAAAGAACCAGTATACCAAAACAGCTTGCATACGTTTCAGGCGATTTATTTCACGCATATATCCATGATATGAAAATCGTACAGAAATATGCCAAATTAAACCGCAAAGCTATGATGGACGAAATTATCAAAGGCATGAAAATCCACGTTGTAAACCAATTTACAACCATCCATAATTATATCGACACTGAGTCCATGATTCTGCGAAAAGGCGCTGTTTCTGCGAAAAACGGCGAACGCCTTTTAATCCCAATCAATATGCGGGACGGTTCCCTGATTTGTATTGGCAAAGGCAATGACGATTGGAACCAGTCAGCCCCACATGGCGCGGGCCGTCTTATGAGCCGTTCTGCGGCCAAGCAGTCGTTTACTGTATCCGAATTTAAAAAACAGATGCACGGTATTTACACGACCTCTGTCAATAAAGACACATTAGATGAATGTCCAATGGCTTATAAAGAAATGGACGATATTATCAGCCACATCAAAGATACTGTAAATATTGAAACTATTATAAAACCGATTTATAATTTTAAAGCCGGCGGAGACTAATCATCCGCCAGCTTTTATTTTTTTACTTACTTTTACCTTTGACCAATCAGATGGAATCCGAGTCGTTTTTCCATTTACTTTAACCGATTTATAAGTACAAATTCTGAAATAATATTTTTTTCCTGATTTTAGTTTTTTTATTTGTTTCGAAGAAACGGACGCGCGTTTTACAAGAATACTTTTTGTAGTCTTTCCCTGAAACGCTTTATTTGCAGAATATTGAATCTCATAGCCAGATATTTGCTTCTTCTGCTTTTTCCATTTTAAATTCAAACGGTTCGATTTTACCTCTAACTTGGTTATACCTGTTGATTTTGGCCTGATTGTAAATGATTTTGACAGCGTTCCACTATAATTATCTTTAAAAGAAATCTTAACTTCTGCAATTCCCGTATTTTTATTTCCCTGATAAGAAACTGTATAATATCTGCCGCCTATGACTTTTCCAATACTATCTTTCACAACAACGTCAGGCTTTTGCTCCTTGCCGTTATAAACATAATTTTCAGAAGAAAGTTCAACTGTTTTTGGACTGTAAATAATGTCTCGTTTCAAAACACTGCCGCATTTTATACAGCTTTTAATACTTGCACCATTTTTATTTACTAACGCTTTTGTAATCTTTGTCTGGTACTGATGCGCCGTCATAGGTATCACATTCTGCACCCGAATAACCTTTTTACATACACTACAATGACTCCCCTGCGTTTTGCCACTCCTTGTACAGCTTGCTGAAACTGCCGCGTCTGTTACCTCTGTATGCGCAATTGTTGCTATACTTTCTGTCTTTTCATCTCCACATACTGTACAGGTCAGTGTTTTGATTCCTTCCTCTGTACACGTCGATGGCTTTGTTATCTCTTCTTCATACGTATGCTCCGTTTTCGGAATGATTTGCTGCGCTTTTATCACATATCCACATTCGCTGCAATGACTGCCTTCCGTTTTTCCTTCTTTTATACAGCTTGCCGCCTCTGCTGCGTCTATGACTTCCGTATGTGCAACTTTTTCTATGGCTTCTGTCTTTTCATCTCCACATACTGTACAAGTCAAAGTTTTAATTCCTTCCTCTGCACACGTCGATGGTTTTGTTATCTCTTCTTCATACGTATGCTCTGTTTTCGGGATGATTTGCTGCGCTTTTATCACATATCCGCATACACCGCAATGACTGCCTTCCGTTTTTCCTTCTTTTATACAGCTTGCCGCCTCTGCTGCGTCTGTTACCTCTGTATGTGCAATTGTTGCTATACTTTCTGTCTTTTCATCTCCACATACTGTACAGGTCAGTGTTTTGATTCCTTCCTCTGTACACGTTGACGGTTTTGTTATCTCCTCTTCATACGTATGATCTGTTTTTTCTATGGCTTCTGTCTTTTCATCTCCACATACTGTACAAGTCAGTGTTTTAATTCCTTCCTCTGTACACGTTGACGGTTTTGTTATCTCTTCTTCATACGTATGCTCTGTTTTCGGGATGATTTGCTGCGCTTTTATCACATATCCGCATACACCGCAATGACTGCCTTCCGTTTTTCCTTCTTTTATACAGCTTGCCGCCTCTGCTGCG
>CAJUHJ010000004.1:109604-136609 GCA_910586355.1 uncultured Lachnospiraceae bacterium
TTTTATCACATATCCGCATACACCGCAATGACTGCCTTCCGTTTTTCCTTCTTTTGTACAACTTGCCGCCTCTGCTGCGTCTGTTACCTCTGTATGCGCAATTGTTGCTATGGCTTCTGTTTTTTCATCTCCACATACTGTACAAGTCAGTGTTTTAATTCCTTCCTCTGTACACGTTGACGGTTTTGTTATCTCTTCTTCATACGTATGCTTTGTTTTCGGGATGATTTGCTGCACTTTTATCACATATCCACATTCGCCGCAATGACTGCCTTCCGTTTTTCCTTCTTTTGTACAGCTTGCCGCCTCTGCTGCGTCTATGACTTCTGTATGCGCCACTGTTTCTATGACTTCAGTCTTTTCATCTCCACATGCCGTACAGGTCAAAGTTTTGATTCCTTCTTCTGTACACGTCGATGGTTTTGTTATCTCTTCCTCATATGTATGTTCTTTTTTCGGTATAATTTGCTGCACCTGTATTACAAATCCACATTCGCTGCAATGACTGCCTTCCGTTTTTCCATCCTTTGTACAGCTTGCCGCCTCTGCTGCGTCTATGACTTCTGTATGCGCTGTTTTTTCTATGACTTCTGTATAGCTGTCTCCACACCCTTCACAGGTATATGTCCGAACCCCTTCCTCACTGCATGTTGCTTCCTTTGTCACCTGACTCGTATAATCATGCTGATGAACAGGGGGCGTTTCACCTTTGGAAGAATCATAAAATACAACGCGGAAACTAGCTTTTGCCGTATCTTTCAGCGCCTTTACATCTGCAACTGTCACCAGTCCATCTACATAATCGGGAAACAGCATAAATGTATAATCTCCCGACTTTGTATTCTCTGCTGCATAAAGATAATAATTATCTGGATTATTTTCTGACGTTGAAAAATAAACACTATTTGACCAGTTTGTATCCTCTAATACAGACTCATCTTCACTTTGCAGAAACTCTGTTTTTATAACTACCAAATTGTAATAAAACAAATATTCTTCCACGTCATAACTGCTGATTCTATTTCCCTGTATGTCATACCAAATAATATTACAGAATACAGATTCATCCGGAACTAAATCATTTTCATCTTTCATAGTAATCGCGCTAATATCAACTGTATCAGGCTTTGAAACAACTTCAATGCTTCCAATCTCAATATACTCATAACCAAGATCCGGCGCATGCAGCGTCCATGCTCCATTCTCGTATTCCAATGTATAACCATCTTCTATTTTTCCTTGCGGCAATACAAAATGACTTTCGTTTGAACCTCCATTATTTTCTGTAATATAAGGCCATTTGTCATAAAATACTCCTGGAATCGACCGGTTATCCGTCTGAAAACGAGTCACTCCAGACACAGTCCCACGAATGTCCAATTGGCCTTCCCGATTCAATACAAGCGTGCCCATCTGCTCATTTTGACTTTCATTTTCTATTAACTGGCCTTCAAAATTTCCATTTATGACTGCGTCAGACACTTGATGAAAATCCAAACATGCTCTGTTTTTCACAGACACATCTTGTAAACTTGCCGTTTTAAGATCCAAATGTCCTCCATTGTCCAATACAACAGAACCTATATTTTCTACAACAGCATTCAAAACGGAACATTTAGAAATATGCAAAGCAGTATTTTCATTCCCATAAAATTTATCCGCTTTTGCAGCGCGTCCCTCTCTGGAATCCGTAATCTGGATTTCCGCTTCACTGTTTGCATCTGTAAAAATCCCTTCCCGGACAATCACCGGAGCGTCTAACTGCAAAAAAGATGTCCCAGTATACGGTACTTTCTGATCCGTCCCTTCATTATGTCCCATATAAATACCCTTAAACATGGTTTTTTCAATTGAGTTTTGAACTGTCAAAGAAGCATTGCTCCCAATAGAAGAACCCGTAAAACCTCCGGCATATACAGTCGGCAGCAATTCCTCCTCTGTACCTCCAAACCCTCCTAAATTACCCGATCCATCCAGATAAGTATCTACATGATCCATTGTCAGGCTGTGCCCTGCCAAGAAAATCTCCCGGTGCGGAACGCTTCCCAAAGCATCGCTGGATTCAAAATGCAGCTTTAAGTTTGAAAATACAACGCCGTCTCCCTCTAATTGAATCGGCGCGCGATTGTTCAAAATACTGTTCTCGTCAACTCCACGAATAACCGTTCCCGCCGGAATTTTCACAGGAAGCATCCTTCCGCCTTCTTCAGCTTCTTGTCCAATCGTAATCAACCCATGTACCAGAATCGGACTCTGGTGATTTTGCAATGCAGCCATAAATTCTTCCCGCGAAGAAACAGAAATCCCTGACTCATCAGAAAACACAACGCTTCCTGCACTGACTGGTATCCTCACTATGCCAATTAATATGGAAATCAACATAATAAATGCAACAAATTTTTTCATTGTATCTTTCATTACATCGCCCCCTTTCTAATTTTTATGATTCTAAAAATGTTCTTTCATCTGCACGTCAATTTTCTGATATGGAATTTCTATTTGGTTTTCATCAAAGGCAAGTTTAATATTTTCTGTCAAACGCCATTTCGCAGTCCAGTAATCCTCAGTTTTCACCCAGATACGAAGGCCCAGTTTTACTTCACTTGCCCCAAGCTCCGACACAAATACAAGCGCCTCTTCTTCCTGCAGACGGCATCGTTCTGACTCTGCCTGCTGTTTTAAAATCTCTTTTGCCAGCTTCAAATCCGCTTCATAGGCAATCCCAATCTCCATATCTATCCTTCTTCTGTCACAATATGTTACATTCGTCAAACTGCTGTTCGCCAAAACTCCATTTGGAATTACAACCGTCTTTTGGTCGGCTGTCAAAAGCCTTGTATAAAAAATAGAAATTTCGTCTACAATTCCTTCATTTCCATGCGTGTCCTCTTTGATAAAATCTCCTACTTTAAAAGGTTTTAACAAAAGAATCAATACGCCTCCGGCAAAATTAGATAAACTTCCCTGTAAAGCAAGGCCAAGCGCAAGACCTGCGGAACCAATTACGGCGACCACAGAAGCTGCCGTCACTCCAAACAGCGTTAAAATTAATATAATTAATACAAAATACAAAAAATATTTCAGCAAAGCATCTAAAAACTGCCTTACGCCAGTATCCGCATCCGCCTTTTTTAGCCAGCGGCGCAGAAACTTCCTTGCCAGCTTTATCACCCTGCTTCCAACTGCATAAAGAACTACTGCCATTAAAATCTGTAAAGCAAATCCCAAAAGTTCCGGAACCAGCCCATTCAGCCATTCCCGAATCATATCAGAATCTGTCTCTTTTAACTTTTCAGCAGCCTGCTCCAATGTTTCTAATGTTCGGGTTTCAGTTGTAATATCATGGATATCCATGTTTTATTCTCCCTTAGCCATATAAATTTCAGATTTTTATCTTCACGACAAAGAATGAATAAACAGCCCGCTTCTTAATTTCGGCTCAAACCAGGTTGACTTTGGAGGCATAAGTTTGTCTGCATCCGCTACGGCAAACAGCTCCTGAATCGACGTCGGATACATAGCAAACGCTACTGCGCAGTCCTCATTGACACGCCGCTCCAATTCCTTTAAACCCCGGATTCCACCCACAAAGTCAATTCTTTCATCTGTTTTCGGGTCTAAAATCCCAAGCTTGGGTTCTAACAAAAGTTTCTGCAAAAGCGACACGTCCAGTCCTTCCACTGGATCTGCGTTTTTATCCTGTTCCCGAATAGAAAGCGCATACCACGTTCCAGAAAGATACATAGAAATCGTTCCCTTTTCCTTCGGATTTGCCGCTTCTTTCAGCTCTTCAACCTCAAATATCTGCCTTACTTTTTCTAAGAAACTCTCTGCCGTATTCGTTCCTAAATCTTTCACCACACGGTTATAATCCATTATCATCAATTCTTCGTCGGGAAATAATACAGACAAAAAATAATTAAATTCTTCCTCTCCCGTATAGCCTGGATTTTGTTCTCTTCTCATAAATCCGACTTTTACCGCAGACGCCGCCCTGTGATGACCGTCCGCGATATAAATTTCTCCGATTTTTGCAAAGGAATCTTCTATTTTCGCAATCTCTGTATCTTTTGAAATCCGAAATACCCTGTGCCGGATACCATCTTCTGATACAAAATCATAGAGCGCTTTCTGCTCCTTTGCAGCACGCACAACCTCACGAATCACTGCATTTGCCCGGTATGCGAGAAAGATAGGTCCCGTCTGGGCATTACAGCTGTCTACATGATGAATTCTGTCCGCTTCTTTTTCTGCTCTTGTATTTTCATGCTTTTTAATCATGCCATCTGCATAATCATCAATCGAAGCGCAGGCAACGATTCCAGTCTGCACCCTGCCCTCCATCGTCAGTTCATAAATATAATAACACCTTTTTTCTTCCTGAATAAAATCGCCCTGCTTTACCATGTCCCACAATAAATCATGCGCTTTTTGGTATACACATTCATCATATGTATCTACGGAATCATCAAATTGTGTCTCTGCCCGGTCAATCTTTAAAAAAGAATCCGGATTTTTTGCTACTGCTTCTTTTGCTTCTTTTCTGTTATAAACGTCATAAGGTAAAGCGGCAATTTTTGCTGCTTTACCTTCTGCCGGACGGATACACAGAAATGGTTTTATCTTTGCCATTTTGTCTCCTTTTATTTGTTTATTTTACAACGCGTACTTTTAATACTCCCTCAATTGCTTTTAACTGCGCTACCACTTCTTCTGTCACCGGAGTGCCAATATCTAAAAGCGTATATGCGTAATCTCCTCTGGATTTGTTTGTCATATCCTCAATATTAATATCTGCATTTCCAAATACCGTCGAATATTTTCCAATCATTCCTTTGATATTTTTATGCAGAATCGCAACGCGGCCTGCCTTATCGCAGCCGCCCATATTACAATCCGGGAAATTCACAGAATGAACAATATTTCCATTTTCCAGATAATCACGGATTTCCCTGACTGCCATCATAGCGCAGTTATCTTCGGATTCTTCCGTAGAAGCGCCCAAATGCGGCGTCAAAATAACGCCGTCTTTTCCGGCTGTGGTAGGATTCGCAAAATCGGTAACATATTTCTTTACCCTGCCGTCTGCAATTGCTTTCAATACAGCTTCTTCATCCACCAAAAGATCCCTTGCAAAGTTTAAAATTACAACGCCTTCTTTCATTTTTGCAATCGAATCTGCATCAATCATGCCTTTCGTTGCATCTAAAAGCGGCACATGAACTGTAATAAAATCACATTCTTTATAAATATCTTCTACATTGCTGATATGTTTTACGTTGCGGGAAAGGCTCCATGCCGCGTTTACGGAAATATACGGGTCATAACCCAATACTTCCATGCCAAGGCTGGTCGCCGCATTGGCTACAAGCACGCCAATCGCCCCCAGACCAATTACGCCTAATTTTTTACCAGAAATCTCACTGCCGGCAAAATTCTTCTTCTGCTTTTCCGAAAGTTTTGCAATATCTGCTTCGTCTTTATTTGCCTTTACCCATTCAATACCGCCCGTAATATCCCTGGAAGCTAATAACATCCCCGCAATCACAAGCTCTTTTACACCGTTTGCATTGGCTCCCGGCGTATTAAATACGACGATTCCCTGATTTGCGCACTTATCAAGCGGAATGTTGTTGACTCCGGCTCCCGCCCTTGCCACTGCCTCTAATCCTTCCGGCAGTTCCATTTCGTGCATGGACGCGCTTCGTACCAAAACAGCCTGCGCATCCTTTAGTTCTTCCGTTTTTTTATAATCATCCGAAAATAAATTCAGGCCGACGCCTGCAATCGGATTTAAACAAGTATATGAATACATGATGTCCCTCCTGATTTACTTATTATTTTTTTCAAATTCACGCATAAATGCTACCAGCTTTTCTACGCCTTCTTTTGGCATAGCGTTATAGATAGAAGCCCTCATACCGCCGACAGAACGGTGGCCTTTTAAATTCTCAAACCCGTCAGCTTTTGCTTCTGCTACGAATTTAGCGTCTAACTCATCGCTTCCAGTCACAAAAGGAACATTCATCAGAGAACGGTCTTCTTTGACAACCGTACCTTTAAATAAATTGCTTTCATCCAAAAAGTCATATAAAATCTTTGCTTTTTCTTCATTGTGCGCTTTCATCGCAGAAAGTCCGCCCATCTTTTTTAACCATTTGAAAACTTTTCCGCAGACATAAATACCATATGCAGGCGGCGTATTATATAAAGAATCTGCGTCTGCATGCGTCTTATATTTCAACATGGTCGGCGTATTCGGCAGCGTATCTTCCGTAATCAAATCTTCACGGATAATCACAATAACTACCCCGGCAGGTCCAATGTTTTTTTGTACTCCGCCGTAAATCACGCCGTATTTCGTCACATCCACAGGCTCCGATAAGAAACAAGACGATACATCCGCTACCAACGTATGTCCTTTTGTATTCGGAAGCTCTTTGAACTTCGTACCGTAAATCGTGTTATTTTCACAAATATATACATAATCCGCATCTTCCGGTATCTTTAAATCCGAACAATCCGGAATATAGGAAAACGTCTTATCCTCTGAAGATGCCACTGCAACTGCATCCCCATAAATCTGGGCTTCTTTCCATGCCTTCTTCGCCCACTGTCCGGTTACGATATAAGCAGCCTTTTTATTTTTCATCAAATTCATCGGAATCATTGCAAACTGTTGTGACGCACCACCCTGTAAAAACAATACTTTGTAATTATCCGGAATATTCATCAGCTCACGTAAATCTGCTTCTGCCTCTTTGATGATTGTATCGTAGACTTTCGAACGATGGCTCATCTCCATGACAGACATTCCGCTTCCCTTGTAATCCATCATCTCATCTGCTGCTTCCCTTAACACCTCTTCCGGCAGAACCGCCGGTCCTGCGGAAAAATTATAAACTCTGCTCATTCTTCATAACCTCCTAAAAATCTCTTTCATTCGTACTCTATATCTTCTATGTCCAAGAATACTGTAAACTTTTTCTGAAAAACTGTCAATCTTTTTTGCAGATTATCCCTGCAAATCCTCTTCGGAAAATGCCTCGCTAATCGGTGCGCCCGGCGCTACCATAGGCCAGACTTTATCATCACTGCCTACAATACAGTCAATCACTGCCACAACTTTATCATTCAGAGCGCTTTTTAATGCCGCTTCAAATTCCTCCCGTGACGCTGCCCGATAGCCTTTTGCCCCCATAGCTTCCGCCAGTTTGACATAGTCCATCCCGTCGTCCAAAACGGTTGCGGAATAACGTTTTCCATAAAAAAGATCCTGCCACTGCCTCACCATGCCAAGGACATGGTTGTTCACAATAATTTCTATTAACGGCAGTTTTTCCCTTACTGCGGTAGCAATTTCATTCATATTCATACGAAAACATCCGTCTCCGGAAATATTTATCACTGTTTTATCCGGATTGGCTATCTGTGCGCCAATCGCAGCTCCAAGGCCATAACCCATCGTGCCCAGACCTCCGGACGTAATCAGTGTGCGCGGCTTAGAATACTTATAAAACTGCGCCGCCCACATCTGATGCTGTCCGACTTCCGTCACAATCAGTGCGTCGCCTTTTGTCAGATGGTAAACCGTATCCATCAAATAAGGACCGCTTATACCAGAATCCGGATATTTCAGCGGATATTTCTTCGTATATTCTAAAATATGCGAAATCCAATCCGTATGTTCCATCTGCGGCAGACGGCTGTTTAATTTTGTAAGCACATCTTTTGCGTCGCCAATGATACTGAAATCTGCCCGGATATTTTTATTTATTTCTGCCGGATCAATATCAATCTGCAGAATTTTCGCCTTATGGGCAAATTTCTTTGCATTTCCGATTACACGATCTGAGAATCTTACGCCAACCGCAATCAAAAGGTCACATTCACTGACCCCATAATTGGACGTTTTCGTTCCGTGCATACCAAGCATCCCGGTGTATTTTAAATCCGTTCCGTCAAACGCGCCTTTTCCCATTAAAGAATCGCATACTGGAGACTGAATTTTTTCTACAAACTCTTTTAACTGGACGGCTGCTTCTGAAATTACCACCCCGCCGCCGGCAAATACATACGGACGTTTTGCATGGGCAATCATCTGCGCCGCTTTGTCTAAATCATTTTCGTCTATTTCTCCGATAAAACGTTTTGGTTTTTCCTGCGCACAAAATGTATAACTGCAAGTCTGGGCTGTAACGTCTTTTGGAATATCAAGAAGCACAGGTCCCGGCCTTCCTTTGGCTGCAATCTGAAACGCGCGGCGGATGGTGTCCGCAAGCTTTTCAATATCCTTTACAATAAAATTATGTTTTGTAATCGGAGTTGTGATTCCGGCAATGTCTACTTCCTGAAAACTGTCTTTGCCCAAAAGCGGAACTCCGACATTGCACGTAATCGCCACAAGCGGCACAGAATCCATATAAGCAGTCGCAATCCCAGTAACAAGATTTGTCGCCCCGGGACCGCTGGTTGCAAGGCACACGCCGACCTTTCCCGTACTCCTTGCATATCCGTCCGCCGCATGGCTCGCTCCCTGTTCATGGGAAGTTAGGATATGCCTGATTTCATGTCTATGCTGATACAGTTCATCATATACGTTTAAAATCGCGCCGCCCGGATAACCAAATACAGTATCCACGCCCTGTTCTTTCAAACATTCAATTATAATCTGCGCACCTGTCAACTGCATAAAAAATCTCCCTCTTTTCTGTCAATCTGTAAAAAACAAATCGTATCAATGATTCTCTAAAATCGCGCCGCGGTTTCCGGATGTTACCATTGACACATACCGTTTTAAGTATCCGCTTACATTCTGCTCTTTCGGCTGCCATTTGGCTTTTCTTTTTTCAAGCTCTTCTTCCGATACGTCCATATCCAGACGCATTTTGGGGATATTTATTTTAATAATATCGCCCTCTTTTACCAATGCAATCGGCCCCCCAACGGCTGCTTCCGGTGAAACATGACCAATCGAAGCTCCGCGGCTTGCGCCTGAAAAACGTCCGTCTGTAATCAGGGCGACAGAAGAACCAAGTCCCATGCCTGCGATTGCAGACGTCGGGTTTAACATCTCGCGCATCCCAGGGCCTCCTTTTGGACCTTCATAACGGATGACTACAACGTCGCCTGCTTTTATTTTACCGCCTTTTATTGCTGCAATCGCATCTTCTTCACACTCAAACACTCTTGCCGGGCCTTCATGCACCAGCATTTCCTCTGCCACAGCGGAACGCTTTACAACGCTTCCATCCGGCGCCAAATTACCGCTTAATACGGCTAGGCCTCCCGTTTTTGTATATGGATTGTCAAGCGGGCGAATTACGTCCGGATTTTTGTTTACGGCGTCTTTGATATTTTCTCCGACTGTTTTTCCCGTCACTGTCATACAGTCAAGATGTAATAACCCCGCGTCCGCAAGTTCTTTCATTACTGCATACACGCCTCCGGCTTCGTTTAAATCTTCCATATATGTAGGTCCCGCCGGGGCCAGATGGCAGAGATTCGGCGTCTTGTCGCTGATAGGGTTTGCAAATTTTATATCAAAATCAAAGCCGATTTCATGCGCAATTGCCGGAAGATGCAGCATACTGTTTGTCGAACAGCCAAGCGCCATATCCACCGTCAATGCGTTTAACACAGCTTCTTTTGTCATAATATCCCTTGGGCAGATATTTTTCCGAAACATTTCCATAACCGCCATTCCTGCGTGTTTTGCAAGTTTAATACGTTCGGAGTAGACTGCCGGAATCGTACCGTTGCCGCGCAGTCCCATCCCAAGCGCCTCTGTCAGGCAGTTCATGGAATTTGCCGTATACATACCAGAACAGGAACCACATGTCGGACACGTTTTTTCTTCGTATTCTCTGACTTCTTCTTCGGTCATTGTGCCTGCTGCATAAGAACCTACCGCTTCAAACATAGAAGACAAACTTGTCTTTTTCCCTTTTACATGCCCGGCAAGCATTGGCCCTCCAGATACAAATACCGTCGGCACATTGATTCTGGCTGCCGCCATCAAAAGCCCAGGTACATTTTTATCACAATTGGGCACCATAACCAGGGCGTCAAACTGATGGGCAAGCGCCATACATTCTGTGGAATCCGCAATCAAATCCCTTGTCACAAGTGAATATTTCATACCGACATGTCCCATTGCAATTCCATCGCAGACTGCAATTGCCGGAAAAACAACTGGAACGCCCCCGGCTTCTGCTACGCCCAATTTCACAGCGTTTACAATTTTATCCAAATTCATATGGCCGGGAACAATTTCATTATAGGAACTGACAATGCCGACCATCGGCTTTTTCATCTCTTCTTCGGTAAATCCCAGCGCATGAAATAAACTTCTATGCGGCGCCTGCTGCATACCCGCTTTTACACAATCACTTTTCATAATTTTTTATCCTTTCTACAATCAAATCTCCCATTTCTTTTGTCCCTACCAAAGTAACAGAAGATTTTTTATTTTCCTCCTGCGGCATAATATCAATGGTACGGTATTTGTCCTTTAACACCTGCCTGACAGCCGCTTCTATGGCGTCTGCCTCCCGGTCTAAATCAAATGAATAGCGAAGCATCATTGCCGCGCTTAAAATCGTCGCAATCGGATTTGCAATTCCTTTTCCCGCAATATCCGGCGCAGAGCCGCCGCTTGGCTCATACAAACCAAATTTCGTATCGTTTAAGCTGGCAGAAGACAACATTCCAATCGAACCAGTCACCATACTTGCCTCGTCTGATAAAATATCCCCAAACATATTCTCGGTCAAAATCACATCAAACTGTTTTGGGTCTTTCACTAACTGCATCGCGCAATTGTCCACCAGCATATGCTCATATGACACGCCGGGATACTCTTTTGCCACCTCTTCTACTACCTTTCTCCAAAGCCTTGAAGAATCCAAAACATTTGCCTTATCGACGCTTGTTACCTTCTTCCTCCGCTTCATGGCAATCTCAAATCCCCGTTTTGCAATGCGCCTGACTTCCTGTTCATTATATGTAAGCGTATCCACTGCCGTTAAAACGCCGTCGATTTCTTCTGTTTTCCGCTCCCCAAAGTAAAGCCCTCCGGTCAGTTCCCTCAGAATCATCATATCAAATCCATCGCCGATAATATCTTCCCGCAGCGGACAGGCTTCTTTTAATTCTTCATATAAATAAGCCGGCCTTAAATTGGCAAACAAATTCAAAGACTTCCGTAACTTTAAAAGCCCCGCTTCCGGCCGAAGGTGCGGCTCTAACCGATACCATGGGGAAGTCGCCGTATTTCCTCCAATCGAGCCCATTAACACAGCGTCGCTTGCTTTCGCCTTGGAAATTGCTTCGTCTGTAAGCGGCACTCCGACGGCATCAATGGAGCATCCTCCCATTTGTATTTCTTCATATTTTAACTCATGGCCGTATTTTTCTGCAATACAATCCAATACTTTCCTTGCTTCTGCCACAATCTCCGGTCCAATTCCATCACCGGAAATCACACCTATTTTACAATTCATCTTATCCCATCCTCTCTGCCAACGGCTTCATACACGCCTTGGCATGTTAAAAAACAGGAAACGCACCGGCGTTTCCTATTCGTCATCTGTTTCTTTTATTCTGCGTCCGGTTTTTCAACTACCGCAATTGCATCTTTTTGCATTGGAATACGACAGTTTTTATTACTTCCAAACTCTACGATTACAGTATCGTCTGTAATATCAATCAAAACTCCGTAAAAACCGCTTGTCGTCAATACGGTATCTCCTACCGCTAACCCAGCCAGCATGACGTTCTTTCTCTTCGTCTCCTTCTGCTGTGGACGTATCATAAAAAAATACATAAATATAAATAAAACTGCTAAAGAAATCAGCATAGGAAGCGAACTTACCGTTCCCGCCGCTTCATTTAATAAAATAGACATTCTTTTTCCTCCTCATTTCCAATGTACTATATGACATTGTACACAATGTTTTAAAAATCAGCAAGAGATTTTCGTTATTTCGTATTATTTTTAAAGGAATACTTCTTTTTAATCATACTTTCCACGACTTTTTTAGGAATCACAAACTCAGGCATACCCGCTTGTCCCGACGCCACCTCATATTCATTAAATACGATTACAATCTCATTCTTTTCGTTGATATAAAAATTCTGATCTGCCGCGATGCGCCGAAACCAATCGCTTTCTGAATAAATACTTCCTTCGATATAATAATACCTCATGCCCTGTTCCACACGCTCTTTCATCTGCCGTAAGACTTCTTTGCTTATTACGCCGATATAATCGCTTCCAAGGACAAACAAATCACCAATTTTTAATATTGCGTTCACTCGTTTATCAAGGACAAAGCACCGACTGTAATTCACCGAACCGCCTACGTTAATCGTAGAATCAAAACGAATCATAAAAATATCTTTATCATTGCGTAAAATCTTATAATTTGTGTCTGCGCCGACGTACCCTTCATACTTTCTCTCAACATACCAGTAAAACTTCCCCCGGACCCAGTCTATATAATCTGCAATCTGATTATTTAACTCCTCTGTCACCGTAACAAGTTCATCCGGCTGCGGGGACTGTGTTTCTGGTTCAGAAACTTCCGTATCTTCGTTTAGAATTTCCTCTACCGTAATGCCCTCTTCCGTCAGTTTGTCAATTGATTTCTTTTTCTTTTTTTTGCTGCTGTCCTCTTTTAAGACATCTGGCTGCGGATTCTCCACAGGCGTTGTATCCGGGCTGCTGTCTGGCGGAATATCCGGTGTTTCCCACACACTTCCCTGGACTGGAATTGTTTCTTTTGCCGCATTCCCCAAATCTTTTGGCGCTTCTTCTGCTTCCTTTCCATCATCTAAATTACTGTCAGCAGCAGGCGCATCCCACAACTCCTCTTTGTCCAAAACAGGATTTTCGGCATAAAATGAAGTATCTCCCCATCTAAAATCCTTGGACGAATCCTCAGTATTCCCAGATAGATTTTTTCCGGTATCTGCATTATCTGTATAAGATTCCAAAGACAAACTGCTTGTAATAATCAAAAACATCAAAACTGCGGCTGTAAATACATTTACAGCTTTCCTCCGTAATTTGTGATACAGCGATGGTTTCTTTTGTACAATCAGTCCGGCTTCATTTCTATCAAACAGTATCGCCCGAAAGTAGAACTGACTGCCGCTGCATGAACACTGGAACAGACCGTCATATTTTTCCACAATTGATTTCACACTTTTTAGCCCAATTCCATGTCCTTCTTTAGATACCACATCCGGCAGCCCATCTTTGTTAAAAGCAACAGCCGAAATACATGGATTTTTTACAGAAAAAATCAATTTATGGTCTTTCAAAAACTTCACGGTAACGTCAATCTTACGCTCCTGTTCCACAGGAATTTTGCAGCATGCCTGTACTGCATTTTCAATTGTATTTGCAAGTATCATACAAATATCAATTTCATTGTAAGAAATATCTTCTGGAATACATACCTCTGTTTTTACCTTACAGCCCACATGTTTCGCATAACTGACACAGGATGAAAAAACTGCGTTTATTATTGGGTTCCCGCAATACCTGCTCCACTCCGTTTCAGAAATACTGCCGCCCATTTCCTGTATATAATGAAGCAAAGAACCTACGTCCCCCCGCCTGGCCAATTCTTCCATCAAAGAAAGATGATGGCGCATATTGTGGCGGTAAGCCCTTCCCGCTTCAATTTTTTTACAGATATTTTCATATTCATGCCGCTGCATGTCCAAACTGCGCAGTACTGCCCGTTTCGATTCCTCCATCTGATCTACGGCTACCTGCGAAGACATTACGCGCAGAATAATGAGAAATATTGAAAAAGACACAAACAGCTGCAGCAATAACCCGGCGAAAACCATATGGCTGTTTCTAAAGAAATAAGAATACTGTAAAAACTGCATACAAACCGGAAATGCAAGCAACATCCAGTTCTTTTTATTTTTTCCTATGTAAACCCAAAATTTCCCCCGCAAAAACCGATAGATAAAAAAGACCAGAATAGCAGAAAAAACCACAAGACAAACATTGTGCAGATATATTCTTGGAATGCCATATATGCTCCCGCCAATCTCTGTATAGAGATACATTATTTTTTTAAACATTTTCAGAATAAAAACTGATAAATATCCAATTGCACAAACGGAAGCTGCCTCATATACACTAAAACGCGCGACAGCGGATATTATGACTATGGTAGGAAGATATGCAGTAATAGAAATTTTTGTCAAAATTAACATAATGTCCCAGCCCATAAAATATAAGACGCCCTGGGCAACTACGGCCAATACAAAAATACCGCCGCAAAATGCTGCTTTTTTCCATAACTTCATTCGATTCATATAAAACGGATGCGTACCGGCTAACCCCATACAAATTAAAAGATATGTCAGAAAAATAATCCCTTCTGTAATTATTTTATCTGTTTCTAAAAACGGGAGTATCAATTACCCCTCCCCCTTTCTCTCACGTATATAATCTATGAAAAACACAGACTCTTTCATTTTTCCATAGAATGATAACAAAGAAAATCACCGCTTTCTGTTTCTATTTTTTCATAGGAAACAATATGATAGCCGCGTTTTAAATACATGCTTTCTGCTGGAAAAGATGCGGCTATATTTACGTTTGGATAGCTTTGGAACACTTTTTCTTCCAAAAAATCCATAAATCTGCTCCCATATCCCTTTCCTTGATATTCAGGCAAAATAAAAAATCGACAGATTTCGTTCCCACGGATACTGCCGGTCCCTACGACCACTCCCTTTATGGATGCCAGATAAATCGATTCGGCGCACATTGCCGTCTCAATTTTTTGCTTTCTATGTAAATCCAGAAAAAATTGTACTGCGCCGAAAGGATAATAGTGAGGATACACACTTTTTATCGTCTGCTCTACTATCTCTGCCACCAAACCGGAAGAATCTGCCAATGTAAATTCCATATGAAAAACGTCCATCTAATTAAATCCTACAACCTTCTGTGAAATCTTATAAGCTGCAATTGAAATCTTCCTCCCACTGCGCCCCGGCAGATTCATCGTATGGCCCATAATGCCATTCCTAAGGCGGTGGAACAAACGGATATCCTGCTGCTTAATATAATTCCAAAGCTCACGTTTCTTTTCCAAATTCTCTTTTGTCCCGGAACGAATCATCATTACCGTAGAAATTACAGTAATAATCTCCAAATAATTAAACATATACTTCCGCAGCTTGCGATTGGGGATTTTCCACAAATCATACGTATCAAGCATAATCTTATTGACTTTTATCTGCTGGTCAATCCGGCTAATCATAACTTTTTCATTGACAGACTGATCGGAACGTCCGATAAAATAACGGTAAAAGTCCACATTCAGGTAATACATATTCTTCACAAACGGAAGCGGCTCATACACAAAAAGATTATCCACATAAAACGTATGCCTTGGCAGTTCTAATCCACAGTCTAAAAGCAGCTTTGTCCGGTAAATGACGGAGTGCATTAAAATATATTTTCCTTTTCTAAAATGCTTTGCATCTTCCCAGCGAAATATCTTATTCTGCGGAAATACAGAAGTATATCGCATAACTTTTTTATGCCTGGCTCCCTGCTTTTCATAGACAAAATTACTAATCAGCATATCGAGCGTTTCGCTGCCGCCCGCAAATTCTTTTAATTTTGTAAGAATCGCCTGATAACTTTCCTGATCTACCCAGTCGTCGCTGTCTACTACTTTAAAGAAAAGCCCTTGTGCATTACGGATTCCAGCATTGACCGCAGCTCCATGCCCTCCGTTTTCCTGATGGATTGCGCGGACAATCGTAGGATATTTTTTTTCATATGCATTGGCAATCTCCGGCGTCATATCTTTCGAACCGTCGTTGATAATTAAAATTTCTACGTCCTCGCCGCCGGGCAACAGTGATTTAATACAGTTTTCCATATAATCTTCCGAATTGTAACACGGAATTGCAATTGATAATAATTTCATTTCCTATCTCCTTATCGTATCCGCCAACTGCAGCGCTTTTTTTACAATGGCGTCTATGTTGTAATATTTATATTCTGCAAGCCTTCCCAGCAAATATACATTTTTTAGTTTTTGTATTTTTTTTACATATTGCTGATAAAGTTTTTGATTCTCCTCATTTAAAATCGCATAATAGGGAACTTCCCCTTCCGCTCCGGTATATGCAAACGGATATTCGCGGACAATCGTCGTACCGTCTGCGTCTTTTTGCCTGGTTAAGTACTTAAACTCTGTAATCCGCGTAAACGCTTCACTTACAGTATAATTCACAACGCTTCTTCCCTGAAAACTTTCCTGTTGCAAATGCTCAAACTGAAAATCCAAAGACCGGTACGGCAGACGCCCGTATTCATGGCCAAACAGCTCGTCTAACGCTCCGGTATAAATAATTTCGCCTGTAAATTCTTTTCCTTCAAATAAAACCTTATCTTCTAAAAATGTCATACAATTGCTGCAGTCCTCCCTCAGACGAACCGTAATATTGGGATGGTCTAATATATTTTGAAACATAACCGTATAGCCTTCTTTTGGCATCCCCTGATATTTATCCTGAAAATAACGGTTGTCATGGGAAATAAGTACCGGAACCCTTTCTGTAACTTCCGGGCTGATTTCTTCCGGCTTTTGTCCCCACTGTTTCATTGTATAATATAAAAAAACATTCTCATAGACATAATCAGCAATTGCCTTAATCTCCGAATTCGGGTTTGCCTTAAGCTTCATAATCGGCACGCGGCTGCCCTCTCCATATTCATTGATAAGAATATCTTCTAACCGCCCGGCTTTCTCTTCTCCATAGACTTGATGAAGCGTATTTAAGTTAAACGGAACCGGCAAAAGTTTTCCATGTACATTTGCCACTACTTCATGCCCGAAAAGAATCCATTCTGTAAACCGGGATAAAAACTGAAAGACGTCTTCCTCACTTGTATGAAAAATATGCGGGCCGTATTCATGGATCAAAATCCCATAATCATCCGGTTTGTCATAGCAGTTCCCGCCAATATGGGAACGCTTCTCTAACACCAGAACCTTTTTGTCTGCTTCTGCCAGACAGCGCGCTGCAGTGCTACCTGCCGCTCCGGAACCTATCACAATACTATCGTACATATATCAGAACCTCCAATGTTGTCCTTTTTACAATTTATCTCATTATACACATTTTCTCATTTCTATGCAAGAAAGCTCCATTCATAAAATGTTTACAATTTTCTCATATTATGTAAATATCAGCTTCACAAATCACAATTATACTAAATTTATCGAAACAAAGAAGAAAGAAAACAAACTTTTGAATATTTCAGACCTTGCATTTCGCAAGGTTCCTCCCAGAAAATAGTGAGTTGCTTCACTTTTCATAAATCTTTTTCATAAAAAGCCGGTGCAAAAACACCGGCTCCCTCTTTTTATTCTGATTGATTTTCTTTTTCCAAACGACATTTACCAAGACTGATATTCAAATATTCCGTATACGCCGCAAATGCAGACGGCATTGGATAATTTTCCAAAAAATCTGCTGCACTGGCAAACAAAAGATTCGTTTCTCCTTTTTCCAATGCTTCCACGCGTATCAAATATCCTTTCATCCGCCACTCCACATGAGAAAAAATATGTTTGGCGTCAGACAGCGGCTCTATTCTAAGAGGCGTAAGCTGCATCTTTTTCACATAAGAAACCGCTTCGTTCGTACCAAAATATCCTTTTTCATTTGGAAATTCATACAGACCTGCCAAAAGGCCCTTTGACGGACGTTTACGAAGCGCCACTTTTTCTCCGTCCCGAATCAAAAAAACAGTCCTCTCCTCAATCTTTCGCTTTGCCAGCTTACTTTTCACCGGCAGCTTGCCTGTCCGTTTTTCTGCCTCTGCAATACAAAATCCATGCCATGGACATTCTATACATTTTGGTTCCCCATTCGGCAGACAAACCGTAGCGCCTAACTCCATAAGCGCCTGATTAAATACACTGGCATATTTTGGGGGAATAATCTTTTCCAGCTGTTCTTCTATATTCGTACGGACAGACTGTTTAGCAATATCCCTGTCATCTCCCGCCACTCTTGAAATCACTCGAAGCACATTGCCGTCCACTGCTGGCACAGGCTTTCCATATGCTATGGAAGAGATTGCTCCGGCTGTATAGCGGCCGATTCCTTTTAACTTTAATAATTCCGTAAAATCTTCCGGAATCTTTCCGCCGTACTCCTCCATCACCTGTTTTGCCGCTGTCTGCATATTCCGGACCCTGTTATAATATCCAAGCCCTTCCCATAATTTAAGCAGTCTCTCTTCCTGACATTCTGCCAAGGCCTTTACATCGGGAAGTACTTCTACAAAATGCTCAAAATATGGTTTGACAGCCTCTACCCTGGTCTGCTGCAGCATAATTTCAGATACCCAGACGCGATACGGCGATACTTCTTCTCTCCATGGCAGCGCTCTTGCATGATCTAAAAACCATGCAAGAAGCGGCCGGACTAATAACTCTAACTCATATTCTTCTACCCGCATACCAGCTCCTATATAGCATCGCTAGTTGACCCGTACCGTCGTATAGGCAGATTTCGATTCTATCAATATTCCGCCGCCATTCATCTGTAAAGCGGCAACTTTATAATAACCAGTCGACCCCTTTACGGGATTCTTATGCTCATAAGACGTTTGTTTTCCGGATACTTCCGCAATTTTCTCGTAATTTGCACCATTTGAAGCTTTATAATAAATAATATATTTTTTTACCCCATTTAAAGCCTTCCATTTTAACCGCACCGCGCCATTTTTACCATTATCTGCTTTTAAACTGGATATCTTATCAAGCTGCGCCGTAAAATCTGCCGGCCTGCTTTTCTCACTTACCAAATTAAGCGAATAATTGGCTGCTTCTACATAATACTGGAAGGTAATACCGGCGCTTGCGCCTGCATCTATAAATGAAGTCCTGTTGGTCTCCCCAAGTAAAAGCATTGTACGTCCATTGGAACGGTAAACGCGGTACACTTCCACCCCGACTACGCCTTTCCAGCTTATCTTTACTTTATTGCCGGATTTCACTGCTTTGACGCCTTTTGGAGCGGCTAAAACAGGAAGCACATCTATGGTATCCCCTTTTTTCTTTGATTTGCCTGCGTAGGCGTTAATGCGGTACCGAACTGCCGGTGCGCCTGCCACAACCGGATTAGAAACCGTATAAGACGTCTTTGTTTCAGATTTTACCCTTGCAACGCGTTTGTATTTTTTAGTGACGGGATTCATCACTTCAATCTCATAACCTTTTGCACCGTATACCCTGTTCCATGACAGTGTATCCTGCTGAATCAATGTATTGGATGCTTTATCTGCTTTGTAAGAAGTTTTCGAAACTTTCACGCCATACGGAGCTGAAAATCCCATTTTTAAAGACACTTCCGTACTGACAAAATAATCTTTGCCCGTAGACGCAGTATGACAGGCTTTTATCATAAAGTAATACCTGCCGCTCTTTGAAACTTTATGTTTGAACGACAATTTTTTCGTCGTCCCAATCAACACATACGAATCTCCCTGTGTATTTGACTTACAGTATACTTCGTATGTTTTCACGTTGGCAACCGGAGTCCATGTAAGCCGGACGGTATCCTCCGACGCTGCAGCCGCCTGCGCCGAAATGCTGCTTACAATATTTTTTACTTTTGATACGCCCGAAAATTTCCCTGTGTTTCGTTTGTCCTTTTCCACATCATAGTAATAAGCTTTTACCTTATAAGAGTATGTCTCGTTAAATTTAATATCTTTATCTATATACTCATCTTCTGTTATCGTTGCCAGTTTCTTATAACTGCCTGTCCCAGCCTTACGGTAAATATCATATCCCGAAACAAAATCTTTCTTAGAGTCCATACTAAGCCGAATCGTACTGTCTCCAGTTAGTTCCGCTTTGACCTGGGGTTTTGGCACTACAACTTTTATACCGGCAGCATTAGAAAGCGCTGTCAAAAGAGCCTGCTCGACATACTTATCTTTTGTTACTTTTCGACGAACTTTATAATAGTATGTTTCAAAATCTACTTTTTCATCAATATATACAAAATCTCCCTCTGCTTCCGGTTTAACATTTGCTATCCAGTGATAGTCGCTTTTTTTGTCTTTCCTGGCACGATAAATTTCATATACGGCGTTTGCCTGTGCAAACCACTCCACATGTACTACCGGCTTTGTAAATCCGGTATAATTACCAGAACTGGTTTTAACGGGCTTTCCCATTAAAGAAAGATTTGGTTCGTCCGGAACATCAAAATACCCATAAGAAATATCTACTGTTTCCTCATTGCCTTCTTCATTATTTGAATTATACGGTTCAATCGTAATTTTATAATCAGCTCCCGGCTGTAAAAAGCAATCCATAACAAAACTATTTTCTGTATAATGGCTTTCCAAAACTTCATTATTCAGATAAATCGTCACATAGTCTGTGTAAACCGTACTCCACTGCATTACAATCTGCTTTGTCAGTTCATTGTATTCAGCGTCAGCGCTCTCTACTTTCGCAACGTAATCATCTACTTCTAATACGAAAACCTTTTCAACACCCATCTCTTTTCCGGCATTATAAGGAATTATGCGATATGTATGGATACTCTTTACCTCTAACACCCAATTATTTATGACATATTTTCCCTCTGTGAGCTTTTCCGAAGGCGCTTTTTCCGCAATTAATACGTCGTCCTGGTAAATATCTACATAAGCGATATTATCGCCGTCCCAATCTATTTCCAATGCTTTCTGCTCAAGGCTGTAATCCACGTCTACTTCATCCAATCCAGCCGTCCGGTAAGGAATTTCAAAATTTGTAAGCGCCGACATTCCAATCTTCATATCCTTATCATATGCAATCAATTCTACCTGATAATTTCTATGATCATCAAGCAGCCTGCAGTCATATATGTAAGAACTGCCGTCAATTCCGGCTGCAACCAGCTCTCCATTCATGCGAATATCCACATATTGGCAAAATTCATTTTTTTCAAAGGAAATAGAAACCGTTTCCGCCGCTGCATCATATACTGCAGACTGATTGCTGATTTTGGCCTTTGATAGAACGTCTTCTGTACCTTCTCCATTTTCCTCTTCAGACGGCATAATACCACTGTCTGCATTCTCTTCTGCATATACCTGATTGAATGGTACAACTGTAAAAATCATAACGGCTGCCAACAAAATTGACAGACTTCTTTTTAATTTCATATGCTGTCTCCTCCCACTATTTTTTATCATTATACTACTAATTGATTTGTTTTGCTACCTGAATTATAGTGGTTTTTTGTTAAATTCACACAAATTTCAATCATAATTTCATTGTTATAAGATATTAAATTTTATCCATGTGAAAAAACAGCTTTTATTTTCATTTCAATTTAAGCCGGCTCTGCATAATCCGATATATCCTCTAAGACTTCTCTCATTGCTTTTATCATCTGATTTTCATTTGGAGCAAATATTTTTTCTCTTGAAGATACTTCTCTTTCGATGATTGGTTTTAACAACGTATAGGCAAATGCGCTGCGGTTGTCTTCCGCAAACATATCTTTCAGCAATTTTCCATCCAATTCTCTGCTTAATCTATCTACTGCGCGTTCTGCTTCTTTCTGATTTAAAAGATACTCTCCTGCCATTTTAGTAAATTCTTGTTGTATAATTTCTACCATTTCATCCGCATCATCTTCAATAAAAACATCCAAAACCGTATTCGTTACTTTTCCAGCTGCCGCGCCCGCAGCAACAGAACCTACCAAACCGCCGATAATTGTACCTACGCCCGGAAAAATTGCAGTTCCGGCTGCTGCGCCTGCCATCCAGCCTCCCGTTCCGCTTGCAACTGTCGCAGCTGTATTTGTCAAATTCTTAAATAATTGTTTACCAGAAATTCTTCCCCTGAAAATATTTGCAATATCAAATGACGACATAACGACTACCGTAACCCCTGCTGTAATTGCATTTCCCCGTAAAAGCTTTGCAGCGCTTTTCATTGCCGCCGCTCCATAAATGTTACTGCCGTTACGAAAAGCATTTACTAATATCGCGGACGCTTTTGGTCCCATCAAAGATACGATTGCCTCGGAACTTCCTACAAGCGCACTGTTTAATCCTGCTTTTGACAGCTGCCCTGCAATAACACTTGTTACAAATGCAGCGCCGCCTACCTTAAGCCCTGAATATGTAGCCGTTTTCAATGCCGCTTCACAATCCTCTCCATTCCAAATAGAAGAAGCAAATGTCACTAATGCGGTAACTCCAAATGCCGATGTCGCAATAATAGCTCCGTTTACTGCATCATAAGCCAGTGATTCCACGGTTCCTGCCTTTGCAATATTCTTTGCCTGCTCATAGGTAAAATGTCCTTTCCGTACAATATTTCTTGCTTCTTTTGGGTCTGTTACATTTTTAACCTGGCCTCTGCGGATTTTTTCTTCCATTGCCCTCACAGCATCTTCATATTTATCCGACGGAACTTCAATCTGCATAGGTTTCCCATCGCATATATATCGAAACGTACCTTTGCCGCCGTCCTCAAAACATTCATTGATGCAGCGCGAACCAGTTGCACAATACTTTGACTGAATATAAACTCCGTCTACCATCCGGTCTGCGCCGTTTTTTGCATTATTATCCCCAATTATTTTCGCGTTATGCCCCGTCAATTTATCAAACAAATGGTTTGCCCGCTCTGCCGCAAAACCATGCCCCTGTCTGGAATGAAATTTTTCTTCTTCAAAAGATTTATTTACATTTCCATAGTTTCCCGCCGCAAACCCTCCGCTAACTAAGCCCCAAGGATTATGAAATCTTCCTTGATTATTTTCTGTTTGGGAGCTATGCTTCTCATTCAATATCTCTTCAAAAAAATTGCATAAAGACATCTTATTTAAAAAACAGCTTGTCCATGTAATTGTCGTACCATCTTTCATATAAAATTTCAGATGACGGTCACAATCCTTTTTCTCTAATCTTAAGACTCCTACACGTTCAATATGATTATAATACAATTTTTTTGGCTTTTCCAAAGGCTCCAAATAATAAACCATTTCATCTGTAAATAAATATCCGTTTTTCCCACTTCCCACAATTGTCGTATCATAAAATCCTATAATACTAGAACTGTCTACTCCCGAAGCAAATTTTTGCCGCGCGTTTTGAATTTTTTTAAGAGAAATATTCTCCCGAATGTCAAAACCGAAGGACGTCTCAATTTGTTTATAATATTTCCGCAAGATATCTGCTCTTTCTTCTACCTTTCCCATAAAACACTTCTCCTATCTACTGTTTTTCATATGCAGTTTGTTTTATCCATTTTACCTGATTTTTTGCATACTCGTGCATAAATTCCTGCAAAAAAAATGAATTCATTCTAAGAGACGGCGACAGCGTACAAAACTTATTTTCGGCCGTACTCATGGCATTATCCCATATTTTCTCCCTTTCAGATTTTATTTTATCTGCCTCAATCTGATATTTTTCTGATATACAGTCAATTTCCGAATCAATATGTATCTTCTCTTCCAAAAGAATCTCTCTTTTCTTTTTATCTCCCGATAAAAATGGAAACGTTAATTGTGTTGTACTGTTTATTAAATTTTCCAATTCGAGTTCAAAATCCGAAATATTATCTTTATCCATAGCAATGTCATTCCTTACATTTTAACCTTTTATATGCCAAATCGTGAAAAAATCTGCCCTAATATCCCTTTTGGCTTCTGTTTCATCTGTTCTAAATTTGAATCTAAATCTGCATTATTTTTAAGGTACAATTTTTCCAACTGTTCATTTATTTTTTCTATCATATACATACACCCGGTTTTTTCTTCTTGGCTCTCCGCCTCAGACATCTTTTCCATCCACAATTTTTTTTCCTCCAGACATTTCTCTAATAAATCATGCTGCTTTCTTTCATGTACATCCATTACATGTTTTTGTCCTGAAACTGTTTTTTCCATTGTACTTACCTGCAATTCTGCTTCCTTTTGAAGCGCAGCCATATACCTTTGAGTAGCTGCATTAACTGCATTTTTCATAACATCACTTCCGATTGCACAAAGCATTTCCGTGGCTTCAGGAGAAAATTGAACTTTAGCTTTGTCGGTCGTAATTACCAAATCTTTCTTTTCTTTATCTACTATATTTGTTTCAATCATTTCGTTTTCCATTGCATTTCCTCATTTCCTTTTAAAATTTTCTGTTCCTTCTTTCAAATAATCTGCCTCTGTCAAATTTCTTATAACTTTCACGGGCTTTTTGGGCCCGGTCTACCGTCCCCCTCCCCTGCAGCTCCTCTTCTATTTTCTGGTCAATTTCTGTACCCGCCACATACCGTATCGCTGTTTCTGCTTCACTCATCCGAGCCTGCAGTTCCCTGCTCTTTTTGTCCTGATTCTTATAAGCCTTTTCTAACGCGCTTTTGTATTGCTCAACCCTCTTTTCATAATTGAGAATATCCTCTTTACCAGAAAATAAACCTACAATACCAGTACAGTCTTCAAACGGGGGCCTGGATGGAAACGTATAATAATCCGGGTCCTTTTTCCTATCTACGGTATAAGAACGCTGATCCCGATATGCCTTATCCGATTCGCCGTCGCTTTGCGCATATTTGAGTCTTACTTCTAACAATTCTTTCTCTTTTAAGTTAAACTCTTCCACTTCACACTTCACTTTTTCATACATAGCTTTCTTTTGATTATATTCATAATTTGCTTCTTCACTAATTTTAAATATTTTTAATATATTAAGATAGCTGTTATTGCTAATAATAAGTGATAAGAAAAACCAAATAAATAGAATAATATCAAGCCATAACCAGCTTTTACACCATTTAAACCTAAATGAATATATAAAAACTCCAATCGAAATAAATTCCAGAAAATGAATCTTAAAGCGGGAATCAAAATCATCCCTGTTATTATTTATTCTCGATATTATCATAATGACAGCCCGAAACAATTGATTTCCCAAAAATATCACACTAAAATCAAAAATCACTTTACACATCGTTAAAATAGATGTATTTTTTATCTGATTTTTTGATAGGATTGAATCTAAAACCACATATAAAATTCCACCCAAAAACATCCAAACTATTCTGTGAGAAAGCATCTTTCTTTTAAATTCTTTTTGCTGTATATTCATTTTCTTCTCCTCCCCTTTGTCTGTCCCTCGTATTTACCACACAATAAACCTTTCATCTATGATTTTATTACAATTTCTGCATCGGCAAAATTTTATCATTTTTCGCCTCAAAACTCTGATTTTACCAAGCGGTTTGTGACAAAATGGGCAAAATTTCCAATACAATTGAGGCTGTGCTATTACATTGGTTAATTTCATTTTTTAAACCTCATCTCCTCTCTCTTATTAATATTTTATCCTCACATCTATAATACACTAAATAAGCGTTATATTTAACACTTATTAAGTTTTGTATCTTATTCTAATTTCCTGATAAAATAAAAATAATACGCAGGAGAATGATTATGAACAATTTAAAATCTTTACGGCTTGCCAAAGGCTTAAGCCAGCAGGCCCTTGCCAAAAAATTTGGCTGCAGCCAGCAGTCCATTTATAAATATGAAAATCATATTACAGAACCAGATTTTAATATGTTAAAAACCATGGCCGATTTTTTCGACGTTTCCGTTGATTATCTCATCGGCTATTCTTCCTGCGCACATAAAATTGAAGAAATCGAAGAAACAGCTTTAAATGAAAATGAACTGCTTCTCCTTCGTAAATACCGTTCTCTCTCTCCTTCTTCCAAAAAAATACTTCAGCAATTAATGGACGAGTGGCTTTACAACCTGTCAGAAACGTAATATTTGTTTTATTCTAACATACCGGATAGACACACTCTGTCCATTGCACAATTTTTTATTAATTTTGTATCACTTCCACAAAATCTCCCTGGCTTCTCAGCCAAATATCAATCCCTTTTCCAAACGTCTCTGCCGAAATCAAAACTCTGCCGTCCTCTTCCTTTAGAATCTTTGCCGTTGGCAGACGGTCCAATACAGCTTCAATGCTCCCTCCCTGATACCAGAACTTTGTCCGCTGCATACGCCCTCCCTGCATAAACTGTATCCGTTTCCGGTATTCGCCTTCCTCAAAACGATCTTTATAGGGAATTTTAAACGTTTCTTTTTGTACTTCTAATCCCCGAATCCTGTCCATACGGTAAATTGTGGGAAATTTGTCATTGGCATTTTCAAATGCTTTTTCACGATCAATATTTTCAATATGCGCCGCAAGATAAAAATAAAATTCAGAAAACATAATGGCAAGCGGCTGTACTTTCCGGTGTACTATCTGATGATCCGTACTTCTTTCATATGCTATTTCCACATATCGGCTTTGATGTATTGCCTGTCCAATCTCCCACATAAAATTTAAAAATACTTTTTTATGCTGTAACTCAATATAATGGTACTTCTCATTTGCAATCAAATCTTTCACAATCTTTTGATTTTCTTTTGGGACGCAGCAGGATAAAAGCCTGTCTAAAAGGCTCATCATCTCTTCTTTCAAAAATGCCCTGCTGTCCAATAATATCTTAGATACTGCAAGCACTTCTTCTTTTGAAAGCAGTCCGCCATCCGACTGTTCGATTCGATAGCCTTGCTTTTTATAGTCATAGATCAATTCAGCCCTGTTCCCCGTCAATGCCGCCTGTTCATCTAAATATTCCCGAATATCCTCAATATCACGCTGAATACTTTTTTCATTGACTCCAAAAAACTCTACTTCCCTAGCCTTAAATATTATTTTCCCATTGGTAAGCCTGTCGTACATGGACAACATCCGAGCTGCTTTTTCCTTTTTCATCTGTAAAACACCCTCTCATTTATTTTTCGTTTCTACTGACATCTTATCAGAATTTGTAAAAATTTCATATGAGAAAATATCTTTTAAAATCAGTACCACCCGTCTAACGCAACATCATAAACTTAAGAATCTCTGCTGCACA